>NZ_CP061274.1:0-619667 GCF_014775655.1 Clavibacter zhangzhiyongii | reverse complement strand
GGGTGCGCCGGCGGTCGTGGATCCAGGCTCCGCACCGGATCTGAAGTCCCGCTTAAGTTCCGCGCCCGGGCGGACATGCGGCCGGGATCGCCCATCCGCGCCTCCTAGGGTCGGCACATGCTCCCTCCCGCACGCGTCCTCGTGGTCGAGGACGACGAGGCCATCCGCGCCGCCGTCGTCGCGACCCTCACCGCCGAGCGCTTCGTCGTCCGCGGCCTCGCCTCCGGCGTGGAGCTCGAGGAGGAGGTCGCGGGGTTCCGCCCCGACCTCGTGGTGCTCGACTGGATGCTGCCCGGGCCGAGCGGCATCCGGCTGGCCGAGGGGATCCGCCGCTGGAGCGACGCGAGCGTCATCATGCTCACCGCGCGCGACGCCGTGGAGGACCGCCTGCGCGGCTTCGGCCAGGGCGTCGACGACTACATCGTGAAGCCGTTCGCGCTCGCGGAGCTCGTGGCGCGGGTCGGCGCTGTGCTGCGGCGGCGCGGGCGGATCGCGAGCGTGGTGGAGATCGGCGACCTGCTGGTGGATCCCGACGCCGGCCTCGCCCGCCGCGCCGGCGAGCCGCTCGACCTCACCTCCATCGAGTTCCAGCTCCTCGCCTACCTCGCCGCCCACCGCGGCCGCACGCTCTCGAAGACGCAGCTGCTCACGCAGGTGTGGGGCTACGACGACGCCGACCCGAACCTCGTCGAGGTCCACATCAGCGCGCTGCGCAAGAAGATGGAGGCGCACGGCCCGCGGCTCCTGCACACCGTGCGCGGGCTCGGCTACCGGGTGGAGGTGTGAGCGCGCTCGCCCGTGTGCGCGACCGGGGCCGCGATCGCGTCGGCGCTCGCGTGGGCGCGACCGCCCCGGACGCGCCGCTGCGCACCGGGTCCCTCCGCACCCGCACCGTCCTCGCCGTGCTCGCGCTCCTCGCGGTGCTGCTCGTGGCGCTGTCGCTCACGGTGCAGGCGATCCTCGGCGCGCAGCTGCGGCAGCAGATCCAGGACCGGCTGGCCGACCGCGCGTCCGCAGCCGCCGCGCTCGTGGGCGTGGTCGACGACGACGCGCTCGCCGAGCGGCTGAGCGCGCAGGGCGTGGCGGTGCGGATCACGAGCCCGGACGGCGGCGCGGTCTCGGCGCGACCCGGGCGGGATCCGCTCGGGGCGACGCTCCCCGGGCCGGACCCGCTCGGCACCGCGCCCGGCTCGGCGACCACCCCGGCCCCGGCGCCCGCCGCGCGCGCCGACGCCGTGACGGTCACCGCCAGCTCCGTCAGCTCGTCCGCCGACGGCATCACGCTCCGCTCCGACCTCAGCGACGGCACCGTGCTCGCGCTCTCCGCCGGCACCGGATCCGTGGACGACACGCTCGCCTCCCTCCGCGGGATCCTCGCGGGCGCGTCCCTGGCGTTCCTCGCGCTCGCGGCGGTCGCGCTCGTGCTCGTCGTGCGCCGGACGCTCCGGCCGCTCGAGGACATGACGGGCGTCGCCCGCTCCATCGGCCGCGGCGACCGCGGCCGCCGCCTCCGCCCGACGCGCCCCACCACCGAGCTCGGCCGCACCGCGGTCGCCTTCGACGAGATGCTCGACGACCTCGAGCACGCCGAGCGGCAGGCCCTCCAGGCCGAGGCCCGGATGCGCGCCTTCGTCGCCGACGCCGCGCACGAGCTGCGTACGCCCGTCGCCGGGATCCGCGCCTCCGCCGACGCCCTGGTGCGCGCGGATCCGGACGCCGAGGAGCGCGAGCGCCTGTCGGTGCACGTGGTGCGCGAGGCGATCCGCGCGGGCCGCCTGGTCGACGACATGCTCACGATGGCGCGGCTCGACGAGGGCCTCTCGGTGGAGGGCCGGCCGGTGCCCGTGCCGCCCGTGGTGGAGGCCGCGGTCGCGCAGCAGCGGTCCCGCACGCCGGGCACGCGCGTGGTGGCGGACGTGCGCGGCGCTCCCCCGGCGGTCCGCGCGGATCCCGACCGCCTCGCGCAGGTCCTCGACAACCTGCTGCAGAACGCCGCGCGCTACGCCCGCTCCGAGGTGCGCGTCGAGGCGGAGGCGGCCGACGCCGGCACCGTGCGGATCACCGTCGCCGACGACGGCCCGGGCGTCCCCGACGCTGACCGCGAGCGGATCTTCGACCGCCTCGTCCGCCTCGACGACGGCCGCGACCGCCACGTCGGCGGCGCGGGCCTCGGCCTCCCCATCGCCCGCGCGCTCGCCCGCGCCCAGGGCGGCGACCTCGTGTGCCTGCCCTCCGCGCCGGGTGCGGGCGCGCGCTTCCGTCTGACGCTGCCGGTGGCGGATGCGGGCTGACGCGTCCGCCCGCCCCGGCCACCCCGGCCTACGCTGACGACATGAGCACCGACGCCCACGCCCACGCCCCGCGCACCCTGTCCGACCACCGGCCGGAGGACGCGGAGGACCTGACCATCGAGGTGCCGGCGGCGCGGCTGTCGGCCGTGCGCGTGCCGGCCCGCACCGGGGATCCGGCGACCGCGCCCGTCGCGCTGCTCGTGCCGGGCTTCACGGGGTCGAAGGAGGACTTCCTCCCCGTCATGGGCCCGCTCGCCGACCGCGGCTTCACCGCGGTGGCGTTCTCGCAGCGCGGGCAGTGGGGATCCACCGGCCCCGGCCAGGCGGAGCCGCCCGTCGACGCGAGCGGCTACGAGCTCGAGACCCTCGGCCAGGACGTGCACCACGTGATCGACGCGCTCGCGGGCCGCGGCGGATCCGGCGGCCGTCACGTCGCGACCGACGCCGCCCCCGCCGCCCCGCTCGGCCCCGTGCACCTCCTCGGCCACAGCTTCGGCGGCGTCGTGGGGCTCCAGGCCCTGCTCAGCGACCCGGGCCGCTTCGCCAGCTACACCCACTGGAACTCGGGCCCCCGCAGCCGGGCCGACCGATCCGAGCAGATCGCCGCCGTCCGCGCGTCCGGCAGCGCCGGGCTGTGGCCGCTGTGGTTCCTGCCCGAGCAGCTCGACGGCGACGACCCCGAGGTGGAGTGGTTCCGCACGCGCCTGTTCGGCACGGCGTCGGCGCAGCTCCTCGGCGCGCTCGAGATCATGCAGGCGCAGACCGACCGCGTCGACGACCTGCGCGCCACCGGCATCCCGGTGCTCGTGTCGCACGGCGACGCGGACGACGCCTGGCCGCAGGACTGGCAGCGCGACATGGCCGAGCGGGCCGGCGCGCGCTACGAGGTGGTCGCGGACGCCGGCCACTCCGCGCAGGTCGACCAGCCGCAGGCGAGCGCGGACATCCTCGCGGGCTTCTGGCGGAGCGCGGCGCCCGCGGCCTGATCGGTCGGCGGCGGGACCGCGCGCGTCAGGACAGCCGGCCGGTGTCCTCCTGGAACCAGCGGATCAGCTCGCGGAGCGCCGGCCGGATGGCGTCGTCCGGGCGCTCGCCCTCCAGGTCGTCGAAGGTGTCACGGTAGCCGGGGATCCGCTCGGCCACGCGGGCGTCGTACTTCGCCATCCCCATCGTCCAGTCGGGGAACTGCCGCTCGGTGATCCGCTCCTCCATCAGCGTGGCGATCCGGCCGTGCCGGTCGTCCGCGAGGATCGCGGCCATGCGCTCCCGCACGTCGGCCTCCTCCCCCTCGATGAGCTGGAGGAAGCGCCCCTGCCGATGCACGAGGAGGCCCGTGAGCCCGTGCGCCGCGTTGGTCGCGCGGCTCTGCGCGAGGAGCTGCGCGAGGTCGACGTCGTCGAAGGACCGCTCGGCGGTGCTGGAGTAGACGATGGAGAGCATGGGGTCCTTCCGCGTGCGCGGGGCCGCGCGTCGTGGGGCGGGACCGGATCCCGCCGCCCCTCCAGCCTGGTCCTCCGTCGCGGCGGCGGCCAGGACGGACCGGCATCCGTCGCCCGGCGGATGCCGTCGGCCCCGCGCCGCCGATAGCGTCCGGCCATGATCATCTGGCTGAACGGGACCCACGGTGTGGGCAAGACGACGACGAGCCGCCTGGTGCAGGAGCGGATCCCCGACAGCCGCGTCCTCGACGCCGAGAAGGTCGGCGAGGTGCTCATGGACATCCGCCCGGGCCTGCCGGCGACGGATGACTTCCAGCACTGGGCGCCGTGGCGGCCGCTCGTCGTCGAGACCGCGCGCCGCGTGCTCGAGTACGCCGGCGGCACGCTCGTGATGCCCATGACGGTGCTGGTCGAGGCGTACTGGCGCGAGATCGGCGGCGGCCTCGCCGCGCACGGCATCCCGGTCCGCCACTTCGTGCTGCACGCGGACACGGCGACGCTCCGCGATCGGATCCAGCACGATGCGGACCTCGGCCCGTCCGCCTTCCGCTTCTCCCGCGTCGAGCCCTACGCGGAGGCCGCCCGCACCTGGCTGCACGCCGAGGCCGAGGTGGTCGACACGTCGCGCATCACGCCGGTCGAGGCGGCGGACCGCATCGCGGCGTCCGTCCGCGGCTGACCCCCGCGTCCGGATCCGGATCCGGGTCCGCCGCCCGCACGGCCGCGACCCGTCAAGCGGTCGGCATGCCCATCTGCGGGGCCAGTCCGACCGGCCGCGGGATCACGAGCCCCACGTCGACCACCTCGCGGTCGCCGAGCGGCGCCGCGAGGGCGACGGTGGACGGCGTGGCGGGGTTGCCCTGGCATGTCGCTCCCGCGTTCCGAGGCCGGACGGCGAAGGCGACCTCCACCCGGTCGGCGGTCTCCTCGAGCACGAGGAGCTGGACGCGACCCGCCGCGTCCTCGCCGGAGTTGCAGGCGTGCTCGTCGATGAGGAACGTGATCCGGTCGGACGACGGATCCGGCAGCGCCTCGAAGGAGACCGTGGCCACGTCGAGCTCCGCGTAGTCCAGCCGGAGCGCGCACGGCGATGCCGACCACTCCATCCACCGGGGCTGCTCGCCCGCCTCCTCGACGCGCTTGGCGGCGACGTACTCGTGGTCCGGCGGGATCTCGCCGTTCCCCATCTCGTACGGCTCCGTCACCGCCCGCATGATCTCGATGTCGGTCGCCGAGGACGCCAGCACGAACCAGCCGTCCTCCGCCCGGTAGCCGGGATGGCCCTCCAGCCCCCGCGTCGTCTCGGCGAGCGCGGCGGCGCCCTCGGCGCCGAGGCTGCTGAACGGGCGGCGCTCCGCGAACGCGGCGGGGTCGACCGGGCGGACGTTGCAGTCGTATCCCGTGACATCGGCCGGCATCGGCACCGCCACCGGCTCACCACCGGACGCGCTGGCGGGCGGCGCGGAGGACGCCCGCGTCCCCGCCTGGTCGGCGGCGGGCGCACAGCCCGCGAGGAGGGCGAGCGCCACGAGGGCGGTGGGGACGAGCGGTGAGCGGCGCATGCGGATCCCTCGCGGTCGGGTGCCCTCAGCGTGGAGCACGCGCCGCCCGTCCACCACCCCGCATCTCGGGGTCAGCGGCGGATCAGGCCCGGTCGTGCAGCGTCACGTGGTAGCCGTCGGGGTCCGCGAAGGTGAAGGTGCGGCCGAACGGGCCGTCGATCGGCGCGGCGACGATGGTGCGGCCGTCCGCGTCGAGCGCGTCGTGGATCGCCTGCACGTCGGTCGCGTGGAGCCAGAGGGCCGCGCCGATGCCGGGCTGCGCGGTGCCCGCGACGTCGGTGCCGGGCACCACGTCGCGGAGCGCGAACGCGATGGGCGTCGTGGTGAAGACGACGGCGTGCGGGGGTCCGGCGGGTGAGCGGACCAGGCCGAGGTACCGCTCGTAGAAGACGCGCGAGGCGTCGAGGTCGGTGACCTGGAGCGAGATGAAGTCGGGGCCGGTGACGGGCATGATGTCTTCTCGTGTCGATGTCAGATGCCTGACATATAGGAGCGTATGTCAGAATGCTGACATGAGTCGAGGCGACGACGGCATCGACCTCCCGACCTCGCTCGGCTACCTCCTCAAGGAGGCGGCCAGCGCCCTGCGGCAGGCGATGGAGGAGGCGCTGCGGCCCCTCGGCATGACGATCACGCACTACTCGTGTCTGGAGCTCCTCGCTCAGCGCCCCGGATCCTCGAACTCCGACCTCGCCCGCGGCGCCTTCGTGACGCGCCAGTCGATGAACGTGCTGCTGCAGACCCTCGAGCGCGACGGGATCGTCACCCGCCCCGCCGAGGAGGCCGTCGGCCGGGTGCAGCCGACGCGGCTCACCGCGACGGGCCGTCGGCAGCTGGCGAAGGCCAGCGCGGCCGTGCGCGCGGTGGAGCTCCGGATGCTCGGCGATCTCAGCGAGGCCGACCGGGAGGCGGCGACGCGGATCCTGCGCGTCATGGTGCGGTCGCTGCGCGACGGCGGCGCGTGATCCGCGGCGTCGGCACCCCACCGGCTCAGGCTGCCGAGGCCGCCTCGACCGCGCGCCGGTAGAGGAGCCCCTGGCGCACCGCCGTCACGAGCATCGCGCCGGTCACCACCACGAGCAGCAGCGGGAGTCCGACGCGCATCGCCACGAACACCGTCTCGAACAGGAAGGCGCCGACGAAGCGCGCGCCCTGCATCTCCCAGAGGCCGGGGGTGAGGTACCACTCGTCCGGCGAGAGCAGCAGCCGGACGCTCGAGTCATCCATCGACAGCAGGGCGAACACGACCACGAGCAGCGGCAGGAGCACCGCCGCGTTCACGTCGAGCGCGCGCTTGTACCGCTGCGCCCGCGACTGGGCGTCGGAGAAGATGTGGGCGTCCGCATCCGCCGTCGTCGACGCGAAGTGCTGGGTGCCGCTCGTGCGACTGCCGCTGATGTGCCGCCAGCCCGCGTCGGCGAAGAGCTGCACGTAGTCGGCGAAGTCGGCGGCGCTCATGCGGGGCCGGTAGTCGATCCGGACGACGGCGGACCCGGGTTCGATGTCCGTGGAGGAGTAGACGAACCCCCGCTTCCGCATCAGCCGCCCCTCGGCCGCCCTCCGGTCGAGCCAGCGCTCCTCCCTGTCGAAGTCGACGAAGAACCTGATCTCCATGGTCATGCCTTCCTGCTCCCCCGGCCGCTCTCGTGCAGCCGCACGAGGTGGGCCATCCGCTCGGCGTCCTGCGCGAGCACCTCGGATCCCCTGTCGGTGATGAGGTAGACCTTGCGGCGCGGGTCCTCGCTCGCCACCCGCGTGATGAGCCGCTGCTTCACGAGCGTGTCGAGCGCGCCGTAGAGCGTCCCCGGCGCCAGTCGCACGGCGCCCTCGCTCATCTCCTCGACGCGCGCCATGATCGCGTAGCCGTGCGCCGGCTCGCGCAGCGCGAGCAGGATGCAGGCCACCGTCTCGGTGAGCGGCAGCAGCGGGTCGCGGGTCACGTCGGCCTCCTCATATCGTCCGACTGTACAGTCGGACGATATACAGCGCAACGACATGGTCGACGCGGGGGCGTCTACCGCTCGACGACCAGCCGCCGCAGCTCCGCTGACGACACGTACCCGAAGCGGTGCAGCTCGCGCCACGCCGCCACGTACTGCTCCTGGCCCATGTCGAGGTCGGCCTGCAGCCGCTCGCGGTTCATCGTGCGGGCGTCCGCGCGGCTGAGGAAGCGCGCGAGGTCCGACGCGTCCGTGCCGAGGCGGGCGTCGTCGGCCCAGCCGTCGTGGATCAGGGTCAGGCCTCGAGGAGGTCGTGCAGCACGACGACCTGCTCGCGCTCCGGGCCCACGCCGACGGCCGAGATGCGCGCACCGCTCATGCGCTCGATGGCCATCACGTAGTCCTGCGCGTTCTTCGGCAGGTCGGCGAAGGTGCGGCAGCCCGTGATGTCCTCCTGCCAGCCCGGCAGCTCCTCGTAGATGGGCGTCGCGTGGTGGAAGTCGGACTGCGAGACGGGCACCTCGTCGTGGCGCACGCCGTCGACGTCGTACGCGACGCAGACGGGGATGGTGGCGAGGCCGGAGAGCACGTCGAGCTTGGTGAGCACGAAGTCGGTGACGCCGTTGATGCGCGCCGTGTAGCGCGCGATGGGCGCGTCGTACCAGCCGCAGCGGCGCGGGCGGCCGGTGGTGGTGCCGAACTCGAAGCCCTTGGCGCGCAGGTACTCGCCCGACTCGTCGTGCAGCTCCGTGGGGAACGGGCCCGCGCCGACGCGCGTCGTGTACGCCTTGACGACCGCGATGATCCGCTCGAGGCGGTTGGGCGCGACGCCCGAGCCCGTGGCGGCGCCGCCGGACGTGGCGGACGACGACGTGACGAACGGGTACGTGCCGTGGTCGATGTCGAGCATGGTGGCCTGGCCGGCCTCGAACAGCACGGTCTTGCCCTCGTCGAGCGCGGTGTTCAGCTCGAGCGACGCGTCGCCGACCATGGGGCGCAGGCGCTCGACGTAGGAGAGGAGGCTCTCGACGATCTCCTCGGCCGAGATGGCGCGGCGGTTGTAGATCTTCACGAGCATGTGGTTCTTGGCGTCGAGGGCCGCCTCCACCTTCTGGCGCAGAATGTTCTCGTCGAAGAGGTCCTGGATCCGGATGCCGACGCGGTTGATCTTGTCGGCGTACGTGGGCCCGATGCCGCGGCCGGTGGTGCCGATCTGGCGCTTGCCGAGGAAGCGCTCCGTCACCTTGTCGATGGTGCGGTGGTAGTGCGTGATGACGTGCGCGTTGGCGCTGACGCGGAGGCGCGAGACGTCGACGCCGCGGGCGGCGAGCGCGTCGAGCTCGTGGAACAGCACCTCGATGTCGACCACGACGCCGTTGCCGATGACCGGCACGACGCCCGGCGTGAGGATGCCCGACGGCAGCAGGTGCAGCGCGTACTTCTCGTCGCCGACGACGACCGTGTGGCCGGCGTTGTTGCCGCCGTTGAACTTCACGACGTAGTCGACGCGGCTGCCGAGGAGGTCGGTCGCGCGTCCCTTGCCCTCGTCACCCCACTGGGCTCCGATGATCACTACTGCGGGCATGGCTCACTCCTCGTCGGGGGCGGGTCGGTCGGGTCGGGCTCGGGTGGCGTGCGGTGGTGCGGGCGAAGCGGTGGTGCGGGGTGGGTCAGTCCTGGCCGCGGATGACGATGGCCTCGGTGGGCGGCAGCGCGCCCTTCGTGGCGGCCTCGATGTGGCCGGCGGCCGTCGGATCCGCGTCGCGCAGGAAGGCGGTGAGTCGCGAGACCTCGTCCTCCTCGCCGATGGCGGCGGCCGCCCGGCGGAGGGCGTAGAGGGAGCGGAGGACGCCGCGGTTCGGCTCGTGGCTCCACGGCACGGGGCCCTGGCCCTTCCAGCCGGACTTCCGCAGCGAGTCGAGGCCGCGGTGGTAGCCGACGCGGGCGAAGGCGTACGAGGCGATGCGGTCGCCCTGGACGAAGGCCGAGTCGGCGAGCAGCGCCCAGACGAGCGACGAATGCGGGTGGTCGGCCGCGATGGCGCCGAGGGTGTCGTGATCGCCGTCGGCGTTCGCGATGCGGGCGGCGACCTCGGGCTCGTCGGCCAGGCGCGTCTCGGGGACGCCGAGCAGGTTCTCTCCAGTCACACTCGATCCTACCGCGAGGGTGCCGCGGGTCCCCCGGAGGGCCGGATCCCGCGCTCGACGTCTGCGGGCGGCCCCGGGGTGGGGATCCGGGATCCGCCGTCCGGGCATGCGGACCGCGCGCGCGACGTTGGCCCGGGGTACCGACGAGAGGACATCCCCATGACGACCTGGTTCATCACCGGAGCATCCAAGGGCTTCGGCCGCGAGTGGGCGGAGGCGGCGCTGGAGCGCGGCGACCGCGTCGCCGCGACGGCCCGCGACATCACCACGCTCGACGCGCTGGTCGAGCGGCACGGCGACGCCGTGCTCCCCCTCCGGCTCGACGTCACCGACCGGGAGGCCGGCATCGCCGCCGTGCAGCAGGCCGCGGAGCGCTTCGGCACGCTCGACGTCGTCGTCAACAACGCGGGCTTCGGCCAGTTCGGCGCCATCGAGGAGCTCACCGAGGACGAGGTGCGCGGCCAGTTCGAGGCGAACGTGTTCGGGGCGCTGTGGATCACCCAGGCCGCGGTCAAGATCATGCGCGCGCAGGGGTCCGGGCACATCGTGCAGGTGTCGAGCATCGGCGGCATCAGCGCGTTCACCAACACCGGGATCTACCACGCCTCCAAGTGGGCGCTCGAGGGGTTCAGCCAGTCGCTGGCGCTCGAGGTCGCGGAGTTCGGCATCCACGTGACGCTCGTGGAGCCCGCCGGCTACAGCACCGACTGGTCGGGCCCGTCGGCGAAGCGCGCCGAGCCGATCGCGGCATACGACGGCATGCGCCAGCGCCGCGCCGAGGGCTACACGCGGGTCACGCCCGGTGACCCGACGGCGACGCGCGACGCGATCCTCGCCGTCGTCGACGCGGAGGAGCCGCCGCTGCGGATCCTCCTCGGCGACGGGCCGCTCGCCATCGCCGAGAAGGACTACGCGTCGCGCCTGGAGACGTGGCGCGCGTGGGAGGACGTGTCCGTCGCGGCGCACGGGAAGAAGGACGCGACCGGCAGCTAGCCGCGAGGGCGGGAGCCCGCGGGCGCCGATCTCGGCGGGCCCGGCCGTGTCGGCGCCCTCGGGTAGCGTGACGGGAACCGCCGCCCGCCCCGAGGAAGGACCCGCGTGCGCATCCTCCACACGAGCGACTGGCACCTCGGGCGCACCCTCCACGGCGAGGACCTGCACGCGCACCACGCCGCGTTCCTCGACAACCTCGTCGAGCTCGTGCGCGAGCGGGCGGTCGACGTGGTGCTCGTCGCGGGCGACGTCTACGACCGCGCGGTGCCCGGGGTCCCCACCGTGCGGCTGCTCTCGGAGGCGCTGGGGCGGCTGAGCGCGCTCGCGACGGTCATCGTGACGCCCGGCAACCACGACTCGGCCGCCCGGCTCGGCTTCGCCTCGGCGCTGCTGCGGGACGGGCTGCACATCCTCGCGTCGGTCGAGGCGCTCGACGTGCCCGTGCTGGTCGACGACGCGGACGGGCCCGTCGCGTTCTACGGGGTGCCGTACCTGGATCCCGACGCCGCGCGGGGTGCGCTCGCCGCGCCCGGCGCCCCTCCCCTGCCGCGCTCGCACGAGGCCGTGCTCGGCGCCGCCATGGAGCGGGTGCGCGCCGACGCCGCCGCGCGTCCGGGCACGCGGGCGGTCGTCGTCGCGCACGCGTTCGTCACGGGTGCCGCGCCCAGCGAGAGCGAGCGGGACATCCGCGTCGGCGGGGTCGACCAGGTGCCGGCCGCCGCGTTCGACGGGGTCGACTACGTCGCGCTGGGGCACCTGCACGGGGCGCAGGAGGTGGGGGCGGCGTCGACGCGCACGGGCGTGCGGGCGCCGCGCATCCGGTACAGCGGCTCGCCGCTCGCGTTCTCGTTCGGGGAGCGGCTGCAGCGGAAGTCGAGCGCGCTCGTGGAGCTGGCGGCCGACGGATCCACGACGGTCGAGCTGGTCGACGCGCCCGTGCCGCGGCGGCTGGCGGAGGTCACGGGGACGCTCGCGGAGATCGTCGACGGACGCCACGCCGACCTCGCCGCCGCGTGGGTGCGCGTGCACGTGACCGATCCCGTGCATCCGGCGCACCTCGTGGCCCGGGTGCGGGAGGCGCTGCCGCACGCGCTCGTCGTGCTGCACGAGCCGGAGGGGCGCGTCGAGGGCGTGCGGTCGCGCGTGGTCGACGCGACGACGGATCCGCTCGAGGTCGCCGCCGACTTCGTCGCGTACGCGACGGGCGCGCCGCCCACCGAGGCCGAGCTGCTCGTGCTCCGCCAGGCGCACGAGCAGGCCCTCGCCGCGGACCGGAGCGCCTGATGGACCTGCACCGCCTCACCCTGCGCGCCATCGGGCCGTTCGCCGGCGAGCACGTCATCGACCTCGCCGAGCTCGGGCGGTCGGGGCTGTTCCTGCTGGAGGGGCCGACCGGATCCGGCAAGTCGACGCTCATCGACGCCATCGTGTTCGCGCTGTACGGGTCGCTCGCGAGCGACGGGTCCAGCCGCGACCGCCTGCACAGTCACCACGCGGCGCCCGGCGTGGAGCCGTACGTGGAGCTCGTGTTCGAGACGGCGGCGGGGATCCACCGCGTGCGTCGGAGCCCGCAGCACCAGCGCCCGAAGGCGCGCGGCACGGGCACCACGAACCAGAACGCGACGGCGACGCTCATCCGGCTGTCGTCACCCGAGGCCGAGGCTGGCGAGGTGCTCGGCACGAGCACGCAGGAGGTGGGCACGGAGATCGCGCGCGTCGCCGGGCTGAGCCGCGCCCAGTTCGTGCAGACGGTCGTGCTGCCGCAGGGCGAGTTCGCGGAGTTCCTGCGCTCGACGGGAGAGCAGCGGCGCCTCGTGCTGCAGTCGCTGTTCGGCACGGCCGCGTACGACCGCACCGCCGCGCAGCTCGCCGAGATGCGCAAGGACGCGAAGGCGCGCACCGACGCGGCCGACGCGCGCGTCGCCGAGGCGCTCACCGGGCTGCGGGAGGCGACGCGCGTGGAGGCGCTCGAGGTGCCGGACGCCGCCGACACCGTGCGGCTGCTGGCCGAGCTGGCGGATGCGGCGGAGGGGACGCGCGACGACGACGAGCGCGCCGGGCAGGAGTCCGCGGCGACGCTGGCCGACGCCCAGCGCGTGACCCGGGCCCTGGATCGGCGGCGCGGGCTCCTCGCCCGCGAGGAGGCCGTGCGCGCCGCGGCCGAGGAGGTCGCGGGGCTCGCGCGACGCGTGGAGGAGGCACGGCGCGCGGCGGCGGTCACGGGACCGCTGGGCGCACGCGACCGGACGGAGGCGGCGCGCGTCGCCGCGGCGGACGCGGACGACGATGCGCGGGCCGCGTGCCGGACGACGCGTCCGGCGCTCGCGGAGGCGTCCGGCGCGGAGCTCGCCGACCGGCGCGACGCGCTCGTGGCCGAGCTCGCGACGCTGGCCGACGCGGAGGCGCGCGAGCGGGGCCTGCCCGGGCGCCGCGCCGACGAGCGGGCCGCGGTGGACGCGGTCGCGACGCGCGAGGCGACGGCGGACGCGGCCGAGGCGGCGCTCGACGAGCGGCCGGCCGCGCGGATCCCGCTGGTCGAGGCCCGGGACGAGGCGGCGGCCGCGGCGGGCGGCGTCGACGCGGCGCGGCAGGCGTTGGCCGAGTCCGAGGCGACCCGACGGCGCGTGACGGAGCTCGCCGAGCTGGACGCGCGGGTCGCCGCGGCCCGCGACGCGCTCGACGCCCGCTCGGCCGAGGCCGTGACCGCGGTGCGCCACGAGGCGGAGCTGCGGCAGCGGAAGATCCGCGGGCTCGCCGGCGAGCTGGCGCGGGAGCTCGAGGACGGTGCGCCGTGCCCGGTGTGCGGCGCGGTGGATCACCCGCGACCCGCGCCGAGCGCACCCGGCCACCCCGACGACGACGAGATCGAGGCGGCGTCCGACGCGCGCGCCCGGGCGGAGCGGACGCAGGGCGAGGCCGTCGCGGCGCTGTCGGCCGCGACGGCGCGGCGCGAGGTCGCCGCGGCGGCCCTCGGCGGGATCACGCGGGAGGACGCCGACGCGGAGGTGGCGGATCGCACCGCGCGGCTCGCCCGGGCGGAGGCCGCGGGCGGGGCGCTGCGGGAGGCGGAGGCGGCCGTGGTCGCGCACGACGCCGAGACGGAGCGGATCCGCGCCCGCCGCGACGACGCCCGCGCCGCGCTCTCGGGGCTCCGCGAGCGCGTGATCCGCGCGCGCGAGCTGCGCGCCGAGGACGAGGCGGCCGTGCGCGCGGTCCTCGGCGGGGAGGACGCGGACGCGGCCGACGGCGCCGACGGCGCCCCCCGCGTCGCCGCCCTCGTCGCCGACCGCGCCGACGAGCGCGCCCTCGTCGAGCGGCTCCTCGCGCTCTCCGCCGCCCGCGAGCGCACGGCCGCCGAGGCCGCCGCGCGCGCCGCCGAGCTCGCGCGGGCCCTCGCCGACCAGTCCTTCGCGACCGAGGAGGAGGCGCGCGCCGCCGCCCTGCCGCCCGCCGAGCTGCAGGCCCTCGCGCAGCGGGTCGCCGCGCACGAGCGGGAGCAGGCCGTCGTCGCGGAGGGCCTGGCGGATCCCGAGGTCGCGTCGCTCACGGGCGACGAGGACGCGGATCCCGACGCGGCCCGCGCCGCCCTCGACGCCGCCCAGGCCGCCGCCCGCGCCTCCGCCGAGCGCGCCGCCCGCGCGCGCGACCGGGCCGACCGCAGCGCCTCCGCCCTCGCACGGCACGACGACGCCCGCCGCGAGAGCGCCCGCGCGGGCGACCGGGCGCGCGCCGCGATCCGCATGGCCGAGGTCGCGAACGCCCTCACCCCCGAGAACACGCGCGGCGTCACGCTCGGCACCTACGTGCTGCTGCGCCGCTTCGAGGACGTGGTGCAGGCCGCCAACGCGCGCCTGCGGATCATGTCGAGCGGCCGCTACGAGCTCGAGGTGAGCGAGGAGCGGGAGGCGACGAGCCGGTCGCGGAAGACGGGCCTGGCGCTGCAGATCCGCGACCACGTCGTCGACCGGGTGCGCGAGCCCGCGAGCTTCTCGGGCGGCGAGACCTTCTACGCCTCGCTCAGCCTCGCGCTCGGCCTCGCCGACGTCGTGCAGGCGGAGGCGGGCGGGCTGCAGCTCGGCACGCTGTTCGTCGACGAGGGGTTCGGCACGCTGGATCCCGAGACGCTCGACGCCGTCATGTCCGAGCTCGGCCGCCTCTCCGCCGACGGCCGCACGGTGGGCATCGTCAGCCACGTCGAGGAGCTGAAGCAGCGCGTGGCCGACCGGATCGAGGTGCGGCGGCGACCGGACGGGTCGTCGACGCTCACGTCGACGGTCACCGACCCGGCGTGACGCGGGGCGCGCCGGGCCGCGCGGCGGATCAGCTGAAGGGGTCGCGCCGCTTCGCCGCGAGGTGCCGGCGCCAGTAGAAGGTCGCGCCGCCGCCGAGGCCCGCCGCGAGGACGAACGCCACGACGCCCACGACGCCGAGGTCGCCGCCCGTCTGCACCGTGACGACGCCGAGGGCGACCATCACGAGGCACGAGCGCAGCAGGATGAAGGCCAGGGACCGGTCGCTCGTCATGCGGCGCCTCTCGGGTGCGGGGGATGCGGGCGGGGGATCCGCGACCCCGAGCCTAGGCGGCCCCGCCGTGCGGATCCGGTGCGGCCGCGGTCGGCGCGCACGCAGCGCGGAGCGGTGCGGCCCCTGTCCGCGCGCAAGCGATCGGGGGACGGGATTTCGCTCAGCGGATATCCGCGCAGCGACGACCCGCTCCCCCACGGGGCGGCGCCGAAGCACTCCTCGCCCCCCGGACGTCCGGGGGGACCCTGCCGCCGCGGCACCATGCATGATGAGCGGGAGGGCGGAGACGACCGACGCCCAGAGATCCAGGAACCATGACGACCACGCTGACCCCCACCGGAACGGGGGACCCCTCGCTCCGCCCGCGCGCACCGCATGCCGACGCCGACGCGAGCCCCTTCGACGCGGATCGTCCCGACGCGACCGCACCCGCGACGACCGGCGACCCCTTCCTCCGCGCCGTCATGGCCGGCAGCGACACCGACGAGGCCACCGCGACCTTCGCGCCCGTGCTCGACGGGATCCGCTTCGCCCGCGACCGCCGCTCGGACTCCTTCTCCTACCGGTACGCGCTCCTCGGCAGCGAGCGCGTGACGCTCCGCACCTTCCGGGTCGGCGGCCCGCACTGGGCCGACGGCGCCGCGCTGTCGGAGCACGTCGTCACCTGGTTCCTCGAGGGCCGGATCACGGTGGACCGCGGATCCCGCGCCTACTCCAGCTCCGCCCAGCTCCCCGTGCTCCTCCCCACCGGCCGCCCGTTCCAGTACCAGGCCACCGCGACGCGGCAGAACTGCGTGCACCTCGACGCGTCGTTCCTCGAGCAGACCGCGACCGAGTTCCACCACGGCCCCGCGCGACCGCTCCTGTTCGAGCACCGCAGCCTGCCGAGCGCCGAGACGGCCGCCGTGTGGCGCCGCGCGGTCGCCGCCGCGGCCCCCATCATCACCGACCCCGACGCCTCCCCGATGATGCGCCTCGAGGCCGACCTCTCCCTCGCCCGCGCGACCCTCCGCCTCTTCCCCTGGGACGACGTCGAGCTGCCGGACGAGCTGCGCGCACCCCGCATGGCCCACATCCGCCTGGCCGTCGAGTACCTGCACCACAACGCTCACCTGCCCATCACGCCGGCCGAGGCCGCGGCCGCCGCCGGCATCTCCACGCGCGTGCTCCAGCTCGCGCTCCGCCGCCACCACGGCCAGACGCCCACCGAGTACCTGCGCGGGATCCGCCTCCGCCGCGTGCGGGCGCAGCTGCGCGACGCGGTGCCCACCACCACGACCGTGCGCAGCGTCGCCGAGCAGTGGGGCTTCGCGCACCTCGGCCGGTTCGCGGCGTCGTACGCGCAGGCCTTCGGCGAGCTCCCCAGCGAGACCCTGCGCACCTGATCTGCGCGGGCCGGGACCCGCCGGCCGAGAACCCGCTGGGTGAAGTTGCACACATGTGTGCAGGATCGCTAGCCTCGTCGCATGACCTCCACCGCCCCCGTGCGCGCGCCCCGCAAGGACGCCGCGACGAACCGCCAGGCCCTCGTCGACGCGGCCGTCGTCGCGCTCGACCGCGACCCGGACGCCTCGCTCGAGACCATCGCCACCGCCGCCGGCCTCAGCCGCCGCGCCGTCTACGGCCACTTCGCCACGCGCGACGACCTCGTCCGCGAGGTGCTGCAGCGCGGCGCCCGGCGCATCGTCGAGTCGCTCGCCGGCATCACGCACGAGGACAGCCGGATCCACGTCGCCCTCATCGGCGCGCGCCTCTGGGCCGAGGTCGAGCAGGTGCGCGTGATGGCGCGGGTCGCCGTGCGCGGTCCGCTCGCGCGCGAGGTCGGCGTCGAGCTCGCGCCGCTGCGCGCCGAGCTGCAGAGCGTGGTCGCGCGCGGGATCGCCGCGGGCGAGCTGCGCGGCGACATCCCCGCCCCGACGCTCGCGCGCCTGGTCGAGGGCGGCGCGCTGGCCGTGCTCGACGAGGCGACCCGCAGCGACATCGGCCGCGCGGAGGGGCACCAGCTCGTGATCCGCACCTCGCTCGCCCTCTGCGGCCTCGACTGGCGCGCGGCCGCCGACCTCATCGCCGCGACCCCGGAGCTCCGCGAGGCCGCGCCCCGGGCCGCCGCCGCGGCCGGGACGGAGGCGGGCCGGTGATCGTCACCCTGACCGACGCGCGCGTCGGCGACGGCCCCGCGCCCGCCCTGCCCGCCATCTCCCTCTCCTACGGCGGCCCGGATCCCGTCGTCGCCGTCGCGGAGACCGAGCTGCGGCCCACCGTGCTCGCGCTCGTCGCGTCCGGCCGCATGTGGGTCGACGGCGGATCCCTCGCCCTCGACGGCGACGACTCCCCCGGCGTCGCCGCCCGCATCGCCGAGCGGGTCGCGCCCGTCGACACCCCGCGCATCAACGAGCCGGCCGACGACGTGACGCTGCGCGCCGTGGTCGCCGAGGAGCTCGCCCTCGCCGGGCACCGCTCCGGCCGGCACGAGGTCGGCGTGATCCTCGACGACCAGCAGCTCGCCGACCTCGCCCGCGCGCCCTTCTCGGCCGTCCCCGCGGTCGCCCGCATCCGCCTGCTCACCACGCTCGCCGCCAGCCGGGCGGGCGTCGAGGCCGTCGTCGTCACCTCGCCCGAGCGGCACGGCGGCGCCGTCGGCGAGTGGATGCGCGTCCTCCGCGACCTCGCCCGCGCCGGCACCGGCGTCCTCGTCGTCACGAGCGAGGCGGCCGCCGAGGCGATCGCCGCGCTGCCCGCCGACGACGCGATCGCCACCCCCGACCCCACCCCCTCGATCGACGGAACGCAGACCCGATGAGACTCCTCCCCCTGGTGCGCGCCGAGCTGACGCGCCTCACCGCCACCACCATGTCCAAGATCGCGCTGGTCGCGCTCGTGCTGGTCCCCGTGCTCTACGGGGGCCTGTACCTCTGGGCGAACCAGGATCCGTACAGCAGCCTCGACAAGGTCCCCGCCGCGCTCGTCGTCGCCGACCAGGGCGCCACGGTCGACGGGAAGCCGGTCGACTACGGCACCGACGTCGCGAAGGACGTGCTCGACGACGCCTCCTTCGACTGGCACGAGGTCTCCTCCGCCGACGCGCGCACGGGCCTCGAGGACGGCACCTACGACTTCACGCTGACGATCCCGTCGGGGTTCTCGGCGGCGCTCACGTCGTCCTCGGGCACGGATCCGCAGCAGGCCCGCGTAGTCATGGCCACCGACGACGCCAACAGCTACCTCGCGACGACCATCGCGCAGCAGGCGGGCGCGCGGATCACGAAGTCGGTGGCCTCGCGCGTCGGCACCGAGGCCGCGGGCAAGCTCCTGCTCGGCCTCGCGGACGTGCGCTCGAGCCTCGGCGACGCGGCCTCCGGCGCGCAGCAGCTCGTCGACGGGACCGCGTCCGCGCGCTCCGGCGCCGACGCGCTGGCGGACGGGAACGGGGAGCTCGCGACCGGTGCCGACACGCTCTCCTCCGGCCTCGGCCAGCTCCGCACGGGCACGGCGCAGCTCCCCGCGCAGACGCAGCAGCTCGCCACGGGCGCCGACCAGGTCGCGTCCGGCGCGGCCACGCTCTCCTCCGGCGCGACCGAGCTGTCGACCGGCGCCGCCGCGCTCACCCCGGGCGCCCAGCAGACCGCGGCGGGCGCGCGCAAGGTGGCCGACGGCAACGCGCAGATCGCGGCCCTCGGATCCACCGCCACCACGAGCGTCGACCAGCTCGCCGGGAGGGTCCCGGCGCTCCGGACCGCCATCCAGGACCGCATGGCGAAGGCGGGCATCCCGCAGGCCGACATCGACGCGGCCCTCGCGAAGCTCGACGTGCTCGGCACCGACATCACGGGCGCCGCCGCGAAGGCCGACGGCCTCGACACCCAGCTGCAGCAGCTGGCCGCCGGCAGCGAGCAGGTCGCCCAGGGCAGCGCGCAGGTGGCCGACGGCGCCGCGAAGCTGCAGACGGGATCCGCCGCCCTCGCCACCGGCGCCGGCACGCTCGCGTCCGGCAGCTCGCAGGTCGCGACGGGCGCGGACGCGCTCGCGAAGGCCTCGCCCGCCCTCGCCGACGGCATCGCGAAGGCCGCGGACGGCAGCGCGACCCTCGCGACCGGCGCGCACTCCGCCGCCGACGGCGCCACCTCGCTCGCATCCGGCCTGGGCACCCTCCAGGAGGGCACGACGGAGCTCCGCGACGGCCTCGACTCGGGGCTCGACCAGATCCCCGCCTCCACGGCATCGCAGCGCGACGCGCAGGCCGACACGATCGGCGACCCGGTCGCGCTCCGCCAGGACGCGGTGACGCAGGCCGGCGAGTACGGCGCAGGTCTCGCGCCGTTCTTCATCAGCCTCGCCGCGTGGATCGGGATCTACGCCCTGTTCCTCATCGTGAAGCCGCTGTCGCGCCGTGCGATCACGGCCCGCAAGGCGCCGCTCCGGATCACGCTCGCCGGCTGGCTGACGCCCGCGCTCCTCGGCGTCGTGCAGATGGCCGGGCTCTACGCGATCGTGGCCGGGGCGCTCGGCTTCCGCGTCGCCCACCCGCTCGCCATGTACGGGACGATGGTGCTCGCCTCCATCACGTTCGCGGCGATCATCCTCGCGCTCAACGTGCTGCTCGGGAGCGTCGGCCAGTTCCTCGGCCTGGTGCTCATGGTCGTGCAGCTCGTGACCGCGGGCGGCACGTTCCCCTGGCAGACCCTGCCCGGGCCGCTCGCCGCGCTGCACCACGTGCTGCCGATGAGCTTCGCGGTGGATGCGCTCCGCCAGCTCATGTACGGCGGCGACCTCGGGCAGGCCGCCCAGGACGCGGGCGTGCTCGCGCTGTGGCTCGTCGCGGGGCTCGCGGTGGCCCTGGCCGGGGCGATCCGCATCACGTCGCACCGCACGCTCCGCGACCTGCGGCCGTCGCTCATCGGCTGACCCGGCTCCGCCGTCCCGCCGCCCGCCCCGCCTGCTAGACAGGTCGGGCGGGCGGCGCTGGCTGCCGCGGAGAGGACCGGACGTGTCATTCCTCGAGGCGCGCGCCCCCTGGGGCTCGCCCGTCGCGCCCGACATCCCGCTGCCGCCGTTCGCCGACGAGGCCGCCCACGCGCGCTACGTGCGGATGCTGCAGACGCACCTCGCGCTCGTCGACGCCGGCGGTCCGGAGCTGCCGACCATCGCGCTGGCGGTGGCCCTCGACCGGCCCCGCTTCCCCGCCCCCGGATCCGACCACCGCCGCCTCACGCCGCTCGAGCTCTCCGTGAGCCTCACCTCCTGGTTCCCCGCGCCGTGGACGCCCGACGCCCTCGCGGACGCGCTCGTCGACGCGCCGTACGGCGGCCCGACCCGGGTGCGCGACGGCTGGCGCTGGATGGGCGACCCCGACTTCACGGCCGTCCCGGCCCGCGAGGGCGGCTGGACCGTGACGCGCCACGAGCGCGGCACCGTCGACACCGCGCACCTCGCCGACGACCGCGACCTCGTCGTGCTCTGGCTGTCGCACCACCGCGGACGCTTCGGCTACCCGCTCGCGCACTCCCACGACGAGGCCGACGCCGCGGCGCTCGCGCCCGCGTCCCTCGCGGTGATCCGCAGCGACGAGGTCGACGCCGCCTTCCCGTACCGCGCGACCTGGCGCGAGGAGCGCGAGCGGGCGCTGGCGGCGGCGCGGGCCGCGGAGGAGCGGCGCTAGCGCGGGTCCTGCGCGTCCGGATCCGGTCCGCGCGGGTCCCGCTCCCCGGCGCCGCCCCCGTCGGCATCCCGACGACCGCCGACGCGGATCCCCGCCCCGAACGCGAGCGCGACGAGGCCGAGGGCCAGCACGCCCGCGGCGACCAGCGCGCCGGTGGAGACGAGGAGGGCGCCCGGACCGAAGGTGAGGCTCCCGCCGCCTCCGACGAAGGCGAAGGAGCCCACCTGCAGGGGCTGGGCGAGGGCGACGACCACGCCCACCGCCCCGCCCACCACGACGAGCGCCGCGACCGCGAGCAGCGCGGTCGTCCCGCGACGGCCGCTCACGCGAGCAGCTCCAGCGGGTTCGCCGCGAGCTTCCCCACGAGGCCGCCGTCGACGAGGCGGCGCGCGGCCGTGTCGGGCTTCCGCTCCGCCTGGTCGCGCACGCACGCGCCGAACTCCGCGGCGAGCGCCCCGCGCGGATGCGCCCGCAGCACCTCGCGCAGGTACTCCTCGGGCAGCGCGTCCGGCCGGGCCCCGGAGATGTCGAGGCCGGTCGCGACCTCCAGGAGGTGCCCCTCGACGTCGAGCGCCGGATCCACCGCGGGCCAGTTGTGCCGCACGATCACGTCGAGCACGCGCTGCCGGCGCGCGGCGGGCCAGCCGGCGCCGGCCGTGAGCGCGACGCCCACGTGCCCGCCCGCGTGCTCGTAGGAGACGGTGTGGTTGTCGAACTCGGTCACCGTGCCGATGTCGTGCAGCACGGCGGCGACGTAGAGGATCTCGTGGTCGACGCCCGCGAGCCCCTCGACGACCGCGAAGGCCTCCGCCCACAGCCACGAGCGGATCCCGTGGGCGGTGATCGCGGCGGACTGGTACGAGGCGGCGAGGTCGAGGGCGCCCCGGGCGGCGACCGTGTCGGGCACGGGGAAGTCGGCGATGCGCATGGCCCATGCTGGCATGCGCGGCGGGCAGGGCGACGACCCGTCGCCGTCGGCCGTCGCCCGCCGCACGTCCACCCTGCCGCCGCGTCGCATTCACCCGCCCGACCTACCGTGATCGTCCGTGACCCAGGACCCGAACACGCCTCCCCCGTCCGCGCTCTCCCGTCGCGGCTTCCTCATCACGAGCGGCGCCGCGGGCGCGCTCGGCGTGGCCGGCCTCGGCGGGGCGCTGCCCGCGACCGCCGCGCCCCTCGCCGCCGCGACCGCCGCCACCGCCGCGAAGGCGCCGCCCGCGCAGCAGGGATCCGGCGCGCGCTGGAAGCCCGACACCGCGTCGCCGCGCTTCACGATCGCCGTGCTGCCCGACACGCAGTACCTCTTCGACGGCGCCGCGATCCACCCGGAGCCGCTCGAGGCCTCCCTCCGGTACGTGCTCGCCGAGCGCGACCGGCACAACATCGTGTTCCTCGCGCACCTCGGGGACGTGACGCAGAACGGGGCGGAGGGCGAGATCCAGGCGGCGAGCGCGCAGTTCACGCTCCTCGACAAGGCCGGCGCCGCGTGGAGCGTGCTCGCCGGCAACCACGACGTCGACTCCTCCACCGACGACCAGCGCGGCCGCACGCCCTACCTCGACGCCTTCGGCCCGAAGCGGTTCCGGAAGTCGCCGAGCTACCGCGGATCCAGCCCCGACGGCTACAACTCGTTCCACACCTTCACGGCGGGCGGGCGCGACTGGCTCGTCCTCGCCCTCGACTGGCGGACGAGCGCCCGCGGCGTGGAGTGGGCGCGCGGCGTGCTGGCGGCGCACCCGACCCTGCCGGTGATCCTCACGGCGCACGCCGTCGTCGACTCGCGGCCCGACGGATCCGCCCTCCTCGACGACTACGGCCAGGGCCTCTGGGACTCCTTCATCTCGCAGCACGACCAGATCTTCCTCACCCTCAACGGGCACTACTGGAAGCCCGGCCGCACGACCATGCGGAACCGCGCGGGCCACGACGTCGACATGCACCTCGTCAACTACCAGGACCGCTACTACGGCGGCGCCGCGATGATCCGGCTGTACCACGTGGACCTCGAGCGGAACGCGATCGACGTCGAGACCCTGTCGCCCTTCCTCCTCGGCGGCGGCCTCGGCACCGGCAATGAGCTCGCGGACGAGGAGGCGCAGCTGTCCGGCGACGTGGACCGCTTCACGGTGGCCGTCGACTTCGAGCAGCGGTTCGCCGGCTTCGCGCCCGTGCCCGTGCGCGCCGCCCGGTCCGCCGCGCAGATGCTCGTGCCCGGCACGGTCGCGTACTGGCGCTTCGAGGGGCAGCCGGACGGATCCGCGCTCGGCTCCGCCACCCGGATCCGGGACGCCTCGGGCCACGGCAACGACCTGGTGGTCGCGAACCGCGCGGGCGCCGCCCCCGGCTCGCTCCGCTTCTCGGCCGAGCACCACGACGACTCGCCGAGCGCCGGCAGCCTCACCCTCACGGGCGGCAAGGCCACGGGCGACCACCTCCGCACCGTCGACGGCGCCCCGCTCGACACGGCCACCTTCCGCCAGGGCTACACGTTCGAGGCCTACCTGCGGATCCCCGAGGGCTACGGCGGCGGCGACGCGTGGAGCTCGATCATCTCCCAGTCGGCCTCCGCGAAGGACGCCGGCAAGGCGACCTCCTCGGGCGACCCGGACGAGCCCGCCGTGGTCCTCACCGTCTCCGGCAGCCGGGAGATGCAGTGGTGCGTCTACCCGACCAGTCAGGACGGGTCGCTCACGAACTGGTCGCATGAGCTGCCCGCGGCCACGTGGTGGCACGTCGCGGTGGTCAACGACAGCCAGCACACGACGATGTACGTCGACGGCAACCCCGTCGTGCGGAACCCCACGACGGCGAACCGCGGGCTCGCATCCGCCGGGAAGTCGTGGCTCGTCGGCGCCAACCACTACGGCGGCCAGCTCGACCACGTGTTCCCCGGCTCCATCGGCGACGTGCGCATCGTGGAGCGCGCGCTGAAGCCCTCGGAGTTCATGAACGCGTGAGGCAGGGCCGCCTGATGCGGGGCCGCCTGATGCGGAGGGCGGCCGCCCGGGCCTACAGCTCCGGGTGGTCGTCCTCGAGCAGGTGGAAGCGGCGGTCGCGGTAGACGAGCGGCGGGGCCGGCTCGCCCAGGATCACGTCGAGGACCTCGGCGACGACCAGCACGGATCCGCCGACCGGCACGGTCTGGATCGTCCGGCAGCGGAGGGCGGCGCGCGCGTCCGCGAGCAGCGGCTCGCCGGTGGGCAGCTCCTGGAAGCCCTGCTCCGCGGTGAAGCGCGGCGAACCGGAGACCGCGAACGCCCGCGCGAGCGCGGCGTGCTGCCCGGCGAGCAGGTGCACGAGGTAGGTGTCGGCCCCGAGGATGGCGCCGGCGGATCCCGTCGCGCGCGTCACCGAGAACGAGAGGGCGGGCGGATCCGCCGACAGCGACGCGACGCTCGACGCGGTGAGGCCGGACGGGCCCTCGGCCGTGCGGGCCGTGATGAGCGCGACGCCCGCCGGGTGCCCGCGGAACGCGGCCTTGAAGAGGTCGGGGTCGGCGCTCACGCCTGGTCGCCCTGGGGCGGCAGCACGGCGATGACGGGGTGGTCGGAGTGCGTCACGCCGACCTTCGTGGCCCCTCCGGGCGAACCCATCTCGGCGAAGAACTCGACGTTGGCCGTGTAGTAGTCCGACCACTTCTCGGGCAGGTCGTCCTCGTAGTAGATGGCCTCGACGGGGCAGACCGGCTCGCACGCGCCGCAGTCGACGCACTCGTCGGGGTGGATGTAGAGGGAGCGCTCGCCCTCGTAGATGCAGTCGACGGGGCACTCGTCGATGCAGGCGCGGTCCTTGACGTCGACGCACGGGAGGGCGATCACGTAGGTCACAGGGCGTCCTCACGGGTGGGGGCCGTCGGGACGGCGGGGGTGGTGATGCGCATGGTCTCCAGGTTAGAACCTCACGTACCCTTGAGGTCAATCGGGAGGGGACGTCGTGGCGGATGCGCAGGCGGGGCCGCGGCACGCGCCCGGCGAGCTGCTCACGGTCGGCGAGATGACGAGGCGCACGGGCGTCGCCGCCTCCGCGCTCCGCTTCTACGAGGAGCTCGGCCTCATCGCCGCCGAGCGCACCGCGGGCAACCAGCGCCGGTACGCGCGGCACATGCTGCGGCGGGTGTCGCTGATCACGGTGGCCAAGCGCCTCGGGATCCCGCTGGCCGACGTGCAGGCGACCTTCGACGACGTGCCGCTCGACCGCCCGCCGAGCCATGCCGACTGGCAGCGGGCGTCGCGCCGGTGGAAGCGCCTGCTCGAGGAGCGGCGGCAGGGCATCGAGCGCCTGGAGCGCGAGCTCACGGGCTGCATCGGCTGCGGCTGCCTCTCGATGCGCGCGTGCGGCCTGCTCAACCCGGACGACGCGCTCGGCGATCGCGGCGCGGGGCCCCGGCGCGTGCAGCTCGACTGACGCGCGCGGATCCGCCGGCCGGGCTCAGCGGCGCTTGCGCCGTACGACGAACAGCACCGCGACCGCGGCGATGGGCCACGCCCCCACGATCAGCGGGTCCATCCACATGTGCTTCATGTCGGCCCGCCCGCGCCCGAACCGCGACGAGATCGGGTGGTGGCGCGGCTCGCTGAGCACGCCCGTCTCGGTGAACGGGTCGTCCGGGTGCCCGCTCACGAGCGATCCGAGGTGCGCACCGGCGGCGTCCACCCGGTCACCGAGCATCAGCAGCAGCCAGTGCACGGACCGGCCCTCGCTGAAGGTCGCGTAGGCGTAGCGCTTGATCGCGCCCGAGACGCCGTGCAGCGGCGCGACCGTGCCGAAGACGGGCGGCAGCTCCGTGTGCTCGATGGAGCGCTCGCGTGGCCGCAGCTCCTCCTGGCGCTCCGGCATGTCCCAGTGGGCGCCGGAGACGAGGTCGGTGCGCTCGCGCGGGAACGCGGGGCGGTCGGCGTGGTCGAGGTCGGCGCCCCAGCCCGGGATCCGCGCCCGGAGCGCGTCGGCGTCGACGGGGCGGTGGTGGTCGCTCGCGCGGTACGGCATGGCCTGCTCCTACTTGTCGTCGAACGTGATGACGGTCTTGACGCAGTCGTCGAGCTTCGCGGAGAACGTGTGGTACCCCTCCGCGATGTGCTCGAGCGGGATGCGGTGCGTGATGATGTCGCGCGGCGAGAAGTGCCCGGCGCGGATGTGCTCCATGAGCCGCGGCCACTGCCGCTTCACGGGCGCCTGGTTCATCCGCATCGTGATGCCCTTGTTCACGGCGTCGCCGAACTTGATCGCCGCGGGCACGGGCCCGTAGGCGCCCATGACGCTGACGGTGCCGCCCTTGCGCACGCCGTCGATGGCCCAGTTGAGCGCCACCGGGGATCCGCCCTGCACCTTCACCTTGGTGCCGGTGATCTGGTGCAGCGCGTGGCCGTCGGCCTCCGCGCCCACCGCGTCGATGACGACGTCGGCGCCGAGCCCGTCGGTCAGCCGCTTGAGCTCGAGCACGGTGTCCTTCACGGACGAGAAGTCGAGCGTCTCCGCGTGCGCGAACGACTCGGCCATGCGGAGGCGGTAGTCGAGCTGGTCGACGACGATCACGCGGCCCGCGCCCATGAACCACGCCGAGCGCGCGGCGTACAGGCCGACGGGCCCGGCGCCGAGCACGGCCACGGTGTCGCCCTCGACGATGTCGCCGAGCTGCGCGCCGAAGTAGCCCGTGGAGAGCGCGTCGGTCATGACGAGCGCGTCCTCGTCGTGGATGTCCTCGGGGATCACCATGGGCCCGACGTCCGCGAACGGCACGCGCACGTACTCCGCCTGGCCGCCGTCGTAGCCGCCCGTGGTGTGCGAGTAGCCGTAGATGCCGCCGACCGCCGTGGCGTTCGGGTTCACGTTGTGGCAGTTCGAGTAGAGGCCGCGGGCGCAGAAGAAGCAGGACCCGCAGTAGATGTTGAACGGCACCATCACGCGGTCGCCCACGGACAGGTTCTCGACCGACGAGCCGACCTCGTGCACGACGCCGATGAACTCGTGGCCGAAGGTCGTGCCGACCCGCGTGTCCGGGAGGAGGCCGTGGTACAGGTGCAGGTCGGATCCGCAGATCGCCGCCCGGGTGACGCGGACGATCGCGTCGTTCGGATGCTCGATGCGGGGGATGTCCTTCTCCTCCACGCGGATCCGGTAGGGCCCTCGGTAGACCATCGCTCGCATGTCGCTCCCTCCGTCTGATGCGTCCAGCAGACTCCTCGGTCCCGGCAGCGCCTACCCCTTGACAGGCGGATGCGGCGGTGTCAGCCGCGGTCGAAGCGCATCCCGCAGCCGCGCGCGTCGGCGTCCGCCGCGACCTCGCCCGTGCGCGCGAAGTCGGCCCAGACCCGCCGCACCGCGCGCCCGCGCTCGGCGACCTCGGGCCAGGCCTCCGGCGGCACCAGCCGCATCCGGGTCCAGGCCTCGTGCGTGCCGAGGACCAGCGGCACGTCGGACGTGTGCCCCGCGCCGATGGGGCTCGACGCCGGCGCCGCGCGGAGGACGTAGCGCACGGCCCGGCCGCCCGCCGCCCGGTGCCGCGCGGCGAAGGCGGCGACGGGCCGCGTGTAGACGCGGCGCGTGGTGGGTCGCACGACCGCGCGCATCAGCACGCGGCGGAGGGCCGGGCCGACCACCGGCACGCCGAGCAGCGGGGCGATCACGGGGAGCGCGGGCAGGTACATCGCGGTCTCGTCGCGCGTCGTGCCGATGAGGAGGTCGACATCGGGCGCCGCGGCGCGCCAGGCGGCGTCGCGGTCGGCCTCGGCGGGCAGAGGTGCGTGGCCGTAGCGCGGTCCCCAGGGGAGGCCGGCGCGGATCCCCGACGCCCACGACGCCCGCTCGGCCCGGGCCTGGCGCCGCATCACGTCGGCGAGCGACGCATCGGCCCGGAGCCCGCGGGTCACGCGCGCCATCGCCCGGAACATGCGCTCGCGCCCGCCCGTTATCCCCACCGGCGGGCTCTGCACGATCGCCCGGTGGAAGAGGCCGCGGGCGCCGTCGCTGATCATGAGGTGCAGGATCGCGTCGCCGCCGGCGGACTGGCCCATCGCGGTGACGGCGTCGGGGTCGCCGCCGAACCCGGCGATCGAGTCGCGGATCCAGCGGAGCGCCTCGACCTGGTCGAGGAGCCCGAGGTTCGCCGGCGGCCCGTCGTGCGGCCGGCGCCCGCCGCCGCCCCCGCCGCCGAAGCCGAGGAGCCCGAGCCGCGCGGTCACGGCGACGACGATCACCCGCTGCTCGGTCACGAGCGCGCGCGGGTCGTGGATCGCGAGGTCGCCCGCGCCCGTCGTGTAGCCGCCGCCGTGGAACCAGACGATGACGGGCAGCGCCTCCTCGGGCGCGAGGTCGGCGGGCCGCGTGATCGAGAGCCGCTGGCAGTCCTCCGACCGCCCGATCCCGTCGAGCGCGCCCTGCATGAGCGTGTCGAGGATCCGCGACGACGGCTGCGGGCACGCGGGCGCCGGCGTCACAGCGTCGCGCACGACGGGCTCGCCGTCGGATCCGCGCTCGGGCTCCGCGGGCACCGGCGGCGCGCCGCGACCGGCCGTCGCGTACGGGATCCCCAGCCAGCGCGCCACGTCGCCGTCGAGCCGTCCGGCGACGGGCCCCGATCGCGTGCGGACGGGGGCGAGGAGGGGGGTCGCGGGCATCCGGCCACGCTATCCGTCGGGGGACGCATCGCAGGCGACGGTCAGGGAGGGTCGCCGGGCGGGCGTAGCGTCGAGGGGTACCGCATCCGAAGAGGGCGCGGCCGGATCGACCCGATCCCTCCCCTCCCCCACCGGACAGCATTAGGAGAACCATGCGCACCGTCAACGCCTACGCGGCCACGTCCGCCACCGATCCCATCACCAAGACCACCATCGAGCGCCGCGACGTCGGCCCGAAGGACGTCTCCATCGACATCGCCTACTCGGGCGTCTGCCACTCCGACATCCACACCGTCCGCGGCGAGTGGGGCCCCATCGCCTACCCGCAGGTCGTCGGCCACGAGATCGTCGGCCGCGTCACCGAGGTCGGCTCCGACGTCACCAAGCACCAGGTCGGCGACCTCGTCGGCGTCGGCTGCATGGTCAACTCCTGCAAGGAGTGCGAGCAGTGCAAGGCCGGCCAGGAGCAGTACTGCCTGAAGGGCAACATCCAGACCTACGGCGGCACCGACCCGGCCGACGGCACCATCACGCAGGGCGGCTACTCCGAGGCCGTCGTCGTCGACGAGGACTTCGTGCTCCGCGTCCCCGAGTCCCTCGACATCGAGAAGGTCGCGCCGCTGCTCTGCGCCGGCATCACCACCTACTCGCCGCTGCGCCACTGGAACGCGGGCCCCGGCACGCGCGTCGCGGTGGTCGGCATGGGCGGCCTCGGCCACATGGCCGTGAAGATCGCGCACGCGATGGGCGCCGAGGTCACCGTGCTCTCGCAGACGCTCTCCAAGAAGGAGGACGGACTCCGCCTCGGCGCCGACCGCTACTTCGCGACCAGCGACGAGTCGACCTTCGAGGAGCTCGCCAGCTCGTTCGACCTGATCATCAACACCGTCTCCGCGAAGCTCGACATGTCGAAGTACATCGGCCTGCTCGCGATCGACGGCACGCTGGTCAACGTCGGCGCCCCGTCGGAGCCGCTCGAGATCCCCGCGTTCGCGCTGATCCCCGCGCGCCGCAGCTGGGCCGGCTCCATGATCGGCGGCATCGCCGAGACGCAGGAGATGCTCGACTTCTGCGCCGAGCACGGCATCGTGCCCGAGACCGAGCTCATCTCGGCCGAGCAGATCAACGAGGCCTACGAGCGCGTCCTCAAGTCCGACGTGCGGTACCGCTTCGTCATCGACGCGAAGACGTTCGCGTAGCCCGCACGCACACGAGGGAGGCCCCGCGGATCATCCGATCCGCGGGGCCTTCCCGCGTCCGGGCGCGGGCGCGGGCGATCAGTCGCCGCGGACCAGCGCGTGCAGCGACCGGATGACGCTGGCGACGAACGCCTCGCGGGCGTCGTCGCCGATGCGGTCGAGCGACAGGTACGGGTTGAGGTCCTCCAGCTCCACGAGCAGCAGCTCCCCGTCCCGCGTGCGGCACGCGTCGACCCGCTGGATGCCGTGCTCCACGTCGTTCCAGTCGACGAAGCGCTGCGCGAACGCCCAGTCCTCGGCCGACGCGTCGTAGGGCTCGAGCAGCCAGCGCCCGGCCGGATCCGGGGCGTAGAGCGCGTGCTGCGGCGTGCGGTCCACGAAGCAGAACGAGATCTCGTGCACGAAGTCGATGCGGGGCTGCACGAGGAGCCCCGTGAGGTCGAGCGCCCCGAGCTCCTCGCGCGTCACGAACGCGAGGCCCATCGAGTCGGCGCCGAAGCGCGGCTTGACCACGTACCCGTCGGCCGGCGGCAGCGCGTCCACCGCGTCCGCACGGTCGACGGTGGGGATGACCGGGTACCCGGCGGCGGTCAGGTCGAGCAGGTACTGCTTGCCGATCTGGTCGGCCTTGCCGCGCAGGTCGGTGAACACCGGGATCCCGCTGGTGAGCGCGGCCGCCCGGAACGCCTCGTACCCGGCCAGGTCGTGGATCACCGGCCCGCTGTTGCGGACCACCACGACGTCGAAGCCGTCCATGAGGCGGACGGCCGCCGACGGGTGGCAGACGGCCACGTCGAACTCGGCGCCGAGGCGCGCGGACAGCGCGACGTCCTCGTCGCCGTACCGACGCCCCTTCGCCGGGTAGCCGAGGTCGCTGACGTAGAGGATCCGGGGACGGGCGGGGGTCGCGGGCATGGAGGCACCGTATCGGTCCGGCGCTCGGGCCCGAGCGTAGGTTGGGGAGGCCGGACCGCTCCCCCGCACCGAAGGGTCCCCGTGGACACCAGCCCCCGCTCCGCCCCGGCGGCCCCCGCCGCAGCATCCGCGCGCGACGACGCCGCCTGGTGGCGCACCGCCGCCATCTACCAGGTGTTCCTGCGCAGCTTCGCGGACGGGGACGGCGACGGCGTCGGCGACCTGGCGGGCCTCCGCGCCCGCCTGCCGTACCTCGCCGCGCTCGGCGTCGACGCCATCTGGGTGAACCCCTGGTACCCCTCGCCGATGGTCGACGTCGGCTACGACGTGGCCGACTACCGCGACGTGGATCCCATGTTCGGCACGCTCGCGGAGGCGGAGGCCCTGATCGCGGAGGCGCACGCCCTCGGCCTGCGGGTGCTCCTCGACATCGTGCCGAACCACACCTCCGACGCCCACCCCTGGTTCCGGGAGGCGCTGGCCGGGGATCCCGCCGCCCGCGCCCGCTACCTCCTCCGCGACGGGAAGGGCGTCGACGGCGAGCTGCCGCCGAACGACTGGGAGAGCTGCTTCCGCGGACCGGCCTGGACCCGCACGACCGACGCGGACGGCCGCGCCGGCGCCTGGTACCTGCACATGTTCGCGCCGGAGCAGCCCGACCTCGACTGGACGAACCCGGAGGTGCGCGCCGAGTTCGTCGACGTCCTGCGCTTCTGGTTCGACCGCGGCGTGGACGGCTTCCGCGTCGACGTGGCGCACGGCCTCGCGAAGGCCGAGGGGCTGCCGGACGGCCTCGGCGCCGACCGGCGCACGGAGGCGCACCCCGGCTGGGACCAGGACGAGGTGCACGACGTGTACCGCGAGTGGCGCCGGGTGGCCGACTCCTACGATCCGCCGCGCGTCTTCGTCGCCGAGGCGTGGGTGGCCCGACCCGAGCGGCTGCCGCTCTACCTCCGGCCCGACGAGCTGCACACCGCCTTCGAGTTCGAGCCGCTGCACGTCACGTTCCGGGCGGATCCCTGGCGCCGGGTCATCGACGACGGCCTCGCGAAGGCCGCGCTGTCGGGCGCGCCGAGCGCGTGGGCGCTCACCAACCACGACGTCGTCCGGCAGGCGACCCGGTACGGGCGGGAGCAGCCGGAGGTCCGCGCGTCGAACGAACAGCAGCGCGCGCGCTTCGGCGTCGACCCGGTCGACCTGGAGCTCGGCCGCCGCCGCGCCCGCGCCGCCGTCACGCTGACGATGGCCCTGCCGGGCGTCGCGTACCTCTACTTCGGCGAGGAGCTGGGCCTGCACGAGGTGGAGGACCTGCCGGATGCGCGGCGGCGGGATCCGATCCACCTCCGCTCCGGCGGCACCGACCCGGGGCGCGACGGCTCCCGGGTCCCGATCCCCTGGTCCGGCGACTCCCCGCCCTACGGCTTCTCGGGCTCCGCACCGGACGCCGGCGGCGGCGAGCCGTGGCTGCCGCAGCCGGACGCGTGGGCGGAGCTGACGGTCGAGCGCCAGGAGGCGGATCCCGCGTCGACGCTGCAGCACTACCGGCGGCTGCTGGCGGCCCGTCGCGCGCTCGTCGTGCCCACGGAGCCGCTGGTGTGGCTGGACGCGCCGCCCGACGTGCTCGCGTTCCGGCGGGGCGCGCTCGAATGCTGGATCGCCTTCGGGACTCATCCGGTGCCGCTGCCGCCGGGGCTCCGGGTGGCGATCAGCTCGACCGGGGACGTCGCCGGGGTGCTCCCGCCCGACACCGCCGTGTGGCTGGTCCCCGAGGGGTCGTGACGGCGGCTCCGACCGGCCCGGCGGGCTCCCGTGCGCTCGCCCGCGGTACCGTCGGAGCATGCGCCTGATCCTGATCCGACACGGCCAGACCCCCTCCAACGTCGACGGGGTCCTCGACACCCGCATCCCGGGGCCCGGGCTCACGGAGCTCGGCCGGGAGCAGGCGGCGCGGCTGCCGGGGACCCTGCGCGGCGAGCGGATCGGCGCGCTCTACGTCTCGACCATGCGCCGCACGCATGAGACGGCCGCGCCGCTCGCGGATGCGCTCGACCTCGCACCCGTCGAGCGCGCGGGGCTCCGCGAGATCGCCGCGGCCGAGCTCGAGATGCGCGGCGACCGCGCGGCCGTCATGGAGTACCTGGACACGATGATCCGCTGGGTCGCCGGCGAGGACGAGCTGCGCCTCGCGGGCGGGGAGACGGGCCGGGAGTTCGCCGCGCGGTTCGACGCCGTGGTCGCGGAGGCGGAGGGCTCCGGCCACGGCACCGTGGCGATCGTCAGCCACGGCGCCGCGATCCGCTGCTGGGCCGGCATGCGGGTGCGCGGCCTCGACGCGGCCTTCGTCGCCGACCACGCACTGGAGAACACGGGCGTCGTGGTGCTCGAGGGGTCCGGCCGCGACTGGATCCTGGAGTCCTGGGAGGGCGAGCCCGCGAGCGGCGTGGGCGAGGACGCGCCGTCCGGCCCGACGGGCGAGCCGACGGACTAGGCGGGCGCCCGGTCCTCTCGCCCGGAGGCGGGCCGTCGCCCCAGGGACGACTGGAACCGCACCAGGTAGCCGTCGGGATCCTGCACGAGGAACTGGCGCACGCCGGTCTCCTCGTCGCCGATCCGGTACCAGGTCGTCTCCGGCTCGAGGAAGAGCGCGACGCCGGCCGCGGCGAGCGCCGTCGCCACGACGTCCGCGTCCTCGACGGCGATCTGGAAGTTGATCCCCCGCCCGTACGGCCGCTCCAGCGGCCCCGTCACCCAGTTCCGGATGATGCCGGCCTGCTCGAGCATGAGGTGCGCTCCGCCGCGCGCGATGTACGCGAATCCCTCCTCGGGGCGGTCGTACCGCACCGCGAAGCCGCACAGGTCGCGCCAGAACGCGAGGCTCGCGGCGAGGTCGGTGACCAGCAGCTCGGGGACCAGGTCGGGCTCGTCGTCGGGATCCATGCGGCCATGGTCGCAGACGAACCGCCGGCTGCCGCGTCCACCCGCACCCACCCCGCACCCGGCGGCGGCCCGGCCCCGGCCCGTTACCGTGGACGGATGATCTCCACGCTCCCGCCCACCGCCGAGCTGCACCTGCACGTGGAGGGCACCCTCGAACCCGAGCTGGTCTTCGAGCTGGCCGAGCGCAACGGCGTCGAGCTGCCCTACGCGGGCATCGAGGACCTCCGCTCGCGCTACGCGTTCACTGATCTGCAGTCGTTCCTCGACCTCTACTACGCGTGCACGGCGGTCCTCCGCACGCGCCGCGACTTCCACGACCTGGCCGCCGCCTACCTGGAGCGGGCCGCCGCCGACGGGATCCGGCACGTCGAGATGTCCTTCGACCCGCAGGCGCACACGACGCGCGGCGTGCCCGTCGACGACGTGCTCGACGGCCTCCTCGACGCCCTCCGCGAGGCGCGCGTCCGCCACGGCATCTCGGGCGGGCTGATCCTCAGCTTCCTGCGCGACCGCCCGGTGGAGGAGGCGATGGCGACCCTGGAGTCGGTCGCCGGCCGGGCCTCCGAGATCCTCGCCGTCGGGCTCGACTCCGCCGAGGTCGGCTACCCGCCGTCCCTCTTCGTCGACGTCTTCGCGCGCGCCCGGGAACTCGGCCTGCACGCCGTCGCGCACGCGGGCGAGGAGGGGCCGCCGTCCTACGTCCACGAGGCGCTCGACCTGCTGCACGTGGAGCGGGTGGACCACGGGGTGCGCTGCCTCGAGGATCCCGCGCTCGTCGACCGGCTCGTCGCCGAGCGGATCCCGCTCACCGTCTGCCCGCTCTCGAACGTGCGCCTCGGCGTGAACGAGTCCCTCGACGAGCACGCGCTCCCGGAGCTGCTCGCCCGCGGCGTGCTCGCGACCGTGAACAGCGACGACCCCGCGTACTTCGGCGGCTACCTCGGCGAGAACATCCGGCAGCTGCGGGCCGCGCACGCGTTCGACGACGACGCCATCGCGCTCCTCGCCCGCAACTCGTTCGAGGCGTCGTTCCTGCCGGACGAGCGCCGCGCGGAGCTGCTCGCCGCGGTCGACGCCTGGCGCGCCTCCGCGCTCTGAGGCGGAGCATGACGCCGCACGAGGATCCCGAAGACCGCCGCTCCCTGACGTTCACCATCGGGGACGAGGAGCTCGTCATCCGCCACAAGTACGAGGTCGCGAGCATCGTCAACGACATCATGGTGGCCACGTGGTTCGTGGTCGGCAGCATCCTCTTCTTCTCCGAGTCGACCACCACGGCGGGAACGTGGCTGTTCCTCGTCGGCAGCATCCAGCTGATGATCCGGCCGCTCATCCGGCTGCGTCGCCGGGTGCACCTCACCCGCATCGGGTCGCGTGCCCCCGGTGACACCGGACGCGACTTCTGAGGTCCCGCGGTCAGTCGACGACGGCCGCGACGGCGCTCCGGTCCTCCGCGCGACCCGCGGGTCGCTCAGTCGAGGACGGCCGCGACCGCCTCGACCTCCACGAGCTGGTCGTCGTAGCCGAGCACGGTGACGCCGAGCAGCGTGCTCGGCGGGTCGTGCGGCGCGAGCGCGTCGCGGACGACCTCCCACGCGGTCACGAGGTCGGCCTGCCTGCGGGACGCGACGAGCACGCGCGTGCTCACGAGGTCGGCGAGCGTCGCACCCGCGGCCTCGAGCGCGATCCGCAGGTTCTCGACGCACCGCGCCGCCTGCGCGGCGTGGTCGCCGACGCCGACCGTGCGGCCCTCGGCGTCGAGCGGGCAGGATCCCGCGAGGAACACGAGCCGCGCGTCGGCGGGCGCGGTCGCGGCGTAGGCGTACTCGGCGGTGCCGGAGAGGGCGGCCGAGCGGATCAGGGTCACGGCGGTCATGGGTCTCCCGTCTCGGGCGCGGCCGGGTCCGCGCGACCCGCCCAGCCTGCCAGCCCGCTGCGGCCCCGCCTGGCGCGCCCGCGCGAGGATGCCCTGGATCACCGCGGTCTTCGCCTCGGCGTAGGCGTCCATCGACTCCCACCGCCGGGTCATCAGCTCCCGCTTCGTGCGCTCGTACAGCTCGCGGTCAGCCGGGTCGGCGCGCAGCCGGTCGCGGAGCAGGAGGTACGCCTCCACCGCGGGATCGCCGTCCTCGTAGACGTGCACGTGCACGTCCCGCGCGGGCGTGCGCACGAGGCGGTGCCCGGGCTCGCGGACCCGCAGCTCGTAGCCCGCGCCGACGAGCCGCGCGACGTGGTCCTCCTCGGCCGTGATGTCGGCCACCACGAGCACGACGTCGACGATCGGCTTCGCCGCGAGGCCCGGAACCGACGTCGAGCCGATGTGCTCGACGGCGAGCGCCGCGTCGCCCAGGGCCTCGACGATCCTCCGCCGGTGCGCGAGGAACGCCTCCGCCCAGCCGGGGTCGTGCTCCCGCAGCCCGAGGGTGAGCGGCGGCTGCCCGCCCACGACCTCCACGGCCGTCACGTCGGGTCGGCGGCGGTCGCGGTCGTGCATCACCGGGACATCCTGGCAGGGGGACGCGCGTCATGTCCCGGCCCCTCCGGTGCCGGCGCGGACGGACGCGGCGCCCGGACCGCGACGGCCGCGCCGACCGACGCCAGCACCAGGCCCATCCCGAGGGCCTGCATCGCGGACAGCGTCTCGCCCGACCAGCCCAGCCCGACGGCGACGGCGACGACCGGGCTGAGCAGCCCGAGGAACGCGGGGACGCGGGCGGGGAGCGCGCGCACCCCGCGGAACCAGAGGAGGTACGCGAGCGCGGTGCCGACGAGCGACAGGTACGCGTACCCGGCGACGTTCACCGGCGTGAGCGGCACGGCGGGCAGCGGCTCGCAGGCCGCGGTGAGGACCGCCAGGAGGATCCCGCCCGCGAGGAGCTGCCACGACGTGGTCACGAGGGGCGGGTGATCCGAGCCCCACCGCTTCGCGAGCACCACGCCCACCGCCATGCAGACCGCCCCGGCGAGGGCGGCGGCGACGCCGGTCGCGTCGAGCCGGGCGTCAGCCCGCAGCACGATCAGCGCCACGCCCGCGAGGCCCGCGATCCCCGCGAGGACCGCCCGGATCGGCACCCGCTCCCGCAGCACCCGCGCGGCGAGCACGGACACCAGGAGCGGCTGGATCCCGCCGATGACGGCTGCGACCCCGCCGGGCAGCCGGTCGGCCGCGACGAACAGGAACGCGAAGAACGCGCCGATGTTGAGCGCGCCGAGCACGGCCGACCGCCACCACCCCGCGCCGCGCGGGAGCTGGCGGCCGATCGCGAGCAGCACGAGCCCGGCCGGCAGCGCGCGGAGGGTGGCGGTGAGAAGGGGATGCCCGGGCACCAGGAAGGCGGTGGAGGTCGCGTAGGTCGTGCCCCAGACGGCGGGCGCGACGGCGGTGAGCAGGACGAGGCGGAGTCGGTCGGTGAGCACGCGCCCAATGTAGCTCAGCGCTTAGCTAGTAGGGTGGGCGGCATGGACCACGTCGACCGCATCCTCACGCAGTGGGCAGCCGAGCGCCCCGACCTCGACGCCTCGCCGATGGCCGTCGTCGGCCGGCTCGCACGGGCGGCCGGGGCCGTCGCCGCCGAGCTCGACCGGACCTTCGCGCGCCACGGGATCGACGCCTCGACCTTCGACGTGCTCGCCACGCTCCGCCGCCAGGGCGCGCCCCACCGGCTGCCGCCCGCGCAGCTCGCGCGGGAGTCGATGATCACCACGAGCGCCGTCGCGCAGCGCCTCAACCGGCTGGAGGGCCTCGGCCTCGTGGCTCGACTGCCCCGCCCGGAGGACGGGCGCGGCAAGCTCGTCGAGCTCACCGCGGCGGGCCGGCGGCTCGTCGACCGCGTGCTCCCCGACCACCTCGCCACGGAGGAGGCGCTGCTCGCCCCGCTCGACGCGCGCGAGCGCCTCACGCTCGCGGAGCTCCTCGGCCGGCTCGACCCGGCGAGCGCCTAGGCCGCCGCCCGGCGCGTCAGTCGAACGCGACGTGCTGCATGACCCACGCGTGCATGACCACCGCGGCCGCCGCCGACGCGTTGATGGAGCGCGTGGACCCGAACTGCGAGATCGCGACGGTCATGTCGGCCGCCGCCACCGCCTCGTCGCTGAGGCCCGGGCCCTCCTGGCCGAAGACGAGCACGCAGCGATCGGGGAGGCGCGTGGTCTCGAGCAGCACGGATCCGTCGACGTTGTCGATCGCGATGATCGGCAGGCCCTCGCCGCGCGCCCACTCCACGAGGTCGGCGATGGTCGCGTGGTGCACGACGTGCTGGTAGCGGTCGGTGACCATGGCGCCGCGCTTGTTCCAGCGGCGCCGCCCGACGATGTGCACGGTGTCGGCCGCGAACGCGTTGGCGCTCCGGACGATCGACCCGATGTTCATGTCGTGCTGCCAGTTCTCGATGGCCACGTGGAACGGGTGCCGGTGCTGGTCGAGGTCGGCGACGATCGCGTCCATGGACCAGTAGCGGTACCGGTCAATGACGTTGCGGGTGTCGCCGCGCTCCAGCAGCTCGGGATCCAGGTGCGGCTCGTCGGGCCACGCCTCCGGTCCGCCGGGCCACGGGCCCACGCCGTGCGTCGAGAGCTCGACCGTGGGCGTCGGCTCGACGGCGCCGGGCTCGCCGGGTGACCCGCGCTCGGCCATCAGATGTAGATCGCCGGGTCGACGAAGAACGCCGGATCCACGTGCGCGTCGGGCCCGCGCCCGGCCCGCTTCCCGGTCTCCACCGCGGGGATGCCCGTGAGCACGGATCCCGCGGGCGCGTCCTTCACGACCACGGCGTTCGCCCCGATGACGCTGCCCGCGCCGACCGTGATGGGCCCGAGCAGCTTCGCCCCGGCGCCGATGGTGACGCCGTCGCCCACGGTCGGGTGCCGCTTGCCGTGCACGAGGCTCTTCCCGCCCAGCGTGACGCCGTGGTACATGAGCACGTCGTCGCCGATCTCGGCCGTCGCGCCGATCACGACGCCCATGCCGTGGTCGATGAACAGCCGCCGCCCGATGCGCGCGCCCGGGTGGATCTCCACCCCGGTCAGCGCCCGCCCGACCTGCGCGAGCAGCCGCGCCGCCAGCCGGATCCGCCGTCGCCAGAGCGCGTGCGACACCCGGTGCAGCCACACGGCGTGCAGGCCCGGGTAGCCGAGCACCATCTCCAGGTACCCGCGCGCGGCCGGATCGTGGGCGCGGGCGGAGCGGAGGTCCTCGACGAGGCGGGCGACGACTCCCACGCCTAGTCGCGCAGGTCGTCGAACAGCACGGTGGAGAGGTACCGCTCGCCGTAGTCGCACACGATGGCGACGATGGTCTTGCCCGCGCTCTCGGGCCGCTTCGCGATCTCGAGCGCGGCCCACACGATGGAGCCGGACGAGATGCCGCACAGGATCCCCTCGTCGGTCGCGAGCGCGCGGGAGACGCGGATGGAGTCCTCGAGCGAGACGTCGACGACCTCGTCGTAGACCTCGGTGTCGAGGATCTCGGGCACGAAGTTCGCGCCGATGCCCTGGATCTTGTGCGGGCCGGGCTTGCCGCCGTTCAGGATGGGCGAGTCGAGCGGCTCGACCGCGACGATCCGCACGTCGGGCTTGCGCTCCTTGAGCACCTGGCCGACGCCCGTGATGGTGCCGCCCGTGCCGACGCCCGCGATGAACACGTCGACGGCGCCGTCGGTGTCCGCCCAGACCTCCTCGGCCGTGGTCTCGCGGTGCTTCTGCGGGTTCGCCGCGTTCGCGAACTGCTTCGCCCAGATGGCGTTCGGCGTCTCCGCGACGATCTGCTGCGCGCGCTCGACGGCGCCGCGCATGCCCTCGGGCCCGGGCGTGAGGACGATCTGCGCGCCGTACGCGCGCAGCACCAGCCGGCGCTCGATGCTCATGGTCTCGGGCATGGTGAGGATGACCGTGTAGCCGCGCGCCGCGCCCACCATGGCGAGCGCGATGCCGGTGTTTCCGCTCGTGCCCTCGACGATGGTGCCGCCGGGCTTCAGCTGCCCCGACGCCTCGGCCGCGTCGATGATGGCGACGCCGATGCGGTCCTTCACGCTGGATGCGGGGTTGTGCGACTCGAGCTTCACGAGGACGGTCGCGTCGAGCCCCTCCGTGAGCCGGTTGAGGCGCACGAGCGGCGTGCCGCCGACCAGCTGGGTGATGTCGTCGTAGACGCGACCTGCCATGGGTTCCACCTTCGTCGTGATCGTGATCGGTGCGGGGCGAGCCGCGCGCACCTGCTCGTCGTCGAGCCTATGGGAGGCCAACCGCGCGCACGGCGGCGGCATTCCGGCAGGCTGGACCCATGAGCGCGCGCATCGAGGTGGAGGGGCCCGGCGGCCCCGAGGTCATGACCCTGACGGACGGCCCGGTGCCGGATCCGGGGCCCGGCGAGGTGCGAATCCGCGTGCACGCCGCCGGCGTCAACTTCATCGACACGTACCGCCGGAGCGGCGTCTACCCGATGGCGCACCCCTACGTCCCCGGATCCGAGGCCGCCGGCGTGATCGAGGCGCTCGGCGACGGCGTGGCCGGCGTGCACGTGGGCGACCGCGTCGCGACCGCGGAGGCGTCGGGCACCTACGCGCAGCACGCGCTCGTGCGCGCCGAGACGCTGCTGCCCGTGCCCGACGGCGTCGACATGGAGGTCGCCGCGGCGCTCCCGCTCCAGGGCCTCACCGCGCACTACCTCGCCACGAGCTCGTACCCGGCCGGTCCCGGCGATCGCGCGCTCGTGCACGCTGGCGCCGGCGGCGTGGGGCTCCTCCTCACGCAGCTGCTCGCGGATCGCGGCGTCGAGGTGATCACCACGGTCTCCACCGAGGAGAAGGCGGCGCTCTCGCGCGCGGCCGGCGCGGCGCACGTGCTCGGCTACGACGACGTGCCGGTGCGCGTCCGCGAGCTCACCGACGGACGCGGCGTCGACGTGGTCTACGACGGCGTCGGCCGCGACACGTTCGACGGCTCGCTCGACTCGCTGCGCATCCGCGGCACGCTCGTGCTCTTCGGCGGCGCGAGCGGGCAGGTGCCGCCGTTCGACCTGCAGCGGCTCAACTCCGGCGGATCCCTCTCCGTCACCCGGCCGACGCTCGCCCACTTCCTGCTCGACGCGGAGGAGCGGCGGTGGCGCGCGGGCGAGCTGTTCGCCGGGGTGCTCGACGGATCCCTCGACGTGCGCGTCGGCGCGACCTACCCGCTCGCGGACGCGGCCCGCGCGCACGAGGATCTGGAGGCCCGGCGCACGACCGGCTCCATCGTGCTCCTCCCCTGACCGCGACCGCCGGTCACTTGCCGTGACGGAAAACCAGATGTAGGTTTCCCTCATGGAAAACGACCGAGCAGCAGACGCGGCCGCCGCCCTCGACGGCCTCCGGTCCGACCGCGAGGCGCTGGCCGCCCGCATCGCCGTGCCGCGCGGGCACCTCGCGGGCTTCGGGGCCATCGCCCTGGCCTGGGTGGCGCAGGCCGCGACCCTCTCCCCCGGCGCCGACTACGAGCCGCCGCGGACCTCCTGGGCCCTGATCGTCGCCGCGGTGGTCCTCCTGGTCCTCATCCGCCGCCGCACGGGCATCCGGTTCCGCCGGGTCGGCGTGCGCGCGGTGCTCCTCGTCGCGGCCGCGCTCCTCGGCTGCCTCGTGCTCTTCTCGATCTCGCTGGGCCTCGTCGCGCAGGGGCTCGGCTGGGCCGTGGCCCTCACGGCGCTGGCGGCCTTCGCGCTCGTCACCTGGCTCGCGACGCGGGCCTTCGAGGCCGCCGTCGACGGGATCCGCCGCCGTGGCTGAGGCCGCGTTCGACGAGCTGATCCACGCCCCGGTCCGCCTGCGCGTCTGCGGCATCCTCCGCCGCGTCGACCAGGTCGACTTCACGGTGCTGCGGGACGCGCTCGGGATCGCCGACGCGAGCCTGAGCAAGCACCTGAAGGCGCTCGCGGACGCGGGCTACGTGTCGTCGCGGAAGGCGTCCTCGGCCGGGCGCGCGGACCGGCGGCAGCTGACGTGGCTCGCCCTCACCGCGGCCGGGCGCCGGGCCTTCGACGGCCACGTGGCCGCGCTGACGGAGATCGCGGGCGCCGTCGAGGACGGCGCCCGCGCCTGAGGCCCTCCGGGTCAGTCCGCGATGAACGCGAGGATGTCCCGGTCGAGCTGCGCCTGGTACTCGCCGGCGATGCCGTGCGGCGCGCCCGCGTAGACCTTCACGGTGCCGTGCTTCACGAGCTCGGCGGACTTGAGCGCCGCGTTGGCGATCGGCACGATCTGGTCGTCGTCGCCGTGCGCCAGGAGGATCGGCACGTCGAGCGCCTTCAGGTCCTCCGAGAAGTCGGTCTCCGAGAAGGCCGCCACGCAGTCGTACGCCGCGATGAGGTTGACGAGCATGCCCTGGCGCCAGAAGTCGCGCTTCGCGCCCTCGGAGACGTGGCTGCCCTCGCGGTTCGCGCCGAAGAAGGCCTCGGAGAGCTCGATGTAGAACTGCGAGGCGTCGGCGAGCACGCCGGCGCGGATCCCGTCGAAGACCTCGCGGGGGACGCCGTCGGGGTTCGCCTCCGACGCCACCATGACGGGCGGGACGGCGCCCGCGGTGACGACCTTGCGCACGCGGCCGACGCCGTGCTGCGCCGCGTAGCGGACGACCTCGCCGCCGCCCGTCGAGTGGCCGATGACGACGAGGTCCTGCAGGTCGAGGTGCTCGACGAGCTCCGCGAGGTCGCGGGCGTAGGTGTCCATGTCGTTGCCCGTGGACGTCTTCGCGGAACGGCCGTGGCCGCGGCGGTCGTGCGCGATCGCGCGGTAGCCGGCGTCGACCAGCACCTTGATCTCGACCTGCCACGCGTCGGAGCTGAGCGGCCAGCCGTGGCTGAGCAGCACGGGCTTCCCGGCCCCCTGGTCGGTGTAGAAGATCTCGGTCCCGTCGGACGTGGTGAAAAGCGGCATCGTGTCCCTCTCGTGGTGGCCCGGGCACCGGCCGGATCGACGGCTGGAGCGGCCCGTTCCGCGTTTGCGGGGAGACCCGCCGTTCTGCGAATCTCTCCCTGGTGATCACGCCAATGGAACCGCGGCCCGGAGGTGCGACACCATGCAGGAAGCACGCAGTTCGCACGCTGTTCCCCGCGCCGCGGCGCCGGCGGCGCGCGCGAGCATCCTGGGCGGCCTGCTCCGGGCGGCGCGCGTCGCGGCGGACCTGACGCTGGAGGCCCTCGCGGAGCGGTCGGGCGTGAGCGCGCGCACCATCAGCGACATCGAGCGCGGCGTGAGCACGCGGCCGCGGCGGGCGACGACCTACGCGCTGGCCGACGCGCTGGGGCTCGCCGGCGGATCCCGCGACCGGCTGCTCGCCGCGGCCCGGCCGCCGGCCGCCGCGGTCGGAGCCGACCCCGCGGGACCGGACGCGGACGGGGCGGGTGCCGCGCCCGCCGATCGGAGCTCCGCCGCGGGCGTCACCGAGCCCTACCGCCTCGCCGACTTCCAGGGCCGGGAGGACGAGATCGCCCGCCTCGTCGCGGCCGCCGACGACGGGGCGGCGGCCCCGCGGACCGCCCCGCTGCTCGTGGTGCTGAGCGGGGCGCCGGGCGTGGGCAAGTCGAGCATGGCCGTGGAGGCCGCCCACCGCATCGCCGACGGCACGCGCCCCCGGCTCTTCGCCGACCTCGGCGGGCTCGACGACGCGCCCGCCGAGCCCCTGCAGGTCGTCCGGTCGCTGCTGCGCCAGCTGACGGGCGCGGAGGCCGGGCGCGGCGACCTCGCCACGGCCGTCGCCGCGTGGGCGCGGGCCACCGCCGTGCGGCCGGCCGTCGTGGTCCTGGACGACGCCGCGGACGAGGCGCAGGTGCGTCCCGTGATGGCCGCGGATCCCGGCACCACCGTGCTCGTCACCTCGCGCCGTGCGCTGGCCGGCCTCGCCGGGTCCCGGCACCTGCGCGTCGCCGACCTCCCCCGCGCGGACGGCATAGCCCTCCTCGAGGCGATCATCCCCGCGGCCCAGCGCGCGGGCGCCGACCTCGACGAGCTCGCCCGGCTCTGCGGCGACCTGCCGCTCGCGCTGCGCGTGGCCGGCCACCGCATCGCGTCGCAGCCGGCATGGCACGTCGAGGACCACGTGCGGCGCCTCCGCGCGGAGGGCCGGCGGCTCGGCGCCCTCGTCGCGGGCGACACCGGGGTGCAGGCGGCGTTCGCCGCGTCGTGCGCGCACCTCACGCCGGCCGCGCGCGACCTGTTCCGGAGCCTGTCGCTGCTCCGCGGATCCTCGTTCGCGGCGCCCATGGCCGGCGCGCTCCTCGGCCTCGACGACGAGGCCGTGGAGGCGCTGCTCGACGAGCTCGTCGACCTCGGCCTGGTCGAGGCGCTCGGCGGATCCCGCCACCGCCTCCACGACCTGCTCCGGCTCTACGCCGCGGAGCGCCTGCACCACGACGTGGAGCCCGTCGAGGTCCGGCGCCGCGCCGAGCGGCTGGGCCGGTGGACCCTCGCGACCGCCGCCGCCGCCGGGCGGGCCTTCGGGCCGGACGACGCGCCGGATCCCCGCCTCGGCCCGGCGCTCGCGTTCGCCTCCCGCGCCGAGGCGCGCGCCTGGCTCGTGGCCGAGGTCGACGCGTGGTTCCCCGAGTACGAGGGCGCGTCGCGGGACGGCCGGGAGGGGCTCGTGCTGGACGCGTTCCCGCACCTCCTCCACTTCGGCGACCGGTGGTTCGAGTGGGGCCGCTGGCACGAGCTCTTCGGGCTGACCGCCGAGGTCGCCCACCGCATGGGCCGCCCCCTCCTGGAGGCCGAGGCCCTCAACGCGCTCGCCTTCACGCAGTTCTACGCGCGATGGGATGCGCCGGCCGCGCTGGCGACCTCCCGGCGAGCGCTCGCCCTCGCGACGGCGAGCGGCGACCGGCGCTCCCGGGCGCAGGCCCTCTCGGACATCGGCGTGGTCCTCGACGCGCTCGGCGACCCCGACGGCGCGGCCGCCTCCTCACGCCTCGCGATCGCCGCCTTCGAGGAGCTGGACCTCCCGGGGCCGGGCCTCAACCCGCGCGCGACGCTGGCGGGGCTCCTGCTGGCGGCGGACCCCGCGGAGGGGCTGGAGGCGTACCGCGGGATCCTCGAGCGGACGGCTGCGCCCCGGGCGCGCATGCCGGAGCTCGACCGCTGGGCCGCGCACCTCGACGCGATGGCCCAGATGGGCAAGGCGCTCATCCGGCTGGGGCGCCACGCGGAGGCGGTCGAGCTCGCCGACGCGATGCTCGCCGCGGTCGAGGGTCCGGCGAGCGAGCACGGCACCGACCGCGACCGGGCGCGCGCGCTCCGCAACCGGGGCCTGGCGCGGCGCGGGCTCGGCGAGCGCGCCGGCGCGCGTCACGACCTGGAGCGCGCCCTCGTGCTCGCGAGCGACCGGCCGCCGGCGGGGTGGTCGGCGGAGATCCGCGAGGCGCTCGACGGGCTCCCGGGCGGCACCGCCTAGCCTCGTGCCATGCCCGCACCCGGATCCCCGCTGACGCGCCTCGGCTTCCTCACCACCGGCCCCGTCGACCCGGCGGATCCCGCCCCGGGCCTCGAGGAGGCGCTGCGGCTCGTGGAGCTCGGCGACGCCCTCGGGCTCGACACCGCGTGGCTGCGCCCCGACCACCTCGGGCCGCAGATCTCCTCGCCCGTCGCGGTGCTCGCCGCGGCGTCGCAGCGCACCCGCCGCATCGGGCTCGGCACCGCGTCGATCGGGATCCGCGCCGAGAACCCGCTCCGCCTCGCCGAGGACCTCGCGACCGTCGACCTGCTCGCCGGCGGACGGCTGCGCCCCGGCCTCACGGTCGGCAACCCGGGGCGCGTCGCGGCCCTCGACCGGGCGATCCATCCCGTGACGGCCGCGCACGAGGAGCCGGGCCGCGACCGTCTGCTGCGGTTCCGGGACCTGCTGCGCGGCGGCGCGGTCCCCGACGTGGGCGAGCACGACCCCGAGGACGACGAGCCCCTCGCCGCCACCGTGCAGCCGACCTCCCCCGGGCTCGCCGACCGGCTCGGCTACGGGGCCGCGACGATCCGCACCGCCACCTGGGCGGGCGCGCACGGGTTCCGCCTGCTGGCCTCGGCCGTCACGGAGCGCGGCGCGGGCGACGGCTTCGGCGCGGACCAGCGCGCCCTCGTCGACGCCTACCGCGCCGCCCATCCGGACCCTTCCGCCGCCCACGTCACCCTGACGCTCGTCGTGGTGCCCACCGACGGCGCCACGGCCGAGCAGGTCGCCCGGTACCGGGCCGACGCCGCGGCGCGCGCCGAGCGGGCGGCCCGGGCGGACGGCCCCCGGAACGCGTCGAGCATGGTCCGCGCCGCCGACCTCGTGGGCCCGTCCGACGAGCTCGCCGCCGCCCTCCGCGCCGATCCCGCGGTGCAGGCCGCGGACGAGCTCGCCGTCGTGCTGCCCGGCGGCCTGCGCGGGGACGACGCCGCGCAGGTCCTCACCGACGTCGCCCGCCGCCTCGGCCCGGCGCTCGGCTGGTCGCCCGCCGCCTGATCGCCGCCGCGCGCACGACGACGCCCCTCCCGCGCGATGCGGGAGGGGCGTCGTCGTGCGGGTCGGTGGATCAGTGCATGCTCACGGCCTCGGACGAGGCACCGTCGCGGAAGCGCTCGAGCGGCACGCGCACCATCGACCAGGAGATGACCGAGGCGCAGGCCACGCCGATCGCCGCGGCCAGGAACACCACGTGGTACCCGTCGACCTGCTGCTGCAGCGGGTCCTGGACGCCGTCGGTCGTCGCCGCGGTGACGGCGGAGGCGAACAGCGCGGTGAAGACGGCCGTGCCGATGGATCCGCCGATCTGCTGCGTGCCCGTGAGCGCCGCGCCCGCGACGCCCGCGTCGCGCGGCTCGATACCGGAGAGCGCCACGTTCTGCATGGGCACGAACACGCACGCGAGCCCGATGCCGAGGAGGATCTGGCCGGGCAGCACCTGCACGACGTACGCGCCGTCGACGGTGATGCGGCTGAACCAGAGGAGGCCGGCGGCCGCGATGAGCGGGCCGACGGTCATGAGGATCCGCGGGCCGACCTTCGGCAGGAGCCGCGCGACCTGCGGCGCCGTGAGCATGATCGTCGCGGCCATCGGCAGCGACGCGAGGCCCGAGATCAGCGGCGACATGCCGAGCACGATCTGGAAGTGCAGCGTGAGGTAGAGGAGCCCGCCGAGGAGCGCCGCGCCCACCATCACGGAGGTGAGGTACGCGCCGCCGCGGGTGCGGTCGGCGACCACGCGGAGCGGCAGCAGCGGGTTGCGCGCCTTCGACTCCCACCAGACGAACGCGACCATGATCCCCACGCCGAGCGCGAGGAACCCGATGGTGTCGGGCTCGCCCCAGCCGTTCTCCGCGCGGGAGAAGCCGTAGACGATCGACGCGAGGCCGAGCGTGACGAGCAGCGCGCCCGGCACGTCGTAGCTGCGGTCGCCGTCGGCGCGGCTCTCCTTGAGGAGCGGGATGCCCGCGATGACCGCGACGACCGCGATCGGCACGTTCACGAGCAGGCACCAGTGCCAGCTGAGGTACTCGGTGAGCACGCCGCCGAGCAGCAGGCCGACGGCCGCGCCGGATCCGGCGATGGTGCCGTAGACCGCGAACGCCTTGACGCGGTCGGGCCCGGACGGGAACGTCACCGACAGCAGCGCGAGCGCGGCGGGCGCGAGGAGCGCCGCGAAGACGCCCTGGAGGCCGCGCGCGAGCAGCAGCATCTCGCCGGTGACGGCGACGCCGCCGACCGCGGAGGCCGCCGCGAAGCCGATCATGCCGAGGATGAAGGAGCGCTTGCGGCCCCAGTAGTCGGCGATGCGGCCGCCGAGCAGGAGCAGCGAGCCGAACGCGAGCGCGTAGACGGTGACGACCCAGGTGCGGTCGGCGTCGCTCATGCCGAGGTCGCGCTGCGCGGCGGGCAGGGCGATGTTCACGATGGTGCCGTCGAGCACGACCATCAGCTGGGCGAGGGCGACGACGGCGAGGAGGATCCACTTGCTGCGTGCGGAGGGCGCGGCGGGGCCGGCGGGGGCGCCGGCGGCGGTCGCGGAGGTGCCCGCGGTCGCGGCGGGGGACGTCGAGGGCGGTGCGTCTTCGGGGGTGCGTGCGTGGGAGATCTGGTGCTCCTGGAGGGTCGTGCGGCGCCCGGGCGGGCGAGGACGGTCCAATCTAGGTCCGCCCCAGGCTCGGAGTCAAACGAACCGGTTCGTTTGACATACGCTGTTCACATGGCAGCGACGACGGGGGCCGCCCGATCCACCACCGATGACAAGCCCGACGACGTCCGGCACCGCATCCTCCTGGCCGCGCGCGAGGAGTTCGCGGCCCACGGGCTGGCCGGCGCGCGGGTCGACCGCATCGCCCGCTCGGGCCGGGCGAGCAAGGAGCGGCTCTACGCGCACTTCACCGACAAGGAGTCGCTCTTCCACGCGGTGCTGAAGCTCAACGGCGTCGAGTTCTTCTCCGCCGTGACGCTGGATCCCGAGGACCTCCCCGGCTTCGTGGGCCAGCTCTTCGACCACGCCTACGAGCATCCGCAGCACCGCCGCATGCTCGCGTGGGCCCGGCTCGACGGCGTGGAGCTCGACGTGCCGCACAGCGAGACGTCGCCGTCGGCCAAGGTGCAGGCGATCCGGCGCGGGCAGGAGTCGGGCCACATCGACCCGGCGTGGGATCCGCAGCGCCTCCTCACGATGCTGTTCGCGCTCGCGCAGGCGTGGGTGCAGTCGCCGTACCCCGCGATGCACGCCGACGGGCCGAAGGCGCGCGCGGCCGACCGGGCGGCCGTCGTGGAGGCGGCCCGCCGGATCACGGCCCCGCCCGCGCGCTGACGACAGCTCCTCCCACCTGGGCATCCGTCGCCGCATCCTGCGGATTCCCCGGATGAGGGAGACGCCTCCCCGCACCCGCACGTAGCGTGGGGACATGTCCGACACCCTGACCCGCGAGTACGAGGCGGGGTCCAGCCACTCCCACCCCCTCCGCCGGTTCCTGCGTCGCTGCCGGGCCTGGATCGAGCTGCACCCGAAGGCGCGGTGGCTGTACCGGATCCTCGTGGGGCTCCTCGGCGTCGCCATCGTCCTCGTCGGCATCGTGCTCATCCCGCTCCCCGGCCCGGGCTGGCTCATCGTCTTCCTCGGCATCGCCGTGCTCGGCACCGAGTTCCCGGCCGCGCACCGCGTGAACGTCTTCCTCAAGCGCCAGCTGCACCGCTTCTGGGACGCCTGGCGCCGCTGGCGCGCGTCCCGCGCGGAGCGCCGGGCCTCGCGCTCCGCCTCCTGACTCCCTCGGGCGTGCGCATCTCCCCCCTTCGGTCGATACGGCGCCGGCACCCCCGTCCGTAGGGTCGGGGCATGCCCTCCCCCACCGCCCCCGCGCCGCGCGCCCTCGCCCGGTCGATCGGCCGCGAGGCCGCCCTCGTCGCCGCCTCCCTCGCCGTCGGCCTGGTCGCCCTCGGCGCCACGCTCGACACCCTGGCCGGGTCGGGCGCGAGCGGCCTGCGGACCGAGGCGCTCCTGCTCCTCGACGTCGCCGCGGGGATCCTCGCGATCGCGCTGATGCCCCTCCGGCGGCACGCGCCGGTCGCCGTCGCCGCCGCGCTCGGCGTCCTCGCCGCGATGTCGAGCCTCGCGATCCTCGCCGCCGTGATCGCGCTGGTCTCCGTCTCGACCCGCCGCCGCCCGCGGGAGATCGCCCTGGTCGTCGCCGTGTGGGTCGTCGCGATCCCGGTCTGGGAGCTCGCGGGCCTCGCGCACCTGCCGCTGGAGCAGGGCGACCTCCCGTTCCTCGCGATCGCGCTCCTCGTCGGCGTCGGCCTGCCCGTCGTCGTCGGCCTGTACGTCGGCGGCCGGCGCGAGCTGCTCGCGTCGCTGCGGGAGCGGGCCCGCATGGCGGAGGAGGAGCAGGCGCTGCGCCTGGAGCAGGCGGCGGACCACGAGCGCACGCGCATCGCCCGGGAGATGCACGACGTGCTCGCGCACCGGCTGTCCCTCGTCGCCCTGCACGCGGGCGCCCTCGAGTACCGGGACGACCTCGACGGGGCGGAGGTGCGGCAGACGGCGACGATCGTGCGCGAGAACGCCCGCACGGCGCTCACCGAGCTGCGCGAGGTGCTGGGCGTGCTCCGGGATCCGTCGGGATCCCCGGCCGTCGCTCCCCCGCAGCCGACGCTCGCCGACCTCCCCGAGCTGCTCGACGACGCCGGCTCCCTGGGCACCGAGGTGCGCCTGGAGCTCGATCCCGGCACCCGCGACGCTCTCCCGCGCTTAGGCGCCTCCGTCTCGCGGCACGCCTACCGGATCGTCCAGGAGTGCCTCACGAACGCGCGGCGGCACGCGCCCGGAGCGCCCGTCGACGTGTCGATCGCCGGCCGTCCGGGCGGCGTCCTCCGCGTCGTCGTGCGCAACGCCCTGACCGCGGGCGATCCCGGGCCCGCGTCGCCCGGGCACGGGCTGGCCGGCATCGCGGAGCGCGCCCGCTCGGTGGACGGCACCCTCGTGGTCGCGGTGCGGGACGACGCGCACGTGGTCGAGGCGGAGCTCCCGTGGACCGCGTGACGCCGACCGACGCGGGACCCGTGCGCATCGTCATCGTCGACGACGACGCGCTCGTGCGCGCGGGCCTCCGCATGCTCCTCGGCGGGGATCCCGGCCTCGCGGTGGTGGGCGAGGCGGCGGACGGGCTCGCGGCGGGCGCCGTGATCGACCGCGCCGACCCCGACGTGGTGCTCATGGACATCCGGATGCCGGTCTGCGACGGCGTGACCGCGACGGCGCGCGAGGTCGCGCGGCGCCCCGACCTGCCGGTCATCGTGCTCACGACCTTCGACGCCGACGAGCTCGTGCTCGGCGCCCTGCGCGCCGGCGCCCGCGGGTTCCTGCTCAAGGACACCCCACCCGCCGACCTCGTGGACGCGGTGCGCACGGCCGCGGCCGGCCGGTCGATCCTGTCGCCCTCGGTGCTCGACACCGTGATCGGCGTGGCCGCCCGGCGCGACCGTGCCGACCGCACCGCGGAACGGGCGCGCTTCGCGACGCTGACGGAGCGCGAGCAGGAGGTGGCCCTGGCGGTCGCGCGCGGATGGTCGAACGCGCGCATCGCGGGCGAGATGTTCCTCGGCGTGGCCACGGTCAAGACGCACGTCGGGCACGTGCTCGACAAGCTCGGCGTGGACGGCCGCGTGCAGGTCGCCGTGCTCGTGCACGAGGCCGGGCTCGCTCCGTCGGAGTGAGCCCGGCCTCGGGCGGTGCCGGCGGGAGCCGGTCAGGCGGTGCGGCGGATCAGCTCGCGAGCGCCGGGTAGTCGGTGTAGCCCTCCGCGCCCGGCCCGTAGAACGTGGCCGGGTTCGGCTCGTTCGTGGGGGCGCCGGACTCCCAGCGCTCGACGAGGTCGGGGTTCGCGATGACCATGCGGCCCACGGCGACGACGTCGGCGGTGCCGTCCTCGACGAGCTGGATGGCCTCGTCGTACTCGGTCTGGACGCCGAAGCCGCTGTTGATCATGAGCGGGCCGCCGAACGTCTTCCGGAGGCCCTGGACGAGCTCGCCCGCGGGCTCCGCGTGCAGGATGCTCACGTAGGCCATGCCGAGCGGCGCGATGCCGGAGAGCAGCGCCTCGTAGGTGGCGCGCGTCTCGTCCGGGTCCTCCTCGAGGACGTCCTGGATGTTGTGCGACGGCGAGATGCGGATGCCGACGCGGTCGGCGCCGATCTCGCGGGCGACGGCGTGCGACACGTCGATGCCGAGCTTCGCGCGGGCCGCGGGCGATCCGCCGTACGCGTCCGTGCGGACGTTCGAGACGGGCGACAGGAACTCGTGCAGCAGGTAGCCGTTGGCCGAGTGGATCTCGACCCCGTCGAACCCGGCGTCGATCGCGTTGCGCGCGGCGACCGTGAGCTCGTCGACGATGAGCGGGACCTCGTCGGTCGTGGGCTCGCTCGGCACCGGGTACGGCGCCTTGCCCGAGGGCACGTGCACCTCGCCCTGGATCGCGATGGCGCTCGGCGCGAGCAGCGGCAGGCCGCCCGTGATCTCCTCGTGCGAGACGCGCCCGCCGTGCATGAGCTGCATCACCATGCGTCCGCCGGCGGCGTGCACGGCGTCGGTGACCCGGCGCCAGCCGGCGATCTGCTCGTCCGTCACGATGCCGGGCTGTCCCGGGTACGCCTTGCTGCGCTCGCTGGTGAACACGCCCTCGGTGACGATGAGGCCGGTGGACGCGCGCTGGCGGTAGTGCTCGACGATGAGGTCGCCGGGGACGCCCTGCTCGTCGGCGCGCATGCGGGTGAGGGGCGCCATGGCGATGCGGTTGGGGAGCTCGAGGGCGCCGAGGGCGACGGGGGAGAACAGCTTCACGTAGGGATCCTTCGTCTCGCGTGTGGCCGGCGCGCACCGCGACGCGAGCGCGCGACGGGGAGGGCGGGACGGCCAGCGGCCCGGAGGACCGCCCTCGCACAACCCGGGCACCCGGCGCGCCCATTCCTCCGGCCCCGCTTCTCCCAGGGCCTCGTCAGGCTCGCCGCGGCCCGGGCGCGCCGGGGACGGGCGTCGCGCCCGCTCAGTAGGAGGCGGGCACGTCGACGCGGCGGGCCAGCACGACGTCGTCCGCGGCCAGGTCGTGCCAGCCGCGGAGGAGGTGCCGCGAGTCCCAGCCGACGGACGCGTACGGCAGCCAGACGGTGAAGAGCCAGCCGAGCGCGAACGCGTTCTGGACCACACCGCGGAGGAGCGCGCGGCCGAAGCCGAGCGTGCCGGGCTCCGAGAAGCGCTGCACGCGGATCCCGACCATGGCCTTGCCGGGGGTCGAGCCCTTCCAGCCGAGCCACCACGTCGCGATGAGCAGGTAGCTGACCATGCTGATGAGGAAGCCGAGCATGGCGGCGCCGAAGTAGGAGTCGACCATGTCCTCGGCCGCCTGGCCGAACAGCTGCATGTCCGCGATCCGCTGCTGCGCGATCCCCTGGAGCGGGACGATGAACGCGCCCGCGGACAGGCCGCCGACGAGGCCGAAGACCATCTGGTCGAGGATCCGCCCGGCTGCGCGCCGCCCGACGCCGGCGAGCCGCCAGCCCGGGTCGATGTGCTCCGGCAGGGGGCGGAGGGCGTGCGGCACGAGCACCATGCCGTAGCCGGGCGGCGGGACCGCGCCGGGGTGCAGGGGCGCGTAGGGGCCGGCCGGGTACGGGCCGCCGGGATACGCGGCGCCGGGGAAGGATCCGGCCGGGTGCGCGTCATCGGGGCTCGGCTGCCCCTGCCCCGCATCGGGCCGTCGGTCGTCGTGCGCGTCGCTCATCGCGTCTCCCCTGGTCGCTGCGCCCCCGCGGCGCGGATCCAGGTTATCCAGCAGGTGAGGAACGGGAGGCGCGGGGAGGGCCCGGCACCCTCGCGGATGCCGGGCCCTCCCGGTGCTGCTGGTGACGCTCGCGTCAGCCCTCGATCTCCCCGCGGGAGACGGCCTCGGCGTACTTGCGGAGGTCCGGCCCGGGCTCGAAGTCGATGAACCGGCCCTTGAGCTGCTCGAAGAGGCTCTGGTACACGGTCTCCCAGTCCTCCCCCTTCAGCTCCTTGGCCGCGTTCTGCACGGCCTCCTGGAGCACGCGGTCGCTGTCCGTGAGGATCTTGTCGCGCGCCTCCTGGTTCCAGCGGATCTCGTCGGTCTGCATGATCAGGCCTGGACGTCCCCGCGCCAGGCGCCCTCTTCGGTGCCGCGCTTCTCGATGAACTCCTTGAAGTTCTTGAGGTCGCCCTTGATGACGTGGTCGTCGACGCCGATCGCCGCGCCGACCTTCTCCACGAGGCCCTTGGCGGCCCAGTCGAGCTGCACGGTGACGCGCGTCTCGGTGTCGCTCAGCTTGTGGAACGTGACGACGCCCGCGTGGTCCTCGTCGCCGCCGGTCGAGTTCCAGGCGACGCGCTCGTCGGGGTGCTGCTCGGTGATGTTCGCCTCGAAGGTGCGCTCGACGCCGCCGATCTTGACCTTCCACTCGGTGAGCGTGTCGGTGACCTGCGTGATCGACTCGACGTAGCTGAGGAAGTTCGGGAACGACTCGAACTGGGTCCACTGGTTGTAGGCGGTGCTGACGGGGACGTTGACGTCGACGGTCTCGATTACCTGGGGCATTGCTTCTCCTCGTTCGGATTCGGTGCGTGGGATCGGATCGTCGTGCGACCCGAGAGCTCGAGCCGCGGTGAGGACACCGCAGCGGGCACGTGTCCGACGCTACGCCCGGCCCGCGGCGCGTATCCCGCACCCGAGGAATGCACAGGGAACGTTCAACCGCAGGTCACGCCTCGGCGGTTCCCGCGGGTCCGAGCATCCGCTCGACGAACGCGCGCGACCACGCCGCGTAGACGCGCGACGCCTGCGCCGCGTCCGGGTCGCCGATGTCGATGACGCTCTCGGGCGGGAACGGGACGCACAGCGCCTCGTGCCGGGAGGCGACGATCTCCGCGGTCACGCGGTTGAGCAGGCGCGCATGCCGGGCGGCGACCGGACGCCAGGCGACGGGCACGCCCGTGCTCTCGCGGAGCGGCGGGACCTCGGCGACGAGCACGTGGGCGCCCTCCGGCAGCCCGCGGCTCAGGTCGTCGATGGCCGCGCACATGAGGCGGCGCCAGGTGCGCTGCGGCGTGAGGCGGATGCTGTCGCCCACCCCCACCATGACCAGCACGACGTCGACGCCCTCGAGCAGCGCGCGGTCGCGGACGGTGCCCGCGGCGGTGTGGATCGTGAGGTCGGCGAACGGGCGCGTGGCCCACTCGACGCCGCGGCCCGTGCGGCGGGCCAGCTGCCGGGAGAAGTGGCCGGCCATCCCGAGCTCGTGCGACAGCACGCCGAACCCGACGGCCGTGGCCTCGCCGATGACGAGCACGCGGTGCGGCGAGTCGCCGGGGACGACGCCGGACCCCGCGTCGCGGGGGAACACCTCGCTGGACAGACCGGCGCGGAGGGCCAGGTACTGCACGAAGATGGCCGGCCGGGCGACGACGTGCAGGACGCGCCTGATGGCTCCGGTCATGCGCCGCACCCCCCGGTCTCGGACGCGTCCAGCGTACTCCCGGTCAGGCGCCGCGGTTGCGGAGGAACGGCATGGGCGAGGTGGCGACGCCGCCCTGCCGGATCTCGAAGTGGAGGTGGCAGCCGGTGCTGTACCCCGCGTTGCCGACGGCGCCGATCTGCTGGCCCGCCTGCACGGTCTGGCCCGTGCGGACCATCACGCCGTACGAGTACATGTGGCCGTAGACGCTCGTGACGCCGCCGCCGTGGTTGAGCGTGATGGCGTTGCCGAACCCGCTGGATCCGCCCGCGAACTGCACGGTGCCGGAGGCGGTCGCGTAGATGGGCGTGCCGCAGCCCGCGCCGAAGTCGTCGCCCGCGTGCAGGCGCCAGACCTTCGCGATGGGGTGCAGGCGCATGCCGTAGGACTGGTACGAGCCGTAGCTCCGGATCGGCATGGTCCAGCCGGAGGACGAGGGCTGGCCGCCGGAGGCCGGCGGGCGCGGCGCGTTGGCCGGCGGACGGGCGGCGGCGTTCGCGGCGGCCGCGGCGGCAGCGGCCGCGGCGCGGGCCTCGGCCTGGCGGCGGGCCTCGGCGGCCGCCTCCTCCTGGCGCTTCCGCTCGCCGATCGCGAAGCCCTCCTCGACGGAGATGCGCGAGTCGCGGAGCGTGGTGAGCTGCGCCTGGAGCTCGGAGCTGCGGGCCTCCTGCTCGGCGAGCGCCTGGTCCGCGCGGGCCTGCGCGGCGGACGCCTCCTGCAGCTTGGCCTCGGCCTCGGCCGCGAGCCCGGCGAGCGCCTCCTTCGCGACGGTCGCCTGCTTGCCGAGCGACTCGGCGGTGCGGGCCGACGTGACGGCGGCGGTGAAGGCGGTGTCCTGGCGGTCGGCGAGCTTGGTGGCGGTGCCCATGCGGGAGAGGAGGACGTCGGCGTCCTCGCCGCCGCTCGTGAACAGGCGCAGGGAGACGTCGCTGCCGCCGCCGCTGCGCGCGAGCTGCGCGACGAGCTGGCCGACCTGGCGCTTGGCGTCGTCCGCCTCGGTCTGGGCTTTGGCCGCCTTGGACTCGAGGGCCTCGAGCTTCCCGGTGGCCTCGTCGAGCGCGTCGACCGCGGCCGCGTGCTCGTCGGCGCGCTGCAGGGCGAGGGCGGTGGCCGCCTCGACCTCGGCGGACAGGCCGGAGATGAGGGAGGTGATCCGCGTGACCTGGTCGGCGGTGGCCCGCTCGCTCGAGCGCGCGGCCTGCACCTCGGACCACGTCGGGTACTCCTCCGCGGCCTGCGCGGAGGGGACGCCGAGGCCGAGCAGGAGGCCGGACGCGGCGAGCGCGGCGGCGACCCGGAGGCGCGCGACGGAGGCGTTCCGCGGGCGCCCGGGGGCGCAGCGGGAGGTGCGGGCGATGCGGGAGATGGCGGGCCTCGTCGACGTCGGTGGAGCGCGGTCCTCTCGACGGTAACCGAAATGGTCACCGACATCATCATCCACTTTTGTTTCCGCGCGTGAGGAAATCCGCTCGCCGGCCGGGGCCGGTGGCGACCGGACCCTAGGATCGGGCGGCAGGACGACCGGCGTCCGGTCGGGAGCGCGCATGACGGGCAACGAGGCGCGCGGGGGCCGGGCGCAGGCGCGCGGGGCCGGGATCGTCACCGCGGTGGTCGGGTTCGCCGGCACCTCGGCGGTCGTGCTGACCGGGCTCACCGCCGTCGGGGCCTCTCCGTCGCAGGCCGCGTCGGGGCTGCTCGCGCTCTGCATCACGCAGGGGCTCGGCACGGTCCTCCTCGCGCACCGCTTCCGCCGTCCCATCACGCTCTCCTGGTCGACGCCCGGGGCCGCGCTCCTCATCGGATCGGGCGCCGTCGAGGGCGGTTGGGCCGCGGCCGTCGGCGCCTTCGTCGTCTGCGGGATCCTCGTGCTCGCGACCGCGCTCTGGCCGCTGCTCGGGCGGCTCGTGCGGCTGATCCCCGCGAGCGTGGCCGCCGCGATGCTCGCCGGTGTGCTCCTCCCCCTCTGCGTCGCGACCGCGACGGCGGCCGTGCGCGCTCCGCTCGTCGTGCTGCCGGTGATCCTCGCCTGGCTCGCCGCCGCCCGCTGGGCCCCGCGCTGGGCGGCCCCGACCGCGCTCGCCGCCGCGCTCGTGGTCGTCGGCGTCTCGCTCGCCGTCTCGGGGCCCGCGCCGGGGTCGTCGCTCGACCTCGCGCACCTGCTCCCGCGCATCGAGCCGACGGCGCCCGTCTTCACGCTCGCGGCGGCCGTGGCGCTCGGGATCCCCCTCTTCATCGTGACCATGGCGTCCCAGAACCTGCCGGGCGTCGCGGTGCTCGGGTCCTTCGGGTACGAGACGCCGTGGAAGGCCGCGATGGCGACGACCGCGGCGGCGACGCTCGTGAGCGCGCCGTTCGGCGGCCACGCCGTGAACCTGGCGGCCCTGTCGGCCGCGCTCTCGGCGTCGCCCTCCGCGCACCCGGATCCCGCCGAGCGATGGCGCGCGGCGAGCACGGCGGGCTGGACGAACCTCGTGCTGGGCCTCGCGTCCGCGGCTCTCGCGGCCGTGATCGTGGCGGGTCCCGCGGGCGTCGTCGCCGCGGCGGCCGGGCTCGCGCTCGTCCCGTCGCTCGCGGCGAGCCTCGCGTCGGCGGTGCGGGATCCGGGCGCCCACCTGCCCGCGGTCGCGACGTTCGTGGTCGCCGCGTCGGGCATCACCGTCGGCGGCCTGGGCGCGGCGTTCTGCGCGCTCGTGGCGGGCGTGCTCGTGCACCTCGCGCTCCGGACGCGGGCGACCCCGCGTGACAGACTCGATCGACACGAGGAGCGCGACGCCGCATGAGCCACGACACCACCCCCGCATCGCCCGGAGCCGACGCCGACGTCGCCGCGCCGCGCGACACCGAGCTGCAGAGCACGACCTGGACCCTGGTGCTCGCGCTGAGCGCCGAGCAGGTGTCGGGCGACGGCACGAGGTCCGCCCGCCTGGCCGAGGCGCAGGCCGCGTTCGAGCGCCTGCTGCCCGCCGACCACGTCGTCGTCCGCTGGACCCGCGAGGTCGGCCGCATGATGACCGAGGAGGCGCGCCTCTGGACCCGGTGGGAGCTGTTCACGCCCACCGTCGCGACCCCGCTGAAGCTGTGGTCGGAGGGCTTCGTGGGCGAGGGGTGGTTCGCGGAGCGGCTGGAGGACGACCCCTTCGTCCCCGTCGTCATGAAGGCCCCCGAGGGCCAGGCAGGAGCGGGCGCATGAAGGTCCTCGTCACCGGATCCCGCGGCAAGGTCGGCCGCGCCGCCGTGGAGGCGCTCGTCGCCGCCGGGCACGACGTCACGGGCGTCGACCTCGTGCGCCCCGTCTTCGACGCCGGCGTCGTGGTGCCCGGCCGCTACGTGATGGCCGACCTCACCGACCAGGGCGCCGCGTTCGCGGTCGTCGCCGGCATGGACGCGGTCGTCCACGTCGCCGCGATCCCGCAGCCGACCGGCAACCCGGCCCACGTGGTGCTGCAGACGAACCTCATGTCGACGTTCCACCTCATCGAGGCCGCCGTGCGCTTCGGGGTGCCGCGGTTCGTCAACATCTCGAGCGAGAGCATCGTCGGCAACTTCTTCCCCGAGCGGCCGTTCCTTCCGGACTACGCGCCCGTGGACGAGGAGCACCCGCTGCACCCGCAGGATCCGTACGCGCTCTCCAAGGCCTTCGGCGAGCAGCTGATGGACGCGGCCGTGCGCCGCTCCGACATCCGCGTGATCTCGCTCCGCCCGAGCACCGTGCACAACGAGGACAACTACGCGTCGAACCTCGGCAAGCAGGTGCGCGACGCGAGCGTGCTCACGGCGAACCTCTGGAGCTACATCGACGCGGACGACCTGGCCGACGCCATCGTGCTGTCGGTCGCCTCCGACCTGCCCGGCCACGAGGTCTTCTACATCGCGGCCGCCGACAACGCGGGCGGGCACGACTTCGCCGCCGAGCTGCACCGGCACTACGGCGACGCCATCGAGCTGCGGGCGATCGAGCGCGTCGACTCCTCGGGCATCTCCACCGCGAAGGCCCGGCGCCTGCTCGGCTGGGAGCCGAAGCGCAGCTGGCGCGACCACCTCGACGCCGACGGGAACGCGCTGCCCCGCTAGGCGGATCCGCCGGCGGGCGCGGGCCCGGTCGACGCGCGGGACACGAGCGAGGTCGGCACGACCGTGGTGCCGGACGCGCCGCCGTCGAGCCGCTCGATGAGGCGGCGCGCGGCCGCGGCGCCGAGCGCGGCGCGGTCGACCGCGATCGTCGTGAGCGCCGGCGCGAGGAAGCGGCTCGTGCCGAGGTCGTCGTGGCCGACGACGCTCACGTCGACGCCGATCCGGAGCCCGACCGCCTCGGCGGCCTGGTAGACGGCGGTGGCGAGGTAGTCGCTGCTCGTGACGATGGCGGTGGGGCGCGTGGCCGCGGGCTCGGCGAGCGCGCGCGTGAGCGCCCGCACGGCGGCGTCGTGCTGCATGGCCGTCTCGACCACGCGTGGGGCGATGCCGCGCTCGGCGCAGATCCGGTGGAAGGCCGCCACGCGCTCGTCGTCCGCGCTGCGGTCGCGGGGCGCGGCGACGATGGCGATGCGCCGGTGGCCGAGGTCCGCCAGGTGCGCCATGGCCTGCGCCACCGCCGCCTCGCCGTCGACGTGCACGCGGCTCGCGTCGATCCCGGGGGCGTGGCGGGCGCCGTTGATGAGCACGACGGGCTTGCCGGTGGAACCGTCCCAGTCGGCCGCCGCGCTCCCCCCGCCGATGGGCGCGAGCGCCAGCCCGTCGACGCCGCGGGCCGCGAAGGTGGCGACGAGCTCGGCCTCGCGCGCGGGCGAGTAGTCGGCGGATCCGATGACGACGCCGAGCCCGGCCGCCGCGCACGTGGCGTCGAACCCGTCGATGACGTCGAGGAAGAAGGGGTTCCGCATGTTGCGGATGAGGAGGCCGACCGCCCCGGAGCGGCCGGTGCGCAGCGCGACCGCCGAGGTGGACGGCACGTAGCCGAGCCGCGCGGCCGCCTCCTTCACGCGCGCCCGGACGACCTCGCCGACGCCCGAGCGACCGTTGAGCGCGAAGCTCGCCGCGGTCGCCGAGACGCCGGCCTCGCGGGCGACGTCGGTGAGCGAGACCCGGCGGCGCGGGGCGGGGTCGCGGGTCATCCGTCATTCCTATCGTCCGGGGGCCTCCGCGTCGGCCGGGGCCGGGCCCGGGAACGGTTCGACCGCAGGCGTTCAGCCGGCGTTCACGTCGCGGACCGGAGCGGGCCGCTCTCCGACTTTAACGTTTTAGTCATCCCCGACGAAAGGCCCACCCGCATGTCCCTGCTCCGCACCCGCGTCGCCGCCACGGCCCTCGCCGCCGTCGCCGCGCTCACCCTGGCCGGCTGCACGTCGGCCAGCACCGGCACCGGATCCACCGCTGCCGCGGGCTCCGGCGACACCTCGGCCGGCACGCTCATCACCTACAACTCCCCCACCTCCTTCGCCAACTTCGGCGCGCTGCTGACGCAGTTCGGCTCCGCGCAGTCGGTCGCCGCGCCCAGCGACACCAAGAACTCCGGCCAGGCGCTCGCCGCGCTCGTGGCGGAGCAGGCCGCGCCCCAGGCCGACGCCGTGTACCTCGGCATCGCGTTCGGGCCCAAGGCCGTCGAGGCCGGCGTGACCGAGCCCTACGAGCCGGCCGGCTTCGACGCCATCCCCGACGGCCTCAAGGACCCCGACGGCCGCTGGTTCGCCGTGCACACGGGCGCCATCGCGTTCATCTGCAACACCGAGGCGCTCGGCGACCTCCCCTGCCCCACCAGCTGGGCGGATCTGCTGAAGCCCGAGTACACGGGGCTGACCGGGTACCTCGACCCGTCCCAGGCCGCCGTCGGCTACTCGGTCGCCGCCGCCGTCAACCTGGCGATGGGCGGGTCGGTCGACGACTTCGGCCCCGGCATCGACTACCTCAAGCAGCTCAAGGCGAACGGCGCGGTCACGCCCGCGCAGACCGCCACGGCCAAGGTCGTGCAGGGCGAGATCCCGATCCTCATCGACGCCGACTTCAACGGCTACGCGGCGAAGTACAACGACGGCGCCCCGCTCGACGTCGTGATCCCCGCCGAGGGCTCCCTCCAGGTGCCGTACGTCGCCGCGCTCGTGAAGGGCGCACCGCACCCGGAGCTCGCGAAGGAGTGGCTCGACTACCTGCTCTCGGAGGAGGGCCAGTCGACGCTCGCCGGCGGCTACGTGCGGCCGATCTCGGGCGAGGTGCCCGCGGAGATCGCCGACAAGGTGGAGAGCGCGGAGGACTTCGCGCGCGCCGAGGTCGTGGACTACGCCGCCCTCGCGGACGCGCAGGCCGGCTTCGTCACGCGGTACCAGGCGGAGGTCCGCTAGACCGTGCCCACGCGACCCCTCCGGGTCGGCTGGGGCGGCCTCGTCGTCGCCCTCCCCGCCCTCGCGCTCCTCGTCTGGTTCCTGCTGCGGCCCCTCGCGGGTCTCGTGATCGACTCGCTGCACCGCACGGTCCTCGGGGTGCGCGAGGGCGGGCTCACGCTCGACAACTACGCGGCGCTCGTGACCGACGACCGGCTCCGCGCCTCGCTCGTCACCACGGTGCTGCTGTCCGCCGGCGTCACGCTCGTGACGCTCGCGATCTGCACGCCCGCCGCCATCACGCTCGCCCGCTCCGGGCCGCGCACGTCCGCGCTCGTGGACGCCGTGCTCGTCTTCCCCCTCGCGTTCCCGGGCATCGTCATCGGCTTCTTCGTCATCGTGATGCTCGGCCGCAACGGGCTGCTGTCGCAGGCGATCGAGGCGGTCACGGGCGATCCCGGCGGGCGCTGGGCCTACACGGCCGGCGGGCTCGCGGCGGCGTACGTCTACTTCTGCATCCCGCGCGTGATCGGCACGCTGCGCGGCGCCGCGTCGGGGCTCGACCCCGAGCTCACGGCCGTCGCCGCGTCGCTCGGCGCGTTCCCCGCCCGCGTCGCCTGGTCGGTGACCATGCCGCTGCTGCGCGGCCCGCTGCTCGCCGCGGCCGGGGTCTGCATGGCGACCTCGCTCGGGGCGTACGGCACCGCCGCGACGCTGTCCGAGGGGATCCGCGTGCTGCCGCTCGACGTGGCGGACGCCCTCTACAACCAGGGCGACCAGGGCCTCGCGGCCGCGCTCTCCGTGGTGCTCGCGCTGCTCGCGGTGCTGTCGCTCGTGCTGTGCGCGGTCGGTGCGCGGATCGTCGACGGGCGGAGCGGGCGCGTCGGGCGCTCCGGCGGCGCGTCGGATGCGCTGGTCGCATCGGTCGCCTCCGTCGCGCCGGTCGCCGCCGCCGCGCCCGTCGCGGCCGGCCGGGGGATCCGGTGAGCCGCCGCCCCGGGCACCGCGACCGGGTCGGCCCCGCCGCCCTCGCGCTGTGCGTCGCGTTCGTGCTCATCCCCATCCTCGGCACCGTCGTCGTCTCGATCTCGCCCGACGCGTCCCGCGGGCCGCTCGTCGGCGGGATCACCGCCGACTGGTACGCGATGGCGTGGGAGCTGCTGCGCCCGCGCGTCGGCCCGACGCTCGCGGTGACCGCGGTCGTGCTCGTGCTCGCGCTCGTCGTCGTGCTGCCGCTCTGCCACGCGCTCGCCCGCCGGCTGGTGCCGGGCGGGGCGGTCGTGCGGCAGATCACGATGCTCCCGCTCGCGGTGCCGGGCGTCGCGCTCGGCCTCGCGCTCGCGGCGTCGGATCCCGGGCTGCGCTCGAGCGGCGCTCTCCTCGTGGTGGGCCAGCTGCTCATCGCGCTGCCGTTCCTCGTCGCGGGGCTCGTGCCGTCGCTCGCGGCGCCGGAGCTCGTGGAGGCGGAGCGCGTGGCCGCGACCCTCGGCGCGGGGCCTGTGCGGCGGCTGGTCACGATCACGCTGCCGGCGATCCGCCTCCCGCTCGCGGCCGCGCTCCTCATGGCGGCGGCGCTGTCCATCGGCGAGTTCAACCTCAGCTTCTTCGTGGTGCCGCCCGCGAACCAGACCGCGCCGTTCGCGCTCTACTCCGCCTTCACGACCCAGCGGCTCGAGCTCGGCGCCGCGGGATCCCTGCTCTTCGGCGTGGCCCTCGTGCCCGCCGCCGTCGCCGCGGCCCTGCTGGCGCGCAACGCCCTCTCCCGGAAGGAGAACGCATGACCGTCATCGACGCCCCGGCCGCCCCCGCGACCGCCGCGGCCGCACCCGTCCCCGCCCTGCGGTTGGAGGGGATCGGCCACCGCTACGGATCCACCCAGGCCGTCGCCGACGTGAGCCTCGAGGTCGCGCCCGGCCGCGTGCTCGCGCTCGTCGGCCCGAGCGGCTGCGGCAAGTCGACGCTGCTGCGCCTCATCGCGGGCCTCCTCACGCCGTCGAGCGGATCCCTCCACCTCGACGGCGACGACGCCACCCGCCTCCGCGCCGAGCGCCGCCGCATCGGCTACGTGCCGCAGTCGTACGCGCTGTTCCCGCACCTGAGCGTCCGCGACAACGTGGCGTACGGCCTCCGCGCGCAGCGGGTGCCCCGCGCCGAGCGGGACGAGCGGGTGGACCACGCGCTCGAGCTCACGCGCATGACCGCCTACGCCGACCGCTCCCCCGCCCAGCTCTCCGGCGGCCAGCGCCAGCGCGTCGCGCTCGCCCGGGCCCTCGCGATCCGGCCCCGCGTGCTGCTCCTCGACGAGCCGCTCTCCGCACTCGACCCGCAGCTGCGCGACGGCATGCGGCGCGACCTCCGGCGCCTGCTCGCCGAGGCCGACTGCTGCACGATCATCGTCACCCACGACCAGGCCGAGGCGCTCGCGCTGGCCGACGAGGTCGCGGTGATGCGCGACGGGCGGCTCATCCAGCGCGACACCGTCGAGGGCGTGTGGAGCCGGCCCGCGGATCCGTTCGTCGCCGAGTTCGTCGCGGGCGCCGCGGCCCTGCCCGCCCTCGCGGCCGACGGCGAGCTCGTCGTCGCGGAGGGCTGGCGCATGCCGCTCGCGCCCTTCCTCGCCGACGGCGCCGCGCCGGTCGACGGGCCGTGCTTCGCGGTGGTCCGCCCGGTCGGCGGCGCGAGCCTGCACGAGCGGCCGGTCGCCGGATCCCGTCCCGCCGTGGTCGTGGACGTCGAGCCGCGCGGGTCCAGCTGGTCGCTCCGGCTGCGGCTCGTGGGCGACGGATCCAGCGCGGTCGACGGCACCGAGCTCACCGCCTCGACCGCCGCCCCGCACCTGCCGGGCCACGCCGTGCACCTGCGCCTCGATGCGCCGGGCACCACCGTGCACGCCTCCCCCGACCCGGATCCCGATCCCGGTCCCGATCCGGCGGCCCCGGACCCCGGCCCGGACGCCCCGCGCCGCGGCCGCACCCGCACGGGAGGACGACGCGCATGACCTGGACCCTCGACATCCTCGGCGTCGCGGCGACCGCGCCCGTCGCCGGATCCGCCGCCAGCGGCTACCTGCTGCGCGGCCCGCGCGGCTCGGTGCTGGTCGACTGCGGCCCCGGCATCGTGCGCGAGCTCGCGGAGCGGGGCGCCCTCGACGACCTCGTCGCGGTGGTCGTCACGCACCGGCACGCCGACCACGCGCTCGACCTCGGGGCGCTCGCGTTCCGGCTGCAGTTCCCGCGGCCGCGCGAGCGGCGCGTGCCCCTGTACCTGCCCGCCGAGAGCCTCGACTACGTGGAGTCCTTCGACGAGCTGATCGGGATCCCGACCGTGCCGACGCTGCAGGCCCCGCTCGCGCAGGCCTTCGACGTGCGCGGGCTCGACCTCGCGACGCCGACCCCGTTCGAGGTCGCTCCGGGCCTCCGCCTCACCGCCTTCGCCGCCCACCACGCGGTGCCGAGCGCGTCGCTGCGCTTCGAGGACCTCGAGACGGGCGCGACGATCGCCTTCTCGAGCGACACCTCCGACTGCCCCGGACTCCGCGCCGCCGCGCACGAGGCCGACCTGTTCGTCTGCGAGGCGACCTACCTCACGGCCACGCCGCAGGAGCTGGAGGGCCACGGGCACCTCACCGGTGCGGGCGCGGGTGCGGTGGCCGCGGGATCCCGGGTCGACACGCTGCTCGTCAGCCACATCGCGGACCCGGCGCTCGCCCCGCGGATCCTCGCGGACGCCGCGGAGGCCGCCGGCCCCGCCGTCGCGACGCTGCTCGCCCGCCCGGGCGCGCGCTTCCCGCTCGAGCGGCGGGCCCGGGCGGCGGAGCGGGCCGCGGTCGACTGAGCGCGGGGACGGGGAGCCGGGCCAGGCCGCGCGGTCGCCCGTCCCCCGCGTCGGTACGCTCGCGAGGTGACGCACCCCGGGGACCCCGCCGACCCGGCCGGCGCGCACCCCGGATCCGCGCCCGGCACCACCCCGGCCGGCGTCGAGGGCGCGGTCGCCGACGCGGCGGCCGCAGCCGGCACCGGCCCAGCCTCCGCCCCGGGCGCCCGCACCACCGCCGCGGGCGCCGCGCTCCAGGTGGGCACGATCGTCAGCGTCAGCCTCGGGTCCTCGCTCGCCGGCCTCGTGATCCCCGTGGTCGGCGCCGTGCTCGTCGTCGCCGCGCGCCAGGTGATGATGGCGGCGCTCGTGCTGCCCGTGGCGAGGCCCCGGATCCACCGCATGACGCGCGCACAGCTCGTGCCCGCCGTGATGCTCGGCCTCTCCCTCTCGCTGATGAACCTCTCCTACTACGCGGCCGTCGACCGGCTGGGGCTCGGCATCGCGGCGACCATCGAGTTCCTCGGGCCGCTGTCCATCGCGCTGCTCGCGTCGCGCCGCCTGCTCGACGCGGCGTGCGCGCTCGTCGCCGCGGCGGGCGTCGTCGTGCTCACGGGTCTCGAGGGGCGCATCGACGCGTTCGGCCTCGTCTGCGGCGCGACCGCCGCCGTCACGTGGGCCGCCTACATCGTCTTCACGCGCCGGGTGGCGGAGCGGCTGCCGGGCTTCCAGGGCATCGCGGTCGCGAGCGTCGTGAGCCTCGTCGTGCTCGTACCGTGGGCCCTCCTCACGCTCGACGTCGCGGCGCTCGACGGGCGGGTCGTCGGCCTGCTCGCGGCGATCGGCCTGCTCTCGTCGGCCGTGCCGTACTCGCTCGACACCGTGATCCTCCGCCGCATCACCCCGCGCCTGTTCGCCGTGCTGACGAGCCTCAGCCCGGTGGTCGCGGCGATCCTCGGCGTGATCGTGCTGCGCGAGTCGCTCTCGCCCGTGCAGCTCGGCGCGATCGTCGTGGTGTGCGTCGCCGCGGGCGTCGCCATCGCGACGCGCGCGCCAGCCGGACCCGGCGGATCCCCGACACGACGGCGCCCGACCACCCCGTAGGGCGGCCGGGCGCGGACCGGGTCGGGATGCGGGTCAGCTCGCCCCGAGCTCCGTCAGCACCTCGGCGAGCTGGCCCACGGCCCAGACCAGGTCCTCCTCCTCCACGACGATGGGCGGCGCGAGCCGGATCGTCGAGCCGTGCGTGTCCTTGGCGAGCACACCGCGCTCGGCCAGCCGCTCGCACACCGCGCGGCCCGTGGCGAGCGCGGGGTCGATGTCGATGCCGGCCCACAGGCCGCGGCCGCGCACCTCGAGCACGCCGTGCCCGACCAGCTCGCCGAGCCGCGCGTGCAGCACCGCGCCGAGGCGACGCGCGCGCTCCTGCGGCTCGCCCGTCGCGAGCATGTCGACGACCGCCTGCCCCACGGCCGCGGCCAGCGGGTTGCCGCCGAACGTGGATCCGTGCTGCCCCGGCTGGATGACGCCCAGCACGTCCGCGTCGCCGACGACCGCGGAGACGGGCACGATGCCGCCGCCGAGCGCCTTGCCGAGGAGGTAGAGGTCGGGCACGACGCCCGCGTTGTCGCACTCGAAGGTCGCGCCCGTGCGGCCGAGGCCCGACTGGATCTCGTCGGCGACCATGAGCACCCGCTCGCGCGTGCAGATCCGCCGCACGTCGGCGAGGTACCCCTCGGGCGGCACGACGATGCCGGCCTCGCCCTGGATTGGCTCGACGAGCACGGCGACCGTGTCCGCGTCGATCGCGGCCTCGAGCGCCGCCGCGTCGCCGTAGGGCACGGTGACGAAGCCGGGCGTGAACGGCCCGAAGTCGGCCCGCGCCTCCTCGTCGTCGCTGAAGCTGACGATGGTGGTGGTGCGGCCGTGGAAGTTGCCGGCCATCACGATGATCTTCGCCCGGCCCGCGGCCACGCCCTTCACGCGGTAGCCCCAGGCGCGCGCGACCTTGATCCCCGACTCCACGGCCTCGGCGCCCGTGTTCATCGGCAGGACCATGTCCTTGCCGGCGAGCGCGGCGAGCGCCGTGACGAACGGCCCGAGCCTGTCGTTGTGGAACGCGCGGCTGGTGAGCGTGATCCGCCCGAGCTGCTCCGTCGCGACCCGCACGAGCTCCGGGTGCGAGTGCCCGAAGTTCACCGCCGAGTAGGCGGCGAGGCAGTCGAGCAGGCGCCGGCCGTCGAGGTCGGTGACCCACGCGCCCTGGCCGGACGCGACCACGACGGGCAGCGGGTGGTAGTTGTGCGCGGCGTGCGCCTCCTCGGCGTGGATCGCGAGGGCGCCCGCCTCGGAGGCGGCGGGACGGTCGAGGGTGTCGGTCATGTCCTCGCCCTCTACTTCCGGAGCTCGAGCGTGCAGCACTTCACGCCGCCGCCGCCGAGCAGCAGCTCGGACAGGTCGACGCCGATGGGCTCGTAGCCGCGCTCCCGCAGCGACGCCTCGAAGCCGACCGCCTTCTCGGCGATGACGACGTGGTGCCCGTCGCTGTAGGAGTTGAGGCCGAGGATCGACGCGTCCTGCTCGCTGACCTCGACCGCGTCGGGGTAGCGGCGCTCGATCTCGTCGAGGCTCACGGCGTCGAAGGCGCTCGGCAGGTACGCGATGTTCGTGTCGTCGAGCACGGCGATGGCGGTGTCCAGGTGGTAGAACGACGGGTCCACGAGGCGCAGGGTCACGACCTCGCGGTCGAAGATCCGGGCGATCTCCGCGTGGCTCGTGCTGTCGCTGCGGAAGCCGGTGCCCGCGAGGATCGTGTCGCCGACGAGGAGGATGTCGCCCTCGCCCTCGTTGACCTCGGCGGGCACGCGCACGTCGAAGCCGGCCTCGCGGAACCAGTCCATGTACGCGGGGCCCTCGGGCTGGCGCTCGGGGTGCTGGAACGCGGCGCCGTACGCGATGCCGTCGAGGGTGAAGCCGCCGTTGGCCGCGTAGACCATGTCGGGAAGGCCCGCGATCCCGTCGATCAGGTCGACCTGGAAGCCGAGCCCCACGTAGGTGTCGTACAGGGTCTGCCACTGGCGGACCGCGAGCGACGTGTCGGTCGGGATCGCGGGATCCATCCACGGGTTGATCTTGTAGACCACGTCGAAGTGGTCGGGCCGGCACATAAGGACGCGCTTCGCGACGGCCGTGCGGCCCGATGCGGTGTCCGCGGACAGGGGGAGGGTGGAGGGCATGGTGCTCCTGCTTCGTGCGGCGCGCCGGGACGCGGTCGTGGAGGCGGACGATGTCCCAGAGCCCCGAGGGGACGCCTTCCCGCCAGCCTGGCACGCGGATCGCGCCCGATCGACCGGTCGCCACGCGGATTCCGCGCGTGAGGGGCCGGTCGCGCGCACGATCCCGCCGTAGGCTCGCCCCATGGACAACCTGGACCACCGGATCATCGACCTCCTCCGCCAGAACGGCCGCGCCGGGTACGGCGACATCGGCGGCACCGTCGGGCTCTCGGCGAGCGCGGTGAAGCGGCGGGTCGACCGGCTGGTGGCCGACGGCGTGATCCGCGGCTTCACCATCCAGGTGGATCCCGCGGTCGACGGCCTCAGCACCGAGGCCTACGTCGAGCTGTTCTGCCGCGGCACGGTCGCGCCCGACGAGCTGCGCCGCATCCTCCAGGGCGTGCCCGAGGTCGTCGACGCGGGCACCGTCACGGGCGACGCCGACGCCATCGTCCGCATCCGCTCCCGCGACATCCCGAGCCTCGAGGACGCCCTCGAGAAGGTGCGCGTGGCCCCGAACGTCGACCACACCCGCAGCGCGATCGTGCTCTCGCGGCTGGTGAACCGGACGCTGGAGTAGCGCTGATGTGCTTCAGAGCCTGAATCAAACGAAAAAATCACCCAAAGCCTGCAGCAGCTATGCGGGGCCGCCTTACAGCGTCTCCTACGAAGTCGGCCAAGAAGCGGCGGGGGCACCGTTTAAGAATCCTAACAAACCAGCGCCGTCGCCGGTCGTTCGCGCATCGACAGTTCCACTACCGGTCATCAATGTATGTAATGGCACATCCACCAGGCGCTCCCGTTCCAGATCCGAAACGATAAGCTCAAATGGTAAATCCGCCGGCACCACGTAGTCAGTCGCGACCTGCACGATCGACGTCATGCTGCCCGATAAACGATAAAGCTCATGCTCCAACCCCCGTCGGTGAAACCACCCGCTCGGATCTTGGAAATACGAAAGCACCCTCATATGCCAGGGTGTCATCCTTACGACAACGTCGAGGTATCGCTCTCGCCGATCGTAAGGAATGTCTGACCACGAACCCGACTCCGCGAGCACCTCGGCCAGAAGTCGCCGCTTCTCTTGATCCGCCGTCTCGCGTGACGCTCTAATAACCTTCTGCGCGGCCACGAAGAACTCATCATCCGTCGGATCAAAGACGCCTGCCAGACGCTCCTCTAAGGCACGGACTCGGGCAGCGGTCCATGCCCAGAACTCCTCGTCGCGCTCACGTTGCTTCGCTGCGATGACTGCTGACAAACCTCCCGCCACCATTCCTCCCACAAGAGGAATAGATCCGAGAGCCCCCATACCGACTGCGACCGCCACGCTCTGCGCAGGACTCTCTTCCGGCGTCTCCGGATACTGCTTCACCATAGACCTCCGATTGTGACCGAGTCGACTACACGATGATGAACACCTCAAATCGCGCCTACGCAAACAGCGCCACTAGGATCACGACGTAGATGACCACGAACAGCGCCGGGATCGCGTAGCGGACGAGGTTCGTGAGGCCCTCCGCGGCGATGACCACGCGGGCCGCGTGCGACGTGGCGCCCGACTCGCGGAGGTCGCGGGCGATCGCGATGGCCTGCGAGTTGAGGGAGAACTGCACGGCGGCACCGAGGGCGCCGGTAGCGAGCAGGATCAGGGCGGCGGCGAGTCGCGTGCCCAGGTCGGCGTCGGCGAGGCCGGTGCGCAGTAGGAACACGGTGGCGGTGAGCAGGAAGATCGGGCCGAGCTGGCTCGTAATCATCTGCTTGCGGGCGCGCGACCACATGGTGATCAGCTCGAGCTCGGACATGCGGGACCTCCAGTCGGCGGCGGTGGGATCGCCGCTCCTCCATCTTGCCCCGCCGTCGCGTGGATCTCATCCACCCACCATGCACTTGAGCCAGAATGCGTGACCCTCATGAAGCACGCGATTCGGCAGTCATCATCGATGACCAACAAAGCACTCTTTCCTTTATTTACGCTTTTTTGATCACGACGGACAACAGATCAATAACTTGGGTCATTGAAAGTTCTGTCGTATCACTATTCGCCGATGACCCATCTGGTGGATTTCCCAGAATTCGCCTTGCGAAAGCCGCGTAGATTCCGTCTCGCTGCTCATCTGCCTGAATGGGCTCAATGAATGCCGGTAACGATTTCAGCTGCACCTCAAGCGCTCGGGCCCAATCTGCGATACGCCTGTGGTGCGTTGATTGCCGGCCACAGTACGCGGCAAGCCCCACTACGGCCGCAAGCACGCTCAGCCGAGCTGCGACTGTAGCCCAGTCCGCGCGTCCCGGCAGCGGTAGCGCAAGCGACACTATCCCACCAGCCGAAATTAAGAGTATCGTTGCCCAGCGAAAGAAATTAGCTGCCTTAAGCTGTGAATCTGCGTAGTCCCCGAAGTACTCAAAGAGCTTTGTGCCACCAACGTTGCCTGCCGCAACTTGTACCGACCGCTCGGTATTCTCTATACCAGCTAGCACTTTGTCGGCGCGAGCTTGCATTCGCTCACCCGTCTCAGAAGTTGCGATGTCCTGAATATCTGACGCGAGATTTCGCTGCAGATCGAAAGCGGAAGCCCTCTGCCTAGGACTTCCTTCATCGTATTCGATGTAGCTATCGACCTGATTGATAAGTTTAAAAGTCAAATTTCTCGCCCAGGCGTGAAGAGCCGCAGGCTCATCGGAGGGCACATTTGGCAGCGCGGCCAAAACCTCATCTGCCTCATCCCAGAACGAGGGCATCGTATCGGAAGACTCAAGCAAGAAGGGGTCATTTGTCCAAGTTTCTAGAACACGTTGCACGGCTTGAGTTGCGAGCCTCTTGCCCTCGTCGGTGACCCCATCAATACCCTCTATCGCATGAAGGAGAGTCTCGAGCCGACGGAGATAAGCGTCTTGAGCTGGCATAGTCCTAGACACTACCTCTGCTCAGACTGCGCTTATCAGTCCGTGGGGAACCCGAAGGTCCGTTCAACACAAGAAAGTCACGGTGAAACTCCGACTGAAAAACGGCACGAACGCCTTCGACCGCTAGCCTCGGCGCATGGATCCCGCGCCCGGCTACCGCATAGACCCGGGCTCCGCGATCCCGCCCTACGAGCAGCTCCGCGCGGAGGTCGCGCGCCGGGCCGCCGCCGGCGAGCTGCCGGTCGGTGCGCGACTGCCGACCGTGCGGGCGCTCGCGGAGCAGGCCGGCGTCGCCGTCAACACGGTGGCGCGGGCGTACCGGGAGCTCGAGGCCGACGGGGTGATCGAGACGCGCGGTCGCGCCGGTTCGTACGTCGCCGCGCAGGACGACGTGCCCGCCGCGCTCCGCGCCGCGGCCGTCGCGTACGCGCAGCTCGCGCGCCGGCTCGGCGCCCCCGACGACGACGCGCGGCGCGTGGTCGACGAGGCGCTCGCCGCCGGCTGATCCCGCCCCTGCGGCACCAGGCGACGCCGGGTCGCCGCGATTCCACCTCCCGTTCACCCGGAGGCCGGACAGTACGGACGCCGCCCGACCCGAACGGAGACCACATGCCCGAGTCCTCCCCGGAGGCGGCGACGCCGCACGACGACGCCGTGGCCGCGCCTCCCGCGGAGGACGCCGCGGACCTCGCGGGTGCGGGCGAGGGCGCCCAGCGCGTGCTCGACCGCGCGGACGCCGTCACCCCGCCGCGCACGCTGGTGGACGTGCTCCGGGCCACGGTCGCCGCGCACCCCGACGCGTCCGCCATCGAGGACGGCGACGGCGCGCTCAGCTACCGCGAGCTCATGGCGCGCGTCGTGCAGGTCGCCGCGTCGCTGCGGGAGGCGGGCGTGGGGAAGGGCGACCGGGTCGGGATCCGCATGCCGTCGGGATCCCGCGACCTCTACGTCACCGTGCTCGGCGTGCTCGCGGCCGGCGCGGCCTACGTGCCGGTGGACGCGGACGACCCCGATGAGCGCGCCCGGCTCGTGTTCGGCGAGGCCCGCGTCGCGGGCGTCGTGACCGGCACGGGCGAGTACGCGCCGCGCACGGCCGACGCCGCCGACGCCGAGGCCGCTGCCGCCGCGGCACTCCGCGTGCTCCCCGCCGCCGCCGCGCACGCCTCCACCTCCGCGCTGCCGCTCGTGGCGCCGCCCGCGCCGGAGGACGACGCGTGGATCATCTTCACCTCGGGATCCACCGGCACCCCCAAGGGCGTCGCCGTCTCGCACCGCTCGGCCGCGGCCTTCGTCGACGCGGAGGCGCGCCTGTTCCTGCAGGAGGAGCCGATCGGCCCCGGCGACCGCGTGCTCGCGGGCCTCTCGGTCGCGTTCGACGCCAGCTGCGAGGAGATGTGGCTGGCGTGGCGCCACGGCGCGTGCCTCGTGCCCGCGCCCCGCAGCCTCGTCCGCAGCGGCATGGACCTCGGGCCCTGGCTCACCACGCACGGCGTGACGATCGTGTCCACCGTCCCGACGCTCGCGGCGCTGTGGCCCGCGGAGTCGCTCGAGAACGTGCGGCTGCTCATCTTCGGCGGCGAGGCCTGCCCGCCCGAGCTCGGGCAGCGGCTCGCGACCGACGGCCGCGAGGTCTGGAACACGTACGGCCCCACCGAGGCCACCGTCGTCGCGTGCGCGGCCCCGCTCGGCGGACCCGGCCCGGTGCGGATCGGCCTGCCCCTGGACGGCTGGACCCTCGCCGTGGTCGACGCCGAGGGCGCGCGCGTGCCCGAGGGCGGCGTCGGCGAGCTGATCATCGGCGGCGTCGGGCTCGCCCGCTACCTGGATCCCGCGAAGGACGCCGAGAAGTACGCCCCGTTCCCCGCGCTCGCGTGGGACCGCGCGTACCGCAGCGGCGACCTCGTGCGCTTCGAGGCCGAGGGCCTCGTCTTCCAGGGCCGCGCGGACGACCAGGTGAAGGTCGGCGGCCGGCGCATCGAGCTGGGCGAGATCGAGGCGGCGCTGCAGGACCTCGACGACGTGCAGGGCGCGGCCGTCGCCGTGCAGACCACGGACGCCGGCAACCAGGTGCTCGTCGGCTACCTCGTGCCGCGGGATCCGGCCGCCTTCTCCCGCGAGGACGCGGTGCAGCGCCTCCGCGTCGCGCTGCCCGCCGCGCTCGTGCCGCTCATCGGCGTCGTCGACTCGCTGCCCACCCGCACCTCCGGCAAGGTCGACCGGGCCGCGCTGCCGTGGCCGCTGCCGGGCGCCGCGGGCGACGACGGCGCCGACCTCGACGCGGAGCTCCGCCCGCTCGCCGAGATGTGGTCCGCCGCGCTCGGCACGCCCGTCGCGAGCGCCGACGCCAACTTCTTCGACCTGGGCGGCGGATCCCTGTCGGCCGCGCAGCTCGTGGCGCGGATCCGCACGATCGACCCCGAGTTCACGGTCGCCGACGTCTACGCGCACCCGCGCCTCGGCGCCATGCACGCCGCCATCGCCGGACGCGCGCCGCGGGCCGAGCGCAGCGGGCCGCGCGTGGACGTGACGCCCACGCCCCGCCGCACGCAGTGGATCCAGACCCTCCTCGGCGCGCCCCTCCTCGCCCTGCAGAGCCTCCGCTGGCTCGCGCTCCTGCTCACCGCCAGCGCGCTGCTGAGCCCGCTCGGCGGCTTCGACGCGCTGCCCGACGTCTCCTGGTGGGTGCTCGCGCCGGGCCTCCTCCTCTTCGCGACGCCGTTCGGCCGCATGGCGATCTCCGCGGTCGCCGCGCGCCTCCTCCTCCGCGGCCTCACGCCCGGCGACCACCCGCGCGGCGGCCGCTGGCACCTGCGGCTCTGGCTGGCCGAGCAGATCGCGCAGCAGATCGGCGCGGTCGGGCTCGCGGGCGCGCCGTGGATTACGTACTACGCGCGGGCGCTCGGCGCGCGCATCGCGGACGACGTCGACCTGCACACGCTGCCGCCGGTGACGGGCATGCTCCGCATCGGCCGGGGCGCATCCGTCGAGCCCGAGGTCGACCTCTCCGGCTACTGGATCGACGGCGACACCGTGCGCGTCGGCGCGGTCCGCATCGGCGCGGGATCCACGGTCGGCACCCGCTCGACCCTGCTGCCGGGCACGCGCATCGGCAAGGGCGCGGAGATCGCGCCGGGCTCGGCCGTCTTCGGACGCGTGCCGTCGGGCCAGCGCTGGGCCGGATCCCCCGCCGCGCGCGTCGGCAAGGCGCGCGTCTGGTGGCCCGACCACCGGCCGCCGCGCAACACCCGCTGGGTCGCGGCGTACGGCGCCGCCTCGGTCGCCACCGCGCTCGTGCCCGTGGTGGCGTTCGTCGCGGGCGGCGGGATCCTCGCGGCCGCGATCCGAGGATCCGCCGACCTGGGCGACGTCTGGTGGCGCGGCCTCGGCGCGCTCGTGCCCGCCGTGCTGGTCACGGGGCTGGTGCTCGCGCTGCTCGTGGTCGGATCCGTGCGCCTGCTCGGCCTCGGCGTCACCGAGGGCATCCACGCGGTGCGGAGCCGCGTCGGCTGGCAGCTGTGGTCTACCGAGCGCCTCCTCGACCTCGCGCGCACCGTGCTCTTCCCGCTCTACGCCGGCCTCTTCACGCCCGTGTGGCTGCGCCTCCTCGGCGCGCGCGTGGGCAAGGACGTCGAGGCGTCGACCGTGCTCCTCATCCCCGCGATGACCACGATCCGCGACGGCGCCTTCCTCGCCGACGACACGCTCGTGGCCGGCTACGAGCTCGGCGGCGGGTGGATGCGCGTCGCCCGCGCGGAGATCGGCCAGCGCGCGTTCCTCGGCAACTCCGGCATGGCGGGTCCCGGCCACAAGGTCCCGAAGGACGGCCTCGTCGCCGTGCTCTCGGCGGCGCCCACCAAGTCGAAGGCGGGATCCTCGTGGCTCGGCTCCCCGCCCGTCCGGCTCCGGCGCACGGTCGCCGCGGCCGACGACTCCCGCACGTTCAGGCCGCCGACGCGGCTGCGCGTGGCGCGCATCCTCTGGGAGCTGCTGCGCGTCGTTCCCGTGATCGTGACCTGCGCGATCGGCCTCGCGGTGCTCGTGGCGCTCGCCGCGCTCACCGAGGCGTGGGGCCCATTCGTCGCGTTCCTGCTGGGCGGCGTCGTGCTGCTCGCGGCGGGCGCGGTCGCGGCGGGCATCTCGACGGCGGCGAAGTGGATCCTCATCGGCCGCATCCGCGCGGAGGAGCACCCGCTGTGGTCGTCGTTCGTGTGGCGCAGCGAGGTGTCGGACGTCTTCACGGAGATGGTGGCCGCGCCCTGGTTCGCGTCGTCGGCCGCGGGCACGCCCGCGCTCGTCTGGTGGCTGCGGAGCCTCGGCGCGCGCATCGGATCCGGCGTGTGGTGCGACTCGCACTGGCTGCCCGAGGCGGACCTCGTGACCCTCGGCGATGCATCCACGATCAACCGCGGGTGCGTCGTGCAGACGCATCTGTTCCATGATCGGATCATGAGCATGGACACCGTCACCCTCGACGCGGGTGCGACCCTCGGGCCGCACAGCGTCATCCTCCCCGCGGCGCGCATCGGCCCGCAGGCCACCGTCGGCCCCGCGAGCCTCGTGATGCGCGGGGAGCTCGTGCCCGAGGCGAGCCGCTGGAGCGGCAACCCGATCGGCCCGTGGCGCGAGGTGAAGCTCGGACGGTACCTGCCCGCGGGGGCGAGCGCGTCCGCGTCCGCGACCGTCGCGGATCCCGCGACCGAGGCGCCCGCGACCGCCGGTCGCCGGTGAGGGCCGCGACGGGACCGGCGTCCGGCGACGACTACACCCCCGAGGTCGGCTCCTCCACGTACGCGGTCGAGCGCTACGACCTCGACCTCGACTACCGCGTGGCCCGCAACCGGCTGAAGGCGCGTGCGATCCTCACGGCCGTCGCCCGCGAGCCGCTCGCCCGGTTCGAGCTCGACCTCACGGGCCTCCGCGCCACCGACGTGCGCGTCGACGGCCGCCGCGAGACCCGGCACGTGCAGCGCGGCGGGCGTCTCGTCGTCACGCCGGCCGCGCCGATCCCGGCGGGCGCGACCTTCACGGTCGACGTCGCGTACTCCGGCGAGCCCGGCCCGCGCCGCACCGTCTGGGGCGAGCTCGGCTGGGAGGAGCTCGGCGACGGCGTGCTCGTCGCGTCGCAGCCGAGCGGCGCGTCCACCTGGTTCCCCTGCAACGACCGGCCGGACGACCGGGCCGCCTTCGTCGTGCGCGTCGCGTGCGAGGTCGACTACTCCGTCGTCGCGAGCGGACGGCTCCTCTCCCGCGTCGAGCGCTCCGGCCGCGCCACCTGGACCTACGCGCAGGACGCGCCCACCGCGCCGTACCTGGCGACCGTGCAGATCGGCCGGTACGCGGAGAGGCGCGTGCCCGCCGGATCCACCGAGGCCGTCTTCGCGTACCCGCGGCCTCGGGAGGCCCGCGTGCTCGCCGACCTCGCGCTCGTGCCGCGCATGATGGCGTTCTTCGAGTCGCTGTTCGGGCCGTACCCGTTCGACGAGTACCGCGTGGTCGTCACCGACGACGAGCTGGAGATCCCGCTCGAGGCGCAGGCCATGGCGGTGCTGGGGTCGAACCACGCCGACGGCACGGGCGGATCCGAGCGGCTCGTCGCGCACGAGCTCGCGCACCAGTGGTTCGGCAACCGGGTGGGCCTCGCGGCGTGGCGGCACATCTGGCTCAACGAGGGCTTCGCCTGCTACGCCGAGTGGCTGTGGTCGGAGGAGTCGGGCGGGCCGTCGGCGGATCAGCTCGCGCGCGAGCACCACGCGCGCCTGGTCCGCGAGGGCACGCGCCTCGGCATCGGCGATCCCGGGCCCGACTCGATGTTCGACGACGTCGTCTACAAGCGCGGCGCCCTCGCGGTGCACGCGCTGCGGCTGACGCTCGGCGACGCGGGGTGGCGCGAGCTGCTGCTGCGGTGGACGGATCCGGCCTGGACGGCCCCGCGCACCACCGCGGACCTCGTCGGCGCGGCCGGCGACGCGGGCGCGCTGCTGCGGGCGTGGCTCGCGGAAGGGCCGCTGCCCGCGCTGCCGCGGGTCGGGCGTCGCTGAGCCGCAGATCGCGACTCCTCCAGATGCGGGTCATCGTCGTTATACTTCAAGACGATGTATAACGACGATGGGCGTCATCCGAGCGAGTCGCTGAGCCCGTACACGCCGGGATCCGTGCCGACGAGCCTGCCCGGACGGGCGGACAAGCTGCAGCAGTTCCGCGAGGCGGCACAGCGCATGGCATCCGACGGACTGTTCATCCCCCGTGTGCACGTCGACCACGGACCCCGTGGGATCGGCAAGACGTCGCTGCTCCGGGAGGCGCAGCGCATCTTCGGCGGGTACCGCATCCGGACCGTGCTGATCACGGCCAATCCCGACGAGGACCTGGTGCGATCCCTGCTCGGAGAGCTCCGGCAGGTCGTGGGAACCGGCAACCGCCTGCGGAAGTCCGCACTCGAGGCGATCGACTCGGCGACGGTCACGCTGGGGGCGCCCGGCATCGTGCAGGTCGGCGTCTCGCTGACCCCGGAGCGCGCACGGACGGCCGCGTCGGCGAAGCAGGTCCAGAAGGCGATCCGCGCCGCCGTGGATGCGGTGATCCACGACGGGGACGCGGGGATAGCACTGCTCATCGACGAGATCCAGGAGGCGGACCCCGAGAGCCTGCGCACGCTCGCCTACGCATGGCAGGAGATGGCCCCGCTTCGCGCCGTCGAACCCGGGCAGCCGCGGACCGCGCTCTTCGCCGTCGGACTGCCGGGTGCCCCGACGAAGATCAACAAGGCGGTGACGTTCAGCGAGCGGTTCAGCTTCCAGCCCCTGCACGGCCTGTCCGACGCCGGCGCGCGGGAGGCGCTCCAGGCCACGGCGGCGAGCGTCGCCGTCGACTGGGACCTGGCCGCCCTCGACCGGGCTGTGGCGGAATCAGGCGGCTACCCCTACAAGGTGCAGCTGATCGGCGATGCGTCATGGCGGGCGGCCTCCCACCGACTCGCGCGTGACGGCCTGCGACCGGATGACGCCATCGCGCTCCAGGATGTCCTGGCCGCGCTGCCGTCCGTGGATTCGGAGATGGAGACGCTCTTCAGCGCACGCTGGAGGTCTGCCAGCCCACGTCAGCAGGACATGCTCGTGGCAGTCGCGCGGCTGGGCGGAGTGGACGTCAAGCGCGCCGATCTCGCCGAAGCCCTGGGGACGACCACGAGGGCCATCTCGGTCGCCCGCCAGAAGCTCCTGGACAAGGGGCTCCTCGACGCGAACAAGCACGGGCACCTGTCCTTCACCGTGCCGGGGTTCACGGAGTTCGTGCTGGACCAGGCGGAGAACGAGTGAGTCTCCGTCTCGGATGCCGCGTCCCGTTCAGCGGTCGAGCACGCGGATCTCGACCGTGAGCGGCTCCACACCGGCGCGCCGCGCACGGCGGGCGACGGTGACCACGAGGTCGGGCGCCAGCGCGACGTCCAGGACGCGGTAGCGCGCGGGCTCGCCGTCGATCCACGCGACGGTCCCCCACGCGTCGTCCGCGAACCGGACGCGCTCCGGCTCGACGCGGAGGCCGCGCCCGTCGGCCTTCAGCACCGCCTCGATCCGCACCCAGTCGGCGAGCGTCGTCCCGGGAGGCGCCTCGCGGTCGCGCGGCTCCGCGTCGATGCCGATCGGCCCCTCGGCGCTCACCGCGACCACCACCGCGTCGCCCGCGTGCGCGACGCTCGCGTGCAGGCTGTCGAGCGCCCAGGATCCGCCGGGCACCGGCCGCCCGTGCGCGCCGCCGCAGGTCGCGCAGCGGGCGCGGATCGTCACCTCGTCGGGCCGGGCGCCCACCAGCTCCGCGGCCAGCTCGCGGAGGGCCGCGCGGCCGGCGGCGGTGCGGGCGGGGCGGTCGGCCGACGCGTCGACCGTCACGCGCGCGACCGTGACGTCGCCGGGGGTCACGAGCCGCCCGGGGCGCCCGCGTCGGGAGCGCCGTCGTCGGGCGGATCCGCGGGCACGACGCCCTCGTCCGTCTCCTCCGCGGTCGGCCGCGCCGGGGTGAGGAAGGCGTTGAGCAGCCCCAGCACGACCGCGGCGGCCGCGAGCACCACCACCCCGAGCGAGACCCAGCGCGTGACGGCGGCCATCGGCCAGCCGAGGAGCGTCCCGCCGAAGGTCAGGGCGACGTCGACGAGGAAGAGCACGAAGGCGATGATGCCCACGACCGGGGCGTACCCGTCCAGCGGTCCCGGGGGCGCCGGGAGCGGCGGCGGCATCGGCGGCTGCGCCCGGCGGGACAGCAGCTCCCGCTGCACCGGGATCCGCGCCGCCAGCAGCCGCGCGTCCTCCGGCACGGGCCCCGCGGGCAGGTGCAGGAACGCGCGCACGTCGCCGCCCACGGGGTACGACGCCGCGAACAGGCGCGCGGCGCGGTCGCGCTCGTAGGTGGTGGTCCAGCCGGGGAGCACGATGCCCCAGCGGCCGGCCTGGTCGTGCGTGCCGTCGTCGCGGTACCACTCGGCGAGCAGGCGCCGCGCGGACCTCTCGGTCGGATGCGCCTCGACGCGCGACCGCAGGGACTGGATCCCCTTCGCGCGCTCGCCGGCCTCCCGCATCGCCGTGGCGCGCGCGATCGCCCCGGCCTCGTCCATCCGCTCATCGTGGCAGGCGGGCGGCGCGTCCGCATCCGGCGCGCGCCGCCGGACGCCCGGGTGCCACCGCACGCGTCAGACGGCGAGCCGCGCGAGCGCCGCGGCGGCCGCCGCGAGCACCGCCGCGAGCGCGACCGCCGACGGCCCGACCCACCACCAGCCCGCGCGCGCACGGGTCCCCTCCACGAGCGCGGCGGCGGCGAGCAGCGCGAGGGCCAGGGCGACGCCGCCCCGCGCCGGGGGCGTCGCGCCGTCGCCGACCAGCGCCACGAGCCCCGACACGAGCAGGGCGCCCGCGAGCACCACGACGCCCAGCGCGCCCAGGGTGCGCGCGATCTCGCTCCGCCGGTCGGATCGCCGCAGCGGCTTCGCGCCGCGCCACCCGTCGGGCGCGCGGAGGCCGCCCACGACCGCCATGACCTCGTCGAGCTCGCCGGGCCGCTCACCCGCCGGCAGCGCGAGGAAGCGGCCGAGGTCCTCGTCGCGCACGCCGGACGACGCGATCAGGCGCGCCAGCAGCTCGCGCTCGCGCGGGGTGGTCCAGCCGGGGAGGGCGATGCCCCACCGCGCGGCCTGGTCGGGGGCGCGGACCTCGCGGTACCAGGACGCGAGGAGCAGGCGCGCGACCGCGTCGCCCGGCTCGCGCCGCACGCGGGTGCGCAGCTCGACGATCGCGTCCCGCCGCCGTCCGGCGTCCCACAGCGTCCGGGCGCGGTCGACGACCTCGGATCGCTGCATGCGCCCAGGGTCGCGGATCCCAGCGGGCCGCGCGCGGATCATCCCCGGCGCAGGACCTCCTGCGCGAGCACCCCGGCGCTCCCCGCTACGCGATCCGCGCCAGGCCCCAGTAGGCGAAGGCCAGCGCCACGGCCACGACGAAGGCGAGCGCCGTGATCCACCGCCGGCCCGGCCGCGGGCGCGTGCCCTCGGCGATCACGGCGAGCTTCAGCAGGACGAGCGCCACCACGCCGGTCCAGCGCGCGACGCCGACCACGGCCACGCCGAAGAGGGACAGGATCCCCGCGAGGAGCATCCCCACGGCGAACACCGCCCCGGCGCCGACGCACAGCCCGACGGCGACCTCGTGTCGGGGATCGGCGGGCGGCGCGACCTCGGCGATCGGCACCCCGGCGCGGGCGTACCGCTCCCGATGGCGCTCCACCAGCGGCAGCAGCTCGGCCACGTCCGCGGGGACGTCCCGCTCGGGCAGGTCGAGGAACCGGAGGATCCCGTCCCCGCGGTGCCCGGACGTCGCGATCATGCGCGCCAGCCGGTCGCGCTCCGGCGCGGTGGTCCAGCCCGGCGTCGCGATGCCCCAGCGGCCCGCCTGATCCGGTGCCCCGAGCTCGCGGTACCAGCCCGCGAGCGTGAGGCGCGCGACCTCCTCGCGGGGGTGGCTGCGGACCCGGTCCACGAGCGACGCGGTCGCCTCCCGACGCCGCCCCGCGTCCCACATCGCTCGGGCGCGGGCGACGGCCTCCGTCTCGTGCATGCGCCCATGCTGTCAGCTCGGATGGGCACGCCGGCACGCCGACCGGCGCTCAGGTCCGCGCGCCCTGGCCGCGGCCGGGCGGCTCGATCTCCGGGGCCGCGAGCGCGCGGACCTCGATCGCGGTCGGCTAGATGACCGCCTCGCTCCAGTCGTCCGGGTTGCCGAAGCGATGGGCCGTGATGCTGATCGCCTGCTCGCGCAGGAACGTGAGCATCTCGACGCGGCCGGCCGCGGTGACCTCGTCGGCGAAGACGGCGACGTCGGGCGTGCCGCGCAGCGCGTCCGAGAGGGCGCGCGCCTCGGCGATCCGCGTGGCGGGGTCGGCGACGAGCCGCACGCGCTCCGTCGCGATCCCGTCGGCCGCGACGCGGGCGAGCCACGCGTCGTCCGTCTCGATGGTCACGTGCACGCTCGGCAGGTCGTCGAGCACCTGGCCGAGGCCGGCCGGGAGGATCCCCGGCACCGACACGTGCATCTCCGCGTACGCGAGGCGCCCGGCCGCGAGCACGCGCAGCAGGTCGGCGAGGGCACCCGACTCGTCGAGGCGCACCGTGACGGGCAGCGACCGGTAGCGGAACAGGTTGCGCTCGACGCCGAGGCCGCTCGGGTCCTTCACCTGGCCGAACTCCTCGTGCCACGCGACCGCGTCGCTGAGGGCGGAGCGGCGGACGAGGTCGAAGTCCTCGTAGCGGATCGCGGGCTGCGCCGACTCGATGAGCTCCGTGACCCGCGGCGCGAGCCCGCGCAGGTGCAGCGAGCTGGAGTGCCGGCCCTCGTCGGTGACCCAGGAGCCGAGGCCCATGAGGTAGTTCGGGCCGCCGGCCTTGGTGCCGGATCCGACGGAGGAGCGCTTCCAGCCGCCGAACGGCTGGCGCTGCACGATCGCGCCGGTGATCCCGCGGTTCACGTAGAGGTTGCCCGCCTCGACGGTCTCGAGCCACTGGTCGAGCTCGCGCGCGTCCAGGCTGTGCAGGCCCGCGGTGAGGCCGTACGGGATCGCGTTCTGGAACCGGATGGCCTCCTCGAGGTTCCGCGCGCGCATCACGCCGAGCACGGGGCCGAAGAACTCGGTGAGGTGGAAGTACGACCCGGGCTTCACGCCGTCGCGGACGCCCGGCGACCAGAGGCGGCCGGTCTCGTCCATCTGCTCGGGCTCGACGAGCCACTTCTCGCCGACGCCCAGCTGCGTGAGCGCGTGCTTGAGCTTGCCCGCGGCCGGCTCGATGATCGGGCCCATCTGCGTCGTCGGGTCCTGCGGGTATCCCACGCGCAGCGACGACACCGCGTCGGTGAGCTGCGTGAGGAACCGGCGGGACCTCCCGACCGAGCCCACGAGGATCACGAGGCTCGCCGCCGAGCACTTCTGGCCGGCGTGGCCGAACGCGCTCTTCACGACGTCGGCCGCGGCCAGGTCGAGGTCGGCGCTGGGCGTGACGATGATCGCGTTCTTGCCGCTGGTCTCCGCGAGGAGCGGCAGGTCGGAGCGCCAGGAGCGGAAGACCTCGGCGGTCTCGTAGCCGCCCGTGAGGATCACGCGGTCGACCGACGGGTGCGAGATGAGGTGCTCGCCGAACTCGGCCTCGCCGGCGTCGACGAGCGCGAGGAGCTCGCGCGGCACGCCGGCCTCGCGGAGCGCCTCGACCAGCACGGCGCCGGAGCGGCGGGCCTGGCCGGCGGGCTTGACGACCACGCCGCTGCCGGCGGCGAGGGCCGCGAGCATGCTGCCCGCGGGGATCGCGACGGGGAAGTTCCAGGGCGGCGCCACGACGGTGACGCGCGACGGCACGAACCGGGCGCCCTGCACGCGGTCGAGGTCGCGGGCGCGCTCGGCGTAGTAGTGCGCGAAGTCCACGGCCTCGCTGACCTCGGGGTCGGCCTCCGCGATGGTCTTGCCGGTCTCCGACGCCATGACCTCGATGAGGCGCGCGCGGTTGCGCTCGATGGCGACGCCCACGCGGTGCAGGAGCGCGGCCCGCTGGTCGCCGGAGCGCGCGCCCCAGGCGGCGGCCGCGGTGCGCACGCCGTCGATGATGTCGTCGAGCTGGTCGGTGGAGTCGATGCGCGCGGCGTCGATGGTCGCGACGCCGAGCTGCGAGGCGGCGACGCGCGACAGGATCTCGCGGCCCCAGGCGCGGTTCGTCGGCAGCGCCGGATCCGTGTCGGCCGCGTTGCGGAACGGCGTGGTGGAGGCGTCGGGGTCGACGAGCGCGTCGGGCGTCAGCAGGGAGCCGCGCGTGAAGCCCATGACCACGCTCGTGAGCTGCGGGTCGACCTCCTCCTCGGGCTCCTCCGGCGTCTCGGGCTCGGCGAGCGGATCCACGTCGTCGAGCTCCGGCGGGAACCGGCGGTCCTGCGTGCGGTTCGGCGCCGGGATCGCGTCGTCGACCGCGGCGAGCGACGAGCGGAACCGCGACTCCTCGCGCGCGAACAGCGCGCTCGACGTGCTCAGCTCGAACACGGCCGACATGAAGTTCTCCTGGCTCGCGTTCTCCTCCAGGCGGCGGATGAGGTACGAGATCGCCACGTCGAACTCGGTCGGGTGCACGACGGGCGTGTAGAGCAGCAGCCCGCCCACCGTGCGCTTCACGGCCTCGGCCTGGCCGGTCGCCATGCCGAGCAGCATCTCGAACTCGATGCGGTCGGTGACGCCGCGCTCCTCGGCGAGCAGCCACGCGTAGGCGACGTCGAAGAGGTTGTGGCCGGCGACGCCGACCTTCACGGCGTCGGCCGCGGTCGGCTGCAGCGCGTGCTCGAGCATGCGCTTGTAGTGCGTGTCGGTCTGCTCCTTGGTGGCCCAGGTGGCGACGGGCCAGTCGTGCATCCGCCCGTCGACCTGCTCCATCGCGAGGTTCGCGCCCTTGACGATGCGGACCTTGATGGGCGCCCCGCCCGCCGCGCGCCGCTCCTCGGCCCACGCGGTGAGCCGCTGCAGGCCCGCGAGCGCGTCGGGCAGGTAGGCCTGGAGCACGATGCCGGCCTCGAGGTCCTTCAGCTGCGGCTGGTCGAGCACGCGCGTGAACACCTCGATGGTGAGGTCGAGGTCCTTGTACTCCTCCATGTCGAGGTTGATGAACTTCGGCGCCGCGGCCTCCGACGCCAGCTCGTAGAGCGGGGTGAGCCGCTCGACGACCTTCTCGACGGCCTCGTCGAACGCCCACATCGACAGCTGCGAGACGACGCTCGACACCTTGATGGAGACGTAGTCCACGTCGTCGCGGGCGAGCAGCTCGCGCGTGCCCGCGAGGCGGCGCGCGGCCTCCTTCTCGCCGAGCACCGCCTCGCCGAGGAGGTTGAGGTTGAGGCGGGACCCGCCCTCACGCAGCTTCTCGATGGCCGGCCCGAGCTTGTCGCTCGTCGCGTCGACGATGAGGTGCCCGACCATCTCGCGGAGCACGCGGCGCGCGACCGGCACGACCACCTGCGGGAGGACCGGGCCGAGGATGCCGCCCGCGCGGATCGCGCCCTGCATGTACCAGGGCAGGAAGCCGGGGGTCTTCGACGTGAGCGCGGCGAGGCTGTTGCCGGCGACCGGCAGGTCCTCGGGGCGGACGACCCGGTCGACGAAGCCGATGGTGAAGGCGAGGCCGTTCTCGTCCTTGAGGACGCCGGCGAGGCGCTCGGCGGACGGGTCGGCGGGGTGCTCGGCCGCCTCGGCGAGCCAGGTGCGCACGAGCTCGACGGCCCGGTCGGCGAGCTCCTCGCGGTCGTGGCCGGCGGTCGGCACGGCGGCGGTGTCGGATGCGGATGCGGTGTCGGCGGTCATGCGGAGCCTCTTCGTCTCGGGTCGGGCCAGGAGCCCCGTCGTCGGCCGCGCTGCGGGCGCGTCCTCCCAGTGTGCGACCATGCTCTCATCGGATGCGCTGAACGTTTCCGATGATCATCGTGCGGCCCTGCCGATGATTCCACGCGACGGCCGGATCCGCGGGAGGCGCACGTGCTCGAGATGCGACGGCTGCGGCTCCTGCGCGAGCTCAAGCTCCGCGGCACGATCGGCGCGGTCGCCGACGCGCTGTCGTTCAGCCCGTCGTCGGTGTCGCAGCAGCTCGCCCAGCTGGAGCGGGAGGCGGGCGTCACGCTGCTGCGCCGGGTCGGGCGGCGGGTGGTGCTCACGCCGCAGGCCGAGATCCTCGTCGAGCACACGACCGCGCTGCTCGAGCGGCTGGAGCGCGCCGAGACCGAGGTCAACGCATCGCTCGCGAACGTCTCCGGCACCATCCGCGTGGCCGCGTTCCAGTCCGCGCTGCTCGCGCTGGTGCCGCCGGCGCTGACGATCCTCCGCGACGACTACCCCGACCTGCGCGTCGAGATCACGATGCGCGAGCCCGAGTCGGGCCTCCACGACGTGTGGGCGCGCGACCACGACCTCGTCATCGCCGAGCAGTACCCGGCGCACGCGGCGCCCCGGCCGGCCGACCTCGACCGCGAGGAGCTGTGCGTGGATCCGCTCCGCCTCGGCCTCCCGCCCGGCCGCGACGACGTGCGCTCGATCTCCGACGCCCGCCGCCTGCCGTGGGTGATGGAACCCGCGGGCACAGCCTCGCGCCACTTCGCGGAGCAGGTGTGCCGCGTCGCGGGCTTCGAGCCGGACGTGCGGTACGTGACGGCCGACCTGCAGGCCCACATCGACCTCGTGCGCGGCGGGCACGCCGCGTCCGTGCTGCCGGACCTCGTGTGGGCGGGGCGCGAGCCCGACGTGCGGCTCATCGGCCTGCCGGGCTCGCCGCGGCGCACGGTGTTCACGTCGTCGCGCGTGGGCAGCCTCGACCGCCCGGGGATCCGCGCCTGCCGGGACGCCCTGGCGCGCGCGGTCGAGACGATGGGGCCGGGCGCGGGCTGAGCCCCGGACGACGACGGGCCCGGATCCGCGAGGATCCGGGCCCACCGTCCGCATGCGCGGCCGCCTCGCGGCGCTCAGTCCGCGGGCGGCCCGTCTCCCGCGTCGGGCCCCGGCGCGGTCGCCCCGGCCGGCTTCCGCCGCCCGGTCACCACGATCAGCACCACGGCGGCCGCCGCGAGCACGACGATGCCGATGCCCACGCCCACGACCACGCCGAGGTAGGGCGCGACGCCCTCCTCCTGGCCGGCCGCGGTGCCCGGGTCGGCGGCGGACGGGTCGGAGCCCTCCGCGCCGGATCCCGCGGTCCCGCCGGTCCCGGATCCCGACGACGCGCCGGACCCGGCCGACCCGCCCGCCGCCGCCGCGCAGCCCGGCCCGTCGGCGGTGCCGGCCGAGGCCGCGGCTCCCGCGGGCGCCTGGTACGTGAACGCGATCGAGTCCGAGACGGGGTGCCCGTCCGCCGACACCACGCGCCAGGTCACCCGGTACTCGCCCGAGCCGCCGAGCGCGACCGGCACGGAGACGGTGCGCCCGGCGTCCGTCGCGCAGCCGGTCTCGAAGTGCGTGCCCTGGTCGCCCGGGCCCGTGACCTGCACGATCGACGAGCCGCCGACGGCCGGGGTCGCGCCCGCGGAGGCGGGGTCGCCGGGGGTGCCGAGGTCGAGGATCACGTCGTTGAACGTCAGCGTGACCTCGGACGGCGGGGCGTCGATCGTCGACCCCGCCGCGGGCGAGCTGGACACGAGGTAGTTGTGCGCGGACGCCGACAGCGCGCCGTCCGGCCCGCTCCCCCCGGCCACGCCCGCGAGCGCCACCGCGGCGGTCGCGAGCGCGGTGCCGGCGAGGGCGGCGGCCACCCGGGCGAGCGGGTGGCGTCCGGTGGCGGCGCGGCGCGAGGGCCGGCGGATCCGATCCCCGGGCGTCACGCCTGGCCGCCGCCCTCGCGGCGCACGCGGGTGAGCGCGAACACCGCGACCACGAGCGCGACCGCGCCGAGGGCGAGGCCCCCGACGCCGAGGCCGACCGCGACCGCACCGCTCGCGGCATCCGTGGAGGGCGCCGGGGTCGTCGCCGCGGCGGAGGCGTCGGGCGCCGTGGTGGTCATCGAGCCCATGGAGTCGGCGGGCGGCGCGTCCTGCACGTACAGCGTGGGCGCGGGGTGCTCCGGCTCCTCGCCGGACGCCGGCGTCGCCTCGTCCCAGTCGACGACCGAGCCGTCCGAGTAGCCCTGGTGGGCGGGCAGCATGATGCTGCCGGTCTCGGGCACGGGGCCGACCGAGATCGTGAAGCGCTGGAACTCGCCCGCCTTCAGCCCCACCCCGTCGTCCGCGGTCCAGGTGACCTCGATGGGCGCGTCGGTGATGGTCGCGTCGTCCGTCTCCACGGGGGTGTCGAGCCGCTCCGTCGTGACCTTCGCGGTCCAGCCGGGGACCGGCTCCGTGGAGAGGCTGGAGAAGGGGGTGCCCTTCGGCAGGTCGACCGTGACGCTCGTGGTCGTCGCGGTCGCGGACTCGGTCGGGACCTTGAACGTCAGCGTGCTGTAGCTGCCCGCCGCGGCCTGGTCGGGCGAGACGCGCACGTGCGCCGAGGCCGCGAGCGGCAGGGCCACGGCGAGCGCGACGCCGCCGACGAGCGCGGTGGCCGCGCGGAGGATCCGGCGCGGGGCGGGGGTGGATGAGGTGGTCATGGCATGTCCTGTTCCGGGCCGCGCGGGGCGGCCCCGGGGGCGGACGCGGCGGTGCCGACGTCCGGTGCGGAGGGTGAGGGGCGGCGGATGCGCGGGGCATCGCGGCCGCGGCGCGACGGGGTCGCGGGAGGGCGGCGGGTCCGGCCGCGGCGGCGGGATCCGCGACCCGCACCCGGGCGGGTCGCGCCGGGGCGGGTCATGCCGCCGAGGCGCGGGCGGTCGCGGGGACCGGCCGGCGCGTCAGGCGGCGAGGGCGACGCGGCGCGGCGGTCCGCGGTGGCGCAGCCGGCCGATGCGGGCGCGGAGGTCGCGCAGCGGCATCGGCGCCCGCTCGACGCGGGTGAGCGCGGCGGTGCGCCGGCCCTCGGGTCGGAGGAACGGGATCGCGAGCGCGAGCACCACCCGGAGGCCCGCGGCGGCGCCGAGCGCACGGAGGGCGGACTCGCCGTGCCGGAGCGCGAGCACCGTCAGCACGAGGGCCGCGGCGTGCGAGACGAGCATGCCGGCGTCGAGCGCGGACGCCCCGCCGGCCGTCGCGGCGCCCGTGCCCGGCAGGGCGGACGGCAGCGCGCCGTGCCCGGCCATGCCCGCGTGCGGATCCCCCGCGACGACCGCGCCCGACGCGTCGCCCGCCGCCGTGAACAGCCCGTGGAACAGCAGCTGACTGACGCCGACAGCCGCGGTGAGGCGCCAGAGCGAGGCGCGGGATCCGGCGAGCGCGATGGCCGCCAGCGACGCGAGCGCGAGCCCGAACGCGACGACGGCCCAGGACGGCGCGGCCCCGCCTCCGGCCTCGTGGAAGAGGGCGGCCACGAACGTGGCGGTGGTGGATGCGGCGAGCCCCCGGATCACGCGCTGGACGCGCGGGGCGATCGGGGTCGGGGCAGGCATCGACGGAAGTGTAGATGACCGGCCCGGGAGGACGCGGCGGCGGGCGCCCGGGCCGGCCCCGGAGACGCGCCCCGGTCAGGCGGCGCGTCCCTCCGCGTCCGCTGCCGCGAGCGACCCGTTCAGCCGCCCGATCACGTCGTTGAGCATGTCGCTCACGGCCTCGAGCTCGGTGACGCTCAGGCCGGTTCGCGCCGCCGCCCGGGCGGGCACGTCGAGGGCCCGGGCGCGCAGGTCCCGCCCCGTCTCGGTGAGCGAGACGACGACCACGCGCTCGTCCGCCGTGCTGCGCGTGCGGTCGACGAAGCCGGCCACCTGCAGGCGCTTGAGCAGCGGGGTGAGGGTCGCGGGCTCGAGCTGCAGCGCGACGCCGAGCTCGGAGATGGAGCGGTCGTCGCGCTCCCAGAGGGCGAGCATCACCAGGTACTGCGGATGCGTGAGGCCGAGCGGCTCGAGGATCGGCCGGTAGACCGCCACCACCGTGCGCGCGGCCACCACCGCCTGGAAGCAGACCTGGCTCTCGAGCGCCAGCGGATCCGTCGTCATCCCGTCCTCCTCGGCCGTCCCTCGTCGTACCGCTCAGTACACCGGATAGATGTTACGCAAGCGGGGAAATACGGCTGACGCCGCAGGCGGGCGTCGGATCAGCCCGCGGCGACGAGCTCGACGTTGATGCCGTCCGGGTCCTGCACGGACAGGATCGACATGCCCTCGAGGTCCATGACCTCGCCGTGCTCGATCCCCTCCGCCTCGAAGAGCGCGGCGGCCGTCACGAGGTCGTCGCGCGACGGGACCGCGAGGCTCACGTGGTCGAGGCCGCGGACCGCGGGGTCGAACGTGCCGCCGTCTCCCGCCACGGGGCGGAGGCCGAGGAGCTGGTCGCCGACCCCGTAGACCACGCCGCCGAAGAAGACGGACGGGTCATCGAGGACGCCCGGGTCGCTCGGGTCCGCCTCGCTCTCGATGGCGGGCGAGAGGCCGAGCACCCCCTCGTAGAAGGCGCGCGAGCGTGCCAGGTCGGACACGGAGAGGCGCACGTGGTGCACGCCCGTGATGCTGCGGAGGGGAGCGGTGGTCGCGGTGTCGTCGGTCATGGTCCGACGCTAGGACGGTGCGCCGGCCGCGCCCGGGCCGGTTCGTTCTCCGACCACTGCTCCCAGGTCGCGGTCAGGCGCGGCCCGCCCGACCCGGATCAGTCGTGGAGGTCGATGCCCCAGGTGCCGGACCACTCGGATCCGGGCTCGAGCGTGATGAGCCCGTCGCCCGAGTTGAAGGCGTCGGCCGGCGCCGTCATCGGCTCGACCGCGACCGCCCACACGTGGCCGTCGGCGACCGGATACCACGGCGTCACGAACACCTGCCAGTAGGTGAACTCGCCGTCGGCCCAGATCTCGGTGCGCCGACCGTCGGGCGCCTGCACGCCGTGGCGGGTGACGCCGTCGACCACGCGGGCGTCGGCCCACGCGTCGTCGAGCTGCGCGTCGCGCACGCGGACGCCGCCGCGGAGGTCGTAGCGCGTGCCCTCGACCGGGGTCTGGGCGCCCGTGGGGTTGAGGCGGACGGGATCCACCTCGATGTGGGTGGGCGCGTCGATGACGACCTCGAGGTCCTCGGTCGGCACGTCGCCGACGCGGAGGAAGGGGTGCGTGCCGACGGCGACGGGGGCGTCCGCCTCGCCGACGTTGCGGATCCCGTGGGTCACCCGCACGCCGGAGCCCGTGAGCTCGTAGCGCACGGTGGTCTCGAGGGCGAAGGGGTAGCCGCGCTGCGGGTGCACGTCGGCGGCGAGGGTGACGAAGACGTCGTCGCGGTCGACGAGGCGGTACGGCGCGTTCTCGAGCAGGCCGTGGATCGCGTTCTCGCGGTCGACCTCGGTGATGTCGAGCTGGTGCGTCACGTCGCCCTGCTGCCAGATGCCGTCGCGGATCCGGTTGGGCCAGGGCGCGAGCACGATGCCGCTGCAGAAGGGGGGACGCGCCTGGTCCCGGTAGGACTGGACGAGGTCGGTGCCGTCCACCTGGAGCACGCGGAGCGCGGCGCCGACCTCCGCGATCACCATGCGCTGGGTGCGGCCGTCCACCTCCGCGACGAGCTCGTGCTGCTGGCCGGTGGGGAGGCGGGGGATGTACGACACGTCTTCGGGCACCCGCCGAGCCTATCCGCACCGGGCGCTGTGGCGCCTCCCAGGGGCGCGGGCACGCCGCTCCCTAGGATCGTCGGCATGGCCCGGCATGAGAACGAGAAGGTACGCGCGATCCGCGAGAAGGCACGCATCGAGAGGGCCCTCGACGACCGGCGCCGCAAGCGCCGCCGCCTCATCACCCAGTTCTCCGTCGCGGGCGGCCTCGTGGTCGTCATCGCGGCCATCGCCGGCGGCGTCTACCTCCTCGGCCAGTCGCAGGCGGCGAGCGCGGCGGGTCCCGTCCAGGAGACCACGGCGCCGCTGTCCACGGGCGACCAGGTGCGCGTCGCGACCGAGCCGCACGGCGTCAGCGTGGGCGCCGCCGACGCCCCCGTCACGCTCGACGTGTTCGAGGACTACTCGTGCCCCCACTGCGCGCAGTACGAGGCCGAGTCCGGCCCGCTGCTCGACCGGATCGCCGCCACCGGCCAGGTGCGCATCGTCTACCACCCCATCCAGATCGTCACGAAGTACGGCCAGGTCGCCGGCAGCGCCGCCGCCTGCGTCCTCGCCGAGGAGCCCGACAAGTGGCCCGCCGTGCACTCCGCGCTCTTCGACAACCACTCCACCGTCACCGACTCGTGGACCCACGCCGACTTCGTCACCTGGCTCACCACCCAGGGCGTGACGGCGGACGCCGCCCGCACGTGCGTGGCCGAGGGCAAGTACTCCTCGTGGATCACGGAGAACACCTCGGACGCGAGCGCCGCGGGCGTCACGGGCACGCCGACCCTGCGGATCCAGGGCGACATCATCACGACCGTCGCCGGCCAGGACCTCGTGGACGCGCTCGCGAAGGCGGGCGCGCAGCTCCCCGAGGGCATCGCCGCCGACAGCTGATCCCGACGGGACGGGCCGCCGCGCTCAGTGCGCGCGGTGGTCCTGCACCGTCATGCGCGGGCCGAACCGCGGCTTGCGGAACCCGCTCGCCTCGATGAGGCGCATCACGCGCTGACGGTGGCCGCGCCACGGCTCCAGCAGCTCGAGCATGCCGTCGTCGTCGACCGCGTGGCCGACGAGCGCCCATCCCACGGTGTCGTGCACGTGGTAGTCGCCGACGCTCACGGAGTCCGGATCGCCGTGGGCGCGCTGCGTGGTCTCGGCCGCGGTCCAGATCCCCACACCCGGGATCGAGCGCAGCCGCCGGGTGATCTCGTCGCTCCCCCGGCCGAGCGCGAGCGTCCGCTCGAGGCCCGCGGCCGAGGTCGCGACGGCGATGAGGGTGCGCGACCGCTTCGGATCGACGCCCGCGCGGTGCCACTCCCACGACGGGATGAGGCGCCAGCGCTCCGGCGACGGCAGCACGCGCATGCCGGGCGGGACGGGACCGGGCGCGGGCTCGCCGTGCGCGAGGATCAGCTGCCGCCACGCCCGCCGGGCCTCGAGCCCGGTGACCTTCTGCTCGAGCACCGCCGACGCCATCGCCTCGAACACGTGGTTGGTGCGCATGAGCCGGAGGGCGGGCAGGCGCCGACGCGCGTCGCGGAGGAGCGGATGCGCGGAGACGTCGAGGTCGGACCAGTCGTCGCCCTCGCCGAGGAGCTCCGGCACGCCGGCGACCACCCACTCGGCGCCGGGGCCCCAGGCGCGCGCGTCGACGCCGCCGTCGGGGCGCGGGTCCAGCCGCAGCGAGGCGCTCCCGAGCGGGGTGCGGGCCGTGCGCCAGACGCCGACGCGGCGGGCGCCGGGCGGGGCCGGATCCCAGCGGCAGGTCGGATCGACGACGCCCCGGAACAGCGGCCGCAGCACGAGCCGGAGGTCGACCTCGCGGTCGGGGAGGTAGGTCGTGCGCGCGTCGGGCGCCGTCGCCTCCGCACCGCCCTGATCCATCCCCTCAGGGTACGCACGGCCGCCGACGCCGCTCCCCGCATCGGGCGCGCGTAGCGTCGACGGCATGACCGACACCACGGACCACCACCAGGACGACCTCGAGCGCGTCGCGGAGCTCGTGAAGAGCGCCCGCATCGCCCTCCTCACCACCGTCAACGCGCACGGCCAGCTCGTGAGCCGCCCGCTCGCCAGCCAGGAGCGTGACTTCGACGGCGACCTCTGGTTCTTCACGCAGGACCCGAGCGACAAGACCGCCGAGATCCGAGCAAGCGACCAGGTGAACGTGTCGCTGCAGTCCGGCGACGGGTTCCTCTCCATCGCCGGCACCGCCGAGATCACGCGCGACCGGGCGCGCATCGACGAGCTGTGGTCCGCCGGCGCGGAGGCGTGGTTCGAGGGCGGCAAGGACGACCCGACGGTCGCGCTGATCCGCGTGCACGCCGACGCCGCCGAGTACTGGTACCAGGACACCCCGAAGCCCGTCGCGCTCATCAAGTACGCGAAGGCCGCGATCACGGGCCAGCGTCCGAAGGACGTCGGGGAGCACGGCACCGTCGAGCTCTGATCCGCACGGCGCGCGGCGACCGGACAGGGGCCGCGGCTACGGGCCGAGCGCCTCCGGGACGCCCGCCGCCGTGCCGTCCACCACGAGGTCGGCGCGGCCGCGCGTGCCCTCGATGAGCACCGCGTTCGCGCCGTCGACCTCGCGCGCCCACGCCTCGGCGGCGGTCGGCGCGCGCCCGCCCGCGGTGTGCCGCTCGACGAGCCGCGCGAACCGGTCGTCCGCGGGCGTCGCGCAGAACCACGCCTCGTCGAGCTCCGCGGCCAGCTGCGCCCACGGCCCGTCGTCGACCAGCAGGTAGTTGCCCTCGACCACGACGAGGCGCGCGGCCGGATCCACCGCGATGGCGCCGGCCACCCCCTCGTCGACCGCACGGTCGAACGACGGCGCGTAGACCGCGTGCTCCGTCTCAGCGCGGAGGCGGCGGACGAGCGCCACGACGCCCCAGCCGTCGAAGGTGTCGATCGCGCCCTTGCGGTCGTGCCGCCCCAGTCGGTCGAGCGTGGCGTTCGCGAGGTGGAAGCCGTCCATGGGCACGTACGCGGCGGTGCCCGCGCCCGCGAGCGCGTCGACGCGCGCCACGAGCGCCCGCGCGAGCGTCGTCTTCCCGGCGCCGGGGCTGCCCGCGATGGCGAGGATCGCCCGCCTGCCGTCGCGGACGAGGCCGAGCGCGCGGCGCGCCAGGGCGTCCAGGTCGGCGACGGGTGGGGAGGAGGGGTGCGGGCGCGCGCCCGGCTCGATGTCCATCCGCCCAGTCTCGCGGGGCCGTGCCCCATGATGGAGTCGTGCGCATCGGAATCCTCACCTCAGGCGGAGACTGCCCCGGACTCAACGCGGTGATCCGCGGGGCGGTGCTCAAGGGAACGACCATCCACAAGCAGGAGTTCGTGGGCTTCCGCGACGGCTGGCGGGGCGTCGTCGACGGCGACGTCATGCCGCTCGCGCGCCGCGACATCCAGGGCATCGGCAAGCAGGGCGGCACGATCCTCGGCACCAGCCGCACGAACCCGTTCGAGGGCGACGGCGGCGTCGAGCGGATCCAGGAGAACCTCGACCGCCTCGGCATCGACGCGATCCTCGCCATCGGCGGCGAGGGCACCCTCGCGGCCGCGAAGCGCCTCACCGACGCGGGCCTCAAGATCGTGGGCGTCCCCAAGACCGTCGACAACGACCTCGACGCCACCGACTACACGTTCGGCTTCGACACCGCGGTGCAGATCGCGACCGACGCCATGGACCGCCTCCGCACCACGGGCGACTCGCACAGCCGCTGCATGGTGGCGGAGGTCATGGGCCGCCACGTCGGCTGGATCGCGCTGCACTCCGGCATGGCCGCGGGCGCGCACGCGATCCTCATCCCCGAGCAGAAGACGTCGATGGACGAGATCATCGGCTGGGTCCGCTCGGCCTACGACCGCGGGCGCGCACCGCTCGTGGTCGTCGCGGAGGGCTTCATCCCCGAGCACGCCTCCGACGCGCACGGCGAGCGCGGGCTCGACGCCTTCGGCCGTCCGCGGCTCGGCGGCATCGGCGAGCAGATCGCTCCCATCATCGAGGAGCGCACGGGCATCGAGACGCGCGCGACGACCCTCGGCCACATCCAGCGCGGCGGCACGCCCTCGTCGTACGACCGCGTGCTCGCGACCCGCCTCGGCCTCGCCGCGGTCGACAGCGTGCGCGACGGCCACTGGGGCCGCATGGTGGCGCTCCGCGGCACCGACATCGTGCACGTGGGCTTCGAGGAGGCGCTCGGCCGCCTCAAGACCGTGCCGCAGCACCGCTACGACGAGGCCGCGATCCTATTCGGCTGAGCCGCGCGGCCACCGGGCGGCTCGCCTCGCGGGAGCGCCCGGGCGTAGCGTGATGGCATGACGTATCGCGCGCTCGTGGCCGAGCAGACCGTCGCCGACGACGGCACCCCGGGCATCGACGTCGCGCTGCGCGACCTCCCCGACGAGCAGGCGACGGGCGGCGCCGACGGACCGGGCGACGGCGAGGTCGTGCTCGACGTCCTCTTCTCCAGCGTGAACTACAAGGACGGCATGCTGCTCGGCGGCCGCCCGGGGATCGCGCGGACCAGCCCGCTCGTCGCCGGCATCGACGCGGTCGGCACGGTCGCGGCGGGCGGATCCGGCGCCTTCTCCCCCGGCGAGCTGGTCGTGCTGAACGGCGCCGGCCTCGGCGAGAGCCGCGACGGCGGGCTCGCCGAGCGCGTGCGCGTGCCCGCCGCGGCGCTGGTGCGCGTGCCCGACGGGATCACCGCGGCGCGCGCCGCCGCGATCGGCACCGCCGGCTTCACCGCGATGCTCTCGGTGCTCGCGCTCGAGCGCGGCGGGGTGGAGGCCGGATCCGGTGACGTGCTCGTCACGGGCGCGGGCGGCGGCGTGGGCTCGGTCGCGGTCGCGCTCCTCGCGCGCCTCGGCCACCGCGTGGTCGCCTCGACCGGCCGCGTCGACGAGCTCGGCGACCGGCTGCGCGCGCTCGGCGCCGCCGAGGTCATCGACCGCTCCGAGCTCGGCGCTCCGGGGAAGCCGCTGCAGAGCGTGCGCTGGGCGGGCGCCGTCGACGGCGTCGGCAGCGCGACCCTCGTGAACGTCCTCGCGCAGACGCGCTGGGGCGGCGTCGTCACGGCGGCGGGCCTCGCGCAGGGATCCGACCTGCCGGGCACCGTGCTCCCCTTCATCCTCCGGGCGGTCACGCTCGCGGGAATCAACTCGGTCGAGGCGCCTGCTGGGCTCCGCCGGGAGGCGTGGGCGCGGCTCGCGACGGACCTCGACCCCGCGCTCCTCGACTCCATCACGACGACCGTGCCGCTCGACGGGGCGATCGAGGCGGGCGCGCGGATCCTCGCGGGCGCCTCCAGCGGACGCGTGGTCGTCGACGTCCGCGCCTAGCCCCTTGCCGGAGCGGCGCTGCACGCGACCCGGCCGCGCTAGCCTGGGCGGCGACGCGGCACCCTGCCGCCGGAGTGAGGGATCATGACCGCAGTCGCCGCCACCGGCACCATCTTCGTCGGACTCGCGGCCCTGCTGCACGTCTTCTTCTTCCTCCTCGAGAGCGTGTGGTTCGAGAAGCCGTTCGCGTGGAAGCGCTTCGGCGTCGCCGACCAGGAGAAGGCGCTCATCATCAAGCCGTGGGCCTACAACCAGGGCTTCTACAACCTGTTCCTCGCGCTCGGCGCGGGCCTCGGCCTGATCCTCTACTTCGTCGGCAACGTCCCCGCCGGCCTCACGCTCGTGCTCTTCACGACCGCGTGCATGGTGCTCGCCTCGATCATCATCGCGAGCACCGGCAAGAAGTACCTGGTGCCGGCGCTCGTCCAGGGCGTGCCCCCGCTGCTCGGCCTCGTCTTCTTCGCCGCCGCGTCCTGAGGCACCGCGTCCTGAGGTCGTGACACCGGCCGCCGTCCTCGGATCCCGGCCCTTCCGCCCGGACGGCACATGAGGTTAGGCTCACCTACATCATGACCGTCGTCTCCCTCACCGAGGCCCTCCGCGACCGCGCACGACCCCGCGCCGAGGCACAGGACGCGGACGAGTTCATGACCGCGCTCGTCACCGGCCGCGGCTGCCGCGACGACTACGTCGCGCTCGTCGCCCAGCACTACTTCGTCTACCGCGCCATCGAGGCGGCCACCGAGCGCATGGCGGCGGATCCCGTCGCCGCGCGCTTCATCAGCCCCCGCCTCACGCGCCTCCCGGCCATCGAGGCCGACCTCGGCTTCCTGGTCGGGCCGGACTGGCGCGACGTGGTCCGGCCGCTCGCGAGCACGACGGCGTACGTCGAGCGGATCGAGCAGGTCGCCTCCGTCTGGGTCGGCGGCTTCGTCGCGCACCACTACACGCGCTACCTCGGCGACCTGTCCGGCGGGCGCCTGCTGCGCTCGCTCCTCCAGCGCCAGTTCGGCTTCGACACCAACGGCGTGGGCCTCTACCTCTTCGCCGAGATCGCGGAGCCCCGCCGCTTCTGCAGCACCTACCGCGAGGCGCTCGACCAGGTGCCGTGGGACGACGACGAGCGCGCCCGCGTGGTCGCGGAGGTCGAGAACGCCTATCGGCTCACCACCGACGTCTTCGCCGAGCTCGCGCGCGGTCGCGCCACGGCGCCTCTGCGCCGGGCCTGATCCGCTCCCCGCCGGCCGCACGCCGTCCCCTGCGCGTCCACCCGGCGGCCCGGTCGGGCGTCCGAGGCCGGGCATAGGCTCCGGGCATGGACGGCTACGACCTCGACTTCCTGCCCATCCCGCTCCCGCTGCCCGAGGCCCCGGCCGACGCCCGGCCCGTGCGGCTCGACTACCTGCACTTCACGGTGCTCATGGACACCGACCGGCGCCTCGCCGCGCTCACGGCCGTGAACATCGACGGCGGGCGCCTCGTCGACGTGGAGCGCAGCGACGACTGGCACCTGGATCCGCGCCTCCCGGCCGACCAGCAGTGCGGCCCCGAGCTGTACGCGCGCAACGACATCGACCGCGGGCACCTCGTGCGGCGGCGGGATCCGGTGTGGGGCGAGATCGCGGAGGCCGCCCGCGCAAGCGCCGACACCTTCGCGTACACGAACGCGGCGCCGCAGGCGGCGGAGTTCAACCAGTCCAAGGAGCTGTGGCTCGGGCTCGAGGACTACGTGCTGGGCAACGCCGACCTCGGCGACCGGCGCATGACCGTGTTCACCGGGCCCGTCTTCTCGGCCGACGACCCCGTGTACCGGGGGGTGCGGATCCCGCTGATGTTCTGGAAGATCGCCGCCTGGGTCTCCGGCGACGAGCTGGCGGCCACGGCCTACCTCCTCGACCAGGCGCCGCAGCTCGGCGACCTCGACCGCACGACGGCCTCCCCGGAGGCGCCCGAGCTGGGGCCGTACCGGACCTACCAGGTGGCCGTGTCGGAGATCGGCGCGCTCACGGGCTTCGACGTGACGCAGCTCGCCGCGGCCGACCGGCTCGGCGTGCCCGCGACCGCGCGCGCCGGCACGCCCGCCGACGGCCGCGACGGCTGGGTGGAGCTGGAGCGGTTCGCGGCGATCACGCTCTGAGGCGCGTCGGCGCCCGGGCGCCGGCACGACGGGAGGCCCGGCCGAGCGGCCGGGCCTCCCGTCGTGCGCGGGGTGGGCTACGCGGGCGGGGTCGCGGCGGCGGCCGCGCGGGCGGCGGCCGGGAGGGCGCGGATCACGCGGTCGAGCGAGGCCTCGTCCATGGCGGCCGAGACGAACCACGCCTCGAAGACCGACGGCGGGAGGCTCACGCCCGCGTCGAGCATGGAGTGGAAGAACGCGGGGTAGCGCCACGTCTCCTGCGCCTGCACCGTGGCGTAGTCGGTGATCCCGTGCTCGGGTGGCGTGCCGAACGTGAAGCTGAAGAGGCTGCCCGCGCGCTGCACGGAGTAGGCGAGGCCGGCCCGGTCGAAGGCCAGCTCGACGGCGTAGATGAGGATGTCGGCGGCGATGTCGAGCGCGCGGTACACGTCGGCGTCGGCGAGGCGGAGGGTGGTGAGGCCCGCGGCGACCGCGACCGGGTTCCCGGAGAGCGTGCCCGCCTGGTACACGGGGCCGAGGGGCGCGAGGTGGTCCATCACGTCGGCCCGGCCGCCGAGCGCGGCGACGGGGAGGCCGCCGCCGATGACCTTGCCGTACGTGACGAGGTCGGGCGTCCAGGCGTCGGGGTGGTCGGCCGCGAGGCCGGCGTTGTCGAGGCCCCAGTAGCCGGCCGGGTGCACGCGGAAGCCCGTGAGCACCTCGTCGGAGATGAGGAGGGATCCGTTGTCGTGGGCGATGCGCGCGAGCTCGGCGGTGAAGCCGGGCAGCGGCGGCACGACGCCCATGTTCGCGGCGGCGGCCTCGGTGATCACGGCGGCGATGCGCGGGCCGTGCTCGGCGAACACGGCGCGCACGGCGCCGAGGTCGTTGTAGGGCACGACGATCGTCTGCGCGGCGATGGCCTCGGGGATGCCCGCGGAGCCGGGCAGCGCGAGCGTGGCGACGCCGGAGCCGGCCTCGGCGAGGAGGCTGTCGGAGTGGCCGTGGTAGTGGCCGGCGAACTTCACGAGGAGGTCGCGGCCGGTGAAGCCGCGGGCGAGGCGGATCGCGGTCATGGTGGCCTCGGTGCCCGTGGAGACGAGGCGCAGCTTCTCGACGGGGCGGCGGTCGGGGGATCCGTCGACGCCCGCGACGCGCACGCGCTCGGTGACCAGCTCGGCGAGCTCCGTCTCCGCGGGGGTGGTCGCGCCGAAGCCGAGGCCGAGGGCGGCGGCGTCCTGCACCGCCTTCACGACCTCCGGGCGGGCGTGGCCGAGGATCGCGGGACCCCACGAGTTGACGAGGTCGACGTACTCGACGCCGTCCGCGTCGGTCACGTAGGGGCCGGCGGCCTTGACCATCATGCGGGGCGTGCCGCCGACGGAGCCGAAGGCCCGGACGGGCGAGTTGACGCCGCCGGGGATGACGTCGCGGGCGCGGTCGAAGAGGTCCTGGGAGTGGGTCACGGTGTGTCCTTCGGTGCGCGGCGGTGTCGCGCTCGGTTCGGGCGGCGGATCCGTGGCGGATCCTGGCCGGTGCAGGTGTGCGGAGGGCCGGCTCAGCGCCGGGCGAGGCGCTCGGCCAGCTCGACGGCCCAGTAGGTGAGGATCGCGTCGGCGCCGGCCCGCTTGATGCCGAGGACGCTCTCCTCGATGGCGCGCTCGCGGTCGATCCAGCCGTTCTGCGCGGCGGCCTCGATCATCGCGTACTCGCCCGAGATCTGGTACGCCCAGACCGGCACGCTGCTCGTGGCGGCGACGTCGGCGAGGATGTCGAGGTAGCTCATGGCGGGCTTCACCATGACGACGTCGGCGCCCTCCTCGATGTCGAGCTCCACCTCGCGGAGGGCCTCGCGACGGTTGCCGTTGTCCATCTGGTAGGTGCGACGGTCGCCCACGAGCTGCGAGTCGACGGCCTCGCGGAAGGGGCCGTAGAAGGCGCTCGCGTACTTGGCCGCGTAGGCGAGGATCGCGACGTCGTGGTGCCCGGCGTCGTCGAGGGCCTCGCGCACGGCGGCGACCTGGCCGTCCATCATGCCGCTGAGGCCGAGCAGGTGGGATCCCGCCTCCGCCTGGGCGAGGCCCATGGCGCGGTAGCGGTCGAGCGTGCGGTCGTTGTCGACCACGCCGTCGGCGTCGAGCACGCCGCAGTGGCCGTGGTCGGTGAACTCGTCGAGGCACAGGTCGGTCTGCACGACGAGCGCGTCGCCGACCTCCTCGACCGCGACGCGGGTCGCGACGTTGAGGATGCCGTCGGGGTCGCTGGCGCCGGAGCCCACGGCATCGCGCACGGACGGCACGCCGAAGAGCATCACGCCGCCGATGCCGGCCTCGGCCGCCTCCACGAGCGCGCGCCGCAGGCTGTCGAGCGAGTGCTGCGCGACGCCCGGCATCGACGTGATGGGCGACGCCTCCGTCAGGCCCTCGCGCACGAACATCGGCAGCACGAGGTCGGCCGCGTGCAGGCGCGTCTCGGCGGTGAGCCGGCGCATGGCCGGCGAGGTGCGGAGGCGGCGGGGACGGTAGTAGGGGGCGGTCATTCCGTGGTGTTCCGATCGAGGAGGTCGGCGAGTCCCGCGAGGCCCGCCGTGTCGGGGCGCGGCTCCTCGTGGCGGCTGATGTCGACGAGGGACTGGATGAGGGACGCGGCCGAGCGCTCCGACGCGACCACGTCGACGCGGACGCCGGAGCGGCGCGCGTCCTTCGCGGTGCGCGGGCCGATGCACGCGATGAGCACGCCCTCGGGCACGTCGCCGAGCTGCTCGTGCACCTGCTCCGCGACGCTGCCGGACGTGACGAGGATCGCGCGGACGCGGCCCGAGGCGACGTCCTCGCGGATCCGGTCGCTCACGGGCACGCCCACCGTGCGGTACGCGACGACCGAGCGGACGTCGTGGCCGCGCGCGATGAGGCCGTCCGTGAGCGTGGGCTTCGCGATCTCCGACCGCAGCGTGAGCACGCGACGGCGCGGCGATCCCGCGGCCATCTCGGTCCACTCCTCGAGGAGGGCGGTGGCCGAGGAGTCGATGGAGGGCACGAAGTCGACCGTGTACCCGGCGGCCACGAGGGCCGCCGCCGTGGTCTCGCCGACCGCCGCGATGCGCGTGCCCTCGGGCACGACCGCGCGGTGCGACGAGAGGACGTCGACCGTGGTCGCGCTCGTGACGGTGAGCCAGTCGAAGGATCCCGCGGCGAGGTCGGCGAGGGCCGACTCGAGCGCCTGCGCGTCCTGCGTGGCGGCGAAGTTGATCATGGGCGCGACCACGGGCGTGGCGCCCTGCGCGCGGAGGTCGTAGGCGACGCCGTCGCCCCACGGCCCGCCGCGCGGCACGAGCACGCGCCAGCCCTTCAGGGGCTTCTGGTCCGTCGAGGTCATCGGGTCCCTCCCAGCGGCGCGAGGCCGGCCGCTCCGGCGTCGAGGAGCTCCTGGGACACCGGTCCCGAGAGCGTGGCGGCCCGCGCGCCCACCTGGGCGACGTCGAGACCCGAGGTGTCGAGCTCGTGGCTCGCGGTCATGCGCTGCGTGCCGTCGGGCCGGTAGACCACGGCGGTCAGGGCGAGGCGGGCGCTCGTGACGGTGGCGTACGCGCCGATGGGGGCCGCGCAACCGGCCTCGAGGGCGGCGAGGACGCCGCGCTCGGCGAGGACGGCGGCGTGCGCGAAGGGATCGTCGACGGCCTCGACCGCGCGGCCCACCACGGAGTGCGTCTCCGCGTCCTCCGTGCGGATCTCGAGCGCGAGCGCGCCCTGCCCGGGAGCCGTGGGCCAGCGGTCGAGCTCGAGGTGCTCGGTCGCGGCGTCGATGCGGCCGATGCGCTCGAGGCCGGCGGCGGCGAGGATCACGGCGTCGAGGTCGCCGGCGACCACGCGGGAGAGCCGGGTGTCGATGTTGCCGCGGATGTCGACGACGTCGAGGTCCGGGCGCTCGGCGAGCACCTGGGCCCGGCGGCGCGGGGACCCGGTGCCGACGCGGGCGCCGCGCGGCAGGGTCCGGAGCGTCAGGCCGTCACGGGCGCACACGACGTCGCGCGGATCCTCGCGGGCGGGCACCGACGCGACCGTGAGGCCGGCGTACGGAGCGGTCGGCAGGTCCTTCAGCGAGTGGACCACGAGGTCGCACTCGCCGCGCAGCAGCGACTCCCGGAGGGCGCTGGCGAAGACGCCGGTGCCGCCGAGGGTCGCCAGGGACTCGCGCGACGTGTCGCCGTGCGTGGTCACGGGTACGAGCTCGACCTCGAGTCCCGACGCGTCGGAGATCTCCTCGGCGATCGCCCGCGTCTGGGCCAGGGCGAGCGCGCTCCCCCGGGTCCCGATGCGGAGCGTGCCGCGGTCCTCCGACGTCGTGGGACCGTCGGTCACGGCGCCAGCCCGGAGACGGCGGGCTTGAAGCCCAGCCGCACGTTCTCGCAGCAGCCGGGACGGCAGACGTCGTACCAGGGCCCGAGGTCGGTCATGTGCGGGCGGTCGGCGGCCTTCACGCCGTCGCGGCGCTCGAGCACGAGGTCGATGAGGCCGTCGACGTACGCGGAGTGCACGCCGGGCGTGGGGACGCGCACCGAGTAGAGGCCGTTCTCAGCCGCCGACTCGGTGGCCTCGTTGTCGAGGTCCCACTTGACCTCCATGTGGTCGCTGACGAACCCGAGGGGCACGATCACGACGGCGCGGCGGCCCTGCGCGGGCAGCTCGCCGATGGCGTCGTTCACGTCGGGCTCGAGCCACGGCATGGAGGGCGGGCCGGAGCGCGACTGGTAGACGAGCTGCCACGGCACGTCCTGGTCGATGCCGAGCTCCTTGCGGACCTCGTGCATGACGACCTCGGCGACGGCGAGGTGCTGCGCGGCGTACGCGCCGTCCTCGTCGAAGCCGCGCTCGGCGGGGCCGGACTTGGACGCGTCGGAGGATGGGATGGAGTGCGTGGAGAACAGGATCTCGACGTCGGTCGCGAGGTCGACGGGCGCGCCCTCGGCCTCGAAGTGCGCGATGACGTCGCGGATCCCGTCGCGCGTGCCCTCGATGAACGGCGTGACGAAGCCCGGGTGGTCGAAGAACTGGCGCACCTTGTCGATGCGCACGACGCCCTGCAGGCTCGTGTCCTCGAGCGCGTCCGCGAAGTCCTCGCGGTACTGGCGGCAGGAGGAGTATGAGCTGTACGCGCTCGTGGCGACCGCGATGAGCTGGCGGTAGCCCTTCTCCTCGGCCTCGCGGAGCGCGTCGTTGAGGTACGGGCCCCAGTTGCGGTTGCCCCACAGCACGGGCAGGTCGATGCCGCGCTCGGCGAGGCGCACCTCGAGGGCGGCCTTCAGCTCGCGGTTCTGCTCGTTGATGGGGCTGATGCCGCCGAACGCGCGGTAGTGGTGGGCGACCTCCTCGAGGCGCTCCTCGGGGATCCCGCGGCCGGCGGTGACGTTGCGGAGGAACGGGATGACGTCGTCCTGGCCCTCGGGGCCACCGAAGGACGCCAGCAGGATCGCGTCGTACGCGACGGGCTCCTCGACGTGCGGGGGGCCCATCTTGGCGGCCTCGCTCGCGGCGGAGACGAGGGCGCCGGGCGCGCGGGGCGCGTCGGTGGCGGGGGCGGGCTTGCGACCCAGGTTCACTGCGGCCATTACTGGAGGACCTCCACGAGCTCGGCGGTGGTGATGCGGCGGCCCGTGTAGAACGGGACCTCCTCGCGCACGTGCCGGCGCGCGTCGGTGTTGCGCAGGTCGCGCATCATGTCGACCAGGTCGACGAGCTCGTCCGACTCGAGCGGAAGGATCCACTCGTAGTCGCCGAGGCCGAACGACGAGACCGTGTTGGCGATGACGCTGCGGAAGGCCGCGCCCTGGCGGCCGTGCTGGGCGAGCATGCGCCCGCGCTCCTCGGGCGGCAGCAGGTACCACTCGTAGGAGCGGACGAAGGGGTAGACGCAGAGCCACTCGCGCGGCTCCTCGCCCCGGAGGAAGCCGGGCACGTGGCTGCGGTTGAACTCGGCGTCGCGGTGGACGCCCGCGGCGCTCCACGACGGGATGAGCGCGCGGATGAGGCGCGCGCGGCGGATCTCGCGGAACGCCCACTGGAGGGTCTCCATCTGCGGGCCGTGGATCCAGACCATGAGGTCGGCGTCGGCGCGCATGCCGGAGACGTCGTAGAAGCCGCGGACGGTGACGCCCTCGGCCTCGACGATGGAGACGATGCCGTCGAGCTCGTCGACCGCGCCGGGGACCTCGCGGCCGTCGAGGTCGTCGGGGCGCTGCGGATCGCGGCGGAGGACCGCCCAGAGGGCGTATCCGCTCGGGGACGCCTCGGGGGTCGACCCGTCACCGGGACGGACCTCTCCGGAGGACTCGATCGGGGGGACCTGAGATGCCGCCGACTCGGCAGCCGGGATGCTCATGATCTCCATCGTACGTCGCACGGACACCCCGTCCCGCATCGGGCGGGCGCCCGTCAGATCATTCCCGGCCTACCGGGCGTCGCGGCCCGTGAGCGCGAGCAGCCGCACCTGCAGCGGGGCGTCGTCGCCGACCGGGACGGGCGACGCGAACAGGCCGCTCGCCTCGAGCGTGTCCTTCTGCGGCGCGAACACCGTCCAGGTGGCGCGGACCAGCTCGTCGTCGATGCGCTCGTCGGCACCGGTGGCGCGCGCGAGGTCCCAGCCGTGGATCACGACGTCGGACAGCTGCTCGCGGAGGTACTCGCGGGCGGGCACGCGGTCGGTCGACAGCACGACGGGGCGCTCCGGATCCACGCCCTGCCACGCCGCGAGCGCCTCGCGGGAGTAGCGGCCCCACTCGGCGACGAGGTCGTCCTCCAGCGGGCGGATGAGCGCCTGCCCGGTCTGCGCGGTGTGGCCGGCGAGCAGGAGCGGCACCCACTGCTGCTCCTCGATGACGTGCGACACCAGCTCGCGGACGTCCCACTCGACGTCGGGCGTCGGGGCCGTCCAGTCGGTGACGTGGCCCAGGCGGTCGGCGAAGCCGCTGTGCGCGCGGCGGATCAGGTCGTGCCAGTCGAGGTCGGTGTCCATGGTCGCGCTCCCGTCGGTGGTGTCCCCGGGGAACGTCGGCGGCGGGCGCGCGCATTCCCGTGCCGCGTGCGCGGGCCGGGCCCCGGCGGCGGGCTGCGGCCGCGACCGGGTCAGGCCGGGGGCTGCCGCGCGGCGGAGAACTGGTGGCGCGGCGCGCGGAGGGCGCGGAAGGGATCGGTGCCCGCGAGGCCCTGCAGCCCCGGCGCCAGCACCCCGAGGATCCCGACGACGGCCACCAGCACCACGACCAGGCGCGGCCAGCCGGACGCGACCGTGTGCACGACCGCCATGGGCTCCAGCAGGTTGACGCCGATGAGGAAGACCGTCGCGGAGACCGCGAGCGACATGGCCGCGCCGTCCGCGATGCCGACGACCGCGAGCACGACGAGCACCCACAGGCCGTACCAGGGGTAGACGACGGGCGACATCGCGACGATGCAGGCGAAGGCGAGCGCGAGGCGCGCCTCCCCCGACAGGGTCCGGGTGGTGAGGATGCACCAGGCGGCGCCGGCGAACCCGATGAGGATGCCGGCGGTCTTGATCCCGCCCTCCACCGCGCCGCCCGGCCCGCCCAGCAGGTCGACGAACGGCCCGAACGCGCCGGCGGCGAGGCCGAACGGCATGAACCAGGAGACGACGGAGACGGGGCTGGAGAGCGCGCCGATCCAGCCGAGGCCGACGCCGAGCAGCTCCCCGCCGAGCGCGAGGAGGCCCATGGCGCCGATTCCGGAGGCGGTCCACGCAGCCCAGACGCGCGGGTCCCGCGTGGGCGGGCGCAGGCCCGGGACGCCGCCCGCGGATCCGTCGACGGCCACGCCCGCGGGCGCCCGGTCGTCGACGCGGCGGGCCCGCATCTCGGCGTGCACGATCGCCACGATGGGCAGGGCCACGAGCGCGATGGGCTTCACGGCGACGGCGCAGGTCACCAGCAGCACGCCGAGCACGGGGCGCGAGTCGATCGCGGCGAGCAGGCCGGCCAGCAGGAGGCCCATCATGAGCGCGTCGTTGTGGGCGGCCACCACGAAGTTGAAGATGACGAGGGGGCTTGCGGCGTGGAACCACACCGTGCGGACCGGGTCGATGCGGCGGCGGCGCGCGATCCGCAGCCCGCACGCGACCATGAGCGCGACGCCGGCGAGGGAGATCAGCCGCGCGAGGATGACCGCCGCCTCGAGCCCGACGGCCGTGTCGACGCCGCCGAGCAGGCGCTCGACGACGAGGTACAGCGGGCCGTAGGGCGCCGGGTTGTGCGCCCAGAGCGGGTCGACGCCCGTGTTCCGCCAGTCCGCGAGCACCGCGGGCCCTTGCTCGTACGGCGAGAGGCCGGCGGCGAGCACGCGCCCCTGCGCGATGTACGAGTAGACGTCCCGGCTGAACAGCGGGGCGCTCGGCAGGAGCGGCACGGTCCACAGGGCCGCGAGCCGGAGGGTCGCGCGGAGGCCGGACGCGCCGAGCCGGGGCAGCAGGGCGCCGAGGAGGAGCCAGGCGGCCGTGAGCATGATCCCGCCCACGACGACCGCGACGGACGCGGTCCCGGTGGCGACGGGCGACACCCGGAGGGCGCCGATGACGGGGAGGCGCGAGAGCTCGGACTCCGCGGGCGCGTGGCCCACGACGAACGAGGCCGCCAGCAGCAGCAGGGATCCGACGAGCCCGACGAGCCCGGGGAGGAGCAGCGGGTGGGCGCCGAGGTCGCTCGGATCCCGATCGCCCCGACGGCGCGCGCGAGCCGGCGTCCCCCCGGTCATGGCCTGCGCCCCGGTCCCGCGCCGGTCAGCGACGCGCGGCGCGGGCCACGGCCCAGACCACGCCGCCGACCACGACGACCGCGCCCACGCCGACGGCGACGAGGAGCAGCGGGTCCTCGTCGGCCGTGCGGCGGATGCGGCGGCGGAGGTCGGCGATGCCGTCCCTCGCGCGGCGGCGCACGTTCAGCTTCGCCTCGAGGGCGTCGAGCGTCGAGGAGATCTCCTCGCGCGTGTGCTGGATGTCGAGCTTCAGCTCCGCGCGCGAGCGCGGGCCGACGGGACGGGGGCGGTCAGTGCTCATACTTCCCGGTCCCCTTCACCGCGTCGACGTCCTCCTTGAGGCTGTCGACGGTCTCCTCGGGCGTCGGCGGGACGCCCTTCTTGAACCAGCGGATGCCGAGCAGCGCCAGCACCACCGTGATCAGCAGGAAGACGCCCGCGACGATGAGCGCGGCGAGCCACGGCGCGAACGCCTCGGCCAGGCCGAGGATCGCGGCGGCGACGAGCACCAGGAACGCGATGAAGGCGAAGAACAGGGCGACGACGAGGAAGCCGGCGCCGATCCCCGCGTGCTTGGCCTTCGAGACCAGCTCGTTCTTGGCCGACTCGATCTCGTCCTTGATCAGCTGGACGATGAGCGTCGGCAGGTCGGCGACGAGCCGGATGAGCGAGCGCTTGCTCTTCGGATTGAAGTCCTGATCCGTCATGCGGGTTTCCCTCCTGGGGATGGGCGGGCGGGTCAGCGGGTGGTGCCGGAGCCGTGGGGCTCGGGCGAGGCGGGGTCCATCGTCGGGTACTGCGAGGAGCCGCTGCTGGAGGGGGTGGATCCGTTCGAGGAGTCCTTCTTGCCGCCGGTGACGGTGCCGACGACCTTCTTGGCGCCGCCGACGACCGCGTGCGCGACGTCGGGGGTGTGGTCCTTCACGAAGCCGGTCGCGTTGTCGACCTGGCGCTGGACCTTCGGGTCGTCCCAGACCTTCTTGGCGTTCGTGCGGATCTGCTCGTAGCGCTTGCGTCCGGCGCGGGCGCCGAGGACGTAGCCGACACCGGCTCCGGCGACGAAGAGAAGCTTGCCTTTCATGGGAGATCTCCGATCGTTGAGGGGGCACGTGCAGCACACGCCCGTTCAGCGTATCCCTCCGGCGCGGCCCCGTGGTCGGGGGCGACGCGGCGTTCGGTGCCCGGCCGGGGCGGGCCGGACGGGCGCATCAGCGCCCGAGCACGCGGTCGGCCGCGGCCCGCGCGTCGGCCACCACGGAGGCGAGGCCGGTGCCCGCGACGGCGGAGCCGGTGATCTCGAGGCCCGGGTGCTCGGCCGCCTCGTCGCGCACCGCCTGCACGCGCTCGCGGTGCCCGGAGGCGGCGAACGGGAGGGCGTTGGTCCAGCGCACGCGCGCGGATCCGGTCACCCGGCCGGCGAGGTCGACGCCGAGGAGCGCGGACGCGCCGCGGACGGCGATCGCGGTGAGCTCGTCGTCGGGGACGCCCGCGGTGTCGTCGTCGCCGCCGGCACGCCCGAACGAGAGGCGGAGCACGTGGCGGTCGCCCGCGAGGTCCTTCAGCCACGGCCACTTGGCGGTGGCGTGCGTGAGGGCCTTCGCGCGGATCCCTGGGGCGTCCGCCGCCACGAGCACGCCCGTGCCGCGCGGAGCCGCGTCGAGCTCCGGCGCGCGGACGACCAGCGTCACGAGCTCGACGGAGGACGGCTCGGGCCAGCCGTCGGTGACGCTCCGCGGCGCGAGGCCGGAGAAGAGGCGGACGAGGCCGGCGGCGGGGATCGCGAGGACGACGCCCTGCGCGTCGATGCCGCGTCCGTCGGCGAGCTCGACGTGCCAGTCGTCGGACGCGGCCGCGCCCTCGTGGGAGCGGTGGCGGTGCACGGACGCGACGGCGAGCTGGGTGCGGACGTCGACGCCGAGGCGCTCCAGGTCGGCGACGAGCGCGTCCACCAGCAGGTGGACGCCGCCGACGATGCCGCTCACGGCGGATCCGGCGGGCGAGGCGGCGCGCATCGACGCGACCGCGCGGCCGAGCGAGCCCTGCTCGGCGAGGCCCTGGCGGAGGCCGGGCGCGACCGCGTCGGCATCGACCTCGTCGGGGTGGGCGCTGTGCACGCCGGAGACGATGGGGGCGACGAGCCGGTCGACGACCCGGTCGCCCATGCGGGCGCGAACCAGGCCGCCGAGGGTGCGCTCCTTCGCGCCGACCGCGGCCGGGAGCAGCAGGTCGGCCTTGGCGCGGGCGACGCCGAGGCGGCCGATGGCGGTGGCGATGGTGGGGTCGAACGGGTGCGCGGGGATCCCGAGCAGGCCCGTGCGCGGCAGCTGGATGGCCCGCTCGGCGAGCTGCACCCACGCGCCGTCCGGGTTCGGCTGCACGATGCGGTCCGCGAGGCCGAGCTCGGCCAGGTAGGCGGCGACCGTGCCGCGGCGCGTGGCGAAGCTCTCCGCGCCGCTGTCGAGGCGGAGGCCGTCGACCACGTGGGACCCGACGGTGCCGCCGAGCGCGGGCGACGCCTCCACGAGGATCACGCGCCTGCCGGCCAGCGCGCACGCGCGGGCCGCGATGAGCCCGCCCACGCCGCCGCCGACGACCACGACGTCGGTCGGGTCGACCTCGCCGGCCGCCTGCCGGGGATCGCTACTCACGGACGAGGTCCACGATGCGGGTGAGCACGGTGGGGTCGGTCTCGGGCGGCACGCCGTGGCCGAGGTTGAGGACGTGCGCGGGCGCGGCCTTCCCGCGCTCGAGCACGTCGCGGACGTGCGCCTCGAGGATCGGCCAGGGGGCCGCGAGCAGCGCCGGGTCGACGTTGCCCTGCACGGGCGTCGACCCGCCGAGCCGGCGCGACGCCTCGTCGAGCGGGATGCGCCAGTCGACGCCGACCGTGTCGACGCCCACGTCGCGCATCGCGCCGAGGAGCTCGCCGGTGCCGACGCCGAAGTGGACGAGGGGGACGGTGCGGCCGTCGGCGGCGGTGACGGTGCGCACGTGGTCGAGCGCGAGCGCGGACGCCGGGGCGACGCGCTGGGTGTAGTCGGCGAGCGAGAGGCCGCCGGCCCACGAGTCGAAGAGCTGCGCGGCGGAGGCGCCGGCCATGACCTGCGCGTGCAGGAAGACGCCGGTGATCTCGGCGCACCAGCGCATGAGGGCGTCCCAGGCGTCGGGATCCGCGTGCATGAGGCCGCGGGCCGCGATGTGGTCCTTGCTCGGGCCGCCCTCGACGAGGTACGCGGCGAGCGTGAACGGGGCGCCCGCGAAGCCGATGAGCGGGGTGTCGCCGAGCTCGGCGACCGTGCGCGCGACGGCCTGGCGGATGGGCTCCAGCGCGGCGGGGTCGAGCGACGGCAGGGCGGCGACGTCGGCGGCGGTGCGCACGGGCTCCTCGAGCACCGGGCCGCGGCCCGCGACGATGTCGACGCCCACGCCCGCGAGCTTCAGGGGGATGACGATGTCGCTGAAGAAGATGCCCGCGTCCACGTGGTGGCGGCGCACCGGCTGCAGCGTGATCTCGCTGGCCATCTCCGGGTCGAGGCACGCGTCGAGCATGCGGGTGCCCACGCGGAGCTCCCGGTACTCGGGCAGCGACCGTCCGGCCTGGCGCATGAACCACACGGGCGCGCGCTCGCCGCGGTGGCCGCGGTAGGCCTCGACGAGCAGCGACGACGCGGTGCGGGTGTTGAGCGGGTGCTCCGCGGGGAGCGGGACGGCGGCGGATGCGGGCGCGGAGGCGGGAGCGGAGGGCGTGGTCACGGGGACGATCATCGCATCCCGCGCCTGCGCGCCCGCCCCGCTGGGGAGGGAGCGGACGCGGGTCCGCGGGCTCGCCCGCGCGCGTGCTGGCACGCGTCGCCAGGGTGCCCTCACCCGCCGACCCCCGGGCCCGAGCACACGACCGGGAGGTTTACCATGGGGTGTGCTCATATGTCTGACGGCGAGTCATCACAACGCCAGCTTCGAGGTCCTCGAGAAGCTGTCCGTGGCCGCACCCTCCGTCGCCGGCACGCTCATGGAGCGGAACGACTTCATCGCGGGGGCCGTCGTCCTCGCCACCTGCAACCGCTTCGAGGCCTACCTCGACGTCGAGGAGCCCCTCACCGCCGCCCGCGCGCTGGCCGTCGAGGCCACGGTCGACGTGGTCAGCGGCGCCAGCGGGATCGCCCGCGACGACGTCCGCGGCAGCGTCGACGTGAAGTGCGGCGACGCGGTCGCCGAGCACCTGTTCGCCGTCTCCTCGGGCCTCGAGTCCGTGGTGGTCGGCGAGGGCGAGATCGCCGGGCAGGTCCGCCGCGCGCTCGAGGGCGCCCGCACCGGCGGCACCACGAGCACCGGGCTCGAGCGCCTCTTCCAGACCGCGTCCAACACCTCGCGCGGCGTCAAGACCCGCACGGGCCTGCAGAGCGCCGGCCGGTCCATGGTCCGCCTCGCGCTCGACCTCGCGGAGAGCCGCATCGCCGACTGGTCGGCCACGCGGGTCCTCCTCGTCGGCACGGGCGCGTACGCCGGCGCGAGCCTCGCGGCACTCCGCGACCGCGGCGTCGTCGACGTGCACGTCTACTCCCCGTCCGGCCGCGCCGCGAAGTTCGCCGGCCCGCACGGGATCCCGGCCGTGGAGGGCCGCGACCTGCTCCGCGCGCTCGCCGCCTCCGACATCGTCGTCACCTGCAGCACCGCCCCGAAGTCCGTCCTCGCCGCGCACCACCTCCAGGCCGCGGCCGCCGTGTCGGGCGACGGCCGCCGTCGGCTCGTCATCGACCTGGGCCTCCCCCGCAACGTGGATCCCGACGTCGTCACCGTCGAGGGCGTCGAGCTGCTCGACCTCGAGACCATCAGCCTGCACGCGCCGCTGCGCGACCTCACCGCCACGGACGACGCCCGCGAGATCGTCAGCACCGCCGCCGCCGAGTTCCGCGCCGCGTCCGCCGAGGACGAGGTGGCCCCCGCCGTCGTCGCCCTCCGCAGCCACATCTTCGACGTCCTCGAGGGCGAGCTGGAGCGCGTGCGCAAGCGCGGCGACTCCTCCGAGGCCACCGAGAAGGCGCTCCGCCACCTCGTGAGCGTCCTCGTGCACCAGCCGTCCGTCCGCGCGCGGGAGCTCGCGCGCCAGGGCGAGGGCGCGCGCGTGGCCGACGCCGTCCAGGCGCTGTTCGGCCTCGACGTGGAGATGCCCGCCGCGGTGTCCTCCCCCGTCGCCGTCGCGCTGCCGCGCGCGGCCGAGGCGGGCTCGGCGTCGTGAGGCCCCGCATCCTCCGCGGCCCGCGCCTCGACGCGCCGCTCAGGATGACCGAGCCGGTGCGCACCGAGCGCCTGGTGATCCGGCCCTACACGGCCGACGACCTCGACGACTTCGCCGACATCCAGCGCCGGCCCGACGTGGTCGAGTACATGTTCTGGCCGATCCGCGACCGCGCCGCCTCGAAGCGGCACCTGGCCGACCGCCGCCGCAAGACCCGCCTCGAGCAGGGCCACGACTTCCTGGGGCTCGCCGTCGAGCTGCCGGACGAGCCGAGCCTCAACGTGCGCCCGGGATCCGGCCGCGTCATCGGCGACGTGTCCCTCCTGCTCCGCAACGTGCCGGCGCGCCAGCTCGAGGTCGGCTGGGTCATGAACCCGGACTTCGCCGGCAGGGGATACGCCACCGAGGCCAGCCGCGCCATGCTCGACCTCGCCTTCCGGCGCGCGGGCGCCCACCGCGTCGTCGCGCAGCTCGACGCCCGCAACACCGCCTCGGCGCGGATGGCCGAGCGGCTCGGCATGCGGCGCGAGGGGCACTTCCGCGAGGAGCTCCGCGTCAAGGGCGAGTGGGTGGACAGCCTGTACTACGCCGTGCTGGCCGACGAGTGGGCGGCGACGCCGCCCGGCGCCTGATCGGGATCCCCGCGTGCACGACGGCCTCCCGGCGCTCGACCCGGTCGAGGTGCGCGGTCCGATCCGCACCCCGCGCCTCGTCCTCCGCCCGTTCGGGCCGGACGACCTGGTCGCGGTCGACGAGTACGCCGCCGCTCCCGGCGCCCGGCCGCACCTCGCGGGATCCGCGTCCGACGCCGCCCGCATGCTGGCCGACCGCGTCCGCTGGACCCGCCTCGCCGGCGTCGGCGACCGCCTGGCGCTGGCCGTCGAGCTGCCCGCCCAGGGCCCGCGGCCCGCGCGCGTGGTCGGCGAGGTCCACGTGCTCCTGCACGACCCGGCCGCCCGCCAGGCCGAGGTCGGCGTCGTCCTGCACCCGGACGCGCGGGGGGCGGGGTTCGCGCGGGAGGCCGCCGACCGGATCCTCGAGCTCGTGTTCGCCGAGGCGGGCGTGCACCGCGTCGCCTCCCGCGTCGACGCGCGGGACGCCGCCGCCCTCGGGCTCGCCGCACGCCTCGGCATGCGCCGGGAGGCGCTCCTCGTGCACGACCGGTGGGTCGAGGGGGCCTGGGCCGATACCGTGGTCGTCGCCCTGCTCGACGTCGAGTGGGCGGCTCGCCAGAGCCTCGACGGACTGTAGGAGGACCGCGTGACCTCGACCCCCGACCCCCGACCGGTGGCCCCCGTCCTCGACGACGACGATGACGACGACCTCGACGAGCTGGACGAGCTGGATCCCCTCGTCACCGCGGCCCGGCGCCGCACCGCCGAGGAGCGCCCGCTGCGGGTCGCCGCGCTGGCCCTCGTCCGCGACCGCCGCGTGCTGATGGTGCGCGTCGAGGGCCAGGACGTGCTCTACCTGCCGGGCGGCAAGATCGAGCCCGGCGAGGGAGCGCGGCAGGCGCTCGTGCGGGAGGCCGCCGAGGAGGTCGGGCTCGAGATCGACCCGGCGAGCATCGAGGACCTCTTCACGGTGCTCGAGGAGGCCCACGGCGCGCACGCCGGGCGGATGGTGAGCATGACCGTCTACCGCGCCGAGCCGCGCGCGGGCACGCGGCATGAGCCCGTGGCGTCGGGCGAGGTGGCCGAGGTGGAGCTCGTGACATCCGCGGACGCGGACCGCTGCCCACCCGCCGGCCGGGCGGCGCTCGAGCGCCTCGTGGCGCTGCGGCTCATCGACTGACGGCGTCGTCCCCGGGGGCGACGGCGTCGCGCGCGGCGGCGTCCGCGGCGTCGGATCCCGCCGCCAGCTCGGCCGCGCGGGTCGCCCGCACCTTGCGCCGCTGGTCGACGAACGCGACGACCGCCACGAGGGTCGCGATGCCGCCCGCGACGAGCGTGCCGGTGACCTCGCCCACGCCGTCGACCTGCACGGCGGCGACGAGGATCGCGACGGTGAACGCCGCCATGACGACGCCGACCGCGAGGATGAGCCAGGACAGGAGGCCCTTCGCGCGGGCGTCGGGGGTGCGGGTGGCCATGCGCCCATCCTCCCACGGCGACCGCGGCGCCCCCGGGTCCCGCTGCCGGTGCATCCGGTGGGAGGGGGTGACGGCGAGCGCGAGCGGGCGTAGCGTCGGAGGCGTCCCATCCACCGAACGAAGGAGCGCGAATGAGTGCAGACGACAAGGCCCAGAACACCGGCGACAAGCTCGCGGGGAAGGCCGAGGAGGCCTTCGGGAAGCTGACCGGCGACGACAGCAAGGTCGCCGAAGGCGAAGCGAAGCAGGCCGGGGCAAGCGCCAAGCAGGCCGGCGAGAACGTGAAGGACGTCTTCAAGAAGTAGGACTTCCGGAGGGACGTCCCTCCTGAGAGGCGAGGGGCCGGGTGCCGAGCATCCGGCCCTTCGTCATGTCCGCCGGCGGAGCGCGCGGTGTCGTCCGACAGGGCGCACGGCGGTCCGGGGGCTCAGGCGGCCGGGTCCGCGTCGGCCAGCGCCCGGAGCGCACGTCGGTCGGGCTTGCCGGACGGCAGCGTCGGCATCTCCTCGACGCTGCGGACGACGGTCGACCCGGCGACGCGGCCGAGGCGCTCCCCCAGCTCACGGCGCACGCGCTCGGCGAGCAGCGGCTCCCCCGCGCCGGGCACGAACACCACCGGCCGCTGACCCCAGCCCGGGTGCTCGCCGGGCACCGCGACGGCCTCGCCGAGGCGCGCGTCCCAGCCCGCGAGCGACCGCACCGCCTCCTCGACCGCGGCGAGCCGGAGCTTCTCCCCGCCGGAGATCACGACGTCGTCGAGCCGGCCGGTGATCCGCAGCACGCCGTCGGCCAGCTCGCCGCCGTCCCCCGTGCGGTACCAGCGGCGGCCGTCGTGCTCGCCGAACGCGGCGTCGGTCGCGCCCGGATCGCCGAGGTATCCCTCCGCGAGCATGGGCCCCGCCAGCTCCACCTGCCCGTCGACCACGGCGACCTCGGCCGTCGCGACCGGCACGCCGTCGTAGACGCACCCGCCCGCGGTCTCGCTGGATCCGTAGGTCCGCACCACGCGCCAGCCGAGCGTCGCCGCGCGGTCGACGAGCTGCGGCGGCGTGGCCTGGCCGCCGACGAGGATCGCGTCGAGGCGGGCGACGGCGTCCCGGATGCGTCGGGCGTCACCGTCCGCGCGTCCCGAGCCGCCCTCCGCCGCCTCGACCAGCCGGTGCAGCTGCGTCGGCACGAGCGACGTGAACCGGGCGACGCGCGCGTCCATCGACGCGGCCGACTCCGCGAAGGCGCGCGGGTCGAAGCTGCCGGGCGCGAGCACGACCGGCGCCGTGCCCGCGGCGATGGAGCGCACGAGCACCTGCAGGCCGGCGATGTAGTGGGTGGGGAGCGCCAGGATCCACTGCCCGGGCGCCCCGAGCGCCGTCTGCGAGGCGGCCGCGCTGGCGAGCAGCGCGTCCGCCGACAGCGCCACGCGCTTCGGCCGCCGCGTGGTGCCGGACGTCTCGACCACCAGCGCGACGCGGCGCTCCACCTCGTCCGGCGGCGGCGGGCCGTCGCCGGCAGCCGCATCGACCGGCCGGGCGAGCAGCGCAGGGCCGTCGCCCGCCAGCGCTGCACGCAGGAGCGGCACCACGTCGGCGCCCGACGCGGTCAGGCGCTCGAGCCGCCTCACGACGCCCGGCCCCGGCGGGTCAGAACTGCCACGGGAACGGCGACCAGTCGGGCGCGCGCTTCTCGAGGAAGGAGTCGCGCCCCTCGACGGCCTCGTCCGTGCCGTAGGCGAGCCGCGTCGCCTCGCCCGCGAAGACCTGCTGGCCGACCATGCCGTCGTCCACCGCGTTGAAGGCGTACTTGAGCATGCGGATGGCGGTGGGCGACTTGCCGAGGATCGTCTCGGCCCAGTCCAGCGCGGTCGCCTCGAGCTCGGCGTGCGGCACGACGCGGTTCACGGCGCCCATCTCGTACATGCGCTGCGCGCTGTGCTCCTCGGCGAGGAAGAACACCTCGCGCGCGGACTTCTGCCCCACCTGGCGGGCGAAGTACGCGGATCCGTACCCGCCGTCGAACGACCCGACGTCCGCGTCCGTCTGCTTGAAGCGGCCGTGCTCGGCCGAGGCGATCGTGAGGTCGCAGACCACGTGCAGCGAGTGCCCGCCGCCGGCCGCCCAGCCGGGAACGACCGCGATGACGACCTTGGGCATGAAGCGGATCAGCCGCTGCACCTCGAGGATGTGCAGGCGTCCGGCTCGCGTCGGGTCGACCCCCTCCGCCGTCTCGCCCTCGGCGTACTTGTAGCCGTCGCGCCCGCGGATCCGCTGGTCCCCGCCGCTGCAGAACGCCCAGCCGCCGTCCTTCGGGCTCGGCCCGTTGCCGGTGAGGAGCACGACGCCGATGCGCGGATCCTGCCGGGCGTCGTCGAGCGCCTGGTGCAGCTCGTCGACGGTGCGCGGCCGGAAGGCGTTGCGCACCTCCGGGCGGTCGAAGGCGATGCGCGCGATGCGGCCCGTGAGGTCGTGGTGGTACGTGATGTCGGTGAAGCCCTCCGCGAGGGGGACGTCGCGCCAGCGGGTGGGATCGTGGATGTCGGAGACCTGCTTCACCATGCGTCCAGCCTAGGCGGCGACCCGCCGGGCGCCCGCGGGTGCGAGGCTGGATCCATGCTCCCCGCCCTCGACGACCTCCTCGCCACCGCCCGCGTCGTCGCCCTCCCCCTCCGCACGCGCTTCCGCGGCCTCGACGTGCGCGAGGCCGTGCTCCTCGAGGGCCCGCTCGGCTGGACCGAGTTCTCGCCCTTCGTCGAGTACGACGACGCCGAGTCCGCCGCCTGGCTCGAGGCCGCGGTCGACTTCGGCTGGACCGCGCCGCCCGCGCCCCTCCGCGACCAGGTGCTCGTGAATGCGACGATCCCGGCCGTGGACGCGTCGCGCGTGGCCGAGGTGCTGGCGCGGTTCCCCGGCTGCCGCACCGCGAAGGTCAAGGTCGCCGAGCGCGGCACGACGCTCGCGGACGACGTGGCGCGCGTCGCGGAGGTCCGCCGCCTGCTCGGCCCCGAGGGCCGCGTGCGCATCGACGCGAACGCCGCCTGGAACGTCGACGAGGCCGAGCACGCGATCCACGCCCTCGCCGAGCACGACCTCGAGTACGTGGAGCAGCCGTGCGCCTCCGTCGAGGAGCTCGCGGAGCTGCGGGGCCGGATCCACCACCTCGGCGTGCCGATCGCCGCCGACGAGAGCGTGCGCAAGGCGGAGGACCCGCTGCGGGTCGCGCGGGCCGGCGCCGCCGACCTGCTGGTCGTCAAGGCGCAGCCGCTCGGCGGGATCCACCGGGCGCTCCGCATCACGCAGGACGCGGGCCTGCCCGTCGTCGTCTCCAGCGCCCTCGACACGAGCGTCGGCATCGCGATGGCCGCGCACCTCGCGGCCGCGATCCCGGAGCTGCCGCACGACTGCGGCCTCGGCACCGTCTCGCTCTTCGTCGAGGACGTCGTGGCCGAGCCGCTCGTGCCGGTCGACGGCCGGATCCCCGTGCGCCGCGTGACGCCGGACGCCCGGCTCCTCGACGCCCACGCCGCCGATGCGGACCGCCGCGACTGGTGGCTCGCCCGGATCCGCCGCACGCACGCCCTGCTCGCGACGCGCTCCTGAGGCGGCCGCGCGCCTACAGCCCGCTGTAGGTGTGCAGACCCTTGAAGAACACGTTCACGACGCCGAAGTTGAACATGACGGCGGAGAACCCGATGATGGCCAGCCACGCCGAGCGCGATCCGCGCCAGCCGCGCGTGGCCCGCGCGTGGATGTACCCGGCGTAGAGCACCCAGATGATGAAGGTCCAGACCTCCTTGGTGTCCCATCCCCAGTAGCGACCCCACGCGCGCTCGGCCCAGATGGCGCCGGCCATGAGCGTGAAGGTCCAGAAGATGAAGCCCACGATGTTGAGGCGGTAGGCCATCGACTCGAGCGTGACCGAGTCGGGCAGCGTCGCGAGGAAGCGCATCCGCACGGCCTGGGCGTCGGCGGCGAGCGACTCGCGGCGGAACTGCAGCAGCTGCACGCCCGAGAGCGCGAACGCGAGGGCGAAGAACCCCGTGCCGAGCGCGGCGACGAAGACGTGGATCACGAGCCAGTACGACTGCAGCGACGGCGGCAGCGGCGCCACCTCCACGCGGTACTGGACGACGGCGACGCCCAGCAGGATGAGGATGAGCCCGGTGACGAATGTGCCGAGGAAGCGCAGGTCGCGGCGCGTGAGCACGATGAGGTAGACGCTGAGGATGAGCAGCGTGCCCGTCATGGCGAACTCGTACATGTTGGCCCACGGCACGCGCGAGGCGGCGAGGCCGCGGAGCACGGTGGCGACGGCGTGCGCGACGAACCCGACGACGAGCAGGACCATGGCCGCGTTCAGGCTGAGGGATCGACCGGCGGCCACGGGCGCGTCCGGCCCGGTCGCGCGGCGGCCATTCGCACCCGACGCGGGCTCGCGCTCCATGGTCGCGGTGCCGCCGCCGCGGCGCGCGGCGGTGGCGCCGACCGCGGAGGGCTGGCGGGCCGCGGCGGTGGCCGCGTCCGCGACGAGCGCCGAGCGGCGCGCGAGGTCGAGGGCGAACGCGATGAACGCCGCCGCGTAGAGGCCCATCGCGACGAGGAGCGCGATGAGGGAGACGTCGTCGAGCATGGCCGTGTTCACGAGTGGAGCCTAACTTCCGCTTCTGACATCGCGCCCGGCTGGAGGCCGGCCGCGTGCTTGTCCGCCAGGGCCGCGACGGCGGCCTCGAGGGTGGGGTCCTCGCCGCGGGCGAGGCCCGCGTACTCGAGGGTGGTGGATCCGTCGGCCTGCGGCACCGCCTTGACCCACACGCGCCGACGCGGCACGAACAGGGACGTGAGCAGGCCGCCGAGGATCAGGATCGCGAACAGCAGGACCCAGCCCTGCGTCGGGTCGTGGTGCACGTCGAACGACACGAAGCGCGGCACGGAGTCGAGGCTCACGGAGCCGAGCCCGTCCGGCAGATCGACGGTCTGTCCGGGCGCGAGCTCGATCGACGCGACGCCCGTCTTGCCGCCCGTGAGCTGCGTGAGGTCCCCCGTGTCGAGCGTGTAGACCGACGTGGGCACGCCGCCGTCGATCCCGAGGTCGCCCGTGTAGACGTTGAGCGTCAGCAGCGGGTTGTCGAGGTCGGGGTAGGACGAGAAGAACGGCGCCTTCTCCGCGCCCTGCGTCGGGTAGAAGAAGCCCAGCATGCCGACCTGCTCGCGCAGCCCGTCCGGCACCTTGACGACGCCGAGGGAGGTGAGCTTGGCGTCCTGCGGGAGGAACGGCACGTCGGCGCTGTAGACGACCGCGCCCTCGGGATCCCGCACGGTGACGTGCGGCGCGTACCCGTTGCCGAGCAGGTACATGTCGGTGCCGCCGATGGCGAGCGGCGCGTTCACCTTCACCTCGCGGTCCTGCGGCTGGCCGCCGGGCACGTCGGCGGTGACGTCGGCCGTGAAGTCGAGCGGCTGGCCGATGGCGTTCGGGTTCTCCTGCTCGTACTCGACGTGCAGGGCGTCGAGCTTCACCCGGTAGGGGGTGAGCGCGGAGTCGTCGAAGAACCGGCCCGGGTTGAACGAGTCGAACGTGGAGAGCGTGTTGACGAAGGACTGGCCCTCCACGAGCACCTTCTGCCCGGAGTAGCCGAATCCGCCGCCGATGCCGACCGTGACGAGGATCCCGACGAGCGCCGAGTGGAAGACGAGGTTGCCGGTCTCGCGCAGGTAGCCGCGCTCCGCCGAGACGGACAGCACGCCGCCGGCGGCCGAGGCGTCGTCGACGAGGACCGTGCGGTAGCGCTGGCGCTTCAGGAGCGCGCGGGCCTGGCGGACGGCGTCGACCGGATCCGCCGTGGTCGTCCGCGTCGTATAGCCGGCGAGGCGCGACAGGCGGGCGGGCGTCTTCGGCGGGGCCTGGCGCAGCGCGTCGAGGTGGTGCTTGGCGCGCGGCACGACGCAGCCGATGAGGCTGATGAACAGCAGCAGGTAGATGGAGGAGAACCACACCGAGCTGTAGGTGTCGAACACCTGCAGCCCGTCGAGGACCGGGTAGAGGTCGGGGTTGTCGACCCGGAACTGGGTGACGCCGTTCGGGTCGGAGCTCCGCTGCGGCACGAGCGATCCCGGGATGGCCGCGAACGCGAGCATGAGCAGCAGGAACAGCGCGGTGCGCATGCTGGTGAGCTGCCGCCAGAACCAGCGGAGCGTGCCGACGAAGCCGAGCTTGGGCTGCGTGATGGGCGCGCCGTCGTCGGAGGACGGACGCTGCGCCGGGCGCGGCGCGTCGACGTGGTCAGATGGCCGGGACATACGAGGCGATCACCCCCTGGAGCTGGAGCATCCACGCCGACCAGAGGCCGGACACCATGAGCAGGCCGATGAGGATGAGCAGGGCTCCCCCGATGAGGTTGACGGTGCGGATGTGGCGACGGAGGAAGCCGACGGTGCGCGTCATCCAGCCGAGGCCGAGGGCCACGAGCAGGAAGGGCACGCCGAGCCCGACGCAGTAGGCGACGCCGAGGAGCACGCCGCGGCCGGCGTCGGCCGAGGTGAGGCTCATGGAGATGACGACCGCGAGGGTCGGGCCGATGCACGGCGCCCAGCCGATGCCGAACACGACGCCGAGCAGCGGAGCGCCCGCGAGCCCCGTGGCCGGCCGCCACGAGCTCTTCACCTGGCGCTGCAGGAACCCGAGCCGCCCGGTGAAGACGAGCCCCATGACGATGAGGACGACGCCGAGGATCCGCGTGATGAGGTCCTGCCAGCGCATCAGCCAGAACCCCGCGGTGGCGGACACGAGCGTGGTGACGATGAAGACCGCGGAGAACCCGAGCACGAAGAGCGCGGTGCCGAGGAGCAGCCGGCGACGCGTCGCGGATCCGCCCTTGGCCTCGGCCATGCCGCCGATGTACCCGAGGTACCCGGGCACGAGCGGCAGCACGCAGGGCGACGCGAACGAGACCAGGCCCGCGAGCAGCGCCAGCGGCACGGCGACGAGGAGTTGGCCGGAGAGGGCGCTCTGGATCTGGTCCACCTAGCCGGCCGGCTCCGCGACGGTGTCGGAGACGAGCGTGCGGAGCACGCCGGGGTCGATCTTCCCGAGCACCCGCGACGCGACGCGGCCCTGGCGGTCGAGCACGATGGTGGCGGGCACGGCGTTCGGCGCGATGGTGCCGGCGAAGGCGAGCTGCATGCTCGTGTCCTCGACGTCGAGCACCGAGGGGTACGTGATGCCGTAGGTCTTGTCGAACGAGTCCACGTTCGGCCGCTGGTCGCGGGTGTTCACGCCCAGGAACCGCACGCCGTCCGGCGCGTGCTCCTCGCTCGCGGCCTGCAGGTCCTTGGCCTCGAGCCGGCAGGGCGGGCACTCGGCGTACCAGAAGTTGACGACCGTGACGGCGCCGCGGTAGTCGGCGGAGGAGATGTCGGTGCCGTCCGAGAGCGTGCCGGAGAAGTCGACGGGAGCCGCCCGCTCCGCCAGCGGGACCTCGGTGAAGGTGCCGTCGCCGGCGATGTACCTCTTGTTGTCGCCGGCGCGGAACTCGGCGGCGAGGGGATCCTGCGTGCAGCCGGTCAGCGCGACGGCCGCCAGCGCGACGGCGGCGACCGCGGTGAGCGCGGCACGGCGCGGGCGTCGGAGCGCGCGCATCAGACCGCGCCCTCGTCGACCGCGAGCTCCGTGAGGCCCGCGGCGGCGTCGATGTAGCCCGTCTCGACGAACCGGTCGCCGACGCGCTCGACGGTGGTGATGCTGGAGAGCGCGCACCGCCGCTTGCGCGGATCGTGGAAGAGGCGCTCGCCCGCGAGGGACAGGTGCACCATCCAGATGGGCAGCTGGTGGGTCACGATGACCACGTCCCCGTCGGGGACGGAGCGGTGGGCCGCCTTCACGGCCTCGGCCATGCGGGCGGCGATGGAGCGGTACGACTCCCCCCAGCTCGGCCGGACCGGGTCGACGACCAGCGGCCAGAGCCGCGGCGAGCGGGCGATGCGCGCGGGCGAGGGGAAGCGCGACCCCTCGAAGCGGTTGGTGGGCTCGATGACGCGCTCGTCGGTGGCGACCTCGAGGGCGAACCGCTCGGCCCAGGGGGCGGCCGACTCCTGCGCGCGCTGGAGCGGGGACGCGATGACCCGGTTGACGGGGGCGCCCGACTCCTCGAGGGCCCGTGCGGCGGCGTCCGCCATGCGGTGGCCGAGGTCGGAGAGGCCGTATCCCGGGATGCGTCCGTAGAGGACTCCGTGCGGGTTGTGCACCTCGCCGTGACGGACGAGATGGATTCGTGAGGCGACCACGCGACAAGTGTAGGTGGCGGGCAGATGTACAACCGCCGAGCATCCTGCGCAAGCCCCTGCGCGAATCATTAGCCCCCAATACGATTGGGCACACCGGCGGGGGCCGGCCTCTCGGGACTGCACTCCGGTCGGATGTTACATGCGTATACGAACGTTTGGGCCCCAAAGGAATCGCACGCTAAGTTAGGTGCTCGAGGTCGTGATCCGGCCTCCGGGCGAGAGCCCCGTGGACCACGGGACCTCGCAGAGACCCCCGTCTAACGGACGCGGGCCCGCATGACGATGCCGTCCGGGACGGCGCGGAAGGAACGGGCACCATGACGATGACACCGACCAGGCCCACGGCCACCGACAGCACCAGCACCGACTCCTCCCTCGACCAGGTCGAGGCCGTCGGCCCGGTCGATCCCTATGCGGACTCCGACCTCCCCGAGCCCTCGCTCGTCACCCCCGGTGCCAGCACCGACGCCGTCAAGGACTACCTCCGCCAGATCGGCCGCGTGCCGCTGCTCACCGCCGAGCAGGAGGTGACCGTCGCGCGCCGCATCGAGGTGGGCGTCCTCGCCCAGGAGGTGCTCGACACCCGCACCGACCTCACCGCCGCCGAGCGCCGCGAGCACCAGACGCTCGCCCAGGACGGGATGCGCGCCAAGCAGCACCTCGTCAACGCGAACCTCCGCCTCGTCGTGAGCATCGCCAAGCGCTACACGGGCCGCGGCCTGCCGTTCCTGGACCTCATCCAGGAGGGCAACATGGGCCTCGTCCGGGCGGTCGAGAAGTTCGACTACCAGGCCGGCTTCAAGTTCTCGACGTACGCGTCGTGGTGGATCAAGCAGTCGATCACCCGGGGCATGGCCGACACGAGCCGCACCATCCGGATCCCCGTGCACACGGTGGAGCACATCAACCGCATCAACGCCGTGCAGCGCGAGCTCGCGGTGGAGCTCGGGCGCGACCCCTCGATGGAGGAGATCGCCCGCGAGTCGGACACGCCCGTCACCAAGGTGCGCTACCTGCTCGACCGCGCGCAGGAGCCCATGTCCCTGCAGGTCCTCGTGGGCGGCAGCGGCGGCGACGGCGACACTGAGATGGCGGACCTCATCGAGGACGCCGACGTCACGCAGCCCATCGACGTGGTGACGCAGCAGCTCATGGCCGCGCACGTCACGCGCCTCATCGACGGGCTCGCCGAGCGCGACGCCGAGGTCGTGCGGATGCGCTTCGGCCTCGCCGGCCTCGAGCCCCGCTCGCTCGCCTTCGTCAGCCAGCAGCTCGGCGTGACGCGCGAGCGCGTGCGCCAGATCGAGAAGAAGTGCCTCGCGAAGCTCCGCATCCCGGAGCTGGAGACGTACATCCGCGGCTGATCGTCACGCCGCACACGAGGGCCGTCCGCGCATGCCGCGGGCGGCCCTCGCGCGTGCGGGGAGGGTCGGACGCGGGTGCGCGGGGACCTGCGTTCCTGCGGATCCGCCGAGTGGAACGCCCACTAGCCATTAGTGCGCATACATTCGATGTCCACCCATCGGCGGCGCGCATCCACGTCGCCAGGACACGAAGCGGCTCGACGACGAGCCGCGATGAAGGAGGAGCCATGGCTCTCACGCAGACCGCACCCGGTGCGACCCACGTCCCCGGCATCAGCTGGTCCCCCGTCGCCGCAGGACTCTGGGTCGCCCGCCGCGGCGACGAGTTCGCCGGGATGTCCGAGGAGAGGTGGGGCGTGGGCTTCCACGTCACCGACCGCCTCGGCCGCGACGTCGGCGACTACCCGACGCTCGCGGAGGCGCGCGGCGCCCTGGGCTGATCCTCTCGCCGCGGCCCGCGACGGACGTCGACCCGATGGGCGGACCTGCCCGTACGGGCGGGCCGCGGACGGCGGGGCGACGACCGACCCGGGCCTAGGGTCGATCAGGTGCCCGCCTCCGGAACGACCCCGACTCCTCCCGCCCCCGACGACCGCGCCGACGGGTTCGTGCGGGTGCGCGGCGCCTCGGAGAACACGCTCCGGGACGTGGACGTCGACATCCCGCGCGACCGCATCGTCGCCTTCACGGGCGTCTCCGGATCCGGCAAGTCGTCGCTCGCCTTCGGCACCGTCTACGCCGAGGCGCAGCGGCGGTTCTTCGAGTCGGTCGCGCCGTACGCGCGTCGGCTGATCCGCCAGGAGCAGACGCCGCACGTCGAGAGCATCACCGGCCTGCCGCCCGCGGTCGCCCTGCAGCAGCGGCGCGGCGCGCCCAGCACGCGCTCCACGGTCGGCACCGTGACGACGCTCTCCAACTCGCTGCGGATGCTGATGTCGCGCGCCGGCGCCTACCCCGCCGGGCAGGGGCGGCTCGACTCCGACGCGTTCTCCCCCAACACCGCGGCGGGCGCCTGCCCGGTCTGCCACGGGCTCGGCGTCGCGCACACCGTGACCGAGGCGTCGCTCGTGCCGGACCCGTCGCTGTCGATCCGCGACGGCGCCATCGCCGCGTGGCCCGGCGCCTGGCAGGGCAAGAACCTGCGCGACATCGCGATCGCGCTCGGGTACGACGTGGACGTGCCGTGGCGCGAGCTGCCGCAGGAGGTGCGCGACTGGATCCTCTTCACGGAGGAGCAGCCGGTGGTGCAGATCACGCCGCAGCGCGACCGCGTGGCGAAGCCGTACAACGGGCGCTTCTGGAGCGCGCGCTCCTACGTGCTGCACACGCTGGCCGACTCGGCCAGCCCGCGGCTCCGCGAGGCCGCGCTCGCGCACATGGTCTCGGGCACGTGCGAGCGGTGCGGCGGGAGCGGGCTCACGCCCGAGGCGCTGGCCGTGACCTTCGCGGGGCGCAGCATCCAGGAGCTCAACGCGCTCACGCTCGCCGACCTGGCCGACGCCATCGCGCCGACGGACGGCATGGGCGACGTGGCCGTGACCATCACGACCGACCTCGTGGCGCGCCTCGTCGTGCTCGTCGACCTCGGGCTCGGCTACCTCAGCCTCGGGCGCGTCACGACGACGCTCTCGCCCGGGGAGATGCAGCGGCTCCGGCTCGCGACGCAGCTGCGCTCGGGCCTGTTCGGCGTCGTGTACGTGCTCGACGAGCCGTCCGCGGGCCTGCATCCGGCCGACGCCGAGCCGCTCCTCGAGGTGCTCGAGCAGCTGCGCGACTCCGGCAACTCGGTGTTCGTGGTCGAGCACGACATGGACGTCGTGCGGCGGGCGGACTGGATCGTGGACGTGGGGCCGGGCGCGGGGCAGGCGGGCGGGTCCGTGCTGTACTCCGGGCCCGTCGCGGGGCTCCGGGACGTGACCGCCTCGGCGACGCGCCCGCACCTCTTCCCCGACCTCGCGCCGCCGCGCGCGGAGCGGACGCCGCGGACCCCCACCGGGAGCATCCGGGCCACGGGCGTGACGCTGCACAACCTCGTCGACCTCGACGTGGAGATCCCGCTCGGCGTGATGGTGGCCGTGACGGGCGTCTCCGGATCCGGCAAGTCGACGCTCGTGAGCCGCGTGCTGCCGGACCTGCTGCAGGCATCGCTCGCGCCCGACCGCGTGGTGGTCGAGGCGGCGGACGACGCGGACGCGGCCGACGACGCGTCCGGGCCGGCCCGCATCGCGCGGGTGGAGGGCGCGGAGGCGGTGGACCGGCTCGTGTCGGTGGACCAGCGTCCGATCGGGCGGACGCCCCGCTCGACGCTCGCCACCTACACCGGGCTCTTCGACGCGGTGCGCCGCACCTACGCCGCGACCGACGAGGCCCGGGCCCGCGGCTACGGCGCCGGCCGGTTCTCCTTCAACGTCGCGGGCGGGCGCTGCGAGACCTGCCAGGGCGAGGGATCCGTGACCGTCGAGCTCCTCTTCCTCCCCGGCTCCTACGGGCCGTGCCCCACCTGCCACGGGGCCCGGTACGAGCCGGCGACCCTGGAGATCGCCTACCACGGGCGCTCGATCGCGGACGTGCTGGCGATGACGGTGGACGAGGCGCACGGCTTCCTCGCCGACGTGCCGCTCGCCGCGCGCGCCCTCGCCACCCTGCGCGACGTGGGGCTCGGCTACCTGCGGCTCGGCCAGCCCGCGACGGAGCTGTCCGGCGGCGAGGCGCAGCGGATCAAGCTGGCCACCGAGCTGCAGCGCGCGCCGCGCGGCCACACCCTCTACCTGCTCGACGAGCCGACGACGGGGCTGCACCCGGCGGACGTCGTGCTCCTCCTGCGCCAGCTCCAGGGACTCGTCGACGCGGGCAACACCGTGGTCGTCGTGGAGCACGAGATGGACGTCGTGGCGGACGCCGACCGGGTCATCGACCTCGGGCCGTCGGGCGGCGACCAGGGCGGCCGGATCGTCGCGCAGGGCACCCCGCGGGAGGTCGCGGGGACCGCGGGCAGCCGCACGGCGCCGTACCTGGCCCGGCGGCTCGCCGCGTCGTGACCCGCGTCGCACGGGTCGGGCTCCGCCCCGGCCGACGTGGGTAGTCTGACCTCCAGCGTCCGCGCCCGTGCGCGTCCGACGCCCCCATCGGCATCCCGCACCTCGCTAGGAGCACCTCGTGACTGACTCGACCGGAACACCCTCCACGCCCGCGGGCTGGTACGCGGACCCCGCCGGATCCGACCGCCTGCGCTGGTGGGACGGCACCCGCTGGACCGACCACCTGACGGACGCGCCGACCGCCGCCGCGTCGACGGCGGGCTCGACCCCCGGGTCCGCGGAGCGGCCCGCCGAAGCGGCGCCCGCGTCCGCGTCGTCCGCTCCGTACGTCCCTCCGGCGGGGACGCAGCCCGCGTACGGGCAGCAGCCGTACTCGCAGCAGCCCTACTCGCAGCAGCCGTACTCGCAGGCCGGGTACGCGCAGCAGCCCCACGCGGCCCCCGCCCCGCTGCCGACCGTGCCCGCGTCCACGTCGCCGCACACCTGGGCGATCTGGGTGCTCGCGGCGCTGCCGGTGGTCTCCCTCCTCTTCGCGCTCAACGTCGACTACGGCGACGCGCTCGACATGAGCCCGCGCGGCCCGAGCCCCGAGGCCGCCGTCGCGTCCGCGCTCAGCAGCCTCGTCCAGTTCCTGGTGTGGGCCGGGACCGTCGCCCTGGCCTACTTCGACTGGCGGGAGCTGACCCGCCGCGGCATCGCGAAGCCCTTCCACTGGGCCTGGGCGTTCATCCCCGTCGCCGGCGGCGTCTACCTGATCGGCCGGTCGGTCGTCGTGCGCCGCCGCATCGAGGGCGCGCCGGCCGCCGCGCTCTCGCCCATCTGGCTCTGGATCGGGCTCAACGTGATCGTCCTGTTCATCGCCGTGGTCAAGGGCGTGGAGGCGGCCGCCTCGGTGATGCAGCGGTACGGCACCCTCGGGTACTGATCCGCCGCACGCCGGGCACTCCCGGCGCTCCCCGCACGACCTGCGCCCCGGTCCGCGCTCCCCGTCAGATGAAGCGGATGCGCTGCCCGGGGCGCAGCTGCGCGGCGAGCCGCACGTCGTCGCGCGCGACCACGGCGATCACCGGGTAGCCGCCCGTCATCGGGTGGTCGGCGAGGAACAGGATCGGCCGGCCCGAGGGCGGCACCTGGAGCGCGCCCGTGACGACGCCCTCGCTGGGGAGCTCGCCCGGGATCCGCCGCTCGAGCGGCTCGCCGTCGAGGCGGACGCCCACGCGGTCGGCCTCCGCCGTGACCTCCCACGGCCGGTCGAGGAGCGCGGACCAGGATCCGTCGACGAACCAGTCGAGGCGCGGCCCGGGCGAGACCCGGAGCAGCACCTCGCCGTCGGCGGGCGCGGAGACGGGCAGCGCGTCGACGGGCGGCACGGGGAGCGTCGCCGCGGATCCGACGGGCAGGACGTCGCCGACCGCGACGGGCGCAGGCCCCACGCCCGAGAGCAGGTCCGCGGCACGCGACCCGAGGACGGGGACGACGTCGATCCCCCCGCGCACGGCCAGGTACCAGCGGATGCCGGCCTCGGCCGGGCCGATCTCGAGGGCGTCGCCCGCGTCCAGCAGCAGCGCCGCGGACCAGGGCGCGGGCCGGGTCCCCCGACCCGCCGTGCGCGTGAGCGGTCCGACGGCGCCGGTCACCGCGACCCACACCGCGGCCGTCGCGCGCAGCACCGCGCCGCCGAGCACGATCTCGAGGCCGGCCGCGTCGGGGGCGTTGCCGACGAGGAGGTTGGCGTCGGCGAGGGCGCGGGGATCCAGCGCACCCGACGGCGAGACGCCGATGCCGCCGTGGCCCGGGCGGCCCGCGTCCTGCACGAGCATGAGCGGCCCGGTGCGCTCGACGACGAGCGCGGGCGCGACGGCGGTCGTGGCGCGACGGCCGCGCCGGGCGGGGGCCGGGTCCGGGGCCGGGTCCGCGGAGCCTGCCTCGGGCCCGCTCACGCGGCGACCTCGCGGAAGCGCACGGCGGATCCGGGCTGCAGCAGCGCCGCCGGCTCGCGCGCCGGATCCCACAGCACGGCCCGCGTCGTGCCGATGAGCTGCCAGCCGCCCGGCGAGACCCGCGGGTAGATGCCGCTGAACTCGCCGGCGAGCGCGACCGCCCCCGCGGGGACGCGCGGACGCGGCGACGACCGGCGCGGCACCTCCAGGCCAGGGACGCCCGCGAGGTAGCCGAACCCGGGCGCGAAGCCGCCGAACGCGACGGTCCACGTGCCGGAGGTGTGGCGCGCGACCACCTCGCGCACGCCGATCCCGAGGAGCGCGGCCACGTCGGCGAGGTCCTCGCCGTCGTAGACGACCTCGATCTCCACGGGCTCGCCGCCGCGCGCACCCGCCTCCGGGGCGGGCTCCGCGGCGAGCACCCAGGAGCGGGCGGCCGCGAGGGGCAGCACGTCGGGATCCACCGTGACGAGGATGCTGCGCGCACCCGGGACGACGTCGACGACGCCCGCGGGCCGCGTCGCGTCGAGCACGGGCTGCAGACGGAGCACCTCGTCGAGCGAGTCGAGGTCGAGCATCACGGCCGCGTCGCCGCACGGCAGGAGCCGGAGGGTCACAGCGCGAGCCGGTGGGCGGGCGCGGTGCGGGGCGCGGGGTCGGCGGGCTCCGCGTCCGGCACCGGGCGGATCGCGACGCCGGCCGCCTCGAGCGCGTCGCGCACGGCGCGGGCCAGCACCACGGCGCCGGGGGTGTCGCTGTGCAGGCAGAGGGAGTCGGGGTCGAGCCGCACCACGGATCCGTCGACCGCCACCACCGTGCCCTCCGTCGCCATGCGCACGGAGCGGGCCGCGACCTCGGCGGGGTCGTGGATCACAGCGCCCTCCTGCCGCCTCGACACGAGCGCCCCCTCCGGCGTGTACGCCCGGTCGGTGAACGCCTCGACGCGCGTCGGCAGGCCGGCCGCGGCGGCGAGGCGGAGGATCTCGGAGCCGGGCAGCCCGAGCACGGGGAGCGTCGGATCCAGCGCGACCACGGCGTCCACCACGGCCTGCGCCTGCACGGGATCGTGCGCGATGCGGTTGTACAGGGCCCCGTGCGGCTTGACGTACGAGACGCGCGCGCCGACCGTCCGGGCCATGCCGGAGATCGCCGCGAGCTGGTAGAGCACGTCGCCCGTGAGCTCGGCGGGCGAGGCGTCGAGGTCGCGGCGGCCGAAGCCGGCGAGGTCACGGTAGGCGACGTGCGCGCCGACGGCCACGCCGTCGCGTGCCGCGCGCTCCAGCGCGTGCAGCATGACGAGCGGATCCCCCGCATGGAACCCGCAGGCCACGTTCGCGCTCGAGACGATGGCGAGCATCGCGTCGTCGTCGCCGAGGGTCCAGCGGCCGAAGGACTCGGCCAGGTCGCTGTTGAGGTCGATCTGCATGGCGGCTCCCTGCCCGGTCGCGGCCGCCGCGCGCCGCGGTGCCGTCCCACCAGGCTAGGCGGCCAGCGGGGCGACCGGCCCGACGGCGCCGCGGATAGACTCGACGACCGTGACCACCCGAACCCTCATCAAGAACCTGGCCGCCCTCGACGACGGGGACGTGGCCGTCTCCGGCTGGGTCGAGACCGTCCGGGACCAGAAGAAGATCCAGTTCGTGATCCTCCGCGACGAGTCCGGCGCGGTGCAGCTCACCTACAAGCGCCAGGGCGACGAGGACGCGACCGCCGACGCCATCTCCGGCCTCGCCGCGGGCACCTTCCTCACCGCCACCGGCACGCTCAAGCACGACGAGCGCGTGAAGCTCGGCGGCCTGGAGATCGGCCTGTCCGGCATCGAGGTCGCGGGCGCGGCCATCCCGGAGACCCCCATCGCGGCCGACTCCTCCATCGACAAGCGCCTCGACTGGCGCTTCATCGACCTGCGCGCGCCCCGCAACTCGCTGATCTTCCGCGTGCAGACCACGCTCGTGCACGCGCTGCGCACCTACTGGGTGGAGCACGACTTCATCGAGGTCTTCTCCCCCAAGCTCATGGCGACGCCCTCCGAGTCGAACGCCGAGCTGTTCAAGGTCGACTACTTCGACGGCGTCGCGTACCTCGCGCAGAGCCCGCAGTTCTTCAAGCAGATGGCGCAGTCCGCGGGCTTCGGCAAGATGTTCGAGGTCGGCCCGGCGTTCCGCGCCGACCCGTCCTTCACCTCGCGCCACGCGACCGAGTTCACCTCGGTGGACGCGGAGATCAGCTGGGTCGAGAGCCACGAGGACGTCGCGCGCCTCCAGGAGGAGCTCATCGTCGCCGCGCTCACCGCGGTGAAGGAGAAGCACGGCGACGAGATCCGCGAGCTGTTCGACGTGGAGGTGACCGTGCCGAGCATCCCGTTCCCGCGGATCCCGCTGCTCGAGGCCAAGGACATCGTCGCCAAGCGCGGCCACGTGATCGACCGCGCCGACGACGACCTCGACCCCGAGGGCGAGCGCCAGATCGCGGCGCACGTGATGGAGGAGTTCGGCCACGAGTTCGTGTTCCTCACCGACTACCCGTCGTCGATCCGGCCGTTCTACCACATGCGCAACGCCGAGGACCCGTCGATCACGAACAGCTACGACCTCATCTGGAACGGCGTCGAGATCACCACGGGAGCGCAGCGCGAGCACCGCGTCGAGGTGCTCGAGGCGCAGGCCCGCGAGAAGGGCCTCGACCCCGAGGAGCTCGGCTCCTACCTCGACTTCTTCCGCTACGGCGTCCCGCCGCACGGCGGCTTCGGCATGGGCCTCAACCGCGTGCTGATGCTCCTGCTGCACCAGTCGAACCTGCGCGAGGTCACCTACCTGTTCCGCGGGCCGAACCGGCTCGCCCCGTAGGTCGCGCTCGCACCGTCGGACGGCCCGATCCCCGCGCGGGGGTCGGGCCGTCGTGCGTCCGCGGGGCACGGCATCGGGGGCGCGGATCTACATCGCTCGGGGGAACCGCGGACGACGACGCGTCCGTAGCGTGGCAGGGAGCGCCGACCCGACCGGGCGGCCGCACGCCCGACGCCGAGGAGCCCGCATGCCCCACGAGACGCGACACGACCGGCGCCTGACGAGCGGGATCGCCCGGCACGGCCGGCTGCCGAGGCCGAGCGGCGCGCGCACCGCCGTGAAGGCCGTGGCCGCGGTCGCCGCCGTCGCGCTCGTGAGCACCGGATCCGTGGCCGCGTTCGCGGCGTGGGACCTCGCGCGCACGGTGCAGGCGAACTCGGTGGAGATCGGCGACGGGCAGGCGCCGCCGCCGTCCATCGGCGGGATCGACGGAGGCGCGAACATCCTGCTGGTCGGCGGCGACACCCGCGAGGGGCAGGGCGACGGCTACGGGACGGGACGCGACGTCCAGACCGGGAACCTCAACGACGTCACGATGCTCCTGCACATCAGCGAGGACCACACGCGCGCGACCGTCGTGTCGTTCCCCCGCGACATGCTCGTCGACATGCCCGCCTGCGCGGGGCCCGACGGCGTCGAGGTCGCCGCGTCCTCCGGCGTCCAGATCAACGAGGCGCTCAAGCGCGGCGGCCTCCCCTGCGTCGTGCGCGCCGTGGAGGCGATCACGGGCCTCGAGGTGCCGTACGGCGGCGTGATCCAGTTCAACGGCGTCATCGAGATGTCGAACGCCGTGGGCGGCGTGCCGGTCTGCATCGCGAAGCGCATCTTCGACCCCAAGACGGACCTCGACATCCAGGCGGGCGAGCGGGTGCTCCAGGGACGCGAGGCCGTCCAGTTCCTCCGCACCCGCTACGGAGTGGGCGATGGGAGCGACATCGACCGCATCAGCAACCAGCAGGTGTTCCTCAGCGCGCTGCTGCGCACCGTCACGGCGACGGACACGCTGACGAATCCGGCGAAGGTCTACGGCATCGCCCGCGCGGCTATCGACAACATGGTGCTGTCGACGTCGCTCGACAGCCCTTCCGCGATCGCCTCGCTCGCCCTCACCGTGAAGGACATCCCGCTCGACCGCTTCACGTTCGTCCAGTACCCGAGCATCCGGCTCGAGTCCGGGCGGGTGGCGCAGGACGTCGCGAAGGGCGACGAGATGATCCGCCTCGTCGCGGCCGACGCCGACTTCGCGCTCGCGCCCGGCAGCACGGGGCAGGGCGTCGCGGCGCCCGAGCCCGCGGCCGCGGAGACGCCCGCGCCGGATGCCGGCGCCTCCCCCACCGCCGGCCCCTCCGCCCCCGCCGTGCTCCCGGAGGGCGTCACCGGCCAGATGGCGTCCGAGGAGACCTGCTCGAACGGCTGACGCGGATCCGCGGGCGCCCTCCTCGGCTCTCCACGACGCGATCCGCCGCTGATCCGCTGACCGACGGGGCCGCCCGCGGATGGGCTCGTTATTCGGCTGGTGCCGTAATATTCAGCCATCGCTCGATGCCCTTCCCGCGGGGTCGCCGAGCCGTCTCCGCAGCCGGATCCACACGATCCCACGCGGTCGGCGGAGACCAGGACGGGACACGGAGGAGGGCACGCCATGGGCCAGCTGATCTTCGACAGCACCACGCGCACCACCATCGACGACCGCGCTCTCGCGCACCTGCAGATCGTCATGCTCAACAAGCTCCGCCGACGCGAGAGCTTCGCGTTCTCGTGGAAGTACCCCGCCTCGGAGGGCGACGGCCGCAGCACGGTGTGGGTCGCCCCCGAGCTGCCGCTGCACTTCCGCTTCTCGGGCAGTCGCGCGCCCTCGATCAACCCGGCCTGGATCGACCTCCTGATGGACAGCGCGAACACCGGATCCGGCCTGCACCTCGTGCCGGAGCCGCCCGCGGGCACGACCGTCGCGGCCCCCGCCGCCGACTGACCCCGGCGCCGCACCGCGCCGCACCGACCACCTCACGACGCCTCCTGGAGGACGCATGGCCCTGACCAACCTGCCCTACGACGACGAGGCGATCCTCAGGGGCGCCGAGGCCGCGACGGTCCTCGGCCGCGAGGTGCGCGACGTGCAGGTCGACTTCACGGGCACGAACCTGTCGGACGCCGGGGTGGCGCGGATCACCGCGACCGTCTCGTGGACCGTCCCCGCGCCCGAGGCCGTGAGGATCCTCGAGGACGCGCTGCCCCGCGGCTGATCCCGGTCCTCCGGCGGCACGCGCGGCGGTCCGGAGGGCGACGATCCGTCGCGGTGCACGGTCGGGACCACGGCCGGGCGCCCCGGCGCGGTCGTCCCGTCCTAGGCCCGCGTCGCCGCGATGCGCCCTCGCGTGCGGAAGGCCGCCGCGAGGCCCAGCGGCAGCACGAGCGCGGCCCCGAGCGGGCCGACCGTCGAGGCCGCGGACACGACGGCGAGCACGGATCCGCCCGCGAGCAGCAGCGCATCGGCCTGCCACGCGGCGATCACGAGCGCGGAGGCGTCGCCCGCCGGCGTGACCACGGGCGCCATCACCTCGAGCGGCAGGGGGCCCTTCGCGGCGTCGAACGCGCGGATCACGACGAGCAGCAGCACGACGGCCGGCGCGACGACGAGCGCGGTCGCGCCCGCCCCGCCGGCCACGGCGATGCCCGCCCCCGCGAGCGCGCACGCGACCCCCGCCGCCGCGGGCAGCGCGCCGTGGAGCAGGAGCAGGCGCCCGGTCGGGATCCCGTACAGCGGCGGCGCCGAGGAGACGTCCACGACGTGCCGGAACCCGTCCGCCCCGACGCCGAGCGCGAGGAACCCGACGAGCGCCGCGGCGACCGCGGGCATCACGAGCCCGGACCCCGCGCCGTCGAGCGCCAGCGCGACGAGGGCGCCGACGGCCGCGGTCCCGAGGCACGCGGAGGCCGCGCGCACCGGCGTGCGCAGGGCGCCCACGAGGTCGCGCCGCAGGACGAGGGCCGCCGGGGATCCGCCGCCGACCGCCCGCCAGCCGCGGCCGATCCGCGGCACGGGCCGGAACCCGCCCGTCGCCATGGCGAGGTCGCCGGTCGTGGCGAGCGTCGTCGCCGTCTGCCACCGCTGCGCCTGCGCTCGCAGGTCCGGCCCGCGGAGGCCGCCGAGGAGCGCCGGCGCGACCGCGAGGGCGACGACGGCCGACGCCGTGAGCACCGCGAGCGCGACGGCGGCGTCCCCGGGAGAGGGGGCGCCCGCCGACGCGCCCGCGGCCGCTCCGGGGAACAGCGTCCCCACGGCGGACCACGGGACCACCGGGGTCGGCCGCAGGACGGCGATGAGCGCGGATCCGAGCAGCACGGCCGCCCCGATGCCGCGACCGGCCTCGGTCAGCCGCTGGCCGGCGAGCCAGCAGCCCGCGAGCACCACGCCGAGCAGCGCGCCGCCCGCGGTCCATGCGACGACCGGCCACGGCTCCGCGCGCCCCGCGACGAGCAGCCCCAGCCCCGGGAGCAGCGCCACGAGCCCGGCGAGGGCAGCGGATCCGAGCACCGCCCGCGCGAAGGGCCGCGCGAGCACCGCGGCGCGCGGGAGGTCGCCGCCCGCGAGCGCGGCGGTGAGGAAGGGGGACAGCAGCGCCGGGCCGCGCGCACCGCCGGCCAGGACGAGCGCCGCCGCCGCGAGGCCGGCGACCGCGGTGGCCGCGGAGGGCCCGTGCGCGAGGAGCGCGGCGGCCGCATCCGGCTCCGCGAGCTCCAGCACGACGGCGCGCAGCACGGGGATCCCGACGATCAGCACCGTGAGCGCACCCGCGTACAGCGCGTAGGCGAGGTCCATGGGCGAGGCGCCGCCGCGCTCGAGCCGGATCGACCGGACCGCCCGGAGGGCGCGCGCGGTCCTCACGCCGCGTCGCCGACGAGCGCGACCGACCGGTGCGCGACCGCGTCGCGGAGCACCGGGCTGTGCGTCGCGAGCACGATCGTGCGGCCGTCGTCGAGCTCCTCGCGGAGGATCCCGATCACGAGCTGCAGCCGGTCGGGATCGAGCCGCTGCTCGGGCTCGTCGAGGAGGAGCACGTCGTGGGGCCGGACGGTGGCCATGGCGAGCGCCGCGAGCTGCGACTGCCCGGAGGAGAGCTCGTGCGGGAACCGCCGCGCCAGGGGCGCGAGCCGCCAGCGCTCGAGGTGCTCCGCCGCGCGCCCGCGGGCCGCCTCCGCGTCGAGGCCCCAGGACGCGGCGATGACGGCGAGGTGCTCGGCCAGCGTCAGGTCGCGCGCGGTGGGCGGGTGGCCGATCGATCCGGAGACCGCCCGGCGGAAGGCCCGGTCGCGCTCGTCCACGGGCCGCCCCTGCACGCGGGCGGATCCGGCGCTCGGCCGGCTGAGCCCGGCGAGCACGCGCAGCAGGGTCGTCTTCCCGGCGCCGTTCGGGCCGGTCACCGCGACCGCGTCGCCCGCGGCGGCGGTCAGGTCGGTCGGCCGCAGCAGCGGGATCCCGTCGACGACCACCGACACCCGCTCGACCTCTACCGCATCCCCCATCGGGCCATCCTCCCGCACGGGTGAGGACGGCGCTCGGGGATCGGCGGCGCCGGGGACGCCCGGCGGCGGCTCAGACCTCGAAGTCGACGGACGCCGCGGATCCCACGAGGCTCCGCACGAACGCGGCCACGCGCTGGTGCTCGGGGTGCACGTCGTAGGCCTCGAGGCCGGCGCGGTCGTCGAAGTCGGCGATGAGCACGAGGTCGTGGCTGCGGGCGGATCCGACGACGTCGCGCCCCACCTGGAACGAGCGGATGCCGGGAACGAGGCCGGGCAGCGTCTCGAGCGCCTCCCGGACGCGGGCGGCGTCCCGGTCGAGGGCGGCGGGATCGCGGTCGGCGAGCTTCCAGGAGACGACGTGGCGCAGGGTCATGCGACGACCCTATCCGCGGCCGGCGTCGCTGTCGGCGCCCGGGCCGCCGCCGGTCGGGTCAGCGCGCGTCGAGCGCCGCGCGCAGCCGGTCGGCGTCGATGCGCCAGTAGTTGTGGACCCGCCCGTCGATGAGGAGGACGGGGATCTCCTCCGCGTACCGGTCCGCGAGCGCCCGGTCGTCGAGGATGCTCCGCTCCTCCAGCGTGACCTCCGCGGCGCGATCCGCGCCGAGGCCCCCGAGCACCTCCGTCACGACCTGCCGGGCGTCGTCGCAGAGGTGGCAGCCGGGCTTGCCGACGAGGGTGAGGACGGTTGCGCTCATCCGCCCAGCGTAGGCGAGCGCCCCCGGTGTCCCGCCCGCGCGACGCCCCAGGAGCGTCGCCTACGCTGAGCCGATCATGGTCGAGCAGGCGGGCACCCCGGTCCTCGCGTTCTTCGACGTCGACAACACCCTCATCCACGGCGCCAGCGTCTTCCACCTCGTGCGCGGGCTCCGCGCGGCCGGCCTCCTCACGGTGCGCGACATCGTCGGCGCCGGCTGGAAGCACGCGCGCTTCAAGGCCCGCGGCGAGAACGACCGGCACCTCGCCTCCGCCCGCGCCCGCGGCCTGGAGGTCGTCACGGGCGTCCGGGTCGCCGACATGGCGCGCCTCGCGGACGAGATCTACGAGCGGCACACCGCGCCGACGGTCTGGCCGGAGACACTCGGTCTCGCGCAGGAGCACCTCGCCAAGGGGCACCAGGTCTGGCTCGTGACGGCGTCGCCCTCGTTCCTCGCCGACGTGATCGCCCGCCGCCTCGGTCTCACGGGCGCCCTCGGCAGCACGCTCGAGGTGCGCGACGGCGCCTACACGGGGCGGCTCCTCGGCGAGTTCCTGCACGGCGCGCACAAGGCCGCTGCCGCCCGGGGCCTCCTCGCGCGGACGGGCGCGGACGCCGCCGAGTGCTGGGCCTACTCCGACTCCCGGCACGACATCCCGCTGCTCACGCTCGTCGGGCACCCCGTGGTCGTGAACCCGGACCAGGGTCTCGCGGCGCACGCGCGCGCGGCTGGCTGGCCCGCGATGCGGCTCCAGCGCGCGAGCATCCGCGACGCCCGGCGCCGCGTGCGGCGCGAGGCCGCGGAGGCCGGCGGCTCGACCGGCGGCTGAGCGGCTCGGCTCGGCTCAGCTGAGCGGTTCCGCTCGGGCGAGCCGGCGTGGATCCCCGGCCACCGCATCCGCCCCCGGACGCACGAAGAGGACGCCGCCCCGTTGCCGGGTCGGCGTCCTCTCCTCGCGTTCGGCGCCCTCGTGGACGCGTGCGCTCTACTTCTTGTTGCGACGCTGGTGGCGCGTCTTGCGAAGCAGCTTGCGGTGCTTCTTCTTCGCCATGCGCTTGCGACGCTTCTTGATCACTGAACCCATAGGGGCACCTCATCTGTTGCCGGACGGAACACGCGGACTCTGGTGACCCGCGGAAAATAGCCTCAGAGGAGTCTAGCCGACATCCGACATGCCGGAGTGACGCGACCGGTCGCCGGGCTGGCCGGGGAGCGCGTTCTGCGGGTCGATCGCCGCGAGCACGGCGGACTCGGGCACGCGGAACGAGCGGCCGAAGCGGATGGCGGGCAGGTCGCCCGAGTGGACGAGCCGGTAGACGGTCATCTTGGAGACGCGCATCATCTCGGCGACCTCGGCCACCGTGAGGAATCGGACGTCGGACAGGTCACGCGACATGGGCGGATCGACTCCTCGTTCTGCGTGACCGGCTCACGGACCTCGTAGCCCCCGCGATGCGGGCGCTGGTGCGCGAGTCTAGGGGTGCGGATGGACGCCTGTCCATGGTGTCACATCCTGCATCACGCGTCCCGCGTGTTCCCCTGCTTCCGCGCGCGCAGGCGACCGAGCGACGCCTGGCCCGCCGTCCCCGCGACGCGCGTCGCGTCGTGCACGGCGGCGGCCGCCTGGTAGCGGGTGTCCGCCCAGATCCGGCCGAGGGACGCGGCGAACGGGTAGCCCGCCGGGTCGTGCTCGTCGTCGCCGTCGGGATCCGTCGAGAGCCCGCCGCCGAGGAGGCCGGTGTCCGGATCCGCGTTCGCGTCGTCCCGCGCCGCGTCCTCGCGGTCGGCGTCGACGAACGGCGCGACCCACGCGTCGAGCGCCTGGAGCGGCGCGGCCTCGAGCCGGTAGTAGCGGTGCTGCCCCTCCTCGCGCACGGAGACGAGGCCGATGTCGCGCAGCACCCGCAGGTGCTTCGACACGGTGGGCTGGCTGATCCCGAGGGTCTGCACGAGCTCGGAGACGCTGATCTCCCCCGTCGGGGCCTCGCGCACCGCGCGTCGGTCGAGCAGCACGCGGAGGAGGTCGCGTCGGGTGGGATCCGACACGACGTCGAAGATGTCAGCCATCCCCGAAGGCTATTCCGTCGCGCACTCGCAGTACCATGACGATCCGGGCCACACGGGCCCGGAGCGGACAGGGGACCATGCGCGTCAAGCCGGAGAAGGGCCGTCCCCTGCTGGGCCGCATCCGCGACTTCCTCGACTACTTCGCGCACTCCACGCCGGCCCGCTTCGCGATCCTCATCTTCGCGGCGCTCGTCCTCACGCTCACCACGATCCTCATGCTCCCGGGCATGACCTCCTCGGGCGACACCGCGCCCTTCGCCGACGCCCTCTTCACGGCCGTCTCCGCCATCTGCGTCACGGGCCTCGCGACCGTCGACATGGCCACGTACTGGACCCCGCTCGGTCACGCCTTCATCGCGCTCGGCGTGCAGATCGGCGGCATCGGCGTCCTCACGCTGGCGTCGATCATGGGCCTCATCGTCTCCCGCCGCCTCGGCCTCAAGGCCCGGCTCATGGCGGCGAGCGACAGCAATCCGCTGCGGATCCACCACGGCCCCGTCGCCGAGGGCCAGGCCGTGAAGCTCGGCGAGATCGGCACGCTGCTGCTCACGGTCGCGATCAGCGCCCTCGTCATCGAGCTGTCCATCGCGGCGCTGCTGTTCCCGCGGATCCTGCTCGAGGGCATCCCCGTCGGCCAGGCCGCGCTCGACTCCTTCTACTACTCGCTCATGGCGTTCACGAACACGGGCTTCGTCTTCAGCGAGGCCGGCTTCGAGCTGTACCACCAGGACTACTGGTTCCTCAGCCTGCTCATGATCGGCGTGTTCCTCGGGAGCATCGGCTTCCCGGTCATCTACGCCGTGTACCGCGGCTGGCGGAAGCCCCGGCGGTTCTCCGTGCACGTGAAGCTCACGCTGTGGACCTCGCTCATCCTCATCGTGCTCGGCACGCTCGCCTACGTCGTGCTCGAGTGGGACAACAGGAAGACCTTCGCGCTCATGGATCCCGTGCAGCACGGCTTCCAGGCCCTGTTCCTGTCGGTGATGACGCGCTCCGGCGGCTTCTCCACGCTCGACATGGGCGACTTCGGCAACGCGAGCCTGCTGGTCACCGACATGCTCATGTTCATCGGCGGCGGATCCGCGTCCACCGCCGGCGGCATCAAGGTCACGACCCTCGCGATCCTGTTCCTCGCCGCCTTCGCCGAGGCCCGCGGCAGCGAGTCGATGGAGGTCTTCGAGCGCCGGATCCCGAGCGACGTGCTCCGCCTCGCCGTCAGCATCGTGCTCTGGGGCGCGACGACGGTGGCGCTCAGCAGCATCGTGCTGCTGCAGATCTCCGGCGAGCGCCTCGACTACGTGCTCTTCGACGCCATCAGCGCCTTCGCCACGTCGGGGCTCAGCACGGGCTTCACGGCAGAGGCCACGGATCCCGCGAAGTACGTGCTCGCGGCCACCATGTTCCTGGGGCGCGTCGGCACCGTGACCCTCGCGGCGGCCCTCGCCGCGAGCACCCGCCGGCAGCTGTTCCAGCGCTCCGAGGAGCGGCCGATCGTCGGCTGAGCCGCCGCCGGCCCGCGCACCCTCCCCGTCCGTCACCGCATCCACCGCAGCAGAGAGGCCCCTCATGGGCGAACGCATCCCCCACAACGCCCCCGTGCTCGTGATCGGGCTCGGCCGCTTCGGCGCCGCGACCGCCGGCCAGCTCGCGCGGCTCGACCGCGAGGTGCTCGCGATCGACGCCAGCGAGGGCCTCGTGCAGAAGTGGTCCGACCGCGTGACGCACGCGGTGCAGGCCGACGCGCGCAACATCGAGGCGCTGCAGCAGCTCGGCGCCAAGGACTTCTCCATCGCGGTCGTGGCCGTGGGCTCGTCGATCGAGGCGAGCGTGCTCATCACGGCGAACCTGGTCGACCTCAAGATCCCGCAGATCTGGGCCAAGGCCATCAGCCAGTCGCACGGCAAGATCCTCGAGCGCATCGGCGCGAACCACGTCATCTACCCGGAGGCCGAGGCGGGCGAGCGCGTGGCGCACCTGGTCTCCGGCCGGATGCTCGACTTCATCGAGTTCGACGACGACTTCGTGCTCGCGAAGATGTACCCGCCGAAGCCCATCCGCGGCATGGCGCTGGCGGAGTCGTCGGTGCGCCGCCGCTACCGGATCACGGTGGTCGGCGTGAAGACGCCCGGCAAGCCGTTCACCTACGCGACCGCCGAGACGGTGGTCTCGAACCACGACCTCATCATCGTGTCGGGCACGTCGGCCGACATCGAGCGGTTCGCCTCGCTGTCCTGATCCGCGGGCCCGCCGGCGGCGCGCGTCAGCCGGCCGCGAGCTCCCGGGCGCGGGCGAGCGCGGCGTCGGTGGCGCGGTCGAACAGGCCCGACAGGTCCGCCGCCTGCAGCACCTCGACGGCCCGCTCGGTCGTCCCCTTGGGGCTCGTGACCCGGCGGCGGAGCTCGGCGGGCTCGTCGTCCGACGCGGCGAGCAGCTCCACGGCGCCGCGGAAGGTGCCCTGCACGAGGACGCGCGCCTCGTCCGGGCTGAAGCCCTTCGCCTCGGCCGTGCGCGTCAGCTCCTCGATGAGCAGGAAGACGTAGGCGGGGCCGGATCCGGAGATCGTGCTGAGCGCGTCGATGCGGTCCTCGGGCACCTCCACCACGTCGCCGACCGTCGCGAACACCGCGCGGGCGAGCGCGAGGTCCTCCGGCGTCGAGCGGGTGCCGGCGGCCAGCCCCGTGACGCCGCGGCCGACGAGCGACGGCGTGTTCGGCATCGAGCGGAGCACGGCCACGTGCTCGGGCAGCAGCGACTCGAAGGTCGCGATGGTCACGCCCGCCGCCACGCTGACCACGAGGGCACCGGGCTCCAGGTCGTCCGCGATCTCGCGCAGGAGGTCCGGCACCATGTGCGGCTTCACGCCCACGACGACGACGCGCGCACCGCGGACCGCCCGGCGGTTCGCGTCGGGGTCCTCCTCGACGCTCGACGCGGCGACGCCGTCCCGCTCGGCGAGCGCGGCGGCGCTGGCGGCGGAGCGCGTGGTGACCCGCACGTCGCCGTCGACCTCGACGCCCGGCTGGAGCAGGCCGCCGAGGATGGCGCCGTTCATGGATCCGGTACCGAGCATCGCGAGCGACGGGAGGCGCACGGGTCCGGTCCCCCGGGCGGCGTCGGTGGCGGGAGCGGCGGGGCGGGCGGCGGTGTCTGGCATGCCCCGATCCTAGGGATCGCCCGGGCGTCAGCCGGGGCGCCCGCGTGGCTAGGCTGAATCGACCGGGGCATCCGCGCCCGGACGGCCCGAGCCGTCTCGCCGGTCGAGGAGGTCCCGCCTTGAGCGCATCCCACGGCAGCAAGGCGATCTTCGCCGCGCTCATCGCCAACGTCGGCATCGCGATCACGAAGTTCGTCGCGGCGTTCTTCTCCGGATCCTCCTCGATGCTCGCGGAGGGCGTGCACTCGCTCGCCGACTCCGGCAACCAGGTGCTGCTGCTCATCGGCGGCAAGCGCGCCAAGCGCGTCGCGGACGAGGAGCACCCGTTCGGCTACGGCCGGGTCCGCTACGTCTACGCGTTCATCGTCTCGATCATCCTGTTCTCGGTCGGCGGCGTGTACTCGCTGTACGAGGGCATCCACAAGATCGAGCACCCGGAGCCGCTCGACGTGCCGTGGCTCCCGGTCGTCGTGCTCCTCATCGCGATCGCCCTGGAGTCCTACTCGCTGCGCACCGCGATCAAGGAGTCGAACCCGCTGCGCGGGAAGCAGAGCTGGGTGCAGTTCGTGCGACGGGCGAAGAGCCCCGAGCTGCCCGTCCTCCTGCTCGAGGACACGGCGGCCCTGTCAGGCCTGGTCCTCGCGCTGCTCGGCGTCGTCGCGTCCATCGTGACCGGCGACGGCATCTACGACGGCATCGGCACCCTGCTCATCGGCGTCCTGCTGGTCCTCGTCGCCGTGGTCCTCGGCATCGAGATGAGCAGCCTGCTCGTCGGCGAGGGCGCGTCGAAGCCCGACGTCGCCGCGATCCGCGCCGCCATCACCGCCGGCGACGAGGCGGAGTCGATCATCCACATGAAGACGCTCTACCTCGGCCCCGACGAGCTGCTCGTCGCCGCGAAGATCGCTATGCCCGCGACCAGCTCGCTCGGCGACGTGGCCGCCGGCATCGACGCGATCGAGCGCCGCGTGCGCGAGGCCGTGCCGGTCGCCCGCGTCATCTACCTCGAGCCCGACGTGCGGGTCGCCACGCGCTGACGCCGGAGCCGGAGCGCGGTCCGGATCAGGATCCGGGGGCCGTGCGCCGGTCGGCGAAGAACGCGTCCAGCAGCCGAGCGCACTCGTCCGCCGCGACGCCGGCGAACACCTCCGCGCGATGCGGCAGCCGGCGGTCCCGCAGCACGTCGTAGAGGGATCCGGCCGCGCCCGCCTTCTCGTCCCACGCGCCGAAGACGACCCGCGGCACGCGCGCGGCGAGGATGGCCCCCGCGCACATGACGCACGGCTCGAGCGTGACGACGAGCGTCGTGCCGACGAGATGGCGGTCGCCCGTGGTCGCCGCGGCCTCGCGCAGCGCCTCGACCTCGGCGTGCGCGGTGGGGTCCTGCCGCGCCTCTCGGAGGTTCCGCCCACGCCCGATGACCGCGCCCGACGCATCGACCACGACCGCGCCCACGGGCACGTCGCCGGTGGCCGCGCAGGCCCGGGCCTCGTCGAGCGCGACGTCCATCCAGCGCTCGTAGTCGGCCGGCACGCGCAGGTCCAATCGCGTTCCCCCTTGCTGATTAGATGGAGCCTATGCGAGTCCACGTAGCCGACCACCCGCTCATCACGCACAAGCTGACGGCGCTGCGGGACCGCACCACCCCCTCCCCGGTGTTCCGGAGCCTCGCCGACGAGCTCGTCACGCTGCTCGCCTACGAGGCCACCCGCGACGTCCGCGTCGAGACGATCACGGTGCAGACGCCAGTGGCGCCGGCGCAGGGCCTCACGCTCAGCGACCCGAAGCCGCTCGTCGTCCCCATCCTCCGCGCGGGCCTCGGCATGCTCGACGGCCTGATGCGCCTCATGCCCAGCGCCGAGGTCGGCTTCCTCGGCATGGTGCGCAACGAGGAGACGCTCCAGCCCGACATCTACGCCGAGCGCCTGCCCACCGACCTCTCGAACCGCCAGTGCTTCGTGGTCGACCCGATGCTCGCCACCGGCGGGTCCCTCATCGCCGCCATCGAGTACCTCTTCGACCGCGGCGCGGTCGACGTCACCTGCATCTGCCTCATCGCGGCGCCCGAGGGCCTGAAGGCCGTCGAGGAGGCGACCGCCGGCCGCGAGGTCACCATCGTGCTCGGCGCGCTCGACGAGAAGCTCGACGAGGTCGGCTACATCATCCCGGGCCTCGGCGACGCGGGCGACCGCCTGTACGGCACCGCCGCGCACTGACCCGCACCGCCCTCCGCGGCGCCCGCTCCCCTCGGGGACGGGCGCCGCTGTCCGTCCACGCACGAAAGCTGCGCGTCCCGCACGATTCCCGCCGCTCCTGTTGACACAGGCGCACGGATCCGTGCAAGCTCTCCCCATGACTCTGAACGCGCACGTCCTGACCTCCTCCGAGGCCTCGGGAGTCGCCGGCATGATGATGCCCGGCCGTGTCGCGATGTCCTGTCGAATGTCGGCCTGACCCGCCCCCTTCGCCTGAGCGGTCCCGCGACGCATCCGTCGTCGACCCTCCCCGCCGTCACCGGCGCATCCGCCCCCTGAGGCACCCGCACTCCCCGAGGTCCCGCGCACCTCCGCTGCGCCGCACCCGCATCATCACAAGGACACCGCCATGTCGCTCGCGACCATCGACACCGCCCGCACCCCCCTCCGATCCGCTCCCGCCGCCCCCGTGCTCCGCGCGGCGACGCCGCTCGCCCCGGCCGCCCGCCGCGCACCCGCCGCATCCGCCGCCACGCCGGCTCCCGTCGCCGCCCCGGCTCGACCCGCCCGCCTCCGCGCCGTGCCCGAGGGCACCGAGGCGCGCGGCTTCGCCATCTACGTCGGCCTCGACGAGCTCAAGGCCGCCGCCGCCGGCACCGACCTCGGCACCGTCGTCGCCGCCCTCAAGCGCCTCGCGAGCGAGCTCGCCCCGGGCATCGAGACGCACGCGGCCGTCGCCCTCGCGCCGGAGGGCGCCGGCGGCCGCGACATCGACGTGGTGCGCCTCGCCCTGCAGGATCCCGCCGCCGTCGCCCAGCACCGCGAGCAGCCCGACGACGAGGACCGCGTCGAGGGCGGCGTCACGGTCGACCTGTCGCGCAAGCGCGTCGTGCTCGACGGCGAGACCGCCCCGCTCACCTACAAGGAGTTCGAGCTGCTGCAGTACCTGGTGCTCCGCGAGGGCCGCACCATCGAGCGATCCGAGCTGATCTCCTCCCTGTGGTCGGCCGCGGACGAGGACGAGGTGCCCAACGAGCGCACCATCGACGTGCACGTCCGCCGCCTGCGCGCCAAGCTCGGCCGCTACGAGGAGATCGTGCGCACCGTGCGCGGCGCCGGGTACCGGTTCGACCGGCACGCTGACGTCTCCGTGCACCACGCGAGCACGCAGTCGCCCGACCTCTTCTGACCCGCCGCGACCGGCTCAGCCCCTGCTTGCGGAGCTGTCGGGGGACTCCCAGCACAGAGGTCCGTTTCCGGGTAGCGGGGCGTTACGGGATCGTTATACAGTCTTCTCGTCCCCATCGTTTGCTGTGGCGGTGGAGACGGAATGTGATTGCAGGACACTCCTGGTGCAAGGGAGAGGGCCGGCCCCATGCCTCTGGGGTCGGCCCTCAGTCATGTCCGGCGCCGGTCGCCGCGGGCCGACCGCCCGGCGCCCGTCAGTAGACTTCCGATCGAGAGCGCACGTCCGATCCTCATCCGGACGCGCACCGACGAGGAGGCCTGGTGGGCGAGACCGCGGACGCCGTGCGGGCCTGGGAGTCGCTGTTCCGGGCCCAGGTCAGCGTCATGCGCCGCCTCAGCGCCGAGTTCCCCAGCCGCGAGCTCTCCTTCAACGAGTACGACGTGCTCTTCAACATCTCGCGCCAGCCCGACGGGCGCCTCCGCCTGCGCGACCTCAACCAGCACGTGCTGCTGACCCAGCCGAGCGTCAGCCGCCTCATCGACCGGCTCGTCGCGCGCGGCCTCGTCGTGAAGTGCGGCGACGAGAGCGACGGGCGGGCCACCATCGTGCGGCTAACCGACGCCGGCGACGCGGCGTTCCGCGCCGTGGCGCGCGTGCACATGGAGTCCATCGCCTCGACCGTGGGCGCGGCGCTGACCCCCGAGGAGCTGGACACGCTGCGCGCCCTCACGGACAAGCTGCGCGGGAGCGTCGCCGACTCCTAGGCTGCGGATCCGCCGTTCGCGCCGCCCGATGCGGCAGCCGTCGCGGCCGGCCGGGCGAACGGGCCGCCGCGCGCGACGAGCAGGCGCAGGAGCGCCGTGACGAGGTCGACCACCGTGACCAGGCACGCGGCCCAGCCGATGGCGCTGGTGAGCGCCTCCGCCGCGGGACCCCCGACGACGGCGAGGGCGAGCACGCCCGCCACGATCGCGGACAGGACGGCCGCGGCGCCCGCGTCGACGACCGAGAGGGGCGGGACGGTCGCGCGCCGGGCGGGGCCGCGCCGCCCGCTCGGGAACAAGCGGTGGAGGCCGTCGCGGATGCGGGAGACCCCGTACGCGGCCTCCCCCGCCTCGAGCGGCAGGTGCGTCGCGCCGAACAGGACGTCGGCGGCGGTGCGCTCGCGGATCCGGCGCAGGGTGCGGATCTGCAGCGGGAGCCGGACCAGCACGGGGACGGCCCACCACCACGCGGGCTCCCACGCGCCCTGGATGCCGGCGGCCGCGAGGTACAGGGCGGCGAGGGCGTAGGAGACGAAGCGGAGCACGGGCCCGACGCCGATGCGCAGGGCGGCCAGGCGGGCGCGGCGGCGATCGGCCGCGTCGGCGGGCGCGCTGCCGCGCGTCATGCGGCCGACGTACGAGCCCCAACGGTCGCGCCGCTCGCGGAGCACGCCCCAGGTGACGGCCGTGTCGACGCCGGCGCGGGCACCGGGCACGAGCGCGGAGCGGTCCTCGCCGGCGAGGAGGGCCGTGAGGATCCCGTCGGCCGGGGCTTGGCCGCCGGGCGCTCGGGAGTCGGGGGCGGCGAGCCGCACGAGCGTCGCGGGAGCCAGCGGCACGGGACCGGTCAGGCCGAGGTCGATCCCGGTCTCCACGGCGCCCATCGCCCAGTGCCGCTGCAGGAGTCGGAGGCCGGCCGCGAGGGGGCCACGCGACCCGCTGGGTCGCGGGTCGAGGCGGGCGGAGACGGACGCGGCGGCGGGATCGCGGTCCAGGGCGTCGGCGAGCAGCTCGAGGACCCGCGGCTCGAGCTCCGCGTCGGGCCGGACGAGCAGCACGCGCCCCGCGTCGCCGACGAGCCGGAAGGCGAAGTCGTACGCCGAGCGCAGCGATGCCTCGCCCGGACCGCGGTCGATCACGGTGACCGTCGTGCTCGCCGGGCCCGCGCCGCCGGGCGCGTGCTCGTGCCGTCCGTTGAAGGTGCGGGCGGCCGCGAACGTGTCGTCCCGGCTGCCCGCGACCACCACGAACACGCGCTCAGGCGGCCGGGTCTGCCCGACGAGGGAGGCCAGCGCGCGGGCGATGGTGGATCCGGCGTCGCCGGTGACGATGACCGCGGAGACGGGTGCGCCGGGGTCGTGCTCGCGGAGCGCGGGGGTGCTCGAGCTGTCCATGGGCCTCTCGACGACGGCGGATCTCAGTCGGCGGACGGACCCGGACGGACGCGCACTGCCATGTGCGATATTACGGGCCACCGCGGCCTGCGCGTGCCGCGTCCCCGCTCCGGTCGCCCGCGGGGCGCCGTCCTAGGCTCGATGCATGAGCGACGACGACGCCCCCGACCACGCATCCGCGGACCGGGAGGGTGCCGCCGAGGCGCACGGGCCGACCGTCGTGTGGCTGCGCGACGACCTCCGCGTGGCCGACAACCCGGCCCTGCACGCGGCCGTCGAGCGCGGCGAGCCGATCGTGGTGCTGTACGTGCTCGACGAGGAGAGCGACGGGATCCGCCCGCTCGGCGGCGCCGCCCGCTGGTGGCTGCACATGAGCCTGTCGCGCCTGCGCGAGTCGCTCGCCGCGCTCGGCTCCCCGCTCGTGCTGCGGCGCGGGAAGGCCGCGGGGATCCTCGACGACCTCGTCGCGGAGGTCGGCGCGGGCGCGGTGCTGTGGAACCGGCGGTACGGCGGGGCGGAGATCGCGGTCGACACGGCCGTCAAGAAGGACCTCGGCGACCGGGGCCTCGACGTGCGGAGCTTCCAGGGATCGCTCCTCGTCGAGCCGTGGACGGTCGCGAACAAGCAGGGCGAGCCGTTCCGCGTGTACTCGCCGTTCTGGAAGGCCGCGCAGGACCGGGAGGAGCCGCGGAAGCCGTACCCCGCGCCGCACGAGCTCCACGCGCCGAGCCGGGCGCCGCGCACGGACGACCTCGACGACTGGGGCCTGCTGCCGACGGCGCCGGACTGGGCAGCCGGCCTCCGCGAGGCCTGCGACCCGGGCGAGGCGGCGGGGCTGCAGCGCCTCGAGGACTTCGTGCACCACGAGCTGGAGGACTACGCGGAGGACCGCGACCGACCCGCCGCGATGTCGACCTCGCGGCTCTCGCCGTACCTGCGCTGGGGCGAGGTGAGCCCGTTCCAGGTGTGGCACCGGGTCCAGCGCACGCGCGGCAAGAAGGTCGGCGGCGACGGGGCCAACGCGACCAAGTTCCTGTCCGAGCTCGGCTGGCGGGAGTTCAGCTACCACCTGCTGTACCACCAGCCCGACCTCGCGACGCGGAACTTCGTCCCGCGGTTCGACGCCTTCCCCTGGCGGGAGCCGACCGACGAGACGCTCGGCGCCTGGCAGCGCGGCGAGACGGGCGTGCCGCTGGTGGACGCCGGGATGCGCGCGCTGTGGAAGGACGGGCACCTGCACAACCGGGTGCGGATGGTCGTGGCGTCGTTCCTGATCAAGAACCTGCTCATCGACTGGCGCCTCGGCGAGCAGTGGTTCTGGGACACGCTCGTCGACGCGGACGCGGCGAACAACGCGGCGAGCTGGCAGTGGGTCGCGGGATCCGGCGCCGACGCCGCGCCGTACTTCCGGGTGTTCAACCCGGTGCTGCAGGGCCAGAAGTTCGACCCGTCGGGCGAGTACATCCGCTCCTACGTGCCCGAGCTCGCGCACGCGCCGAGGGACGTCGTGCACGAGCCGTGGAAGGCGCAGGGCGACCTCGTCGCGAGCGCGGAGGACGACGCCGACGTGTCGGCCGAGGGCGGGCTCGCCGCCTACCCGTCGCCCATCGTCGACCTCGGGGAGTCCCGGCGCCGGGCCCTCGCGGCGTACGACGAGATCAAGGACCGGTGACGCACGAGGCCCGCGCGTCGGATCGACGCGCGGGCCTCGGTGGTGCGGGGGATCCGATCAGGCGTCGTCGCCGTCGCCGTGCCCGAGGCGCTCCCGGCGCTCGTGCCGCTCGCGGATCTCGCGGCCGACCTTGACGTCCTCGCGCTCGACGGCGGCCTTCTTGTCGCTCACCTTGGTGTCGCGCGGCGGCAGCTGCAGGGTCTCCTCGGCGGCGATGCCGGCCTGGAGCTGGCGTCCGCGCTCGAGCTCCGCGTCGAACTCGGCGCCGAACAGCAGGGCGAGGTTCGCGATCCAGAGCCAGAGCAGGAAGATCACGACGCCGGCGAGCGCGCCGTAGTTCTTCGCGTAGCTGGAGAAGTTCGTGACGTAGAACGCGAAGGCGACGCTCGCGACGACCAGCACGAGGAGCGCGATGGCCGCGCCCATGCTCATCCAGCGGAACTTCGGCTGCTTCGCGTTCGGGGTGGCGTAGTAGAGGATCGCGATGAGCAGGATGATCAGGATCGCGAGCACCGGCCACTTGGCGATGGACCACACGAGCTGCACCGTCTGGCCGAGGCCGAGCGCCTCGCCGATGGCCTCGGTGACGGGGCCGGAGATCGCGATGATGAGCGCGCAGACCAGCAGGATCACGATGCCGATGACCGTGACGGCGAGCTGCGTGGGCTTGAGCTTGAGGAACGAGCGACCCTCGGGGATCTCGTAGATGCGGTTCATCGCGCGGCTGAAGGCGCCGACGTAGCCGGAGGCCGACCAGATGGCGAGCACGATGCCGGAGACGAGGGCGAAGCCGGCGGCGGGCGAGTCCACGAAGCCCTCGAGCACCGGCGTGAGGAGCTCGATCGCGTCCTGCGGGGCGAAGCCGCGCACCACCTCCAGCACCGCGTCGACCGTCGACCGCCCCTGCCCGAACACGCCGAGCAGCGAGATGACCGCGATCAGCGCGGGGAACAGCGAGAGCACCGCGTAGTACGTCAGCGACGCCGCGATGTCGGTGCACTGGTCGCCCGTGAACTCGCGCATGGTCTTGCGGAGGACGTACTTCCAGGACGGCTTCTCGATCTCCGTCGGGGAGTCGGGCTTGCGCGCGTCGTCCTCGTGCGGCCGGTCGTCGATGCTGCCGGCCGTGTCTCGTCGTGCCACTGGTGCCTCCGTGGTTTCGCTCAGCGGGTCGGGTCCCCTCCCCCAGAGTGGCCCGCGTCGGGCGGCGCGCCTAGCCCGGCCGCGTCTCGTACACTCGCCGAGGGCCTCGCGCGCCCGCGGATCCGGCACCCGCCGGAACATCCGCCGGCCCGTGCGCGTTGGCCTGTCGTGGTCGCGTGAGCGACCACCGTGCTCCGCCTCAGCGCGCACGGACGCCGCCCGGCAGGAGGAGGACGCATGCTGCGCACCATGATGACCGCGAAGATCCACCGCGCCACGGTGACGCACGCCGACCTGCACTACGTCGGCTCCGTGACGGTCGACCGCGACCTGCTCGACGCCGCGGACATCCTCGTGGGCGAGCGCGTGAGCATCGTCGACGTGACCAACGGCGCGCGGCTCGACACCTACACGATCGCCGGCGAGCGGGGCAGCGGCGTGCTCGGCATCAACGGCGCGGCAGCGCACCTGGTGGACGTCGGGGACGTCGTCATCCTCATCGCCTACGGGCAGATGACCACGGAGGAGGCCCGCGCGCTCGAGCCGCACGTGGTGCACGTGGACGCCGAGAACCGCATCCGCCTGGTCGACGCGGACCCCACGGCCCCGCCCGCGCCCGGCCTCGAGCGGTCGCCGCTGGCCGAGCCCGTCTGACTTCGAGCGCCCGCGCGGACGGATCAGGGTACTGGGTCCCCCAAACGACGGACACAGGGCGTGACCCCCAGTCCGGGGTACATTCCCGGGCATGTGGGGGGAACACCAGGATGCCCGGCTACCGTGGAGTCATCCGGTACGGCTCTTCGGGTGAGCGGTACCGCACCAGCCGGTTCGTCTGCGGGTAACAGACGTTCACGTGCGCACTCCGGCCCGGGCCATCATGGCCCGGGCCGGACTCATCTCCCCCGTGGGGACGGTCGTCCGGCGCGCGCCCCGGCGATCCGGTCAGCGGCCCTCGGCGCGACGCCGACGGCGCTCGTCGCGCTCCGCGTCCGCGGCGGCCGCCTCCTCGGGCGTCGGCGCCGTGCCGCCCAGGTGCCGCGGCTGCCACCACGCGCCCCGGCCGTCGACCGGGTACGTCGCCTGGAGGCCGTCGACGAGATCCTGCAGCTCGGTGCGCAGCGCGTCGGTGACGGCGCGCGGGTCCGCGTCGGCGGGCACGGGGATCCGCTCCCCCACCGCCATGTGCACGGGCACGCCGATGCGGTCCCGCATCCGGATGCGCCGGTTCTTGGTGAGGAGCCGGTGCCCGCCCCACACGGCGACGGGCACGATCGGCACGCCGGCCTCGGCCGCGAGCCGCGCGGCCCCCGTCTTCAGCTCCCGGACCCGGAACGACGCGCTGACGCCCGCTTCGGGGAACACGCCGACGAGCTCGCCCGCGCGCAGCGCCCGGACGGCGTCCGCGTACGCGGCGGCGCCCGCGGCCATGTCGACCTCGATGTGGTGCATGCGCCGGAGCACCCAGCCGACGCCCGGCTGGTCGAAGGCGCCCTTCTTGGCCATGAAGCGGATCCGGCGCCGGCTGTGCAGCCACGTCGCCCACTCGACGAGGGCGAACTCGAGGTAGCCGAAGTGGGTCATGGCGATGACCGCGCCGCCGGTCTCCGGGATGCGGTCGCGCCCCGAGGCGACGAGGCGGAGGCGGAGGGATCCGAAGAGCGCACGGCCCAGGATCACGGCGGTCCCGTACACGGGCTCCGGTGCGCGGCGGCTCATCCCCCGACCCTACGGGCCGGAGCCGCGCGCGACCCGGGAGCCGACGCTGGGCGGATGCCCGCGTCGCCCCCGGCTCGCGTGCGGGTCAGCGACGGCGCCTGGCGGGATCCAGCCAGTAGTTCGCGAAGCCCGTGTCGGCCGGGTTCACGTTCTGGCCGGGCGGCACGATCTCGTCGATGCGGTCGAGCGTCGCGTCGTCGAGCTCGAGGGTCGCCGCGTCGAGCTGCGACTCGAGCTGCTCCATGGTGCGTGGGCCGATGATCGCGCTGGTGACGCCCGGGTGGCGCAGCACGAAGGCGAGCGCGAGGTGCACGAGCGGCACGCCCAGCTCGTCGGCCAGAGCGCCCAGCTGGTCGGCCGCGTCGAACTTCGGGTCGGACGGGTCGTAGCGCGACGGGTCGCGGTCGTTGCGGTGCGTCTTCGGGATGTCCTGCCCATTCCGGTACTTCCCGGAGAGCCAGCCGCCGGCGAGCGGGCTCCAGACGAGGGTGCCCATGCCGTGGCGCTGCGTGGTGGGGAGGAGGTCCGCCTCGATGCCGCGGGTGAGCAGCGAGTACGGCGGCTGCTCGGTGACGAATCGGGCGGTGCCGCGCTCGCGGGCGACCCACTGCGCCTCGACCACCTGGCTCGGCTGGAAGGTGGACGAGCCGATGTAGCGCACCTTGCCCTGCGTGACGAGGTCGGTGAGGGCGCCGAGGGTCTCCTCGATGTCCGTGTGCTCGTCCGGCCGGTGCATCTGGTAGAGGTCGATGTGGTCGGTGCCGAGGCGGCGCAGCGAGTCCTCGACCGCGCGCATGATCCAGCGGCGGGAGCCCCCGCGGAAGTTCGCCTCGGGCTTCATGCCGTTGAAGAACTTGGTGGCGAGGATCAGGTCGTCGCGGCGGCCGGACTGGGCGATCGCCTTGCCGACGATCTCCTCCGACTCGCCGTAGGCGTAGATGTCGGCGGTGTCGATGAAGGTGATCCCGGCGTCGATGGCGCGGTGGATCACGCGGATGGACTTCTCGTGGTCGGTCTCGCCCCAGGCCCCGAACATCATGGTGCCGAGGCAGAGTCGCGAGACCTCCACGCCGGTGCGTCCGAGGTGGGCGGTGGGCTGGTCCGTGGACTGCTCTGTCATGAGCGCCACGCTACGCGCTAGGCGGAAGGGCGGCCGTCCGCGGTGTCGGCGGGAGCGACGTCCGTCTCGGTGGAGGCGCCGGGCTCGACGGTGGCCTGCGCCTCGTCGTCCATGGTCTCCAGCGTGATGTCGGCCTCAGGGGCCTCCTGGCCGTCGGCGTCGAGCGGCACGATGTAGTCGCCGAGGCGACGGCGGGCCGCCTCCTCGCGCTGCACGCGGATGCGCTCGAGCTTCTCCTCGCGCAGGCGCAGGCGCTCGGTGTCGACCTCGACGCGGCGCACGGTGACGCCGCGCGTGGGGCCGGCGGCCTTGGCCGGGGTGGTCTTGCGGCTGGGCTCGCGCTTCGCGGCCTCGCTGGCGGGCTTCCGCGACGGGGCGGTGCCGGACTTCGCGGCGGCCGACGCCGGCTTGGTCGAGACGGCCGGCGGCTTGCCGGATCCGGGACAGCGCTCGTGGTTCCGACCGTGGTCGAGGATGTTGCCCGTGGCCATGCCGACGGGGTTCGCCTTGCCGCAGACCGAGCACTTCGTCGCGGGGGTTGCTGCCACGTTCGATACCGCTTTCCATCACCGCGCCGTCGCCGGACCGAGGATGCCGGTCGGCCGGACGGCGCCTCACCACGGTACCCGACCCGGGAGGTGCGGGGATACCGCAGCACCCGGACCGGGCCCGTCAGGCGGGGACGCAGGTGGTGCGCATGCGCACGACGACCGCGCCGTCGGCCTCCTCGACCTCGAGGTCGACGCGCACGGAGGCGAGCTCGTCGAGGCCAGCGAGGTGCGTGCCGCCGCACGGGATGCGCGCGGTGCCGTCGGGCAGCTCGCACACCCAGGAGCGGCGCGAGGTGAGGAGGTCGCCCTCGCGCTCGATCCGCGCGGCGGCGCCGGAGGCGATCCACTCGGCGAGCGTGGCGTCGACGCGGGCGCGCACCTCGTCGAGGTGGTCGAGGAGCGCGGCGGGCACGAAGCCCTTCTTCCGGAGCGACTTGCCGAGGCGGTAGACGTCGACCGACGACCACGGGCCGATGCGCGACGTGTCGATGGCGAGCGCGTCGAAGCCGGGCGCGCCCAGCGCGTCGCGCGGCACGTCCTTGCTCCAGGCGTCGGCCAGCGCTCGGTCGAGCGCGAGGGAGGCGAGGTGGCAGCCCGTGTGGCCGGCGCTCAGGGCCCGGCGGTGCTCGGGATCCACCGCGACCTCGGCGACGTCGCCCGTCCGCACGTCGGCGTCGCCCGGCACGAGGTGCACGGCCACGAACGACCAGCCGTCCGCGCCCTTCTTGACCGGGACCCCGGCGCCGACGTGGAGCTCGGCCTCGCCGCCCGCGGGATCCGCCGCCGCGCCGACCGCGCCGACCTCGCAGTCGAGCACCTCGACCGCGGCGCCCCGGACCCGGAGCACGGCCCGGTCGGCGGGCTGGTCGGGCCAGGCCGCGTCGACGGGGTGGCAGGCGGTCTCGTCGAGGACGACGGCGAGCGTGCCGTCGTCTCGGCGGTCGACGCGGAGGACCGTGCCGGTGGAGGCGACGGATCCCGCCGGGTAGGTCACGCGCGTGGGCGGCAGGGCGACGGCGCCCGCGGGGGTGGAGGTCATGGCGGCTCCCGGCTCGGTGTGCCTCGATCCTCGCAGACCGGGTGCGGCGGGTCCGCGCGACGGGTCACGCGGACGCCGTCCCGCCGGAGCCCTCCCGGCCGAGGATCCGCCGCAGCGCCGCGCGCTCGAGGAGCGTCCACGCCGCGCTCGCCAGCAGGTGGAGGGCGGCGGCGAGGGGCGCGACGGCGGCGAACACGACCGTGACGAAGGGCAGCACGCGCATCGTCGCGGCCATGCCGGGCAGCGCGGGATCCGCGGACGGCACCGCACCGTGGAACCGCAGGTCCGCGCGTCGGCGCACCTCCACGACCGCCGCCAGCAGCCCGAGCACGACGACGGCGACGGCGAGCGCCCCGGGCCCGAGCCCCGCCGTCGCGAGCGCGCTCGTGCCGAGCGGCACCCCGGCGAAGGGCGCGGCGAGCAGCGCGTTCGCCTCGCCGCCGATGCGCGCATGCACGAAGAGGGCGTAGACGGCCGCGAGCACGGGCGCCTGCGCGAGCGTCGGGAGGCACCCGGCGAGCGGCGACGCGCCCTCCCGCGCGTAGAGCTCCTGCGTCGCACGGGACAGCCGCTCGGGCTGCCCCGCGTGCCGGCGGCGGAGCTCGGCGAGCGCGGGCGCGAGGCGGCGGCGCTGGACCTCCGCGCGCACCTGCGCGATCCCGACCGGCAGGAGCAGGGCTCGCACGCCGAGGGTCAGGAGGATGACGGCCGCGCCGGTGGCGGAGGCGCCGGCGAGCGGGTGGATCAGGTCGGCCAGGCCGACGACGAGCTGGGACAGGCCGTCGAGCACGGCTCGGACGGGGGCGATCGATGTGGGGTCCACGGGGTTCCTTGCGACGAGAGCGGAGGGGGTCCGTCTGGTCGTCGCATGCGGGCGCGCGCCCGGTCCGTGCCTCGCGACGGCGGCGGGGACCTCGGCGGCCGCGGTCAGGCGGCCGCGAGCGGCGCAGGCACGACGACCTGCACCGGGCGGCCCGGGGCCCGGGAGCGCTCGTGGCCGTCGGCGTCCGGGTCGCTCGACGAGACGAGCACCGGGAGGTCCGCCTCCTCGTCCGGACGCAGCGGCGGCGCGGCGGATCCGAGGAGCCCGCGCGCGGCGGCGATCCGCAGGAGCGCGACGGCCGCGGCCACGGAGGCGGCGCCGAGGAGGGCCGCGAGGAGGATCGCGGGCGAGACGCCCGCGCCGCCGAGCACGACGTCGCCGAGGAGGGCGAGCACGCGGCCGAGGGCCTCCAGCGCGATGGGCATGCCCGACGGTAGCACCGGGTCCGGCGGCGGCACGAGGGTCGGAGGGCGGAGATCCGCGGGGTGCGCTCCACCTCGTAGCCAGCCGACCGCATCGCCGGGCGCTTGCGGACACGCCGCCGTGCCCCGCGCTCCGAGGTACCGCGCACTGCGTGATACTGTGCGACGCATGAGAGAGATCGACTGATGGACACCACGCAGCTCCTCAAGGGAGCGCTCGACACGGCGGTGCTCGCCGTGGTGCAGCACGACGACGGGTACGGCTACGACATCGTGCGGCGCCTGCGCGACGCCGGCCTCGGCGACGTCGGCGACGCCTCCGTGTACGGGACCCTCCGCCGCCTCTACGCGGCCGGCGCGCTCTCGAGCTACGTGGTGCCGTCGGAGGGCGGGCCGCACCGCAAGTACTACGCGATCAACCCCGAGGGCCGCGAGCTGCTCGCCGGCCAGCGCGCCACCTGGGCCGCCTTCGCCACGGCCATGAGCGGCCTCCTCGGCGAGGCGGCCGCGCACGCCCACCGCACCCGGAAGGCCGGCGGCGCCGGCGAGGGCGCCGCACCCGCACCCGTGAACGTCCGCACGATCGGAGACAAGCCGTGAACACCGCAGATCCCGCCCTCGACACCCGCATCGCCGCGTTCGCCGCCGCCGTGCGCGCGCGCCTCGACGACCTCGACCCCGAGGACGTCGACGACCTCACCGGCGGCCTCGAGGCCGACCTGCAGGAGGAGGCCGCGGATCACGACGGCGCCCTCGCGCTCGGCGATCCCGCGCGCTACGCCGACGAGCTGCGCACCTCGGCGGGGCTGCCCGAGCGGGCGGTCGCGACGCCGCATCTGTCGCCCCTCGCGCAGGTGCGGGAATCCGTCCGCGAGCGGGGACGCGAGGTCCACGCGCGCATCCGGGCGAACCGCGAGCTCTCCGCGGCCCTCGACCTGCTCATCGTCTTCCGCCCGGTGTGGTGGCTGCTGCGGGCGTGGGCGGGGTACCAGTTCCTCGGGCTGACGCTCGGGTCCCTCCGCGTGCTGCCGACGGACCTCATCGGCTGGACGATCCTCATCGTCCTGACGGTCATCAGCGTCCAGTGGGGCCGTGGGCGATGGGCGCGCTCCCGGCCGGCCCGGGCCCTCCGCACCGGCGTCAGCGCCTTCACCGCGCTCGTGCTCCTCGTGCTCATCCCGACCCTGCTCAACGCGCTGGCGGTGCGGGAGTACGGCGATCCGGGGGCGAGCACCTCCTACATCGAGCAGCCGGGCCTCTCGCTCGACGGCAAGCAGGTCACCAACCTCTTCGCCTACGACGCCGACGGGGACCTCGTCGACCGCGTGCAGCTCTTCGACCAGGACGGGAAGCCGCTCACGACCATCGGCTCCTACGCGACGGACGGCGTCGTCAGCGATCCGGCGACGGGCGAGCCGGTCACGCCGTCCGCGGGCGCATGGAACGTCTTCCCGCTTGGCAGCGCCGACGCCGCCCTGGTGTCCGGGACGATCGACGGCAGCGACCCCGTGGTGCGTCCGCCGTTCGCGAAGGCCCTGCCGCTCGACCCGGATGCCGGGGCGAGCCCTTCCCCGTCGCCGACGGCCGATCCGGATGCGCCCTCGCCCGCCGAGACGCCCGCTCCCGAGCCCACGCCCACCCCGGACCCGACCCCGTGAGCGCGCTCCTCGACCACGGCCGCCCCGCCCCCGGTACCGGCACGGAGGCCGGGCTCGCGCGGCTGACGGCCCGCGAGGGGGAGATCCTGGTGCTCGTGGCGCGCGGCCTCTCGAACGCGGAGATCGCCGGCCGGCTGTTCCTCGCGCCCACGACGGTGAAGACGCACGTCAGCCGCACGCTCGACAAGCTCGGCGTACGCGACCGCCTGCACGCCACGATCTGGGCCTACGAGAACCACGTGGTGGAGCCGCTCGCGACGACGCGCTGACGGGCGGGACGGGGCAGACGCACCCGGGAGACGAGAACGGCCCGCCAGTGGCGGGCCGTTCCATTCTGTCTCAACCAGAGATGCGCACCCGGAGGTGCTGTGCGCCCGGAGGGATTCGAACCCCCAACCTTCTGATCCGTAGTCAGATGCTCTATCCGTTGAGCTACGGGCGCAGTCGTGCGGCGATGATCTCCGCGAGCGGCGATCAGGCCGGGAGACAGACTACATGCTCGCGGCCCGCCCCGCGAATCGGCGTCGTGCGGGTCGCCGGTCGACCGCTGCGTGTCCGGCCGCGGCCGCCCGTCGGGTGCCCCGAGCCCCGCTGATTAGGCTGGATCGACCCGAACCGCGAGGAGCGACCCTTGGCATCCTGGACCGACCACGTCGTGTGGTGGCACGTCTACCCGCTCGGCTTCACGGGCGCCCCGCAGACCCGCGACGACCTCGCCGGACCCGACGGCGGCGCCCCCGCGCAGCCCGACCAGGTGCCCGCCCACCGCCTCGAACGCCTCCGCGCATGGCTCCCCTACCTCGTCGACCTCGGCGCGAACGGCCTGCTGCTCGGCCCCGTCTTCGACTCGGAGACCCACGGCTACGACACACGCGACCACCTCCGCGTCGACCCGCGGCTCGGCGACGACGCCGACCTCGAGGCGCTGGTGGCCGACGCTTCCGCACGCGGCGTGCGCGTGCTCCTCGACGGCGTCTTCAACCACGTCGGCCGCAGCCACCCGCGCTTCGTGCAGGCGGTCGCGGACGGACCCGGATCCGAGGCCGCGTCTTGGTTCCGCTGGGACGGCGCCGGCGAGCCCGTCGGCTTCGAGGGCCACGGAGCCCTCGTCACGCTCGACCACGACTCCGAGGCCGTACGGGCCCACGTCGCCGACGTGATGATCCACTGGCTCGACCGCGGCATCGCCGGCTGGCGCCTCGACGCCGCGTACGCCGTGCCCGCCTCGTTCTGGGCGGCCGTGCTCCCGCGCGTGCGCGAGCGCCACCCCGACGCGTGGTTCGTCGGCGAGATGATCCACGGCGACTACGCGGGCTACGCCGCCGAGTCGACCATCGACTCGATCACGGCCTACGAGCTGTGGAAGTCGATCCGCAACTCCATCGCCGAGCGCAACCTCTTCGAGCTCGACTGGACCCTCACCCGGCACGCCGAGCTGCTGCCGTCCTTCACGCCGCAGACTTTCGTCGGGAACCACGACGTGACGCGCATCGCCTCGGCGGTGGATCCGCGCCACCTCGAGCACGCCGTCGCCCTGCTCCTGCTGCTCCCCGGCATCCCGTCGATCTACGCGGGCGACGAGCTCGGCCTCACCGGCGTGAAGGAGGACCGCGCGGGCGGCGACGACGCCGTGCGCCCCGAGCACCCGGCCTCGCCCGACGACCTCCCCGACGACGCGGACGCCGACCGGATCCGTCGCCTCCACCAGGAGCTCGTCGGCCTCCGCCGCCGGCACGCGTGGCTCGTCGACGCGCGGACGGAGACGTCGGGCCTCACGAACACCGCCCTCACCGTCACGCTGCGGCCCTCGGGGTCGGGCGCCGCGGGCGGCGTCGCGCCCGGATCCCCGGACGCGCTGCGGCTCGTGCTCAACCTCGGCGACGAGCCCGTGGGGATCACGGGACCCCACGACCGCGTCGAGGCGGGGACCGTCGGGGGCGACGGGCGCGTGCCCGGCCACGCCTGGGCGGTGCTGGCGGGCGCCTAGCCCAGCCCGGAGTCCGGAGCCCGGTCGGGCGTCGCGCCTCAGACGGCGCGGTGCGGCCAGCCGTAGACCTCGGCGAGGAGCGCGGCGCGGGCCGCGTGCGCCTCGGCCTCCTCGCGCGCCTCGGCGTCGGGATCCTCGTCCGCCGGGGCGAAGTGCCCGTCCGCCGTCTCCGGCTCGTCGTCGTCCTCGAACGGGCGATGCGTGAGGGGCCACTCGACGGCGGTGAGCGCGGGCCAGACGCCCGGGTCCGTGACGTCCGTCCCGCCCTGGTCGTGCGCTCCGAGGAGCTCGTCGCCGACCGCGCCCGGCTCCACCGCACGCAGCCCCTCCTCGTCGCCGTACGGCGCGAAGAGGAACTGCGAGAAGTGGCGGGTCACGGCGTCAGGCTAGTCGGCCGGGGCTCCCAGGAACGGGGCGGGAGCGGGGTTGTGGAAGGCTGCCCACTACTTGCTGCGGGACCGCCCGGATCAGTCGCCGGAGCGCCCCGGCTGGCCCAGCGGGACGGCCTCCGGACGCTCCACGGTGCTCCGGATCTCGCCCGTCGCGGCCGGGTCGAGGATCGCGTCCATCACCTCGAGCACGTGGAACGCGAGCTCGCCGGACGCCCGGTGCGGCACCCCGCGGCGGATGGCGTCGGCCATCTCGGCGAGGCCGCAGCCGCGCCCCGCGTCGACGAAGCCGGCGTTCGGCTCCACGTCCGTCCACTCGCGCTGCTCGGCCGTCGAGACCTGCACGGCTCCGGAGAAGTGGTTCGGGTCCGGCACCGAGAGCGTGCCGGCCGTGCCGTACACCTCGATGTTCGGGATCCGCGACGCCCAGATGTCGAAGCTCATCGTGACGGTGGAGACCGCGCCCGACGCGTGGGTGAGCACGGCGCTCACGTGCGTGTCGACGGTGACGGGGATCTCGCGCGCCTCGGGGTCGGAGGCCGCCGAGCGCACGCGGTCGGAGCGGACCGACGCGCCCTGGACCCGGACGACCGGGCCGAGCAGCGTCACGAGCGCCGTGAGGTAGTACGGCCCCATGTCGAACAGCGGGCCGGCGCCCGGCTGGTAGTAGAACGCGGGGGCCGGGTGCCAGAGCTCGTGGCCGGGCGCGCCCCAGAAGGCGTTCGCGGCGACGGGCTTGCCGATGGTGCCGGCGTCGAGCACGGCGCGCGCGGTCTGGATCCCGGTGCCGAGCACGGTGTCCGGCGCGGATCCGACGCGGAGGCCCTTCTCCTCGGCCAGCCGGAGGATCGGCTCGGCCTCGGCGGGGCTCAACGCGAGCGGCTTCTCGCCGTAGACGTGCTTGCCCGCCTCGAGCACGCGGAGGTCGACCTCGGCGTGCGCGGCGGGGATCGTGAGGTTCAGCACCGCGTCGATGCGCGGGTCGGCGATGAGGTCGTCGACGCTCAGCGCGTCCACGCCCTGCGCCTCGGCGACCGTGCGCGCGCGGTCGAGGTCGAGGTCGGCGACCGCCACGAGGCGCACGCCCGGCAGGCCCTCGAAGGCCGCGAAGTACTGCTCGCTGATCTTCCCGACGCCGATGATCCCGAGGGTCATGGCGTCGTCGTCGTGCGTCAGCGTGCCGCCCACAGGAGGCCCCTCTCGATGATGGTGCGGACGTTCGGGTCCTCGACGACCTCGATGCGGTGGCCGGGGGCGGAGACGAAGATGCGCCCCTCGCCCCACTGGCGGGTCCAGATGGCGGGCGCGGTGACCGGGCGGTGCCACGGATCCCACGGCCGCACGCTCTGGGTGGTGGTCGCGAGCACGTCGTTGTACTCGTCGCTGAGGACCCAGTACTGCTCGGTCACGAGGTCGAAGTCGGCGATGCCCTGCGTGATCTCGTGCGTGCGCCCGAGCTCGGTCATCTCGACCGTGTACGGGATGTAGTTGTCGGACTGCTCGCCCGTGCGCTCGGCCGGGTCCTTGCCCGCGTGGTGGGCGAACTGGCCGCCGATCATGTGCAGGTAGTCGGCGGTGTTCCGGTAGGAGTCGGCGATGCCGCCGTGCCAGCCGGCCATGCCGGTGCCGGCGATGACGGCGGCGCGGAGGCCGGCCATCTCCTCGGGCTCGATCGTCGTCATGGTGTTGGCCTGCACGATCAGGTCGGTGGCGGCCATGACGTCGGCGTCGGCGTAGACGGCCGATCCCTCCTCGACGCGGACCTCGAAGCCGTTCTCCTCGAGGAACGGGATGAACAGGCCCGTGGTCTCCACGGGCATGTGGCCGTCCCAGCCCCCGCGGACGACGAGCGCCTTCCGGGCGGCGCTCACGAGCGGGCCGTCCCGGTCGGGCGACCGCGATGCGGGCGGGCGGACGTGCGGGGGTCTCGTGACACTGGCGACTCCTTCGTCGAGCGCGACCGGTCGGCTGCCGTGCGCCCCTCGAACGCTACGCACCGGCGGTCGGCGGGGGCAAGCACGGCGCGGCCGATCCGAAACGTTTCACTCGGGCGGCGATACCGCGTCCGCGGGCGCGGGCGCTGCGGTGCTCCCGCGCACCACGAGCGCGGTCGCGAGGTCGAGCCGGGTCGGCTCGTCGCTCCGGCCCTCGCGGATCCGGAGCACCATGCGCGCCGCCGCCTCCGCCATCTCGCGCACGGGCTGCCGCACGGTGCTGAGCGCAGGCGAGACGATGCGCGCGAACGGCAGGTCGTCGTAGCCGAGGACGGAGAGGTCGTCGGGGATCCGGATCCCGCGCTCGCGCGCCGCCTCGTACAGGCCGAGGGCCTGCTCGTCGTTGCCGGCGAAGATCGCGGTGGGGCGATCGGCATCGTCGAGCATCTCGCCGCCGGCGCGGTACCCCGCGGTCCGTCCGAAGTCGCCCTCGACCTCGACGAGCGAGACCCCGGATCCCTCCGCCTCGAGGGCGCTGCGGAAGCCCGACATGCGCGCCCGCGAGTAGAGCCGGTGCGGCGGCCCGCTGATCGCGCCGATGCGCGTGTGCCCGAGCCCCAGCAGGTGCTCCCCCGCGGCGTGGCCGCCCTCCCAGTTGGTGGATCCGACGGCCGGCACGTCCGGGGCCGGCGACCCCGCCGGATCCACCACGACGAACGGGATGCCGCGGCTCCGCAGCTGCCGCTTCTGCGCGGGCGCGAGGTCGGAGAAGACGAGGACGAGGCCCATGGGACGGCGCTGCATGACGCCCGCCATCCAGTCGCCGTCGAGCGCGGTGTCGCGCCCGTGCTCCGTGACGATGACGCTCAGCGCGTGCTCGCGCGCGACCGCCGAGACGCCGCGCAGCAGGTCGACCGAGAAGCCCGTGTCGACGACCTCCAGCACGATCTCGATGAGGGCGCCGTGCGGCCGCTCGGCCCCGCGGCGGCTGTAGCCGTGCCGCTCCATGAGCTCCTCGACGCGCGCGCGGGTGGCGGGCGAGATGCCCTTGCGTCCGTTGAGGACCTTGCTGACCGTGCCGATCGACACGTTGGCCTCGCGCGCGATGAGGCCGAGGGTGGTGCCGGCGCCGTGGTCGGGGCCCGGCTGCCGCGTCGCAGCGGGAAACGTGTCGCTCATGAGGGTGATGCTAGGCCGACGCGGGCGCGGCGACCGGCCACCGCGATGGAGGCCGCGCAGCGCGCGACGAGGGGGACGGACCATCGAGGACGACGATCGAGAGGGGCTCCGCGAGGCGAGATGGCGGAGACGGTGGGATTTGAACCCACGGTACCCATACGGGTACTCCACCTTAGCAGGGTGGTGCACTAGGCCGAACTATGCGACGTCTCCAGACGTACCCGTCCACTGTACCGGACGCGGCGGCATGCTCACATCCCCGCCTCCCGGGCGCTCTGCCCGAACGGGGGGTGCGGCGCGGTTGTCCCCCATACGACGGACACGTAGTGTCTGTCTCGACGCGTGTGCCGGACCCGACCGGCTTACCCCGCGCGTGTCGCTGTGTCAGCCCAGAGATGTCCCGCTCGCCCACGTGGCCGCGGTCCCGGATCCCCCGAACCGGTGCCGCTCACCCTCACGCACGCGACGACGTCGCGAGCCCCCCGTGGGCGAGAACGAGATTCTCGTCCGGCGGAGGATTCGGGTCGAAAGCTGAACGAGATAGACGGGTCCCCGCTGCATAGGGTGTGCGGCGAGGACCCGTCGCCCTCCTGCGGCGGACGACTCCGCCCGCTCATCCACGGAGCGCTGTCGCGGGCTCGACCCTCGCCGCCCGCCATGCGGGGATCGACGAGCTCAGCACGGCGGTGAGCACGGAGACCACAAGGGCCCAGGCCGCCGCGGACCAGCACCGACGACGCCATGACGAGGCGGAGGACCTGGCCGCGGGTCGCCCCGAGCGCCCGCCGGATCACCCGTCCGCGCGCTCGACCGGCCCGTCTGGATGCCATGAGGAGCGGAAGATCCAGCGGGATCCCCTCGAACGGGGTTCGACCTGGATCCGGCAGGGGGACCAGCTCACCCCTTGAACGCCTTCGAGCACGTGACCGTGCCCGCGTCGGTGCCGGTGACGGCCTCCGGCAGCACGGTCGGCGACGACGCGGCCGGAGCGGATCCGCCCGTCGCGTCGGACGACGCGCTGGGGGCGGGCGTGGCCGCGGGCTGCGACGGCTTCTCCGCCACGGCGCCGAGCCCCGTGTTGCCCGCCTTGACCTCGAACGGCGCGTCGGCCTTGAGCAGCTGCATGACCTGGTCGCCGTCCGTCTTCAGCGGCTGGACCTTGCCCGCGTAGACGCCGGTGCCGTTCGTCGTGCCCGGGTACTGCAGGAAGCGCACCTGGTCGAGCGGGATGTCCTTGAGCGCCAGCGCCATCGACGCCATGGTCTGGTAGTCGAGCGAGGTGGAGCGCTGCATGTTGTCGACCGCGGCCTTCGCGAGGCCGTAGACGCGCGTGGGATCCGACAGCGTGCTCGACTGCTTCATCGTGCGCACGAGCGCCGAGAGGAACACCTGCTGGTTGCTGATGCGGGCGAGGTCGCTGCCGTCGCCGACCGCGTGGCGCGTGCGGAGGAACTGGAGGGCCTGCTTGCCCTGCAGCGGGGTCACGCCCGCGGGGAGGTCGAGGTCGGTGCGCTTGTCCTTGAGCGGGCTGGCGAGGCAGACGGGGACGCCGCCGACCGCGTTCGACATCTCGATGACGCCGTTGAACTCGATGAGCGCGGCGTAGGGGATGTCGAGACCGGTGAACTGCGCGACCGTCTTGGCGACGCACGGGAGGCCGCCGTCGGAGAGGGCGGTGTTGAGCGGCTGCGCGGACATGGCGGGTGCCGTGCCCGAGCCGTCGGAGCGCTCGCACGCGGGGATGGGCACGACCATGTCGCGCGGGAGGCTGACGACGGTGGCCTGGCTGTGGTCGGCCGAGACGTGCAGCACCATGTTGACGTCGTTGAGCGCGCCGTCGGTCTTGCCGTAGCCGTCGCCCTGGCCCTGGCGGGTGTCGGATCCGGCGAGCAGCACGTTGAAGCCGCCGTCGAGCGCGCCGACGCCCACCGTGGTCTGCTCGGTGCCGTCGCTGATGTCCACGGTGTTGGCCTGGACCGACCTGTTCAGGTCCCAGGCGGCGATGGTGATGACGGAGAAGCCGCTGACGAGGAGCACCGCGAGGGCCATCGCCGTGCCGACGAGGAGCGTGCGAGCTGCTCGGGGCCGCGGCAGCCGACCGTGGCGGGCGATGACGGGGGCGGTGGCGGTTCGCCGGGGGCGCAGGGGCGCGTCGCTCATGCGGATCCTCTCCGGGCGGAGGGCGTGGGATTCGAACCCACGAGACATCTCTGCCCACCAGTTTTCAAGACTGGCTCCATCGGCCGCTCGGACAGCCCTCCCGATGCGCGTCCGCCCGCGTGGCGGTGGATGCGATCGATCAGGATCCTACCGGTGGCCGGTCGGCCCGCGGTGGTGCGGCCGGGTGACCGCGCGGGAGGCGCCACTCTCGCACGCGGAGCATCAGAGCCGCCTGAACTCTCCCCAGGTGAGGAATCGGGCGGTCTCGTCAGAGGCGGGCGAGGATCGCGGCGGCGCCGTTCTCGGTGATGGGGCCGGTGACCTCGCTGGCGACCGCGATGACCTCGGCGGGCGCCTGGCCCATCGCGATCCCGCGGCCGTGCTCGCCGGCCCACTCCAGCATCTCGATGTCGTTCCGGCCGTCCCCCATGGCGACGACGTGCGTGCGCGCGATGCCGTGCAGCTCGCGCACGCGCTCCATGGCGGTGGCCTTGTTCACGCCGTCGGGCGCGATGTCGAGCCACGCCGTCCATCCGATGGAGTAGCTCACGCGGTGCAGGCCCATGCGCTCCACGACGTCCTGGAAGTCCTCCATGTCGTGGCCGGGCGAGATGACGACGACGCGCGTCGCGGGCACGTGCAGGAGCTCCTCGAACTCGACGTGGCGGCCGTTGGCCTCGAGCACCCCGGCTGGGAAGTCGCCGCCGGCGTAGAGGTACACGCCCTCCTCGTCCTCCACGGCGTAGCGGCCGCTCGCGAGGTGGGGGCGGATCCGCTGCAGCACGTCGGAGGGGTCGAAGGTCTCGACGAACACGCGCGAGTAGCCCGTGGGGGCGTCGGCGTCGCGCTCGAGCGTGATGGCGCCGTTCGAGCAGACCATGTAGCGCGGGGTGATCCCGAGGCGGTCGACGATCGGCAGGGTGTCGGCGACCGACCGGCCGGTGGAGGGCATGACCAGGTGCCCGATCTCCTCCACGCGCCGCACCTCGCGGATGACGGACTCGTCGAGCGAGCCGTCCTCGCCGAGGAGGGTGCCGTCGATGTCGAGGGCGACGAGGAGGCGGTCGGCGTCCGTCACGCGCGGGGTCATCGCGCCGCCTTCGCCGTGGCGGGCTCCAGCACCTCGAGGCCGCCGAGGTACGGGCGGAGCGCCTCGGGGACGCGGACGGATCCGTCGGCCTGCTGGTGCGTCTCGAGGATCGCGACGATCCACCGCGTGGTGGCGAGCGTGCCGTTGAGCGTGGCGACGGGCGAGGTGCGGCCGTCCTCGCCGCGGAAGCGCGTGCCGAGGCGGCGCGCCTGGAACGTGGTGCAGTTCGAGGTGGAGGTGAGCTCGCGGTAGGCGTCCTGCGTGGGGATCCACGCCTCGACGTCGTACTTGCGGGCGGCGCTCGACCCGAGGTCGCCGGCGGCCGTGTCGATGACGCGGTAGGCGAGCCCCAGGTCCTGCATCATGCGCTCCTGCATCGCGAGGAGGCGCTCGTGCTCCGCCTCGGCGTCGGCGGGGTCGACGTAGGAGAACATCTCGAGCTTCTGGAACTGGTGCACGCGGATGATGCCGCGGGTGTCCTTGCCGTAGGAGCCCGCCTCCTTGCGGTAGCAGGTCGACCAGCCGGCGTAGCGGACGGGGCCCGCGGCGAGGTCGAGGATCTCGTCGGCGTGGTACCCGGCGAGCGCCACCTCGCTCGTGCCCGTGAGGTAGAGGTCGTCGTCGTCGAGGTGGTACACCTCGTCGGCGTGGGCGCCGAGGTAGCCGGTGCCGGCCATGATCTCGGGCTTCACGAGCGTGGGCGTGATGAGCGGCACGAGGCCGGCCTCGAGCGCGCGGGCGAGCCCGAAGTTCATGAGCGCGATCTCGAGCCGGGCGCCGATGCCCTTCAGGAAGTGGAAGCGCGCGCCGGAGACCTTGGCGCCGCGGCCCATGTCGATGGCGTCGAGGATCTCCCCGATCTCCAGGTGATCGCGGGCCTCGAAGTCGAAGGAGGGCTTCTCGCCGACCTCGCGCACGAGCGCCCAGTCGTCCTCGCCGCCGGCGGGCACGCCGTCGATGACGATGTTCGGGATCCGCCGCATGGCCTCGTCGAGCGCGGCCTCGGCCTCCTGCGCCCGCTCCTGCGCGGCGGTGACGCGGGCCTTGAGCTCCTGCACCTCGGCGATGAGGCGCGGCTTGTCGGCCTTGTCGGCCTTCGCGACGAGCTTGCCGTGCGCGTTCTGCTCGGCGCGCAGGCCCTCGAACTCGGTGATCGCGAGGCGGCGCGCGGAGTCGGCGGCGACCGCCTGGTCCACCACCTCCACGGAGGCTCCGCGCAGCTCCTGCGAGGCGATGACGAGGTCGGGATGGTCGCGGAGGGTCTGCGGATCGATCACCCCGTCACTCTAACGAAGCGGCCCGGCGCGCGTCCCGGCGGCCGGGCCCGTCCGGGACGCCGGAGCCGGACCGGGCCAAGCTCGAATGGCGGCGCGCTCCTGCACGCCCGCCGGGCACCGCCCGGCATCCGAGGACGAGAGGCACGCGCATGACGACGACCACCGGCAGGGAGCAGGACGCGAGCGGGGCCGGCGCGGGCGGCTCGAAGCTCAAGCAGGCCATCACCGGCCCGCTCCTCTACCTCTTCATCCTCGGCGACGTGCTGGGCGCCGGAATCTACGCGCTCATGGGCACGCTCGCGGAGGACGTGGGCGGCGCGCTGTGGGTGCCGCTCGTCGTCGCACTGCTGCTGGCCCTCCTCACGGCGGGCTCCTACGCCGAGCTCGTCACCAAGTACCCCCGGGCGGGCGGCGCTGCGATCTTCGCCGAGCGCGCCTTCAAGCAGCCGGTGATCTCGTTCCTCGTCGGCTTCTCGATGCTCGCCGCCGGCGTCGTCAGCGCCGCCGGGCTGTCGCTCGCGTTCGCGGGCCAGTACCTCTCGACGCTGCTCGCGCCCCTGTTCGACGTGCCGCAGATCCCCGCGGCCATCGTGTTCCTCCTGCTCGTCGCGGCCCTCAACGCCCGCGGCATCACCGAGAGCATGCGCGGCAACGTGATCATGACCGTGGTCGAGCTGAGCGGCCTCGTCATCGTGATCGTCGTCGTGGCCGTGATGCTCGGCGGCGGGGGCGGCGACGTCTCGCGCGTGACGCAGTTCCCCGAGGGCTCGAACGCGGCGCTGGCCACGCTGTCGGCCGCGATCGTCGCCTACTACTCGTTCGTCGGGTTCGAGACGAGCGCGAACGTCGCCGAGGAGGTGCGCGACCCCAGCCGCGTCTACCCGAAGGCGCTCTTCGGATCGCTCGCCACCGCCGGCGTCGTCTACGTCCTCGTGGCCCTGGCCAGCTCCGTCGCGCTCTCGCCGGACGAGCTGTCGGAGTCGACCGGCCCGCTGCTCGCGGTGGTGCAGGCCACCGGCGTCGGCATCCCGGCCTGGGTCTTCAGCCTCATCGCCCTCGTTGCCGTCGCGAACGGCGCCCTGCTGACCATGATCATGGCGAGCCGCGTCACCTTCGGGATGGCCGAGCAGGGCCTCCTGCCCGGGATCCTCGGCCGGGTGCTGCCGAACCGCCGGACGCCGTGGGTCGCCATCGTCGCGACCACCGTCGTCGCCGTCGCGCTGACCTCGGTCGGCGACGTGGGCACGCTCGCCGAGACGGTCGTGCTCCTGCTGCTGTTCGTCTTCATCAGCACGAACGTCGCCGTCCTGGTGCTCCGGAAGGACCGCGTCGAGCACGCCCACTTCCGCGTCTGGACGATCGTGCCCGTGCTCGGCGTGCTGTCCTGCATCCTCCTGCTCACGCAGCAGAGCGGGCAGGTGTGGCTGTTCGGCGCGATCCTGCTGGCCGTCGGCGTGGTGCTCTACCTCATCAGCCGGGCGACCGGGGCGCGCTCGAAGGACCTCGACCGCGACCGCGACCGCGCCTAGGCGTCGCCGGCGCCGGGCTCGGCCGAGACGATGCCGCGCAGCCAGTCGCGCGCCTCGAGGAACACGTCGTCCTCGTACCGCTCGCGGTAGGTGCTCGGCGCGCCGTCGGCCCGCGGGTACGAACCGAGGAACGTGACGCGCGGGCTGAAGCGGCGGATCCCGAGCAGGGCGTCCGCGACGCGCTCGTCGTGCACGTGCCCCTCCGCGTCGATGACGAAGCGGTAGCGGCCGAGCTCGTCGCCGATGGGCCGCGACTGGATGAGCGCGAGGTTCACCCCGCGGGTCGCGAACTGCTCGAGGAGGTCGAGCAGGGATCCGGCCCGGTCGTCCGGCAGCTCGACGATGAGGCTCGTCTTGTCGGCGCCCGTGCGCGGCGGCAGCGCGGTGGCGCGGCCGACCAGCACGAAGCGCGTGACGGCGTTCGGGTTGTCGCCGATGCCGCGGGCGACCGCCTCGAGCGGCTGGCTCTCCGTGATCTGCGGCGGCGCGATGGCGGCGTCCGCGACCCCGTCCTCCAGCAGCGACAGGGCCGCGGCGACGTTCGACGTGGCGGGCACGTGCCCGTGCGTCGGCAGCTCGCGCTCGAGAAAGCGGCGGCACTGCCCGTAGGCGACGGGATGCGCGGCGACCGTCCGCACGTCGGCGAGCGCCGTGCCCGGCCGCACCACGAGGTCGAAGGACACGGGCACGAGGTGCTCGCTGAGGATGCGGAGGCCCGGGATGTTCGCGAGCGCGTCCTGCGTGGCCGTGACCCCGCCCTCGACGGAGTTCTCGATGGCGATCATGGCCGCGACCGAGGTGCCGGACACCACGTCGGCGAGCGCCTCCGAGGCGTTGTTGACCGCGCGCCAGGTGCGGCCGCGGGCCGCCTCCACCTGCTTGAGCGCGGCCTCGGTGAAGGTGCCCGACGGCCCGAGGTAGCTGTAGGTCTCGTCGGGTCGCGGGGTCTCGGCCATGCCTGCACCCTAGATGGGAATCGGCGGGGCCCGGTGCCAGGATGGATCCATGCATGACCGCGCAGGCACCGCCGCCCTCCCGTCCGACCTCATCGACATCGACGAGCTGATCCGGGCGTACCACGACCTCCATCCCGACGTGGAGGATCCCGAGCAGAAGGTGGCGTTCGGCACCAGCGGCCACCGCGGCAGCTCGCTGAAGACGGCCTTCAACGAGGACCACATCCTCGCGATCACGCAGGCGATAGTGGAGTACCGGGCCGAGCAGGGCATCACCGGTCCGCTGTTCATCGGCCGCGACACCCACGGGCTCTCGAAGCCCGCCGAGGACACGGCGCTCGAGGTGCTCGTCGCCAACGGCGTGCGCGTGCTCGCCGACTCGCGCGACTCCTGGTGCCCGACCCCCGCGCTGTCGCACGCGATCCTGCGCTGGAACCGCGACGAGCAGCACGGCGACGACGACGTGGCCGACGGCATCGTCGTGACCCCCAGCCACAACCCGCCGGCCGACGGCGGCTTCAAGTACAACCCGCCGCACGGCGGCCCGGCCGACTCCGACGCCACCGGCTGGATCGCGGCGCGCGCCAACGAGATCATCGCGGCCGGCCTCGTCGACGTGAGGCGGGTCCCGCTCGAGGAGGCCCGCGGCGCGGTCGAGGGCTACGACTTCCTCGGCCACTACGTGGACGACCTCGGCTCCATCATCGACATGGAGGCCATCAAGGCGGCCGGCGTGCGCATCGGCGCGGACCCGCTCGGCGGCGCCTCGGTCGAGTACTGGGCCGCGATCGGCGAGCGCTACGGCCTCGACCTCGAGGTCGTGAACCCCGAGGTCGACCCCGCGTGGTCGTTCATGACGCTCGACTGGGACGGCAAGATCCGCATGGACCCGTCGTCCGCGTCGGCCATGGCGAGCGTGCTCGCGCGCAAGGACGACTTCGACATCCTCACGGGCAACGACGCCGACGCCGACCGGCACGGCATCGTCACGCCCGACGCCGGGCTCATGAACCCGAACCACTACCTCGCGGTCGCGATCGACTACCTCTACGCGCACCGCCCGCACTGGCGCGAGGACGCCGCGATCGGGAAGACCCTCGTGTCCTCCAGCGTGATCGACCGCGTCGCCGAGTCGCTCGGCCGCCGCCTCTGGGAGGTGCCGGTGGGCTTCAAGTGGTTCGTGCCCGGCCTCATCGACGGATCCGTGGGCTTCGGCGGCGAGGAGTCGGCCGGCGCCAGCTTCCTCCGCATGGACGGCACGGTCTGGACCACGGACAAGGACGGGATCCTCCTCGCGCTGCTGGCCGCGGAGATCCTCGCGGTCACGGGCAAGACGCCGAGCGTGCTCTACCGCGAGCTCACGGAGCGCTTCGGCGACCCCGTGTACGAGCGCGTCGACGCGGCCGCCACGAAGGCGCAGAAGGCGACCCTCGGCAAGCTCGACGGCGACGCGATCACCGCCACCGAGGTCGCGGGCGATGTGATCACCGTGAAGACCAGCACCGCGCCCGGCAACGGCGCGGCGGTCGGCGGCGTCAAGGTCGTCACCGACCGCGCCTGGTTCGCGGCGCGCCCCAGCGGCACCGAGGACGTCTACAAGATCTACGCGGAGTCGTTCGTGGGCCTCGACCACCTGCACGAGGTGCAGGCCGAGGCCAAGCGCATCGTCGACGCGGCGCTCGGCGCCTAGCGCCTCGCGCCTCGCGCCTCGCGCCCCGCGCCCCGCGCCCCGCGCGGTGCGGCGTCGCACGGGGCGCGTTCGCATCCGCGGTGCCTACGCTGGGGGCATGCGCCATTCCGGGGATGTGGACGCGTTCGTCTGGGACGAGCCGTCGCGTCGTCGCGCCGACGGCGCGGCCGACCCCGCGCCGGTCGTCGAGCGGCACGTGCGGCTCCCCGACGGCCACGCCCGCCGGCGCGTCGTGTCGCTCGGCGCGCTGCTCGCGGTGGTCATCGCGGGCATGGTCGTCACGCACAGCGACGGCCGGGGGCTGTGGCCCGACGTCTTCTACGCGGCGGCGATCCACCTCGCGCTGATCGCGGTGCTCCCCCGCGTCGACTCGGTCGTGCACGGAGCGGCCGTGCTCGTCTGGTGCACAGCGGTCGAGCTGCTGCAGATCACGGGATGGCCGGCGATCTGGGCGGTGCACGTGCCGCTCTGCCGCCTGCTCCTCGGCACCGGGTACGACCCGGTCGACCTCGCGGCGTACGCGGCGGGCGTGCTGCTCGTGCTGCTGGTCGACCGCCTGCTGCGGCTGGGACGCGGCGTCGGCGACGTGGCCTAGGCCACGCTCCAGAAGTGCACCTGGGCGCCCGGGTGCTCCGTGGTGATGGTCTCGTCGAGGTCGCGGTAGTCGTTGTCGAGGTTGTGGCCGACCATCTTGACGACGTTGCCGCCGTCCTTCGGCTCGATGGCCGAGACGATCTGCGTGTGGTCGGCGGACGCGTTGCGGTTCCAGTCGAAGATGACGATGTCGCCGACCTTCAGACGGTCGCGGTCCGCGAGCTCGAGGCGCGTGACGCCCAGCGCGGAGGCGTTGGCGGCGAGCCACTTGTCGAAGGTGGGCACGTGGATCCACGCGTAGGTCCAGTCGGATCCGCCGCCGCGGTTGTGCCACTCCGTCGTCATCTCCCAGCCGCGCTGGATGAGCGTCTGGCTGACGAAGTTGACGCAGTCGCCGCCGGAGGGGTTGAAGTCCCCGTACTCCTCGAGGTTGTAGGAGTCCCAGTGGGCGAGCGCGTACTGGAGCTGCTCGTCGACGGGCGTCTGCGCGGAGTACGCGGCGGTGGCCGTCGTGAGCGGGGCGTCGCCGGCCATGACCTGGATGTCGGCGGCGCGGTCCTCGTAGTCGGCCGAGCGGGGCGCGACGACCGTGAGGGATCCGTCGCCGGCCACCTTCACGTCGGTGCCCGCGGTGCCCGCGAACATCACGGCGGTGGCCCCCGCGAGGCCGGCGCCGGCCAGCGTGACGGTCTGGCCGCCCGAGACGGAGAGCGCGGCGGGCTCCACGGAGGCGACGGCGGGCGAGGATCCCGAGGCGGCGGGCTGGCCGTCGGCGCCGAGCGTCGCGCGCGGGGTCGGCTCCTGGCGGGTGCAGGCGGCCAGGGCGGCGGTCACGGGGATCGCGAGGGCGGCGGCGAGGATGCTGCGGCGGCGGATGTCGGCGGTCACGTGCTGCTCCGAGGGATCGGGGGAGGTGCGCCGGGATGCCGGCGGTCCAGGGTAACCCGGCGCCCCTCGGGATCGCCCGTGCAGCGCGCCGGCGCCTAGGGTGGCGGGATGAGCGTCGACGTGACCCACGACCCCGGCGGCTCGCGCTACACGCTGTGGCTCGACGGCGAGCGCGCGGGCTTCGCGGACTACCTGATCCAGGGCGACCGCATCGTCTTCACCCACACCGAGATCGACCCCGCGAAGCGGCGGGGCGGCCTCGGCGGCCAGCTCGTGCGGGCGGCCCTCGACGACGTGCGCGCGGGATCCCGCACGGTCGTCGCCGCGTGCCCGTTCGTGGCGGAGTGGATCGACGAGCATCCCGACTACCGGGAGCTGCTCGAGCGCGGCTGACCGGCGGGCCACGGCGGCGGGTCGCTCGCGGGGCGCGCGATGCGCCCCGCGAGACCGCTCCGCGAGGCGCGTGCCGTCACGGAGCCGCCCGCGGTCGCGATCGCAGCCGCCCGCAGGCGGTTCGGTCGTGCCGCTCGCCGACCCTCGGCCCCGCGGGGCCGGAAGGACGACAGCAGGACTCTAGGCGGCGCCCCGCCGCAGGCCGATTCGGCGACGCGGAGCGGACACCGGCGCTTCGCCAGGCGGACACGGCGGCCCGGGCGGGGCTCCGCGCGCCCGACGCAGGGTCGGGGACGCGCGTCAGGGGACGCGCGTGAGCCACTCCGGGGTCGAGAACTTGTCGTCCACGAGCTGGCGGGTCTTCGCCCACTCCTCCGGCGTGACCTCGCCGGGCTTCCCGCCGTAGAGGCCGGTGAAGGTGGCCTTCATCCGGTCGATGATCTCGGCGCGGCTCATGCCCGTCTGGCTGCGGAGCGGGTCCACGCGCTTGGCGGCGCTCGTGATGCCCTTGTCGCTGATCTTCTCGCGGCCGATGCGGAGCACCTGCACCATCTTCTCGCCGTCCATGTCGTAGCTCATGGTGACGTGGTGCAGCACGGCGCCGGCGCCGAGGCGCTTCTGGGCGGCCCCGCCGATCTTGCCGCTCGGGCTCGTGATGTCGTTGAGCGGCTGGTACGACGCGTCGATGCCGAGCGAGCGGAGCGCGGTGATGACCCACTCGTCGAGGTAGGCGTAGGAGTCCGCGAAGGTCATGCCCTGCACGAGGTCGACGGGCGCGTAGATCGAGTACGTGATGACGGCGCCCGCCTCCATGTACATCGCGCCGCCGCCCGAGACCCGGCGCACGACGTCGAAGCCGTGGGCCGCGGCCTGCTCGGCGTCGACCTCGTTGCGGAGGGACTGGAAGCTGCCGATGACGACGGCCGGCTGGTCCCACTCCCAGATGCGGAGCGTCGGGTTCCGGCGGCCCGCGCCGACCTCCTCGGCGAGCACCTGGTCGAGCGCCATCTGCTCCACGGGGCGGTAGGCGCGGTCGTGGATGACCTCCCACTCGTAGTCGCCCCAGTTCGTGGCGCGGGCGAGCGAGCGGCGGATCGCGACGGCGACGGCCTCCGGCGAGAAGCCGAGGAGCACGGCCTGCGGCGGGAGGGCGCGGCGGATGGCCGCGGAGATCGCGGCGGCGTCGCTGTCCTCCGGGAGACCGTTGACCGCCTGGTCGATGGACTCGAGGGCGTCGTCCGGCTCGAGGAAGAAGTCGCCCGCGAGGCGGAAGCCCGAGATGCGGCCGTCGGTCACGTCGAGGTCGACCACGACGAGCTTGCCGCCGGGGACCTTGTACTCACCATGCATCCGCCCAGCCTAGGCCGCGCCGGGAGCGAAGCCCCGTGCGCGGATCGCCGTCGACGAGGGGATGTGGGACGGTGGGGCGTGCGCATCACCTGGGCGGTCGTCCGCCTCCTCACCGCCCTGGCCGTGCTGGTCGCCGTCACGAGCCAGTACGTCGTCAGCTCCTCGTACTGGCGGAGCATCGGCGTCGAGGGGATCGGGGGCAAGACGCTCGACTTCCTCATGTACTTCACGATCCAGTCGAACCTGCTCGCGGCCGTGGTCATGGGCGTCGGGGCCGCGCGGCTGCTGCGCCGCTCGCCCGCGCCGGGACGCGGCTGGACCACGCTGCGGCTGGCGGCCACCACGTACATGGTGACGACCGGCGCGGTCTACAACCTGCTGCTCCGCGGGCTGCCCACCATCCCCGGCGGCAACCTGCCCTGGTCGAACGAGGTGCTGCACGTCGTCGTGCCCCTGCTCGTGCTCGCCGACTGGCTGCTCGCGCCCGACCGGCGGGCGCTCGGCTACGGCGCGGTCGGCCGGGTCGTGGTGTACCCGCTCGCGTGGGTCGCGGTCACGCTCGCGCGCGGGCCGTTCACGGGCAACGAGGTCACGGGGGCGGCGACGTACTACCCGTACCCGTTCCTGGATCCCGCGACCGACGGCGGCGGGTACGGCGCGGTCGCCGTCTGGGTGGTGGTCATCGCGTCCCTGATATGCGGGGTGACGCTCCTGCTCATCGCGGTCGGGCGCCGGGCCTCCCGGGCCGCCACGAGCGCCCGGTCCGCCGCCCCGCGGCGGTAGCGGCCCCGCGCCCCGCGCGTCAAGGGGGTACCGCCCTCCGGCCGCCGTGCCGGCACCGGCCTAGCGTCGGACGGGCGGACGACGGCGCATCCGGCCCGTCGCCCCGACGACGAGAGGCGAGGCAGCATGAAGGCAGTCGTGTGGCACGGCGAGGGCGACATCCGCCTGGACGAGATGCCGGATCCGCGGATCCAGGAGCCGACCGACGCGGTCATCCGCATCACCCGCAGCGCCATCTGCGGCACCGACCTGCACTTCGTGCGCGGGACGATGGCCGGCATGCGCGAGGGCACGATCCTCGGCCACGAGGCCATCGGCACGGTCACCGAGGTCGGCGACCAGGTGCGCGGGTTCTCGCCCGGCGACCGCGTGCTGGTGTGCTCGACCATGTCGTGCGGCGTCTGCCCGCAGTGCCGCGCGGGCAGCACGGCGCAGTGCGACGTCGCGAACCCGAACGGCCCGCAGGCGGGCACGTCCTTCTTCGGCGGACCGGAGACGACCGGGCCGGTCGACGGCCTGCAGGCCGAGTACGCGCGGATCCCGTGGGCCGCCCACACGCTCATCCCGCTCCCCGACACGGTCACCGACGACCAGGCGATCCTCCTCAGCGACATCTTCCCCACGGCGTGGTTCGGCGCCGAGCTCGCGGGCATCCGGCCGGGCGACACCGTGGCCGTGCTCGGCGCGGGCGTCGTGGGCCAGTTCGCGATCGCGTCCGCGTTCCGCATGGGCGCTGGCCGCGTGTTCGCGGTCGACCACGTGGAGACGCGCCTCGCCATGGCCCTCGAGCAGAACGCCGAGGTGATCCACTTCGAGCGCGAGGACCCGGTGGCCGCGGTGATGGAGGCGACCCTCGGGATCGGCGTCGACGCGGTGATCGACGCGGTCGGCGTCGACGCGCAGCGCCCGCACGCGGGTCCCGCCGCGGAGGAGGCCGAGCAGCAGGCGGACGCCTTCGCCGCCGAGGTCGCGCAGGTCGCGCCCGGCGCCTCCCCGCACGACGGCCTCTGGGTGCCCGGCGACGCGCCGAGCCAGGCCGCGCAGTGGGCCGTGCGGATGGTGCGGAAGTCGGGGCGCATCGGGATCATCGGGGTCTACCCGCCCCAGCTCACGTCGTACCCGATCGGCGCCGCGATGAACAAGAACCTCACCATCCGCATGGGGAACTGCGACCACCGTCGCGTCACGCCGCCGCTCATCGACCTCGTCGCGTCGGGCGTCTTCGACCCCACGCGGTTCATCACGCAGGACGAGGGGATGACGACCGCGATCGACGCGTACGAGCACTTCGACGTGCGCGAGGAGGGCTGGCTGAAGACGGTGCTCGAGGTCGGCTGACGCGGGTCGGGCGGGTCGTGCGCGACCCGCCCGGGCTGCTCCGGCCGTCTCCACGGATCGCCGCGCGTTCGAACATGCGTTCGAATGTCTGGGCTATGCTCGCGCCCATGAGCATCGCATTCCAGGCCTCCCTCTTCGACGACCTCGGAGCGGAGCCGGCCCTCGGCGCCCTCGGCGGGGAGGTCGAGCGCCTCGACCTCGGGCGCGGTGCGTGGCTCGACATCCGGCCCGGCTGGGTCACCGACTCCGACGCGCTGTTCGAGCGCCTCGTGGAGGACGTGGAGTGGACGGCCGACACGCGGCTGATGCACGGCCGCGTCGTCGAGGTGCCGCGGCTGCTCTCCTGGTTCGGGCCGCGCGCGACGCTGCCGGCGCCCGTGCTCGTCGAGGCGCGCACGGCGCTGAACGACCACTACGGCCGCCCGCCCGGGCAGGTGCTCGAGACGGCGGGGCTCTGCTTCTACCGCACGGGCGACGACAGCGTCGCCTGGCACGGCGACCGGGTGGGGCGCGCCATCGACCGCGACACCATGGTCGCCATCGTGTCGGTCGGCGCCGCGCGCACGCTCTCGCTGCGCCCCACGGGCGGCGGCGAGGTGCGGCGGTTCCCGCTGGGGCACGGCGACCTCGTGGTCATGGGCGGGAGCGCGCAGCGCACGCACGAGCACGCCATCCTCAAGACCACCAAGGCCGTGGGGCCGCGCATCAGCATCCAGTTCCGGCCGGTCTGGCCCGCCTGAGGGATCGGCGGGCGGGTCGGGGGTCGGGGTGCGGGGCGCGCCGGGCGCTCGCGTCGCCGCGCAGCGGGATGGGAACGATCCCGCTGTTCAGGAGGCATTCCGCCGGATGTCGCTCCGCGCGGCCCGCTGTTCCCCTCGGACGGGGATGATCGCGCCTGGCATCGGCGCTCCCGGGCGCGACCCGTCGGGGATCCCCCGCGTCGAGCCGAGCGCGCGTCCCCGCGGAACCCCGCGACGGCGCGCGCCCTCCGCGTCGCCGCCCCGGCATCCCCCGCCCGCGGGTCCGGCACAATCCAGGAAGAAGGACCGTCACCGTGAGCACCTCCAAGCCCGAAGAGCACGCCCCGGACGTCGACCTCGGCAGCGGCGTCGACGCCGCTCCCCCGCTCGATCCCTCCCGCCCCTACCGCGCCGGCATCCGCCCCGGGGTCAGCCGCCGCACCGTCCTCCTGAGCGGCGCCGCCGCGATCATGGCCGGCGTCGCCGCGGGAGCCGCGGCCGGCGCCCCCGGCACCGCGGGCGCCGCAGCCGCCGCCACCCGGCGCGGGCTCACCCGCAGCATCCGCGACGTGGAGCACGTCGTGATCCTCATGCAGGAGAACCGCTCCTTCGACCACTACTACGGCACGCTGCCCGGCGTCCGCGGCTTCGGCGACAAGCAGGCCGTCGAGCTGCCGGGCGGCGGCACGGTCTTCGCGCAGCCCGACGCGAGCCGCCCCGACGGCGGCCGCATGCTGCCGTTCCCGCTCGACTCGTCGCGCTTCAACGCGCAGGGCGCCGGCGGCCTCGACCACTCCTGGAAGGGCGGGCACGCGGCGTGGAACCGGGGCGCCTGGGACAACTGGGTCGTCGCGAAGAGCGAGCAGACCATGGGGTACTTCACGAGGGACGACCTCCCCTTCCACCACGCCCTCGCCTCCGCGTTCACCATCGCCGACCACTACCACTGCTCGCTCATCGGCCCCACGACCCCGAACCGCCTGTACCAGTGGACGGGCACGGTCGACCCGGGCGGGAAGGCCGGCGGGCCCGCCATCGACAACCCCGACGACTACGCCCCCGTCTTCGCGTGGACCACGTACCCGGAGCGCCTGCAGGAGGCCGGGATCAGCTGGAGGACGTACGCGAACGACGAGGTCGGCGACGAGGGCACGCACCCCTACGTGGGCGACTACGGCGACAACCCGCTCTGGCTCTTCCACCGGTACCACGAGGCGCTCGCGTCGTCGGATCCGGCCACGCGCGAGCTCGCGCTCAACGGCGGGCTGCACGACGGGTGGCAGCCGGACTCCGGCAAGGGCCTCGACGTCACGCACCTGCTCCGCGAGTTCGGGCGCGACGCCGCCGCGAACACCCTGCCGGCCGTGTCCTACGTCGTCGCGCCCTACGGCTGGAGCGAGCACCCGAAGGCGAGCCCCGACTACGGCGCGCACTACACGAACGCGGTGATCCAGGCCCTCATGAGCAACCCGGAGACCTGGGCGAGCACGGTGCTGCTCATCAACTACGACGAGAACGACGGCTACTTCGACCACCAGCTGCCGCCGCTCGCCGAGCCCGGCACGCCCGACGAGTACGTGGACGGCCTGCCGATCGGCTACGGCACGCGCGTGCCGCTCACGGTCGTCTCGCCGTGGAGCCGCGGCGGCTGGGTCGACTCGCAGGTGTTCGACCACACCTCGGTGATCCGGTTCCTCGAGACCTGGACCGGCGTGCGCGAGCCGAACATCTCCGACTGGCGGCGCACGATCTCGGGCGACCTCACCTCGTGCTTCGACTTCGCGCACCCCGACTTCTCCCTCCCGTCGGCGCGGGAGGTGCTGCCGATGAGCGCCACGCAGGCGCTCGTCGCAGCCGCCGACGCCGACATGGCGAAGCCGCCCGTGCGGGAGCCCGCAGTGGGCGCGCAGCGGATGCCCGAGCAGGACGCGGGCACGATGCGCCACCGCCCGCTCCCCTACCGGCAGGACGCGGACGTCGCGGTCGACCGGGCTACCGGACGCCTGACCCTGACGATGCGCAACCGCGGCGACCAGGGCGTCTCGCACCAGGTGTTCCCGAACATCGCGCTGCCGTTCGCCTCCACGCCGTTCACCGTGGCCCCGCGCGGGACGGCGACGTACTCCTGGGACAGCGCGGCCCACGGCGGCGCGTACGACTTCAGCGTCTACGGGCCCGACCGCTTCCTGCGCCGCTTCGCCGGATCCGTGGTCGCGGCCGCGCGCGCGGACGTGCCCGTGCTCCGGGTGACGGCCGAGACGGTGGTGGACGGCCGGCCCCTGCTGCGCATCACGCTCGCGAACGACGGGAACCCGTCGGCGAGGTGCACGCTGACGGCGAACGACTTCATCACGCGCGTGCGGCACGAGACGGTGAAGCCCGGGCGCACGACGACGGTCGACTGGCCCGTCGACAGGTGGGGCTACTACGACGTGGTCGTCACGGCCGGCGACGGGTTCCGCCACCGGTACGCGGGCCGCGTGCAGTAGCGGCGCGCGGCGCGACGACGCCGGTCGGTCCCGTGGGGGTCCGGCCGGCGTCGTCGTGCGCGGTGTCCGTCGTCCGGATCCGTCCGCTCGCGCAGCGGACCACGGCGGGTCAGGCGCGGGCGCGCTCCTCGCCCGTCGAGGCGGCCCCGCCCCCGGCCGGGCGCCCCGCGCCGAGGCACGAGTCCGCCGCGTCCGGGCGGCCCTCCTCGACGAGCGCGAGCTCGAGGGGCCGGGCCGCGCGCACGACGGCGTCCGCGTCGGCGAACCCGAGGTGGGTGAGGAGGGGGATCCACAGGGTGCGGAGCCGGTCGGCCGCGTCCCACCCCGCGACCCGCGGCGACCGGTAGGAGAGCACCCCGAGCGTGGAGCTGAGCAGCACGTCGACGGTCCGGTCGAGGTCGACGCCGCGGATGCCCCGCACGGCGAGCTCGGCCTCCAGGTGGTCGCGGGTGAAGCGCCAGATGTCGAAGCGGCGGTGGACGGCGAGGCCGAGGCGCGGCATGTCCCACAGGAGGCGGACGGCGCCGGCGGCGACCGGGCACTCCTCGACCGTCCGCGCGGCGGTGAGGAGGAAGACGACGAGCCCGTGCAGGGCGCTCCGCTCGTCGAGCGCGGCCTCGATGCGGAGCCACCGCTCCTCCTGGTCCTCCACGACCGCGCCCGCGAGGCTCTCCTTCGAGGCGAAGAGGTGGTAGCCGATGGCGGACTTGGGCTTCCCCATCGCCGCGGCCACGCGGGAGAAGGACGTGCCCTCGTAGCCGTGGACGGCGAACTGGGCGCCCGCCGCCTCGATGATCTCCCGTCGGGCCCGGCGCACGGCGGCCTGCCGCTGGTCCATGTGGTGCTCCCGCCCTCTCCCGGACGGGAGTCGCCGGATGATAGCCGCGCGGATCGACGGAAGGGGGACGCGGGGGTGAACGGGAGGCGCCGCGAGCGGAGCGCCGCGTCGCCGGCGGCGGGCCGGACGGCCGGCACGGCGGCCGCTCTCCACAGGTGGTGAGAATCGTTCTCAGCGAGGGATAGTCTCCGCTCGCGCCCTCGCGCACACCCCCTGAATCGAAGACGGATCCCGCATGCCCTCACGCCCCTCGTCCCTCCCACCCGTCGAGGCCCGCGGGCCCGCCGAGCGACCGCCCACCGGGGGCGGGATCCGCGCCCGCGCCCTCCGCCGCCCCCTGCCCGCGCGCGCCCGGACCGTCGCCCTCGGCTCGGGCGTCGTCGCCCTCGCGGCCGTCGCGGCACTCGTCGCGAGCGCGCTGGCGGGCACCGGATCCGCGTCCGCGGTGGCCGACGACCCGGCCGCCGCGCGTGCCGCGTCCGGCCTGCGCGCGCTCGACGGCTCCGCGCCGGCGTGGCCCGCCGCGACGCCCGCCGTCCGGCTCGGCGAGGCGCCCGCGGACGCGACGGCCGCCTTCACGGTGCTGCTGGATCCGGCCCGGCCCGACGCCGCGCCGACCGTCGCCGCCTGGCTGCGCGGCCGCGGGCTCGACGTGGGCGACGCGCGCGGCGAGGTCGCCGCGCTCCCCGTGTCCGGCCCGCTCGCGCTCGCGGCGCGGGCGTTCGACACCGGGTTCGCCCGCTACGCCGTCGGCGGCCGGGAGGTCGTCGCCCCCGAGCGGACCCTCGCCGTCCCCGCGGCCCTCGACGCCGTGCGCGGCGTCGCCGGCACCGTGCAGGGCGACGTGCTGATGCCGTCGGACGCGGAGGGCGACGCCACGAGCCCCGTCCCCGCGCCCGTCCCCGGGCAGGCGTCCGGCGGATCCCCCGACTCCTCCGCCGACGACGGCACGTGCGCCGCGTGGTGGGGCCAGCGCCTCACCGACGCGTGGCCCGCGTCCGTCGCGGTCGCCCACCGCTCGGACTCGCTGTGCGGCTACGGCCCGGCGCAGCTGCGGCGCGTGGACGACGTGCCCGCCGAGGACCGCGGCGCCGGCGCGACCGTCGCGATCGTCGCCGCCTACGACGACCCGCGCACCGCGGCCGACACCGACACCTACTCCCGGGCGGTCGGCGAGCCCGCCTTCGTGGCCGGGCAGTACCGCGACCACCCGTCCGCCTCCCCGCGCACCGGCGTCTGCGGCGGCCCGACCGCGTGGACGGACGAGCAGCACCTCGACGTGCAGGCGGTGCACGCGATGGCTCCCGACGCGGCCGTCGCCTACTGGGGCGCCGACGACTGCACGAGCACGAGCCTCTACACGAGGATCCTCGACGCGGCCGAGGAGGGGCCCGACGTCATCAGCCTGTCCTTCGGCGCGATGGAGGGCCTCGACACGGCCGACGACCGCGAGCTGCTGAACCGCGTGCTCGTGGAGGCGGCGGCCCGCGACGTGTCGGTCTTCGCGTCGACCGGCAACGACGGCGACTACAGCGGCGTCGGCGACCACGGCGGGAACGCCACCGTGGCGTCGCCCGCGTCGAGCCCGTACGTGACGGCGGTCGGCGCGACGAGCACGGGCCTCGCCGAGGACGGGTCCATCGCCGTCGAGGCGGGCTGGGAGACCGAGACCCGCTTCGCGCGGAACGGCGCGCTGATCCCGCCGGGCTTCGCGTTCGGCGCGGGCGGCGGCCAGTCGGCGGAGTACGCGCGCCCCACCTGGCAGACCGACCGGCTCGCCGTCGCGGGCACGGGGCGGCTGCTGCCGGACGTGGCCTCGCTCGGGGATCCGGACACGGGCTTCATCACCTACGGCCCGCACCAGGGCCGCACCGAGTACGCGGCGCACGGCGGCACGAGCCTCGCGACGCCGATGGTCGCCTCGATGGTCGCGATCTCCAAGGCCGTGACCGGGCGGCGCTTCGGCCTCGCGAGCCCCGCCCTCTACGCGCTGATGGGCACGGGCGCGCTGCGCGACGTGCAGCCCGCGTCCGCGGCGACGTGGTCGCCGCGGGGTCCGCAGGCGGGGGCGCTGTGGCCCGAGACGCTGTTCCTGTGGGACACCGGGAGGCAGGGGCTCCGCTCCGCGCCCGGCTGGGACGACGTGACGGGGGTCGGCGTGCCCACGGGCCGCGCGTTCGTCGAGGGCCTCGGCGCGGAGGCGGGACGATGAGCCGGGTGATGCGCGGATCCTCCTCGCGCACCTCCGCGGGGATCCTCGGCGCGACCGGCGCCGCCGCCCTCGTGGCGCTCCTCGCCGTCGGCGGGCTCGCGCCCCTGGCGGCGCACGCGGCCGACGTCGTGGTGGCGCGCGCCTCCGGCGTGGAGGTCGTCGACATCGACGGCGGCACGCTCACCCCGCCGACGCCGCTGGCCGAGTGGGCGGCAGGCGCGGCGGTGACGCGGGAGGCCGCGTCCACCGGCGACGTGATGAGGCTGAACACGACGCAGACGACCGGGCTGCGCTCCACGGCGGGCCCCACGGGCGCGTCCAGCACCATCGCGAGCGGCCGGTTCCAGCTCCGCGACCGGCCCGCGATCGTGTTCTCCGGCCTCACCGTGTCGTGCACGCCCGGCGGCGCGCCCGCCGTGCACCTCGACCGGCTGACGGTCGGCGGGGTGGACGTCACCGCGGAGGCGGACGCGACGCCCGGCTGGTCGCGCGACCTGCCCGAGTCGGTCTACGGCGCGACCCGCGTCATCGTGGGATCCAGCGCGACGGGCGACGACGGATCCGCCACCACCGTCGGCATCGACGTGGAGGCGGAGGCCGGGGCGTCGGAGATCTGGCGCGTGCGCGCGGGATCCGTGACGTGCGCGGCATCCCCCGTGCCCGTCCCGACGCCGTCGGCCTCGCCCACCCCTGCGCCGACCCCCGCACCCGCACCCGATCCGGCCCCGGCGCCGGATCCCGCGCCCGCCGCCGGCCGCGTCGCGACGGGCGTCACCGTCACGGCCCCCGACGGCACGCGCGTGATCGACGGGCAGCCGCGCGTCGCCGGCCTCGACCGGCAGGCCACGGCCGACGCGCTCGCCGCGACGGACGGATCCGCCGAGCACGCCGCATCCGTGCGCGTCGCCACCGACGCGGCCGGCACCACCACGATCGGCGTCGGCTCGTTCGAGCAGCTGCCGGGCGCCCCCGCGGATCCGCTCGCCGAGTACCGCTGGACGGCGTTCCGCGTCTACGGGCTCACCGCCACGGTCACGCCCGCGGGCGCCGTGTCGACCGAGTTCGCGGATCCCGGCAGCGCCGTCTTCGTGGACGGCCGCTGGATCGACACCACCACCGACCTCTACACGGGCGTCGACGAGCAGGGCGCGCCCCGCGTCACCGTGGCGTTCGGCGAGCACGAGACGGCGGCGGACGGCACCGTCACGGTGACCGCGATCCACTACCGCGACCTGACGGGCGCGCACCCGGACGTGCGCCTCGGCACGGTCGTCGTGCCGGCTGCGGCCGGGCGGGTCACGGGCGCGTACGGGGTCGGCGTCACCGCGGCGGACGGCTCGGTGCTCGTCGCGCCGCAGCCGCGCGCGTCGGCGCAGGCCCCGCACGCGGCGGCGGCCGCCGTCACCGGCACGGGCACGGATGCCGACACCGCGACGGGCGTCGCCGTCGACATCGGCACGGGCGACGCCGCGGGCACCGCGACGGTCGACGTGGGCGCGTTCCGGCAGGTGCCCGACGCCGCGACGGATCCGCTCGCCGACTACCGCTGGCCGGCCCTCCGGGTCGCCGGCCTCCACGCGGCCGTCTCCGCCGCGGGCGCCATGACCGTGTCGTTCGCCGACGCGGGGAACGCGGTGTTCGTGAACGGCGTGTGGATCGACACCGCCACCGACCTCCACACCGGCGTCGACGAGCACGGCACCCCGCGCGTCGAGGTCCGCTTCGGGGAGCGGTCGGTCGCGGCCGACGGCACGGTGACCCTCACGGCGCTGCACTACCGCGACCTCACCGGCCGCCACCCCGAGGTGCGGCTGGGCGTCGTGACCGTGGCGGCGGGCGGCGGCGCGACGCCCGCGCCGGATCCGGCGCCGTCGCCCACCCCGATCACGCCGGACGCGGCGCCCACCGGCTGGTCGGCGTACGGGATCCGCGCGACGGGGCCGAGCGCCGTCACGGCGGCGCCCGTGGCCCGGCCGGACGACGCGGGGACGGCATCGACCGCCTCGCCGGCCGCATCCGCGGTCGCGCCGGACGCGCTCCGCGCCTCCGCTGCGACCGCCGCCGACTCGGGGACCGACACCGGGACCACCGTCGGCGACGGCGCCGCGGGCCAGATCCGCGCCACCGGCATCCGCCTCGCGTTGAGCGGCGCATCCGGCAGCGCCGCCCTCGACGACGTCGCGCTCTACCCGGGCAGCCGCCTCGCGGTCGCCATCCGGGGCCTCCGGGTCGACGTCGACGGCGGCACCGCGCGCGTCTCCAGCGACGGCGGCAGCATCGCCGGCGCCGTGCTCGCGGCCGGCGACATCGCCCCGGGCACGCGGTTCGCGCTGCCCGACGGCGGATCCGCGGTGCTCGCCGAGGACGTGACCGCGGGCGCGTCCCGCACGGTCACCGGCCTGCACCTGGTCGACGCGTCGGGCCTCGACGCGGACGTGTCCGCGGCCGTGGTCACGACGGCCGCGGTGGCCGTCGACCCGGGCGGATCCGGCGACCCCGGCACGACGCCCGGCCCGTCCGGCTCGGGCGGCGCCGCACCCGGCGGACCGTCGTCGGCCGGCGGGGGCTCCGCGTCCCCCGGCGCCCTGTCGGCGGACGGCTCCAGCCCGGCCGGCACCTCGGGCGCGAGCGCGGCCGCCGGACTCCGCGGGTCGCTGCCGCGCACCGGGTCCTCGCCAGCGGCGACGCTCGCCCTCGCGGCGCTGCTGCTGGCGGCCGGATCCGCGGCCGCGCTCGACGCCCGACGCCGACGCCGCGCGCGCACGGGCCGCCCGACGCGAGCCTGACCCGGCACCGCGACGCCGCCGCCCTCCGTCCCGCCTCCCGCGGGCCGGAGGGCGGCGCGCGTCAGAGGCGGAGCAGCAGCACGTCGGATCCGCCCTCGCGCCCCACGGCCGCGAACCCGAGCGACTCGTACAGTGACCGCGCACGGTCGTTCCCGTCCTCCACGCTGAGGCTCACGCCCGGCGCACCCGATGCGCGGACCGCCTCGACGAGCGCCACGAGCATCCGCCGCCCGACTCCCCGGCCGCGTGCCGCCGGGACGAGCGCCATGCCCAGCTCCGGGACGTCCGCCGCGACGAACCCGTAGCCGCGGTCGTCGTCCGCGAAGAGGCGCGCCCACCCGGCGCCCACGGGATCGCCGTCGACCTCCGCGACCACGCCCACGTCGCCGGCGCGCGGCCAGCCCGCCACGTAGTGCGCGATCTCGGGGGTGGCCAGCATCCGCTCCCGCGTCATGGACCCGTCACCGCGCCAGTCCATCGACGCGAGCAGCATGTCCTCGAGGAACGGCAGGTCGTCGGCGCGCGCGGGGCGGAGCGCCGGTCCCGCGTCGGTCACGCGGGCTCCCCCTCCGCGGGAGCCGCCGGCACCACGCGCGACTCCAGCCAGCTCCGGAGGTCCGCGACCACCTCGTCGCGGTTCGTCTCGTTGTAGATCTCGTGGCGCGCGCCCGGGTAGATGATCAGCAGCACGTCGCTGAGGCGCGAGCGGCGGCTGTAGTCGCGCGCGAGGAGCTGCATCCCGCGGCGGCCTCCGAGCGAGTCCTCCTCCCCGCCCTGGATCAGCACGGGCAGGTCGGTGGCGAGCTTCCGCGGCGGACGGCCCATGATCTGCACGGAGTCGCGCATCCGGTACGGCTTCAGCGCGTTGACGTCGAAGTTGCGGTCGTCGGCGCCGAACGCGCGCTGCGCCTCCGGATCCCGCGAGAGCCACTCGAAGCCCGATGCCGCCGGGTGCCGCCAGCGCTTGTTGAGGTCGCCCGTGTTGACGACGCCGGGCATCGCGAGCGTCGCCCCGCTCAGCACCAGCCCCGCGTACAGGTGCGACGCCCGCGCGACGATGCGCTGCGCGAGGAGCGCGCCCCAGCTGTGGCCGAGGAGCACGAGCGGGAGGTCGGGCAGGTCGCGGCGGAGCTGCTCGCTGACCAGCTGGATCCCGTCGAGCGCCGCCCGGTGCCGCCGCGGCCCCAGCACGCCGATGCCCAGGTGCCCGAGGCCCGTGGCGCCGTGCCCGCGGTGGTCGTCGGCCGCGACCGTGAACCCCATCGCGTTCAGCTCCCGCGCGAGCCGGGCGTAGCGCAGCGCGTGCTCGCCGACGCCGTGCGCGATGTGCACGACGGCCCGCGGACGCTCCGCCTCCCACACGTAGTAGTGGAGGGTCACGCCCTCGGCGTCCACGAGGGTGCGGTGGTCGGCTCCGTCGGTGGAGCGCTCGTCGTCGGGCATGGATCCAGACTAGGGCGGGCCCGCCCGGCCGCCGCGGGTCAGGACTCGCGCGTGATCTCCACCCGCACGAACAGCTTCGACCGGAACGGCCCCGCGTAGATGCCGCGCAGCGGGGCGACGTCGCGGTAGTCGCGGCCGCGGCCGACGAGCACGTGGCGGTCGCCGATGTCGATGAGGTTCGTCGGATCCCAGCCGCGCCACTCGCCGCAGAACCACTCGACCCACGCGTGCGACTCGCCCGTGACGGTCTCGCCCACGGCCGCGTTCGGCTTCGGGTGCAGGTAGCCGCTGACGTAGCGCGCGGGGATCCCGACGTGCCGGAGCGCGCCGATGACGATGTGCGTGATGTCCTGGCAGACGCCCCGACCCTGCTCCCACGCCTCGCGCGCGGTCGACTGCACGCTCGTGACGCCGGCCATGTACTCGACCTTCTCGCCGATGGCCCGCGCGATCTCCGCGGCCGCCTCGCACGGGGTCCCCGCGCCGCCCGCGATCTCCTCCGCGAGCGCGACGACCTCCTCGTGCGGCTCGGTGCGCCCGGTCTGCGCGACCTGCTCCACGTGCTCGGTCGCGCGCTGCACCTCGACCGCGAGGTCGTCCCAGCCGCGCTGGTGCGGCTCGTGCGTGCGCGGCCGCACCTCGACGAGGCTCGTGGCCGTGAGCTCGAGCGAGCGGTGGGGGCTCAGGATCTCGAACGAGGAGACGCGGGTGCCGAAGTAGTCGACGTAGGTGTGGTGCCCCGGCTTCGGCTGGATGTCGAGGTTCGAGTACAGGACGAACTGGTTCTCGCTCGACACGGGCAGCATCCGCGCCTCGTTGTACGACGCGGTGACCTCGCCCTCGTAGTGGAAGCCGGTCCGGTGGGTGATGCGCAGGCGGTTCACGAGTTCTCTCCTACCCAGCTCGGTGCCGCGTTGGTGGGGAAGTAGCGCTGGCGGACGGCCTCGCTGGTGGCGGAGGTGGCCTCCTGCACGGCGTCCATGAAGCGCGGGAGGTCGTCGAGGATCTCCTGGATCGGCCGGTACTCCAGCTCGCTCCGGATCTGCCCGAGCAGCCGCTGCGCCTGGTCGGACACCCCGAGGCGGTCGGTACGCGGCTCGATGTCGTGCAGGCACTGCTCGGCGCGGCGGATGGAGTGCGTGATCGACCGCGGGAACAGCCGGTCGAGCAGCAGGAACTCGGCCGCGTTGCGCGCGCTGGGCACCCCGCGGTACGTGCGGAGGTACGCCTCGTACGCGCCGCAGGAGCGGAGGATCGTGGTCCACGACGGGCCGCTGGCCTCGGTGAGGGCGCGGGTCGCGAGGAGGCGGGCGGTCATGTCGGCGCGCTCGATGGATCGGCCGAGGGTGAAGAACTGCCACGCCTCGTCGCGGCTGGTGCCGGACTCGACGAGCCCGACCGCGAGGGCCGAGCGCTCGCGCACCCAGCCGAAGAACTCGTGCACGCGGTCGTTGGCGATCTTCCGCGGCATGCGGGCGCGCGTCGTGTTGAGGCACTCCCACAGCTCGCTGGAGACGATCTCGCGGGCCCGCCGTGCGTTCTCGCGCGCGGCGCCGAGCGAGTAGGCGATGGAGGCGGGCTGCGTGCGGTCGACCGCGAGCAGCGCGAGGACGTCGTGGCGGCCGAGCACGTCCTCGGAGGGCACGTCGCTGCCCATCACGCTGAGGAGGGAGCGGCAGGCGGTGTCCTCGTCGATCCACGGGTCCTCGAGCAGGAGCTGGAGGTGCACGTCGAGGATGCGGGCGGTTCCGTCCGACCGCTCGATGTAGCGGCCGATCCAGAACAGCGACTCGGCGATGCGCGACAGCATGGGCATCAGCGGTCCCCCTCGGTGGTGTCGGTCGTGTCGTCGGCGGGAGGCGCGGCGACCGCGGCGGACGCCGGGCCCGCCTGCTGCTGCTGCTCGTGCTGGTCGCGGTTGCGCGGGGCGTCGTGCGGCGACTGGTCGGGCGCCTTCTCCCCCGGCGCGATCACCGGGATCGACGTCGTGACCGCCGCCTGGTCGGCCACGAGCGTCTGCACGCTGCGCTCGCGCGTCGCCGTCGGGAAGCCGGCGTCGCCGACGACCCAGGTGTCCTTGGATCCGCCGCCCTGGCTGCTGTTGACCACGAGCTGGCCCTCGGGGAGCGCGACGCGCGTGAGCCCGCCGGGCAGCACCCAGATGTCGCGGCCGTCGTTGACGGCGAAGGGGCGGAGGTCGGCGTGCCGCGGGCGCATGCCGTCCTCCACGAGCGTGGGGATGGTGGAGAGCTGCACGACGGGCTGCGCGATCCAGCCGCGCGGGTCCTTGAGGAGACGCGCGCGCAGCTCGGCGAGCTCGCCTGCGGACGCCGCCGGGCCGACCACGAGGCCCTTGCCGCCGGATCCGTCGACGGGCTTCACGACGAGCTCCGGCAGCCGGTCGAGCACCTCCTCGAGCGAGTCGGGCTCCTCGAGGCGCCAGGTGTCGACGTTCGGGATGATCGCGTCCTCGGCCAGGTAGTAGCGGATGAGGTCGGGCAGGTACGTGTAGACGAGCTTGTCGTCGGCGACGCCGTTGCCCACCGCGTTCGCGATGGTGACGTTGCCGAGGCGGGCGGCGAGCATGAGGCCGGGCGAGCCGAGCATGGAGTCGGCGCGGAACTGCAGCGGATCCAGGAACTCGTCGTCGACGCGGCGGTAGATGACGTCGACGCGCATGGGGCCGCCCGTGGTGCGCATCCAGACGCGGCCGCCGGAGCAGAACAGGTCGCGGCCCTCGACGAGCTCGACGCCCATGAGGCGCGCGAGGAGCGTGTGCTCGAAGTAGGCGCTGTTGTAGACGCCGGGCGTGAGGACGACCACGTTCGGGTCGTCGACGCCGTCGGGCGCGCTCGCGCGGAGGGCCTGGAGGAGCTTGTTCGGGTAGTCGCCGACCGGGCGGACCCGCATCGAGACGAACAGCTCGGGCAGCGTCTGCGCCATGACGCGGCGGTTGGAGATGACGTAGCTGACGCCGGAGGGGACGCGCACGTTGTCCTCGAGGACGCGCATCTCGCCGGCCTCGTCGCGCACCAGGTCGATGCCGGAGACCTGGATGCGGACGCCGTTGGCCGGGTCGATGCCGGCGGCCTGGCGGTGGAAGTGGCTCGAGGAGCTGATGAGGCGCGCGGGGATGACGCCGTCGCGGATCGCGCGCTGCGGCCCGTACACGTCGGCGAGGAACGCCTCGAGCGCCCGGACGCGCTGCGCGACGCCCTTCTCGAGGCGGCTCCACTCGGCCTGCTCGATGACGCGCGGCACGGCGTCGAGCGGGAAGGGCCGCTCCTCGCCCGCGAAGTCGAAGGTGACGCCCTGCGCGAGGTAGCTGGTGGCGAGCGCGTCCGTTCGGTCCTTCAGCTCCTCCTTGGTCATGCGGGAGAGCGCCGCGTGGATCTCGCGGTAGGCGGCCCGGGTGGCCGCGGGCTCCCCGTCGGCCGGCGGATCTCGGAACATCTCGTCGAACGGCATCGCGCCGCCGGAGGCTCGCCGTGCGGCCGCGAGCGTGCCGTATCCCTCGAACAGATCACCCATGGCCGCAGACTAACGGGGGCGTGTGTCGGGGGTGTTTCCGCGCTCGGGGCGCGGCGCGACGCCGCGGATCAGGCGTCGGTGCGCTTGAGCACGTGCGCCGGGATGGCGATGGAGGCCGAGACGAGCAGGATGCCGGCGAAGAAGCTCAGCAGCTCGAAGCCCTCGATGTAGAACGCGAACGCGAACAGCGCCATGCCCGCCATGAAGAGGGCGAACGCGATGATGAAAGCGACGATGTTCACGAGGGCACCTGGATCCGTTGACGAGACTGGGGGCGACCGAGGCGCGCGAGGCGACGTGCGGTCATGGTCGAGTCTACGAGATCCAGGCGCGGGCGTCGCCCGGCGGGGCGACGGGATCAGCGCGCGGCCTGCTCCGGGCGGATCCCGCCGGCCAGCGCCTGGTACGCGCGCTGCGGCCCGGGCGAGCGGGTGAGCGACGACGCGACCGCGTCGAGCATGGCGCGCTGCCCGCCCGACGGGTTGAGCAGGAGCTTGGCCGCCTGCCGCAGCTCGGTGACCGTCGCGACGTTCGGGGCGAGCGCGAGCCCGAGCCCGGCGTCCTCGAGCGCGGCGGCGCCCGCGAACTGGTCGGTCGAGAGGGGCAGCACGAGCATCGGGACGCCCGCGGTCGCCGCCTCCGTGACGGAGTTGTTGCCGCCGTGCGTGACCGCGAGGTCGGCGTGGCCGAGGAGCGTCACCTGCGGGAGGAACGGGCGGACGAGCCAGTCGGACGGGAGGTCGCCGAGCTCGTCGAGGGCGGTGGATCCGGTCGCCAGCGCCACGCGCACGTCGAGGTCGCGGAGGGCCGCCGCGATGCGCGCGAGCACGTCGCCGCGCACGGAGAGGAAGCTGCCGAGCGACACGTAGACGATCGGGTCGCCGCCCTCGTCGATCCAGTCCTGCACGTCCGCGTCCGGCGCCTCGCGGCGGACGGCCGAGCCGATGAAGGCGTGCGGCGGCAGCAGCTCGGAGCGGTCGGGGTCGTGCAGCTCCTCGGGGTAGTTGAGCAGGAGCACGTCGCCGGCCAGGGCGAAGGCGTCGCGGACGGGCGGGAGCTGCGGCGCGAGCACCGCGAGGGCGTCGTTCCACTGCGCGGTGAAGCGGTCGCGGACGCGCTCGCACAGCGCGTGCAGCTCGTCGAGGTCGTCCTCCTCGGGCTCGAAGGCGGCGGGCCAGGCGGGCGGGAAGCCGTAGACCTCGTCGCCCACGGGCAGGGCGCTGGGGTGGCCGAGCACGACGTCCGCGTGGCGCGTGCCGGAGGCGAGCAGGGCGAGGCGGGCGCTGAAGGCGAGGTGGTCGACGATGACCTGGTCGGGGCGCACCTCGTCGAGGATCCGCTGCACGGCGCGCGCGGTCTCCACCGGCTCCCAGAGCAGGTCGTCGCTGCGGGCCTCGGCCTGGAAGCGCAGGGTCTCGACCATGCCGCGGCGGGTGGCGGCGAAGAAGCCGCGGAGGGCGTCGTCCTCGCCGGTCGGCTGCTCCTCGGCCTTGATGGTGCCGGGGTTGGATCCGCGCCCGAGCCGGAGGTCGACCCGCTCGAAGCCGGACGCCTCGACGATGCCGGCGGTGGCGGACCCGGTGGCCACGACCACGCGCTCGCCCGCCTTCTGCCACGCGGACGCGAGCGTGAGGAGGGGGAAGAGGTGGGACGCGTAGTCCGGGCTGATGACGAGCAGGGTCATGAGGCGCTGAGCTCCCAGAGGGTTCGGTCGTCGGCTGCGGCGACGTCGCGGTAGACGCGGGACAGGGTGCCCGCCATGGCCTGGATGGTGAAGGTGCGGGCGACCATCGCGCGGGCGCGGTCGGCGGCGGCGTCCGCCTCGGGACCGGCCGCGATGTCGAGCGCGCGGCCGATGCCGACGGCGAGCGCGGCCGGATCCGTCGTGTCGACGAGGAGGCCCGTGACGCCGTCCTCCACGTAGGTCGCGGGTCCGCCGGACGCCGGCGCGACGACGGGCAGGCCCATCGACATCGCCTCGAGGAGGGCGACGCCGAACTCCTCCTTGATGCTCGCGCACGCGTACGCGCCGCCCGGTGCGGTGAGCCCGGGGCGGCCGTAGCGGACGGCGGCGAGCCAGCGCGTGACGGTGTCGTTGCCGCGGTGGCCGGCGAGGAGGAGGCCGTGGCGCGCGGCGTCCGCGGCGGCGGCGCGGGGGTCGGCGGCGTGGGCGGGATCCGCGCCGGGCACGGCCTCGAGGATCCGCGCGAGCTGGTCGCGCTCCTCCGCGGAGGGCGCGTCGAGGTCGCCGCCCACGACGAGGAGGTTCGCGCGGGACCGGAGCGCGGGATCCGCCGCCCAGACGTGCGCGAGCGACGCCATGCCCTTGACCCGCGCGAGGCGGCCCACGGAGACGACGAGCGGGAGGCCGCGGCGCTCGGCGGGGAGGCCGGCGAGCAGCTCGTCGAGCTCGACGAACGCGCGGGCGGGCGCGCCCTCCGCGTCGGCGCCGAGCAGCGCGTCGTCGCGGGAGCGCTCGATGGCGGCGACGTCGATGCCCTCGGCGACGACGCTGTGGCGCTCGGGGTGCGCATCCACGTCGATGCCGACGAGCCGGCGCATGTCGCGCTTGAGCTCCGGCCGCGGGAAGAGGACGGTGTGCGCCGCGTCGGCGGCCAGGCGCTGCACGAGCCGCACGCGGAACCAGTAGTGCTCGCGCGCGTCGACCGCGCCGAAGCCGTCGCGGGTGAGGGCGCCGGAGCGGTCGAGCGCGTCGACGACGCCGTGCGGATCCGGCGCCACCGTGAAGACGACGGGGATGCCGAGCTCGCGGGCGACCGTGGAGGCGGCGAGCGTGCCCACGTCGGCCATGCGGAGGTGCACGGCGTCGACGCGGCCGGCCGCGCGGAGCACGCGGCGGATCCCCCGCTCGGCCTCGACGCGGTGCGGCCACGCCTCGGGCAGCGAGCGCGGGCCGCCGAGGAGCGGGATGTGCGCGAAGACGTGCCCGTCGCCGCCCGCGGTCACGCGCGCGAGGGAGGCGAGCGCCTGGTCGGCGGTGCCGCGGGAGAGGGTGATGACGCGGTCGACCGGGCGGTCGGCGACGGTCGTGGCGGTCACGTCGTGCGCCCCGGGGGCGTCGCCGGCCGGGCCCGCGGGATCCACGAGCGCGTCGCCGAGGCGCACGAGCAGCGTCGCGATGCCGCCGTTGTCGCCGGCGCCCACGTGGGTGAGGCCCGCGTCGATGTCGGCGTGGAGGAAGAGCTGGACGACCGTGAGGCCCGGACGTTCGGGCGCCGCCGGGTGGTCGCCGTGCTGGCGCGCGATGTCGAGGACGGCGAGGCGCGCGACCGCGGCCACCTCGTCGTCGCCGCGCGCGATGTCGGAGACGATGCCGAGGGTCGCCTCGCCCGCGGGCCGGTCGCCGAGCGCGGCGACGGCGGCGGAGCGGGTGAGCGGGCCCTCGCGGGGATCCTGCGCGACGCGGAGGAGCACGCGCTCCGGGATCCGGCCCCGCACGAGTCCCACGGTCTCGACGAGACGCGACCGGGCGCCGTCGCCGCGGACGCCGAGCAGCGCGTTCTCGAGCGCGAGGGAGAGGTGGTCGGGCGCGGATCCCGCCCACTGCTGCAGCGTCCGCTGCGCGAGCATGCCCGGGAAGCCGCCCTCGACCACCATGGCGACGAGGCCCGAGACCGCGTCGAAGCGCGGCAGGCGGGTGCCGAACGCCCAGGCGGCGTGCTCGCGGATCCACCGGACCTCGTGGTCGAGGAGCGCGACGAGGGCGAGGTCGGCGGCCTCGTCGAAGACCTGGGCGAGCGCGTGGATGGCGGCGACGGCGGTGAGCTGGTCGGCGGGATCCGCGGCGGCGCGGGCGAGGAGCCGCACCGCGCGTCCGCCGCCGTCGCGGCTGGCGGCGACCGTGAGCTCGTCGGCCTCCTGCATCACGTCGAGGATGCGCGCGGCCTGCGCGACCTGGTCGAGGCTCGTCTGGATCCCCATGCTCGTGCCCCTTCTCGGGTCATACTCCTGCGACGGAGCCGTGAGGCGCCTCACCCGGGAGCGTTCGCTCCCGGGACAGCCTCCCGGCCCTCGCGAGTATTCCCCAGTCGGCTGCGAGAACTCCAGCGGGCCGTCACGCGGGGCCCCGCGCGTACGCTGGCGGGATGCCCCACCCCGCGACGCCGCCCCCGCAGATCCGCTTCGGCATCGTCGGCAGCGGCTGGCGCAGCGCCTTCTTCCTGCGCATCGCGCGGGCCCTCCCGGAGCGCTTCGCGGTCACCGGCCTCGTGACCCGCAGCGCGGACACCGGCCGTGCGCTGGAGGAGGAGTGGGGGATCCGCACCTTCCGCACCGCGGCCGAGCTGCTCGCCGCGGAGGCGCCGTCGTTCGCGGTCGTCTCCGTACCCAGATCCGCCGCGCCGGACGTGATCGCCGACCTCGTCGACCGCGGAGTCGCCGTCCTCACCGAGACGCCGCCCGGCGCGACCGTCGAGGACCTCGAACGGCTCGACGCGCTCGTGCGGCAGGGCGCGCGGATCGAGGTGGCCGAGCAGTACCCGCTCTCGCCGCTGCTCGCCGCGCAGCTCGCCATCGCAGCGGGAGGCCGGCTCGGGCGCGTCAGCCAGGCGACGGTCGCGCAGTGCCACGACTACCACGGCGTCCGCGTGATGCGCCGGGCCCTCGGCATCGGCTTCGAGGACGCGACCATCACGGCGTCCCGCTTCTCGTCGCCGCTCGTCGCCGGGCCCGACCGCGACGGCGACCCCGTGCGCGAGGAGGTCGTCACCGCCGTGCAGACCACCGCGCGCTTCGACTTCGGCGACCGCCTCGGCGTCTACGACTTCGCCGACCGGCAGTACTTCTCCTGGATCCGCCGGAACCGCCTGCTCGTCCGCGGCGAGCGCGGCGAGATCGTCGACGAGCACGTGAGCTGGCTGCTGGATGCGACGACGCCGACGTGGGCCGACATCACGCGCGTCGAGACCGGGCAGGGCGGCAACCTCGAGGGGCACCACCTCCGCGGGCTGCTGCTCGGCTCCGAGTGGGTCTACGAGAACCCCTTCGCGCCCGGCCGGCTCGCGGACGACGAGATCGCGATCGCGCAGTGCCTCGTCGAGATGCACGCGCACGCGGCCGGCGGGCCATCCACGAACTCGCTCGCGGAGGCGTCGCAGGACCACCACCTCGCGCTCCTCATGCACGAGGCCGCGACCACCGGGCAGCCCGTCCGCAGCACCCGACGGGCCTGGGCCGACTGACCGACCCCTCCTCCCCACCTCCCACGGAAGGCACCCCCATGCGCATCGACCTCACCGGATCCACCGCCCTCGTCACGGGCTCCACCCAGGGCATCGGCTACGCCATCGCGGAGGGCCTCCTCGAGGCGGGCGCCCGCGTGATCGTCAACGGCCGCGGCGAGGAGGGCACGGCGGCCGCGCGCGACCGGCTGCTCGCCGCGCACCCGGACGCGCCCGTCGAGGTGCTCGCGGCCGACGTCGCGACCGAGGAGGGCGCGGCCCGCGCAGTCGAGGCGTTCCCCGAGGTCGACGTGCTCGTCAATAACCTCGGGATCTTCGGCTCGGCCGACCCCCTCGGCATCACCGACGACGAGTGGCGCCGCTACTTCGAGGTCAACGTGCTCGCGGCCGTGCGCCTCACCCGCGCCTACCTGCCCGGCATGATGTCCCGCGGCTGGGGCCGGGTGCAGTACATCGCGAGCGACTCGGCCGTCGTGACGCCCGTCGAGATGATCCACTACGGCGTCTCGAAGACCGCGCTCCTCGGGGTCTCGCGCGGCTTCGCCAAGGCGGCGGCCGGATCCGGCGTCACGGTCAACTGCGTCATGGCCGGCCCCACGCACACCGGCGGCGTCGAGGCGTTCGCGCGCGAGCTCGTCGGCGACGACCTGCCGTGGGACGAGGCGCAGCGCGAGTTCATGCGGCAGCACCGGCCGCAGTCGCTCATCCAGCGGCTGATCGAGCCGGAGGAGATCGCGCACATGTGCGTGTACCTCGCCTCGAAGCAGGCGTCGGCGACGACCGGCGGGGCGCTGCGCGTCGACGGCGGGTACGTGGACGCGATCCTGCCGTAGGGCGGGGCGGGTCAGCCCGCCAGGTGCCGCCGGATCGCCTCGACGCCGAGCTCCACCTCGCGGAACGACGTCGTGAGCGGGCTGAGGCCGAGGCGGAGGCCGGACGGCGCGCGGAAGTCGGGGATCACGCCCTCCTCCCACAGGGCGCCGACGATCTCGCGGAAGCGCGGGTGGTCGACGCTCACGTGGCTGCCGCGGCGGTCCTCCTCGCGGGGGCTCGCGACGCGCGCGCCGAGCGGCACGAGGTCGCGGTCGACGAGGTCGAGCGCGAAGCCGGTGAGGGCGAGTGACTTGGCGCGGATCGCGGCCATGCCCGCCTCCTCGATGAGCGCGATCATGTCCTGCATCGCGAGCATGCCGACGATGGGCGGCGTGCCGCTGAGGAAGCGGCGGATCCCGTCGGCGGGCACGTACTCCGGGCCCATCGCGAACACGTCCTGCGCGCCCATCCAGCCCTGGATCGGCTGGCGCAGCTCCCGCTGCAGGTCGCTCCGCACGTAGCCGTGGGCGGGCGCGCCGGGGCCGCCGTCGAGGTACTTGTAGCTGCAGCCGACGGCAAGGTCGACGCCCCACGCGTCGAGCTCGGTGGGGATCACGCCGACGGAGTGGCAGGTGTCCCAGAGCACGAGGGCGCCGGCGTCGTGCACGATGCGGGTGATCCGCGGCACGTCCGCGAGGAACCCGGAGCGGTACGCGACCTGGCTGAGCACGACGAGCGCGGTGCGCTCCCCCAACGCCTCCGCGACGAGCTCGGGGGTGACCCCGGCGTCGGGCTGCACGTCGATCCAGCGGATCGTCATGCCGCACTCCTCGGCGACGCCCTCGAGCACGAAGCGGTCGGTGGGGAAGTTGTCGGTGTCGATGACGAGCTCGTCACGGCCGGGGCGCGCGCGGACCGCGGCGCGGACGAGCTTGTAGAGGATCACGGTGGTCGAGTCGCCGACGAAGGTCTGGCCGGCCGCGGCGCCGTACGCTACGCGGCCGAGGTCGTCGCCGATGCGGGTCGGCATGTCGAGCCAGTCCTCGTCCCAGCCGCGGATGAGGCGGCCGCCCCACTGATCGCGCACGAAGCCGGCGACGCGGTCGACGCTCGCCCGGGTCGGGCGCCCGAGCGAGTTGCCGTCGAGGTACGCGACCACGTCGTCGGACTGCACGAACAGGTCGCGGAAGCGCGCGAGCGGGTCGCGGGCGTCGAGGTCGGCGGCGGCCGGGATGGGGGCGGAGGAGGCGGGGGCGTCGGATGCGGCGTGCGCGTCGGGTGTCACGTCCGCAGCCTACGAGGGGTCGAGCTGCGCGACCCATGCGCGGACGACGGCGTCGAGCGCGGGACGCGCGTCGCGCACCTCGGCGGCGTCGCGGAACTTCGCGATGGCGCGGTGCGGTCCGGCCGCGCGGAGGAGGCCGGCCGGATCCGCGACCTCGATCGCCGGGCGATCCGGCGCCGTCCGCGCTCCCGCGTGCAGCACGAGCAGCACCTCGTCGGGCTTCCGCAGGGCGAGGGTCGCGAAGTGGTCGCCGAGGGACCAGCTCGGGGCGTTCCACTTCCACGACTCGACCGCGTCGGGGCAGGCGGAGCGCACGGCGTCGCGGATCACGTCGACGGCCGGCGCGAGCGGATGCGCGAGCGCGGCGAGGCGGGCGTCCACGTCGCGGCGGGAGGCGTCGGGATCGGCGGCGGGCACGGGCCCATCATGACCGGCGCCGCCCGCGGAGGACAGGGGCCGGGTCCGTTAACCTCGGGGTCGTGCCCCCGCCCGCCTGGACCCCCGACGGCCCCGACCTCGTGATCCACGGCGAGAACCTCGAGGCCGTCCGCGCGCTCCCCGACGGCGCCTTCCAGCTGATCTACCTGGATCCGCCGTTCAACACCGGCCGCACGCAGGAGCGGCAGAACATGACGGTGGCGCGGAGCCCGGATCCGGATCCCGCACCCGACGCCGATCCCCCGGCCGCCGGCGCCGCCGCTGCCGCTGCCGCTTCCGCCGCGCTCGCGCCCGCGAGCACCGCGACCCCCGAGCCCGTCCGGCCGCCCGGCGCGCGCGTCGGGTTCCAGGGCCGCAGCTACGACTCCGTCAAGGGCCTCCTCTACGGCTTCGACGACTCGTTCGCCGACTACTGGGACTTCCTCGAGCCGCGGCTCATCGAGGCGTGGCGGCTGCTGGATCCCACCGGCACCCTCTACCTGCACCTCGACTACCGCGAGGTGCACTACGCCAAGGTCGTGCTCGACGCGCTCTTCGGGCGCCGTTCGTTCCTCAACGAGATCGTGTGGGCGTACGACTACGGCGCGAAGTCCCGACGGCGCTGGCCGGCGAAGCACGACACGATCCTCGTCTACGTCAAGGACCCGATCCGCTACCGCTTCGACTCCGAGGGCGTCGACCGCGAGCCCTACATGGCGCCCGGCCTCGTGACGCCCGAGAAGCGCGAGCGCGGCAAGCTCCCGACGGACGTGTGGTGGCACACGATCGTCTCCCCCACGGGCCGCGAGAAGACCGGCTACGCGACGCAGAAGCCGCTCGGCGTGCTGCGCCGCATCGTGCAGGCGTCGAGCCGGCCGGGCGACTGGGTGCTCGACTTCTTCGCCGGATCCGGCACCACGGGCGCCGCGGCCCGCGAGCTCGGCCGTCGCTTCGTGCTGGTGGACGAGAACCCGCAGGCCCTCGAGGTGATGCGCGCGCGGCTCGCGGGAGCCGGGACGGTCTTCCTCGCGGCGGACGGGGACCCGATCCCCCCGGAGCCGGAGGCGCCCACGGAGACCGAGGCGCCCGCGAAGGCCGAGGCGCCGGCGAAGGCGAAGGCGCCGGCGAAGGCGAAGAGCGCCGCACCCGCGAAGGCGAAGACCCCCGCGAAGGCGAAGGCGAAGGCGACCGCGAAGGCGAAGACCCCCGCGAAGCCGACCACGAAGCCGAAGGCCCCCGCGACGCGCACACCCGCCGTCCCCGCGGCGCCGAAGCCGGCCCCGCCGCCCGCCTCCACGCGCGCCGACTGATCAGCGCCTCCCGCTACCCCTGCTGCGCGAGTGCGAACGGCAGCACGCGCGTGGCGCCCGCCTTCCGCAGCAGGCGCCCGGCGACCGTGAGGGTCCACCGGGTGTCGACGAGGTCGTCGACGAGGAGCACCGGACGCGGATCCGCCGCGAGGTCCTCCGCCAGGTGCGCGGGCACCTGGAACCGCGGGTGCACCCGCCCGAGCCGGTAGACGCTGTTGCCGCGGGCGGCCCCGGGCGCCCCCGGATCGACCAGGTCGAGCGACCCGAGGAACGGCAGCCGCCCCACCTCCGCGATGCGCTGGGCGAGGCTCCCGACGAGCTGCGGGCGGCTGGCCGACGGCACGTGGACGACGGCGCGCGGCCGCTCGGCCCAGCCCCACTCGGCGAGCACCCGGACGCAGGCGGCGACGAGCGCGTCGTCGACCGGGGCGTCCTCGGCACCGGCCGCGAACACCGTGCGCAGGCGGCCGCCCCAGCCGAGGTCGGTGAGGCGCGCGAGCGCGCGGCCCTCGTCGACCTGCTCGCCGGCCGCGATGGCGCCGCTGAGCGGCACGCCGACGCTGGACGCGCCCGTGGGCCAGCGCAGCCGCGGCTCGACCGGCAGGCCGACGCGGTCGAGCGCCTGCGACGCGTTGGCCGACGCCTGCTGATCCAGCGACGCCGGGTACCACGCGCCGGCGCATCGGTCGCAGCGGCCGCACGGCGCCGCGGTGTCGTCGTCGAGCTGGCGTTGGAGGAACTCCATCCGGCAGCCGAGGGTGGTCTCGTAGTCGAGCATCGCCTGCTGCTCGCGCACGCGCGCGGCCGCGACCTGCTCGTACCGGGCGCGGTCGTAGACCCACGGGACGCCCGTGGCCGACCACCCGGACGTGTCGCGCCGCACGGCGCCGTCGACGTCGAGCACCTTGAGCAGGAGGTCGAGCCGGCTGCGCGAGAGGCTGACCCGCGACTCGAGCGCGGGCACCGACAGCGGCCGGTCGCTCTCCCCGAGCGCCTGGATGACGGACGCGGCCTGCTGCTCGTCCGGCATGGACGCGGTGGCGAAGTACTGCCAGATGTCCGGATCCTCGCGGCCGGGCAGGAGCAGCACGTCGGCGTCGGCCGACCCGCGGCCCGCGCGACCGACCTGCTGGTAGTAGGAGACGGGCGACGACGGGGCGCCGAGGTGCACGACGAAGCCGAGGTCGGGCTTGTCGAAGCCCATGCCGAGCGCGCTGGTGGCGACGAGCGCCTTGACCTCGTTGCGCTGCAGCTCGCCCTCGGCCTGCTCGCGGTCGGCCGGGTCGTCGCGGCCCGTGTACGCCTTCACGGCGTGGCCGGCGTCGCGCAGCAGCCGCGCGGTGTCCTGCGCGGCCGAGACCGTGAGCGCGTAGATGATGCCGCTGCCGGGCAGCTCGTCGAGGTGGCTGAGGAGCCAGCCGAGCCGATCGCGGCTGTTCTCGAGCCGCAGCACGCCGAGCCGCAGCGACCGACGGGCGAGCGGCCCGCGGATGGTGACCACGGGCACGCGCTCCGTCTCGACGGCGCCGCTCCCGGTGGATCCCACGCTCAGCTGCTCCTCCACGTCGGCGACCACGCGCGAGTTGGCGGTGGCGGTGGTGGCGAGCACGGGCACGCGCTCGTCGACCGAGGAGATGAGGTCGCGCAGGCGGCGGTAGTCGGGCCGGAAGTCGTGGCCCCAGTCGGAGATGCAGTGCGCCTCGTCGACCACGAGGAGGCCGAGCCGTGCGCGGAGGGCGGGCAGCTGCTCGTCGCGGAAGCGCGGGTTGTTGAGGCGCTCCGGCGAGACGAGCAGCAGGTCGACCTCGTCGGCGTCGAGCGCGCGCAGCAGGTCGTCCCACTCGTGGGCGTTGCTGGAGTTCATGGCGACGGCGCGGACCCCGGCGCGGCGGGCGGCGGCGACCTGGTCGCGCATGAGGGCGAGCAGCGGCGAGACGAGGAGCGTGGGGCCGAGGCCCTGCTGGCGGAGGAGCAGGGTGGCGACGAAGTAGACGGCCGACTTGCCCCATCCGGTGCGCTGCACGACGAGGGCGCGGGAGCGGTCCTGCACGAGCGCCTCGATGGCCTCGAACTGGCCGTCGTGGAAGTCGGCGCCCGCGACGCCGACCAGCCGGGAGAGGTGCTCGCGGGCGGCGGACCGGAGGTCGGCGGGCGCGGCGGAGGAGGGCGGCGTGGCGGTGTCGGGCATGGGGCCATGCTCCCATCCGCCCCCGACCGCGCCCCGACGCGGCGGTCCCGTCGGGGACTCCGGAGCGGCCGCGAGCCTGGGGAGGGCTACCGCTCGGGCGCGGATCCGGGCTCGACGGCCCGCTGCGGGCGCGCGGGTCCCGCGGCGCGCGCGGCCTGCACCGCCTGCTCCGCCTGGAGCTGCCGCATCCGCGCGATGCGCGCGTAGTGCCGCTCCTCCTCCTCGAGGTCGGCGATCTGCTGCTCGGTGCTGCGCACCCGCCGGTCGACCGCGACGGCCGCGCGCTCGTAGGCGGCGCTGCGGTCGGGCGGGCCGACCGGCTCGCGCCGCGCGTCCCAATCGTGGCCGACGCAGAACCACACGATGCTGCCGATGAGCGGCAGGAACACGATGAGCAGGATCCAGACGAGCTTCGGCAGGTGCCGCACCTGGTCGTCGGGTCGGGTGATGAGGTCGACGAGCGCGCACATGTCGACGAGGAGGGGGAGCAGCCCGAAGAGGATCACGATCCCGGAGCATAGGGGCGCCCCGGGGCCGCGCGGAAGGTCCTTGCGCGAACGCCCACGCCCGTGCGGCGGCCCGCGATTCGCTCGGCGGACACCCACCTCGCACCTGTCAGCTCCCCAGGAGCCGTCGGTCCTACAGTCCGGATGAGGGCCGCACCCGGCGGCCTCAGTGAGGAGGAGATCATGGGTCTCGACGACAAGATCAAGAACGCCGCCCAGGACATCGCGGGCAAGGCCAAGGAGGCGCTCGGCGAGCACAAGGGCGACCAGGACCTCAAGGCCGAGGGCCAGAAGGACCAGACCGCCGCGTCCGCCAAGAAGGCCGGCGAGGACGTCAAGGACGTCTTCAAGTAGACCTCAGCGACACCGGGAGAGGCGGCGACCCATCGGGTCGCCGCCTCTCCTCATGTGCGGGGCGACGGCGCGACGCCTCGAGGGCGCGCGCCCGCGCCGGTCACTCGGACTCGGCGGCCAGCTCCTCCGGGGCGAGCCGCTCGCCGGAGGGACGGCGCAGCACGGAGTCCCGGGCGGCCGCGCCCTCCGCGGCGTCGGCGTCGGTCGCCTCGGCCGCGGGGGCGTCCGGCCGGACGTCCTCGCGGGTCGGCTCGGTCGTCGTCTCGACGGGCGCGCCGTCGCCGGCGTCGGCCGCGGTGATCTCCGCGTCGTCCGAGTGGTCACGGGGCACGAGGGGCTCGCTCATCGACATGGATCCACCCTCGCACCGGCGCTGGTCGGCGACCACGGGCGGCGGATCCGTTCACCTGCGGTTCACCGCGGGCGCGCGGTCACGGTGCCGCGGGCGCTCCGGCCGCCTCGATGATCCGCTCCACCACCTCGGCGTCGAGCACCGCGACCTCCTCGCCGTCGTCCGCCGCGTGCGCGCGCACCACGACCGAGACGACGTCGCCGCCGGGCTGCACGTCGACCACGAGGAAGCCGGATCCGCGCACGATGCGCTCCGTGCCCGGCGTCGCCGCGACGTCCGTCTCGTTCGCGACGCCGGGCGCGACGAGCACGGGCACGCCCGCGAGGGATCCCACGATGTGGTGGTGGTAGTGGCCCGAGAGGATCACCCGCACGTCGCTCCCGCGCACGACCTCCGCGAGCCGCTCCGGCCCCTGCAGCGCGAGCGACTCGTGCAGCACGGTGGGCGCGGGCACCGGCGGGTGGTGCAGCACGAGCACGGTGCCATGCTCGGACGGGGTCGCGAGCAGCTCGCGGAGCGCGTCGAGCTGCTGCTCGCGGAGCGCGCCGTAGCCCTTGGCCGGCACGGAGGTGTCGAGCGTGACGACGCGCCAGCCGTCCACGAGGGTGACGCCGTCGATGGGCGGCACGGCCGCGGGATCACGCCCGTCGTCGGTGCCCGGGCCGCCGTGGCCGTCGCCGAGCACGAGCCGGAAGCCGGAGCGCACGTCGTGGTTGCCGGGCGCGAGCACGACGGCGGCGCCGCGCGACGCGGCCCACGGATCCAGCCGCTCGCGGAGGAGCGCGTACGACTCCGGCGTGCCGTCCTCCGAGAGGTCACCGGATCCGACGAGCAGCCGCACGTCCGGCACGCGGTCGGCCTCGGCGAGGACGCGGTCGAGCGCGGCGCCCGTGTCGACGACGCCCTGGTGCAGGCCGCCGTCGCGGAGGAGATGGGTGTCGCTGAGGTGGACGAGGCGCAGGGATCCGGGAGGCAGTGCGTGCATGCGCCGACCCTACGGCCGCGGACCGACAGCGCGGAGGACGCCGGGCGGACATCCGGTGACGCCGCCCCGCGGGCCCGGCGCCCGCGCATCCCCCGGCGGTAGCCTCGTCCCACGACGAGAGGGAACCCCATGGCGACGCGCGACGAGATGGACTGCTGGCTCACCGACATGGACGGCGTGCTGGTGCACGAGAACCAGGCCCTGCCCGGCGCGGCGGCCCTCATCCAGCAGTGGCAGGACCAGGGGAAGCCCTTCCTCGTGCTCACGAACAACAGCATCTTCACGCCGCGCGACCTCGCGGCCCGGCTCCGCGCGTCCGGGCTGAACGTGCCCGAGTCGGCGATCTGGACCTCGGCGCTGGCGACGGCGGCGTTCCTCGAGCAGCAGATGCCCGGCGGATCCGCGTTCGTCATCGGCGAGGCCGGCCTCACCACCGCGCTGCACGAGGCGGGCTTCATCATGACCGACACGAAGCCCGACTTCGTGGTCATCGGCGAGACGCGCAACTACTCGTTCGAGGCGATCACCCGCGCCATCCGCCTCATCAACGGCGGCGCGCGCTACATCGCGACGAACCCCGACGCGACCGGGCCGAGCGCCGAGGGCGTGCTGCCCGCGACGGGCGCGGTGCTCGCGCTCATCTCGAAGGCGACGGGCAAGGAGCCCTACATCGTGGGCAAGCCCAACCCGATGATGTTCCGCTCGGCGCTCAACAAGATCGGCGCGCACTCCGAGAGCACCGGCATGATCGGCGACCGCATGGACACCGACATCATCGCGGGCATCGAGGCGGGCCTCCACACCGTGCTCGTGCTCACGGGCATCAGCGACCGCGCCGAGATCGAGCGCTACCCGTTCCGCCCCGACGAGGTGCTCTCGGGCGTCACCGAGCTGCTGGACCCGGAGCCGGTCGAGTCCGAGCTCTGACCCGCGGACTCCGAACGGACAGGCGGCGCTAGGGGACGACGGGCGGCTGCGGCTTGCCGATGCTGCCCGTGAAGGTGCCGCCGCCGGCGCGCGAGACGAAGCAGTAGGCGTCGCGGTCGCCCGCCGCCCACTCGTCCTGCGTGATGGGGTAGGCCGACTGGTACTGCACGTCCTCGTAGGCGCGGGCCGCGCCGTAGTCGATCACGGTGTCGGCGATGCAGAGCTCGTCGGCGGAGTCGCGCACGACGTCCTCGCCGGGGAACGCGTCATCGGTCTGCGGCAGCGCGACGCGCGCGACCATCTGCGCGTGGTGCTCGGAGCCGCAGTCGACGACCGTGAACTCCTCCTCCCACGGCGTCGTGTACGGGTCGATGCACTCGCCGCCGAGCAGCGCGTCCCAGGCCTGGGGGCCGGCGGCGGCCGGACCCTGGACGGGATCCGTGGGGGTGGGCGACGGGGTCGGCGAAGCGTCGGCGGTCGCGGTCGCCGCGGGGGCGGCATCGGGCGCGGCGGAGGAGGTCAGGCGCTGGCCCAGGTAGAAGAGGCCGACGAGGAGCAGCACCAGGAGGATCGCGCCGCCGACCCAGAGGCCGGTGCGGCGTGGGCCGCGCGGGCCGGACGCGCTGCGCGGCGGCGTGGGCGGGCCGGGGACGCGGGCGTCGTCGCGGACGGGCGCGGGCGGACGCGGTGCAGCGGACGCGGCCGGCGCGACGTACGGGGGCGGGACCGGTGCGGGGCGGGAGGCGGCCTCGGGGCGCGGGGCGGCGGGCAACGCGGCCGTTGCCTCGTCGGGACGCGGATGCGCGGCCGGGGCAGCGGCTCCGGCGACGGCGGCGGCTGCGCCGACGGCGGGGAGGACGTGCGTGCGGTCCTCGTCGGCGGCCGGCGCGGAGCGGTCGTCGTCGGCGTCGTCCGCGGTGCGGCGGTCGACGGCCGGATCCTCGGCGGCATCGCCGAAGAGGAGGGCCAGGGCGTCGACGGGCTCGTCATCGGACGCGGCAGCGTCGCGGTCGGCGGCGTCGGCGTCGGCGTCGGCGTCGACGGGCTCGGGTGATGCGGCGTCGTCGCGGTCGGCCGCCCGATCCCGGGGGTCCTCCTCGACCGGTCGGCGCCCGGCATCGGGAGCGACCTCGGGGGTCGGGGCGGCGAGCACGGCGGCGGCCGGGTGCTCGTCGAGCGCCGGGGCCTCGGACGCGGGCGCGGCGGCGGGCTCGGGGGCGCCATCGTCCGGACGCTCGTCCACGGCGGGCGCGGCGGGCACGGCGGGCACGGCAGGGCCAGCAGGCGCCGCGGACGCAGGCGCGGCGGCGGGCGCGGACCCGGCCGCCCACGCCATGGCGGCGGCACGCGCGGCCGCGGCGGCGGGCGCGAGCGGGGCCGGGGCGACGTCATCGCGGTCGTCGTCGAGGTCGTCGTCAGCGTCCGCAGCGCCGTCCGCGGCGACGGGATCGACGATCTCGTCCTCCCCCGCGGGCGCCTCGAGCGCGGCCGCGGCCGCGGCGGGAGCATCGGCCGCGCCGACGGGATCGTCGACGACCTCCGCGTCCTCGTCGAAGCCCTCGTCGCGGAGGGGCGTCAGCTGCACGGACTCGTCCGCGGACGGCTCCGAGGGCTGCTCGGGGGCGGGATCGTCGACGAGCTCGGCGTCCACCACGTCGGACTCGGCTGCGGGCTGAGCCGCGGGCTCCGGGAGGCGCAGATCGTCCGCGCCGTCGTCGATCGGCTCGAGCACCAGCTCGGCCGTCGCGTCGTCGACCGGCTCGGGATCCGCCTCGACCTCGCCCGTGAGCACCTCGCCCGTGAGCGGGGCGTCGTCCGACGGGCTGCCGGGGTGCGGCGCCTCCGCCGGCGCGTATCCGGGGTCCGGCTCGCCCAGCTCCAGGTCGTCGGCGATGAACGGCGCGTCCGCGATCTCGGGCTCGGGCGCCGGGGCGGGCGCCTCGTCCGCGGGGTCGGCGTCGGCGGACGCGTCGGCCTGGTCGAGCGGGGCGATGCGGTCGACGTCCTCCGTCGGGTCGAGGGGGACGATGCCGGCGAGGATGTCGCCCTCGGGGGCCCGCGGCGGATCGGCGGGCGCGGGGTCGAAGCCCTGCTCCTGTGCGGCGACGGCCGCGGCGGTCGCGTCATCGGGATCGCCGGCGACCCCGTCCGCGTCCTCGTGCTCGGCCGGCACGGCCTCGCGGTCCGCGGCGCGGCCCCAGCCGATCGGCGCGAGCGGCCGCACGGGGCGCTCGCGGTCGGCGTCGGTGGCGGGTCGGATCGCGAACGGGTCGTCGTCGTCGCGCCCGGATCCGGATCCGCCGCCGGTCGCCTCGCCGCTCACTACGCGAGCCCCAGGTCCTCGAGGCCGATCGCGTACAGGTACCGGTGGCCCGCGGCCTCGATCACCTCGCGGGCGTCGGTGGAGCGGTCGACGACCACGGCGACCGCGGCGATCACCGCGCCCACCTTCTCCAGCGCCTCGATGGCCTTCAACGGCGAGCCGCCGGTGGTGGAGGTGTCCTCGACGACGATGACGCGCTTGCCCTGGAGGTCGGGGCCCTCGACCTGGCGGCCTCGGCCGTGGTCCTTGGGCTCCTTGCGGACGACGAACGCGTCGTAGCCGCGGCCGACCGCGGCGCCCTGGTGCAGGATCGCGGCGGCGATGGGATCCGCGCCCATCGTCAGCCCGCCGACCGCGGCGACGTCGGGCACGTCCGCGATGAGGTCGAGCATCACCTGCCCGATGAGCGGGGCGACGCGGTGGTCGAGGCTCACGCGGCGGAGGTCGACGTAGTAGCTGGCCTTCTTGCCGCTCGTCAGGGTGAAGTCGCCGTGGAAGACGGCGTCCTCCTTGATGTGGGCAATGAGCTGCTGGCGCGCGTCGGTGGTCGTCACGCAGCCGATCCTACGGGCGGGGGCCCGCGCCGACCGGAGCGACGGGCGGGCGCGACGCCGACCGGATCAGGCGTCGGGCGCGGTCGGCAGGCCGAAGACGGTCCCGACGGCGGCCACGTCGTCGCCGCCGTGACCCGCCGCCGACGCCTCCGCGTACGTCTCGCGGAGCGCCTCGAGCATCGCCGTGTCGAAGTCGTGCGCGTCGGCGCCGTCGAGCGCGGCGAGCATGAGCGTCACGTCCTTGAGCAGGCCGTCGAGCGCGAACGACGGCGCGAGCTCGCCGGCGAGCATCGCGCCGCCCTTGAGGTGCGCGTACGGGGTGTCGGCGGCGCCGCCCGCGATCGCGTCGAGGAAGAGGCGCGGCTCGACGCCGAGCAGCCGCGCGAGGCCGAGCGACTGGCCGGTCGCGGCGGTGACGGAGGCGATCCAGGCGTTGCAGGCGAGCTTGAGCGCGGATCCCGGACCGGCCTCCGACCCGGCGACCACGGTGCGCGAGCCGGTGGCCTCGAGCACGGGGCGGGCGACGGCGAGGTCGTCCTCGGATCCGGAGACGAGGTGCACGAGGAGGCCCTGCTCGGCGGGGCCCCGCGTGCCGAGGACGGGCGCGTCCACGAGGCGGAGGCCGTGCTCGGCGGCGAGCGCGGCGATCCGGCGGGTGCCCTCGACGCCGACGGTGGAGGACTGGAGGACGACGGCGTCGGGCCGGAGCGCGGGCGCGACCTCGGCGAGGACCTCGAGCACGGCGTCCTGGTCGAACAGCATGACCACCACGACGTCCGCGTCGCGCACCGCGTCGGCGGCGCTGTCGGCGACCGTCGCGCCGTCGTCCGCGAGGGGCGCGGCCTTCTCGGCGCTGCGGTTCCAGACGGTGAGCGGCAGGCCCGCGCGGAGGATCGAGCGGCTCATGCCGGAGCCCATCATGCCGGTGCCGAGGAGCGCCACGCGGGGCGGGCGGTCGGCGTCGGGGGCGGAGGCGGGCACGGCAGCGGTGGCGTCGGTCATCCCCCGACGGTACGCCCGCGATCTGCGAGGACCGCGGACGCCGCGGTCCGGACGCGCCGACGGGCCGCCGGTCGGGTGACCGGCGGCCCGTCGGGCGATGCGGGGTGCGTCAGACGGCGGGCGCCTCGGCGGCGTTGTCGTCGTCGGATCCCTCGCCCGGCAGCACGATGTCGGCGACGGTCACGTCGACGCGCGTCACGGGACGGCCGACGAGCTCGGTGACGGCGTCGGAGATGGCGGCGCGCACGTCGGCGGCCACGTCCTGGAGCGGCACGCCGTACTCGGCGACCAGGGTCACCTGGAAGGAGACGCCGGTCTCCTGCGCGTCGACGGAGATGCCCTGCGTGAGGTCGGTCTGGCCGATGCGGTCGCGGAGCTGGCCGATGACGCGGGCCGCGCCGCCGCCCAGCGCGTGGACGCCCGGGATGTCGCGGACGGCGAGGCCGGCGACCTTGCCGATGACGGCGTCGGTGACGGTGGTGTCGCCCTCGGCGAGGCCGCTGCCGGTGACCGCGGTGCCGGCGGGGGCGATGCGGGTGACGTCGGCGGGGGTGGGGGTCGTGGTGTCGCTCATGGGGTTCCTCCTCGTGGGGCCCGTCGGCCGGGCGCTGCTGTGGTACTCATGGAGGTGACGGCCCGACGTCGCGGTCCGTCACGGATCCACGTCGTCTCACAGCGCACACGGAGGTACGGCATGGCCCTCTCCTCCTCCCTGCAGGACGCGGGCGACGGGATCCTCGCGGAGCGCGCGGCCGACGGCGACGCCCGGGCGTTCGAGGTCCTCGTCCGCCGGCACGCCTCCTACATGCGGGCCTTCGCGATCCGGCTCACCGGCTCCCGCGCCGACGCGGACGACGCCGTGCAGGAGGCGCTCATCACCGCGTGGGATCGCCTGCCGACGCTCGAGAAGCCCGAGCGCGTCAAGAGCTGGCTGCTGCAGATCGTGAGCCGCAAGTCCATCGACCGGATCCGCGCCCGGCGGCCCGTCGACGACATCGACGACCACGAGATCGCCGACCGCCTCACCTCGCCCGAGCGCGACGCCGAGACGTCGTCGCAGATGCGCGCGCTGTCGGCGGTCCTCGACGCGCTGCCGCGCGAGCAGCGCGAGGTGTGGATGCTGCGCGAGGTGGGAGGCTTCTCCTACGAGGAGATCGCCGAGCGGCTCGGGGCGACGCCCTCGACCATCCGCGGCCGGCTGTCCCGGGCGCGCACCGCGGTGATGACGAGCATGGAGGCGTGGCGATGAGCGGCACCCGACCCGGCGATCCCGGTCAGCGCCCTCCGGTGGATCCCGTCCCCGCGCTCGACGCCGACGGCGAGCCCCTCGACATGGCCGCCCTCGCCGACTACCTCGACCGCGGCCGCACGCCGCGCGTCGCCGCCTACGAGGACGACCCCGAGATCCGCACCGCCCTCCGCTCCCTCGAGCACGTGCGCGACCTCGGCCGCGAGCTCGTGCAGGTCGAGGCCGAGGAGGCGGAGGCGCCCGGCGACGACTTCTTCCGCGGCGTGCTCAGCCACATCAGCCGCGAGTCGCGCGCCGGCCGCGACATCCCGCTCTCCCACCCGGATCCGGGCGTCCGCCTCGCGCTCACCGAGGGCGCCGTGCGCGCGCTCGTGCGGCAGGCGGGCGACGAGGTGCCCGGCGTCCTCATCGGGCGGTGCACGCTCGACGGCGACGTCACCCGCGCCGGCGAGCCCGTGCGGGTCGCGCTCACGATGAGCGCCGTCTGGGGGGATCCGCTGCCCGGCCTCGCGCAGCGCGTGCGCGAGCGCGTGCACGCGGCCCTGCTGCGGCACACCGAGCTGCGCGTCGAGGGCATCGACGTGACCGTGGTGGACGTGCAGCCGCGTCCCGTGCAGGAGGAGGCCGGCGATGACCCTCGACGATGACGCGTCGGCGGCCCCGGCCGCCGTGCCCGCTGCCTCTCCCGTGCCCGTCCCGCTCCCCGCGCCCGCCGAGCTGTCGCGCGACCTCACCGTCGCGCTCCGCGACGTGTCGGGCGTCGCCGACGTCTACGCGCCGCGGTCGTCGGTGCTGCTCGTCGCGCAGCAGGTGGTCGAGGGCGTCGTGTCCGGCGGATCCGACCGGGCCGACCAGCTCGTCGCCGTCGAGACCGGCGAGGGCACCGTGGTCGTGCAGGCGTCCATCGCGGTCGACGCGTCGAGCCGCGCGAGCGACACCGCGCGCGCCGCGGTCGACGCCATCCGCGCGCGCCTGGCCGAGGCGGTCGGCGCCGAGGCCGCCGCGCTCGCGACCGTGACGGTCCGCGTCGGCAGCATCGGCTGACCCGCCGCCCTCCCGAGGGCGCCCGCCCGCGACCCGGCCGGCCGGACGCCCGTCGCGCTCCCGGTACCGTGGACGCATGCGCGTCGCCACCTGGAACGTCAACTCCATCCGCACCCGCGTGGGCCGCGTCGTCGACTGGCTCGTGCGCGAGGACGTCGACGTGCTGGCCATGCAGGAGATCAAGTGCAAGCCCGAGCAGTTCCCGATGGAGGCGTTCGAGGAGGCGGGCTACGAGGTCGCCGTCCACGGCCTCAGCCAGTGGAACGGCGTCGCGATCGCCAGCCGGCTGCCGCTCGACGACGTCGTGACGACCTTCGAGGGGATGCCGCGCTTCGGCAAGCCCGACGCCTCCGGCCAGCCGCCGCTCGAGGCCCGCGCGCTCGGCGCGACGGTCGCGGGCGTCCGCCTCTGGAGCCTCTACGTGCCCAACGGCCGCTCCCTCGACGACCCGCACTACACGTACAAGCTCGAGTGGCTCGCGGCCCTCGCGGCGAACACGCGCGCCTGGCTCGCGGCGGATCCCGACACCCCCCTCGCGCTCATGGGCGACTGGAACGTGGCGCCGCTCGACACCGACGTGTGGGACCCGCGCCTGTTCGAGGGGAAGACCCACACGTCCGCGCCCGAGCGCGCCGCCTTCGCCGCGTTCGCGGACGCGGGCCTCGCCGACGTCGTCCGCCCGTCGATCCCCGAGGGGTACACCTACTGGGACTACCAGCAGCTGCGGTTCCCGCGGGACGAGGGCATGCGGATCGACTTCATCCTCGGCAGCGACCGCTTCGCCGAGCTCGTGAGCGCCCCGCGGATCCACCGCGACGAGCGCAAGGGCGACGGGCCGAGCGACCACGTGCCGGTGGCCGTCGACCTCGACGTGGAGACCGAGCTCGACGACGACCGGCCGATGATCTTCTGATCCGCCGTGCGACCGCGTCCCCGCCTATCCCGGCCCTGCCCGGCGCGACCCGTAGTCTCGTGACGTGACCTCCGACGATGACGCGACCCCGGGACCCGGCCGCCGCGCCGCCCGCGGACGCCGATCCGCCGCCCCGGCCCGCCGGGGAGGGCGCCTCCCGGAGGTTCCGCGCATCACGCTGCCCACGATCCCCCGGCGCCGACCGCGCGACGGGTCCGACGACGCCCCGGTCCGCCGCGGACGCGCCGACCGCCCGCGCGATACCCAGGAGGACGCCCGCGGGGACGAGCCCGCCGGCCCGGCCTGGGTGCCGCGCTGGGTGCGCCGCGTCGACCGCCGGATCCTCGTCACCACGCTCGTGGGCATGCTCGTCGCCGCGATCCTCGGCGGCGTCGTCGCGTCCCTCGGCCTCGGCCTCATCTTCGTCACCGACGGGTGCGACGTCGACGCGTACGTGTGCCGCGACACGCTCTTCACCGCGGGCTACGGGATCGCCGTCGCGGGTCCGCTGGTGCTCACGGGCATCGCGCTGATCGTGGCGCTCGTCGGCATGGCCCGCGGGCGCACGCGGCCCTGGCTCGTGCTGCTCATCGGGTTCGGGGCGTCGCTCGCGGCCTACGTCCTCGGCACGGTGCTCGTGCTCGTCGCGGTGCCCGGCTCCTCCCCGCTGACCTGATCCGCGCCCGCGGCCCGCGGGACCTCGACCGCGGATCGCCGCCCCTCGGGGGTCCGCTACCGTGGGAGGACCGGCGCGTCTCACGCGGATCCGGGGGGTTCGGCCGCGTGCACCCGGCGCGCGGCCTGCGAGGGGGCGGTAGTGGACAGCGGACGTGTGGCACTGGTCATCGAGGACGACGGCGACATCCGCCAGCTGCTCGAGGTGGTCCTGCGCCAGGGCGGCTTCGCCGTGCACTCGGCCGGCACGGCCGCCGAGGGCGTGCGGCTCGCCGAGGAGGTCGCGCCCGACGTCATCACGCTCGACGTGGGACTGCCCGACTTCGACGGCTTCGAGGCCGCGCGCCGGATCCGCCTCGTGAGCGACGCCTACATCGTCATGCTCACGGCGCAGGGCGAGGAGGTCGACACCCTGCTCGGCCTCGAGGCCGGCGCCGACGACTACATCGTGAAGCCGTTCCGCCCGCGCGAGCTGCGCGCCCGCATCTCCGCGATGATGCGGCGACCGCGCGGCGGCGGCGAGGCGCAGGCGGGCGCGTCCACGCCCGCGGCCGGCGTCGCGGCCGTGGCCGCCGACACCGCGGACGCCACGGCAGCCCCGGGCGCCGCGCCGGCCGCGCCGGCCGACGAGCCCGTGCAGCCGGCCGCCTTCGCGACCACCACCGTCGTCTCCCCCGCGATGCCCGCCGAGGCGGCGCCCGCATCCGCGCCCGCGGAGGACGCCGAGGACGTCCTCCGCCACAACGGCCTCGTCCTCGACGAGGGCACGCGCCATGTCACGGTCGACGGCGAGCCCGTCGACCTCACGCGCACCGAGTTCGACCTGCTCGCGTCGATCCTCGCGAGCGGCGGCCGGGTGCGCACCAAGGGCGACCTCGTGCGCGACATCCGCAGCGGCTCGTACGCCGTCTCCTCCTCCACGGAGCCCGAGGAGCGCGCCGTCGAGGTGCACCTCGGCAACCTGCGCCGGAAGCTGCACGACGACCCGCGCCAGGCGCGGTGGATCCAGACCGTTCGCGGCGTCGGCTACCGGCTCGCGCCGCCGCGCGACTGAGGCGCGTCCCGCCGCGGCGGATCCCGCGCGGGGCCGGGCGGACGTCGGGCGGGAGGGGCTGCCGCGGAGCCGATGGGCTCCGCGGCAGCTGCGCCGTGGATCGGGGTCCCCTCGGGTGGGATCCCGGTCCGTCGAACCGACCGGCCTGTCGCGGGAGCCGATCGGGCGTGCGCGTCGGCCGTCGGGTCGGCTGCGCGCACGGGTCTAGTCGGGCGGGTGTCCCGCCTCGGCGCGGATCCACGAGCGCATGGCGTCCATGCTCCGCTCGCCCACCTCGCCCAGCTGCGGGAGCAGGGCGCGGGACGCGGTCGGGTCGTTCGCCCGGATCGCCCGCTCGAGGTCGCTCGCGACGCCGCTGAGGCGGAGCGCGCCGACCATCGCCGCCGAGCTCTTCACGCTGAGGCAGGCGTCGAGGGCGGCCGCGCAGTCGTCGGCGCGCACCGCGCGGTCGACGCGCTCCCAGCGGCTCGGCCACAGGTCGACGAAGAAGCGCAGGAAGTCGACGCAGGCGTGCTGCCCGTCGGTCAGCGCGTGCGCGGGGGACGCGGGGACGCGAGGGGAAGGGGCGCCGACCGGACGGGGGGATCCGGCCGGCGCCGCGTCGCGCCCGGGTGCGGGGGCACCGCGGGTCGCGAGGCTGTCGTCCGGACGGAGGGATCCGGACGACGGGGTCCCGCGGCGCGGCTCGGGGAGGCCGCGCGGCGGGCTCTCGCTCCCCGGCGCGGGGGCGCCGAGGGGCGGAGCGGGGGCGTCCGTCGCGGGAACGACGGACAGGCGGGCGGGGCCGGGTTCGTCCGACAGCTCGACCAGCAGCTGCTCCAGGACGCGGACGTCGAGGAGCGGGGGGATCTGCGGGGCACGGGCGGCATGGGCGTTCACGCCCGGCCGCCGACGAGACGATCGGAAGGACCGGGGCGGCCGCCGTCGGGTACCGGCAGCGCAGCCGTCGACCCGGTACGGCACCCGGTGCGGGCGGCTCGGGTGCCGCTCGCGGGGTGGTCGTGGGGGGTCATCCGGTCCTTCGATCGCTCGTGTCGGACGGGGTGGTCCCCGTCGATCACCGAGCCTGGCAGCGCCGCATGCGGGATCCGATCAAGTTGTGGACAAGATCGGCTCAAGTCCGTCGCCGCAAGGATCGGGCCGCGAGGTCCGGGTGCGGACGGCCTAGTCCTCGGCGACCCGCAGCGGCAGCCGCACGCGCATCGTGGTGCCGGCGCCGAGCGCGCTCCGCACCTCGATGGTGCCGTCGTGCGCGTCCACGATCGAGCGGGTGATGCTGAGGCCGAGCCCCACGCCCGCGACCGTGCTGGCGCGCGCGGTGCTGGTGCGGAAGAAGCGCGTGAAGAGCTGGCTCGTGTCCTCGTCGGACATCCCGACGCCGTCGTCCGTGACCCGCACCTCGAGGTGGTCGCCGTCGACGCCGACCTCGGTGGTGACCGTGCCGCCCTCCGGCGTGTACTTCACGGCGTTGCTGAGCAGGTTGTCGAGCACCTGGCCGATGCGCACGGCGTCGACCTCGGCGACGAGCTCCTCGTACTCGGGCTCGACGAGCGCGACGCCGCTGGCCTGCGCGTGCGGGCGGATCACGTCGAGCGCGTTCTCGACGATCTCGCCGACGTCGACGAGGTTGCGGTTGACCTCGAGCCGGTGCTGCGCGGCCGTGAGCAGGTCGCCGATGAGGCCGAGGAGGCGCTGCGCGTTGCGCTCGACGATGGCGAGGCGGGCCGCGGTGATCCGGTCCTCGAGGTCCTCCTCCTCGAGGTCGTCGGCGATGAGCTCGACGTAGCCGAGGATCGAGGTGAGCGGCGTCTTCAGCTCGTGCGAGACGCTCGCCACGAACTCCTCGCGCTCGGTGACGGCGAGCGCGAGCGCGGTGACGTCCGTGCCCACCAGGACCGCGCCGAAGTGGCGCCCGGACGCGTCCACGAGCGGGGAGAGCGACTCGAGCACGGCCTTCTGGGCGCCGCCGTCACCGACCCAGTACACCTCGCGGCCGGAGACCTCGCCCGCGCGGCCGCGCGCGACGAGCTGCCGCTCGGGCGGGACGACGGTGGTGCGGTCCTCCTCGTACACGAGGCGGCCGACCAACGGGTCGTCGGGATCCGCCGGGTCGGCGAGCGCCATGAGGTCCACGGCCGCGCGGTTGCGCACCATGATGCGACCGCGGGCGTCGAGCACGATGACCGTGTCGTCGATGGCGTCGAGCACGCCGTCGATGATCGACTCGCGCTCCTGCAGGTCGACGAGCGTGCCCGTGAGCTCGTGCCGCAGCTCCTCCAGCCGGGCGTGCTGCCGGATCAGCTGCTGCGCGAGGAGGTTGACGGCCACCGCGACGAGCAGCATCACGACGGGCAGGACGACGAGGTGCGACCAGCCGGCGGCTCCCCCCGACAGCTCCCCCGAGCGGATGATCGGCAGCCCGAGGACCGCCGCGGTGCCGAGCGCCCCGAGCCACAGCACGTGCAGCGCGAAGGCGTAGGCCAGCCAGATGACGGGGAAGACGAGGAGGAACGCGGTGGACGGCACCTGGCCGCCGATGGCGTAGTTGCAGAGCGCGAGCGCCACGAAGTCGAGCATCGGCAGCACGGCGACCCAGTCGGAGTCGATCCGCTGCCAGGGCACGATCGCCGCCACGATCGTGACGAGCGCGGCGATGGCCGTGCCCGCGACGAAGCCGGGCTCGGAGACCGCGGCGAGGTCGCCGACGCCCGTCACGATCCCGAGCACGGCGAGGCTGAGGATGAAGGGGAGCTGCGCGTGCAGCGGCTTCGAGAAGGTCATGCTGCGGAGGGCGGCCTGGATGCGGCCGGACGGTCCGCGACGGACGGCGGAGGGAGCCTGCTCGCCCACGTGACCCCCCGGTTGCGGTCGTCCCCGGGCCGCTCCTCGATCCTAACCGCGCGTGGAGCTTCCGCCCCGGCCTCGCGTACCCCGTGATATGGGGAGCCGCGTACGCTTCCGAGGTGACCGACCTCGCTGCCCCGGCGGCCGACCTGCCGCACGCGACCCGCGTGGAGATCGCGCACCTCGTCGCCTCGCCCGTGCACCGGCTCGAGGGCCGGCCGGCGGACGGGCCGCGCGACGAGCCGGGCGAGCCGCCGTCGCGCACGTCGGTGCGGGTGCGCGCCCACCTCGGGATCGTCGGCGACCGCTACTTCGGCCAGCGCGCGCACCGCACGGCCGCGGTCACCGTGATGGCGGTCGAGTCGGTGGAGCGGGTGGCGCGCGAGCTCGGGGTGGACGCGGGACTGGATCCCGTCGACACGCGCCGCAACGTGCTGCTCCGCGGCGTGGACGCGGATCGGCTGCGCGGCATGCGCTTCAGCCTCGACTCGGGCGACGGGCCCGTCGAGTTCCAGGGTCACCGCCCGGCGAACCCGTGCGCGTGGATGGACGTGATGCTCGCGCCCGGCGCCTTCCGCGCGCTCCGCGGCCGCGGGGGCGTGCGCTGCGAGCCGCTCGGCGACGGGATCCTCACGGTCGGCCCGGCCGTGCTCCGCACCGAGCGCCCGCTCGACGACGGGGACGGCGACGGGGCGCGCCTGTTCTGACGCGCCCCGCCGCGGATCCGCCGCCGTGACCGCCGCGGGTCAGTGGACGGGCGTGCCGCCCGTGACCGCGATGGTCTCGCCGCTCGTGAAGCTCGACTCCTGGCTCGCGAGGAACACGTAGGTCGCCGCGATCTCCGCCGGCTGGCCGGGGCGGCCGTAGACCGACTGGGAGCCGAACTGCTCGACGTCCTCCGCGGACTGGCCGACGGGCTGCAGCACGGTCCAGAACGGGCCGGGCGCGACGGAGTTCACGCGGATGCCCTTCGGCGCGAGCTGCTGCGCGAGGCCCTGCGTGAAGTTGCGGATCGCGCCCTTCGAGGTCGCGTAGTCGAGCTTGTTCGCGCTCGGCTGGTACGCCTGCGAGGAGCTGGTCGTGATGATGCTGCCGCCCTTGGGCAGGTGCGGGAGCACGGCCTTGCTCAGCCAGAACAGCGAGTACACGTTGGTCTTCAGCGTGCGGTCGAGCTGCTCCGTGGCGAGGTCGAGGATGTCCTCCTCGTTGCGCTGGTAGCCGGCCACCATCACGAGGCAGTCGAGGCCGCCGAGCGCGTCGACCGAGGCCTGCACGATGTCCTGGCAGGTGGTCTCGTCGGAGATGTCGCCGGGCACGAGCGCAGCCTTCCGGCCGTCGGCCTCGATGGTGGACGCGGTGTCGCGTGCGTCCTCGAGCTCCTCGTCGAGGAAGTTGAGCGCGATGTCGGCGCCCTCGCGCGCGAACGCGATGGCGACGGCCTTGCCGATGCCGGAGTCCGCGCCCGTGATGAGGACCTTGCGGCCCTTCAGGCGGCCGAAGCCGACGTAGCTGTCCTGGCCGTGGTCGGGGGTCGGCTCGAAGCGCTGCTCGTCGCCCGCGCCGGTCTGCTCCTGCTGCGGGAACGGCGGGGACGGGTACTGCGCGATCGGGTCCTGGATCTCGTACTGGTTGCCGCCGTTGCGGATCTCGCTCATGCGCTGCGCCTTCCTTCGGGGGTCGTGGGGTCCCTTCCACCCTGGCCCGTGCGCTCCGCGGCGTCCGGGTCCGGCAGGGGGTTGACGGGCGGCGCGCCCGTACGCTCGACGCATGCCCGCCGCCCCCGACCTCCCGCCCGTCGAGTTCGCGTTCCCGGGTCCGCTGCGCGATCGGCTCGTGGCCGCGATCGCGTCGGGCGCGAAGACCTCGACCAGCTCGCTGCTGGCCCAGTACGCGGCCGACGGCGAGGAGCTGCCGGTCGTCGGGTCCCGCGGCTCGGTCATCGACTCCGCCGGGCAGCCCGTGCTCGTGGTCGAGACGACGGCCGTGGAGATCCGCCGGCTGGCCGACGTGCCGCTCGCGCACGCGGTGGACGAGGGCGAGGGCTTCACGACGGTCGCCGAGTGGCGCGCCGGGCACGAGGGGTTCTGGACGTCGGCCGAGGTCCTGGCGGAGCTGCCGGCCGGGTTCCGCCTCGCCGACGACACCGAGATCGTGATGGAGCGCTTCCGCGTCGTGCGCTGAGCGGGGGCGCGGCCGCGGACGGGGCGGTGGCGCGCGCCTAGGGTCGGACCATGCGCTCCCTCCTCGCCGCGGCCCTCGTCGTCGCCACCCTCGCCGTCGCCGGCTGCAGCTCGCCCGCGCATCCGCCGGGGGCGGCCGTCGCGGATCCGGCCGTCGCCGCGGTCGCGGAGACCGCCACCGGCTCCACCGCGGTGGCCGCGGCCGTCACCCTCCCGCCCACCGGCACGCGCTTCGACTACCAGCTCGGCGGTGCCTCGAAGGTGCCGACGGGCGTCGGGATCGTCGTGCGCGACAGCACCGACGCCCCCGCTCCCGGCGTCTACGGCGTCTGCTACGTCAACGGGTTCCAGACGCAGCCGGGCGCGGAGTGGCCCGCCGACCTCCTCGTGCGTGGCGCCGACGGGAAGCCGATCGTGGATCCGGGCTGGCCCGACGAGCGCATCCTCGACGTCTCCACGGCCGCGGCCCGCACCGCGAACGCCGCCCGGATCGCGCCCGTGATCGACGGGTGCGCGGCCGCCGGGTACCGCGCCGTCGAGTTCGACAACCTCGACTCGTGGACCCGCTCCGCCGGCGCCCTCGACGAGGACGACGCGCTCGCGTTCGCGACACTCCTCGTCGCCCGCGCGCACGACCGCGGCCTCGCCGCGGCGCAGAAGAACGCGACCGACCTCGGCTCCCGCGGCCGCGACGAGGCGCGCTTCGACTTCGCGATCGCCGAGGAGTGCGACCGCTGGAAGGAGTGCGCGGCGTACACCGACGTCTACGGCGCGCGCGTCCTCGACGTCGAGTACACCGACGACCTGCGCGACTCCGCGACCGGCGCGTGCCGCCGCATCCGCGCGCTGGATCCCGCGCCGGCCGCGATCGTGCGCGACCGCGACCTGGTGCCCGTCGGCACGCGGGGGTACGCGTACCGCGCCTGCTGACCCGGATCGCCCGCCGCGTGGCACGATGCGGGGATGGACGACGACGACCGGCGCGCGGAGGTCGCGGAGCTGCGCCGCCGGGTCTTCGGGCCGGACGCCGACCCGGCCGACGCGGTCGCGCGCGAGCGGCTGCGGGAGCTGGAGGGGCGGGATCCGGCGACGGCCGCGGATCCCGATCCCGGCGAGCCCGACGAGGCGCGCGGCGAGGAGGCCGGCCTCGCCTCCGCCGCCGTGCCCCGGCGACGCCCGGGCCGCGCTCCCCGGATCCGCCCCCGCGTCGCCGCCGTCTGGTCCGCCTCGGTCGTCGTCGCCGCCCTCGCGGGTGCGGGCGCGACCGCCTGGTGGCTCGGCGACGAGCGCGGCACGGTCGAGGTCCTGGCGCTCGAGCCGCCGCCGGTGCCCGACAACGCCACCTACCTCTCGGTCGACACCGGATCCATCGTGCCCGGCTCCCTGTTCGCCGCGTTCCACGGGATCTCGGTGGCGCGCGTGCCCGGCCCCGGCAGCCCCGGTGCGGAGACGACCTGCCTGGTCGCCGGTCCCCCGGGCCAGGACGGCTCCGTGAGCGGCCCGTCCGGATGCGGCTCCGGCGCCCTCCCCGCGCGCACCGCCCTCGTCGTCACGGCCGACCAGCCGCAGGAGCTCCGCGACGCGTTCCCGCTCGGCACGACCCTGTCGTTCGAGCTGGAGGAGGGCGGCGAGACGGTCCGGGTCCGCACCGTCGGCGGCTGAGGCACAGCAGCCTGCGGCCGTCGGCGGGACCGGGCTCCCCCGCCGCCGCATCCGCCCGGCTCGATGCGGTACGTTGTCCTGCGTTCGGGGAGCGCACCTATCGGGGTGCCTCGTCTGGTTCGATTTCCGGAGCTCTCCACCACTCGCCGCCATCGCGGCACGCGCGTCGCCGTGCGGTCCGTGCCCCTAGGCGTCGGGTCGCGCGTACGACACCGGCAGCAGCTCCCGGATCGCGACCATCTCGGGCCCGTCCGTCCCCGGGACGGCCACGTGGATGCCCGGCTGCAGGTCCAGCATCACCTGCCGGCACCGGCCGCACGGCGGCACGACGCCCCGCCCGCCGTCGCCCACGGCCGCCATCGCCACGAGCGGTCCCGCGTGCGCCGCGACGGCGGCGCCCAGCGCGACGAGCTCCGCGCACGGCCCGCCCGTGAAGTGCAGGACGTTGACGCCGACGTGGATCCGCCCCTCGGCGTCGAGGGCCGCGGCGGCCATGGTGTGGTCGGGGTCGGCGCCGAGCGTGCGCGCGAGCGCGGCGGCCGCGTCGATGAGCCGGCGCTCGGCGTCGTGGAGGGGCATGCGGACATCCTGCCGCGCGACCGCCCGCCCGCGCGCGGTCACTTGTCGCCCACGCGGACCGGCGGCAGTCCGCGGTCCGCGCGCTCGGCGTCGACCAGCTCCTGCACTAGGCCCTGCTTCGCCGCGGTGTACGCGCGGCCGTCGGCGGCCGTCATCGCGACATCCGCCTTGAGCGCGTCGTAGCGGCGCCGCGCATCCGGGTCCCGCAGCAGCCGGTCGCGGAAGAGCCGCTGCGGGCACGTCGCCCAGGCCTCCGCCGCGAAGACGTGGAGGATGCGGATCCGCGCGCCGCCCGCCATGCGCACGTGCACGCCGTGGTTCCGCGGGCCCGTGCGGTGCTGCGCGTAGCCCAGCGGCCCGAGCGTCGCGTCGAGGCCGAACGGGTCCACGCCGGGAGCGGCCGCGGCGGCGAGGTCGATGATCGGCTTCGCGCGGAGTCCCGGCACGGCGGTGCTGCCGATGTGCTCGACGGCCGTGAGCGCGTCGCCCGCCGCCCGCCGGATCCGCTCCGCCTCGACCCGGAACGCCTCCGCCCACTCCGGGCGGTGCTCCTCGAGGCGGATCATCGGGCCCACCCTACCCAGCCGCGCCCCTCCCCCTAGGCTCGACGACCATGCCCTCCTCCCCGTCCCCGCGACGCGCCCTCCTCCTCGGCGGCACGGGCGCGATCGGCGGCGCGACCGCGGAGCGCCTGGCGCGCGACGGCTGGTCGGTGGACGTGACCGGCCGTGATCCGCGCGCCATGCCCGCCGCGCTCGCGGACGCCGGCGTGCGCTTCCACGCCGTCGACCGCGCCGACGTCCGCGGGATCGAGCGCCTCGTCGGCGACGGGGTCGACCTGCTCGTCGACCTCGTGGCGTTCACCGCGGCCGAGGTCGAGGCGCTCCGGCCGGCGATGCGCGCGAGCGGATCCGTCGTCGTCACGTCCTCCCGCGCCGTGTACGTCGACGCCCGGGGCCGGCACGTCAACGGCGACGAGCCGCCGCGCTTCCCCGTGCCGATCCCCGAGTCGACCCCGACCCTCCCGCCCGCCTCGCCCGGCACCGATCCCTTCACGCGCGAGGGCTACGCGCCCTCCAAGGTCGCGGTGGAGCGCGCGGCCCTCGACGACGGGCTGCCGGTGACGGTGATCCGCCCGTCCAAGGTGCACGGCCGGTGGGCGCGGAACGCCCGCACGCTCGACCTCGTCGAGCGGATGCTCGCGGGCGCCCCGACGATCGAGCTCGCCGACCGCGGCGCCTCCGTCGACCACCTCACCGCGGCCGCGAACGCGGCAGCCCTCGTCGCGCGGGTCGCCGACGCCCCGGGCGCCCGGATCCTCAACGCGGCCGACCCGGACACGCTGACGGCCGCGGAGATCGTCGCCGTCATCGCGGACGAGCTCGGCTGGCGCGGCCGCATCGTGCCGCTGGAGCCGGGCGCCGGGGGCGGCGCGCACCCGTGGGCCGCCGCGCACCCGATCGTGCTCGACACGCGCGCGGCCGTCGCCCTCGGCTACGCGCCGGTCGGCGCGGGCGCGGAGCTGCTGCGCGCCGAGGTCGCGTGGATCCGCGACGGCGGGCGCCCGCGCGCCTGACGCGCCGCCCGCGACCGGCTGGCCGTCCCGCGCCCGATCCGCCCGCGACCCGGTCACGCGCGCGCGGACCTGGCAGGGTCGAGAGGCGGGCCCGCCGGCCCGCGCGATCACCCGAGGAGAACCATGCCGCTCATCCGCTTCCTGTTCGTCGCCGTCCCCGTGATCCGGAAGTTCCTGCGCAGCCGCCAGGGCAAGGCCGCGATCGCCAAGGGCAAGGCGCAGATGGCCAAGCGCTCGCAGAAGCGCGCGGCCCAGCGCACCGCCGCGACCCGCCGCCGCTAGGCCGGGTCGCCCCCGCCGGGCACCGGGCGGATCCGCGTCGCGCGACCGGATCCGCCCGCCGTCCGCGCGCTCGCCGCCGCGGTCCGGCCGACGCTAGGTCCCGGGCGCGAGCAGCGCCGCGACCACCAGGAGCACGGGGATCGACGCGACCGTCGTGATCAGCACGGTGTCGCGCGCGAGCACCACGCCGCGCTCGTAGCGCGACGCGAAGTTGAAGATGTTCTGCGCCGTCGGCAGGCCCGCGATCACGGTCGCCGCGAAGGTCTGGTCGGCGTCGAGGTGGAACGCGAAGCGCGCCAGCAGGAACGCCGCGAGCGGCATGACCAGCGTCTTGATCGCCGACGCCACCACGATCTCGCCGCGCCCCGACCCCGGCGCGAGCGGCTTCCGCCCCACGAGCGACATGCCGAACGCCATCAGCACGATGGGGATCGCCGCGCCGCCGATCAGCCGGAACGGCTCGTAGACGGCGTCCGGCACCGGCAGGCCCGTGACCGCGATGAGGATGCCGAGCATCGACGCGATGATCATCGGGTTCCGCAGCGGCTGCGTGAGGATCCCGACCACCGAGGCGGATCCGCGGCTCGAGATGTCGAGGATCGTCAGCGTCGTCGGCGCGAGCACGAGCAGCTGGAGCAGCAGCACGGGCGCGACGAGCTGCGCGTCGCCGAGCACGTAGATCGCCACCGGCAGCCCGATGTTGTTGGCGTTCACGTAGCTCGCCGACGCCGCGCCGATGGTCGTCTCCGCCACCGGCCGCCGGAACAGCACGCGCGCCACGATCAGGTACAGGATCGCCGCCACGGCCACCGCAGACGCTGACGCGAGCAGGAACGCCGAGAACACGACGTGCAGGTCGGCCTTCGCGAGGACGGTGAACAGCAGCGCGGGCGTCGCGACGAAGAACGCGACCCGGTTGAGCGAGTGCTGCGCGCCCGGCCCGGCGATCCCGGAGCGGCCGACGCCGTAGCCCACGGCGATGATGAAGCCGATGATGGCGAAGCCGGTCAGCACCCCGATCATCCGTCTCCCCTCGCGCGCGTCCTCCCACCCTACGGGCGGCCCGGGGCGCCGCCGCCCGCCCGGCGCCTCGCCCTGCGCCCCGCCCTGCGCCTCGCCCTGCGCCCCGCGCGTTCAGCGGCGCGACACCGACGGGCCCCCGACGCGTCATCGCGGCCGCCTAGCGTCGGGCGCGTCGCGCCCGCGACCGCTCCGCATCCGCCGCGCGCACCGTCGCGCCGCGCCCGCTCCGCCAGGAACCCATGCGCCACCGCACCCGCCGCCCGCTCGCCTCCGCCTCCGCCCTCGTCCTCGCGCTGGGGCTCGCCGTCGGCGGATCCGCCCTGCCGGCCCTGGCTGCGACCGGCGCCGCCACGGGCACCGACCCGGGGGCGGCCGACCGCCCGCACTACAGCAGCAAGACCCCGTACCTCCCGCAGGGGACGCCGGCCGACCTGGCGCCGGCGCCCGCCGGCTTCGCGCCGGTGTACACGGAGTCGGTCGCGCGCCACGGGTCGCGCGCGCTGTCGAGCTTCAAGTACGACTCGCTCACCACGCAGGTGTGGGAGCAGGCGCGTTCCGAGGGCGCGCTCACGGCGCTCGGGCGGACGCTCGGGCCGGAGGTGGCGAAGCTCACGGCCGCGAACGAGAGGCTCGGCTACGGCAACCTCACCGGTCAGGGCGCCGACCAGCACCGCGGCATCGGCAGCCGAGTCGTCGAGCGGCTGCCGTCGCTGTTCGCGGCCGTCGACGCCGGATCCGACACCATCGCGCTCGAGAGCTCGGGCGAGGCCCGCGCCACGGCGTCGGGGAAGGCGTTCGCCACGGGCCTGACCTCGGCGGATCCGCTCCTCGCCGGCCACCTGCCGACGGAGATCACGAAGGACCCGGACACGCTGTACTTCCACAAGTCCGACGCGAACGCCGACTACCAGGCGTACGAGGACGGCCCGGCGGTGACGGCCGCGGTCGACGCGATCACCGACCAGCCGCGGAGCCACGAGGTGGCCCGCGAGACGCTCGAGCGGATCTACGCGCCCGCCTTCGTCGACCGCCTCGCCGCCGGCGCGTACCACTTCGTGGACGGCGGGGACGGGAAGACCACCGTCGACGACGAGGTCGACGCCGCGATGATGCTCTACAACCTCTACATCATCGCGCCCGACATGGCCGACGAGGTCTCCGTCGACTTCGACCGCTACATCACGAGCGCCGACTCCGAATGGTTCGCGTACCTGCTCGACGCGGAGGACTTCTACTCCAAGGGCCCCGCGTTCCGGGGCAGCGACATCACCTACCGGATGGCGACGCCGCTGCTCGACGACTTCCTCGACTCCATGGACGCGCGGCTCGCCGGATCCGCCACCGCCGCCACCTTCCGCTTCGCGCACGCGGAGACGATCATCCCGTTCGCGGTGCTCCTCGGGCTGCCGGGCTCGACGCAGCAGGTGACGCCCGAGCAGCCGTACGCGTACGCGACGAACGCCTGGCGCGGCGAGACCGTCACGCCCATGGCGGCGAACGTGCAGTGGGACGTGTACCGCGCCGCCGACGGCCGGGCCGTCGTGCGGATGCTCGCCGACGAGCGGGCGATCCCGTTCCGCGCCGGCTGCGCGCCCATCGCGCCGGGCTCCCTGTTCTACGACGTGGGCGAGGTGCGGCGCTGCCTCACGGGCGCCGCGACGGACCCCGGCGCGACCGCCCCGGCCGGTGCCGCGGCCGGATCCACGGTGCCCGGCTCCCCCGCGGAGCTCGCCGCGGCCGACGCCTCGGCCGCACGCGGCGACACGCTCGCCGCGACGGGCATGTCCGCCGACGAGCTGCCGTTCCTCGCGGTGCTGGCGTTCGCGCTCGGCGCCGCTGGCATCACCGCGGTCGGCATGGTGCGGCGGCCGCGCCGTCCCTGACTCACACGGGGACCGAGCGCCCCAGCACTTCGAGTACCTGGTTCGACCTCACCGTCATCCGTTCCGACAACCGCTCGACCACCGCCGTCTGGAAAGACGAGTCCATCTCACCGATAACCGCTCCGAACACGGCGGGGAGAGCGGCGGCGACGTCTCGACCCCATGCCAGGAAGCTCTCGCCGTCGAGACCCATGTCGCGAGCGACAGCAGCCCACTGGAACGCGCCCATGTCTCCGACTCGGTAGGAATCCACAAGTCGTGTCGCCAGAAGAGTCGCGTCGAAGGCGGCGCGCAGGTTGCTTGCGTCACCTCCGCCTGTCTCGATGTAGGGCAGGAAGGAGGATGCGTCGTACATGGGCGCCAGATCGAATCCGGTCGACCAGCGGCGCAGGGAGTAGTTCTTCGCGTGGGCATCGGTGTCGAGCACCATCCACGAGAAGAGCAGGTGCTGCATAAACCGCTCCTTGGCAGCCGCACGAACCTCGCCGTCGTCGATCCGATCAAGGATTCTTCGAATCGAGACCACGCTCGGCCCCCCACGCTCCTCGAATTTGCGGAATGCCGGGAGCCCGAGCGCCTGGACGAGGTCCTCCTGGTGGATCCGTATCGTCGCGCCTCGCTCGTCGAGGTATCTGTCGAATCTCGTGACCACCAGTGAGTGCTGATCGGCAAATGACCTGATCTCCGTCGCAGCTGCGTCCAGCCCCAGCACCGCAGCAGCGGTCATGGTGACGTGCTCGACGAGCTCAGCGTCTTCCATTCCTCGAACCCGTGGTTTGAAGATGTGCGTGGACGGCTGCGCCCCGGTCGGCTCGTGCCACGCCCCGTCCGAACGCGCCAAGGCGAACTTGCCCTGTGCTCCAGCGAGTGAGAATTGCCCCGGTCGAACACCGGCCCCGGCTCCCGGCTCCCGGTCCTCTCGGATCGCGCGGATCCGGTCGGCTATCTGGGCGTCCGCGAGCGCGACCAGGGAGCCGTCGGTCCGGGCGGGGGTCCCCTCGGGATGGAACTCCAAAGCGCCCGCCACATCAGCACCATGAGAGCTGAGCAGATGGAACGGCTCTACAGACCCGGAGTCATCCTCCCGAGCCCAGGATCTCCGTACCGCGTCGTCCTCAGGAAGCAGGTTGTCCAGGAAGTTCACAAGCGGCGCGCCGGTGTGGACACGGCGCGCCGTCGGAAGCGACAGGGAGATGGACGGTCCCCCGACAGCCAGCCAGGCAGCGTCGTACTCCAAGCGGTATCGCAGAGGCGCGCTTCGTTCCAGCTTCGCTGCCAAGCCCCCATGGAGGTAGACGTCGAGCACCCGCGTGCTCACGGACGCGGCTGCTTCGAGCCGGGAGCGGAAGCGATGTCCTTGCTGGCGGGGGCCTCGCCCGCCTTGCCGATCTTCTCGACCATCGACCTCACGTCGTGGTTTCGACGGAGGAACTCCTCGGCCGCGCGTGAGCCTGATGCGACGAGGTGGGACGCGGGCTCCTGGCCGACCCTGGCCATCAACGCCGCCAAGGCCTCCTCGCCATCGGCCGAGGAGCGATGAGCTCGACGTCCATTCGCACCGGCGACCCACGGCGCCTTCGCCTCGACCTCGAGGCGGAGATCGAGTTCCCTCAGGACACGCATCACCTTGGACAGGGCCGCGTCACCCTTCGCGGTCTCGAATCGCGTGAGCCACTGCCTCGTCACGCCCGAGCGATGGGCGAGCTCCTCCTGCGAGAGTCCGAGATCCTGGCGGCGCTGACGCGCGACGTTCCCTAGATCTTCTGGCCAACTCGCGAGCACGGGACCTCCTCCAGCAGCTTTGGGCGATGTGGTACGTGCATGTTACATCTTCAAATGGGATGTGTATGTGTCATATGCATATGGAATGCTGCCATTCCATGCGGTCACCGCGCATCAACGCGACAGCTGGCCCGGCGCTAGGCCGTCGGTGCGACCAGCCCCTCCATCACGTCGAGGAACGAGCTCCACCCCTGGATCGTCATCTCGCGCTGCTCGGGCGTGAACTCGCCCGCGGTCTGCGTCACCGTCATGCGCGTCGCGCCGCCGGCGACCTCCTCGAGATCCACCGTGAGCGGCTCGCCCGCGGGCTCGTCGGGCCGGTCGGTCATCGTCATCGCGAGGCGCGCCGGCCGGTCGACCTCGACGTACTCGCCGGCCCAGTCGATGGATCCGCCGTCGGGCAGCCGCATCACCGCGCTCCACGCGCCGCCCTCGCGCACGTCCATGCGCAGGGTGTCGAGCGGGACCTCGACGGCGGCGGTGCCGAACCAGGCGGAGAAGTCGGCCGGCGTGGTCCACGCGACGAAGACGCGCTCCCGCGGGGCGGCGAACGTGCGGGTGATGACGATGGGCTCGCTCACGGCGACCTCCGATGGTGCGGTGCGGACGGGGGAGGGCCGCCGCCCCCGCGAGGAGACGACGGCCCTCCGGCGATCCCACCAGCCGCGCGCGGCCGTGTCAACGGCCCGTGCGCCCGGCGGCCGCCGGCGTCAGCTGCGGGACCCGTCGCGCTCCTCGCTCGACGGCACCGCGATCCGCGCGGCGTCGTCGGCCGCGTCCGCTCCGGTCGCCTGCGCGGGGGTCGCGCCGGGTCGCGCACCCGCGCGCTGCTCCGCCTCGAGCCGCTCCGCCTCCGCGCCGCCGATCGCCTCGCCGCGGGCCACGAGACCGGCGACGTCCGACAGCGGGATCTGCTTGAGCACGAGCGAGAGCACGAATGCGATGGCGATGAACGGCACGAGGTACCAGAACACGGGCGCCAGCGCGTCGGCGTACGCGTCCACGATCCCGTCGCGCACCGCGTCCGGCAGCCCGTTCAGCGTCTGCGGGTCGATGCTGCTGGCCGAGGCCGCCGCGTCGCCCGGGGCCGCCCCCGCCCCGGCGAAGACGCCCGTGAGGTTCTCGGTGAGCCGCGTCGTGAACAGCGTGCCGAACACGGCCGTGCCGAGCGCGGCGCCCACCTCGCGGAAGTAGTTGTTCGTGCTGGTCGCCGTGCCGATCTGCGCGGCGGGAACCGCGTTCTGCACCACGAGCACGACCACCTGCATGATGAGGCCGAGCCCCAGCCCGAAGACGAAGAGGAACACGCAGATCAGCCACACCGGCGTCTGGGCGGTGAGCGAGGTCATCGACACCAGCGCCAGCATCGTCAGCAGCGTGCCGACGATGGGGTAGATCCGGTACCGGCCGGTGCGGCTGATGAGGATGCCCGACGTGATCGACATGCCGATGAGGCCCACCATCATCGGCAGGAGCAGCAGCCCCGAGACCGCCGCCGAGGTGCCGGTGGACATCTGCAGGAACGTCGGCACGAAGCCGATGGCGGCGAACATGCCGATGCCGAGCGCGAGGCCGATGGCCGTGGCGTTCACGAAGACGGGGTTGCGGAAGAGGCTCAGCGGGATCACGGGATCGTCCGCCCGCGCCTCCGTGAACACGAACAGCGACGCCGCCACCACGAGCCCGAGGCCCCAGGCCCAGGTCGCGAGCGAGCCCCAGCCGTAGGCCTTGTCGCCGCCGAAGTCCGTGAAGAAGATGAGGCACGTCGTCGCGATGGAGAGGAGCACCACGCCCGCCACGTCGATCCGCTTCGTCGCCTTCTTGCTCGGCAGGGTCAGCGTGACGAAGGCGATGGCGAACGCCGCGATCCCCACGGGGATGTTGATGTAGAACGCCCACTGCCAGGTGAGGTGGTCGACGAAGAAGCCGCCGAGGAGCGGGCCGCCGACGGCCGAGAGGCCGAAGACGCCGCCGAGCGGGCCGAGGTACTTGCCGCGCTGGTCGGCCGGCACGATGTCGGCGATGATCGACTGCGACAGGATCATGAGCCCGCCGCCGCCGAGGCCCTGCGCCGCGCGGAACACCACGAACGACCAGAAGTCGCCCGCGAACGCGCAGCCGACCGAGGCGAGCGTGAAGATCGCGATGGCCGCGAGGAACAGGTTCCGCCGCCCGAGCACGTCGCCGAACTTGCCGTAGATGGGCATGACGATCGTGGTGGCGAGCAGGTAGGCCGTGGTGATCCAGACCTGGTGGTCGACGCCGCCGAGCTCGCCGACGATGGTCGGCATCGCGGTGGAGACGATGGTCTGGTCGAGGCTCGACAGGAGCATGCCGGCGATGAGCGCCGAGAAGATGATCCAGATGCGCCGCTGCGTGAGCAGGAGGGGCGCCGGGGCGGTGGCGGTCATGGGGTCCGTTCGGTGGGGCGGCGGGTGGCGGGGGCGGGGTGCGCGATCTCGCGCAGGGCGTCGAGGCGGCGTCGGAGGAGGAGGTCGATGGGGTCGGCGTTGCCGGGGGCGAGGAAGTCGCGGGCGCTCGCGCGACCGAGCGCGGCCATGGTCTGCACCACGACGGACGCGCGGAGGTCGCCCTCCGGCAGGCCCTCGCGGCGCTCGACGAGCCGCACGTCGCTCGCCTCGTCCTCGACGGACGCGTCGAGCGCGCGCACGAGGAGGCCGGGCTCGCGGCGGAAGGCGGCGTGCATGTCCTTCATCGAGGTGCCGTCGGTGTCGAGGCGCGACCACCGCCCGAGGCACAGCTCGGCGAGGTCGGCGAGGAGGTCCGGCGAGGTGCCGTCGCGGGACGGGTCGCCGCCGGCGACGAACGCCTCCTCGAGGTCGGCGGTGTCGAGGCGCGCGGGACGTCCGAACACGGCGTCCTCCTTGGAGGCGAAGTAGTTGAAGAAGGTGCGGCGCGCGACGCCGGCCTGCTCGCAGAGCTCCTCGACCGTGAAGCCCGCGAGGCCGCGCTCGGCGGTGAGGCGGCGCGCGAGGGTCGTGAGCGTGGCCGAGGTCTCCGCCCGGCGACGCTCGCGCAGCCCTGTTGCACCATCAGTCATGGAGTGCATGTTTGCACTTCCCCCCACGGAGTGCAAGCTACGGGGAGGCGAGAGCGGCGCTACTCCCCCGGCTTCGCGCGCAGGCCGAGGTCGACGAGGTCGATGAGCCAGTCGAAGCTCGCGTCGGTGGCCGTGCCCCACTGGAAGCCGCCGTCGGCCTCGATGGTCGCGAAGCCGTGGAAGATGCTGCGGAGCGCGCGCAGCGCGTGGGTGGCGTCGGCCTCCGGGAGGTCGTATCCGCGGAGCACCGCGACGAAGGGCTCGAGCCCGCGCGCCGACGCGACGGCGATCGGATCCTCGGGGCCCGTGACCTCGATGCCGACGGTGGCGGCATACCGGCCCGGGTGGGCGAGGATGAAGCCGCGGAGCGCGTGGGCGGCGGCCCGCAGGGCGTCGCGGCCCGCGCGCCCCTGGATGGCGGCGCCGATCGCGTCCGCCACCTCGTCGAGGGCGCGGGCGGCGATGCGCCGGGTCAGGTCGTCCTGGCCGGCGACGTGCTTGTAGAGGGAGGGGGTGCGGACGCCGACTCGCTCGGCCAGCCGGCCCATGGTCAGCTCGGCGAAGCCGATCTCGTCGGCGAGGTCCGCGCCGGCGGCGACGACGGAGGCCGTGTCGAGGCCGGCCCTAGGCACGCGCGCTCGCCAGGAAGGTCGTCATCGCGGTCGCCACCTCGGCAGGGTACTGGGTGTGCGGGTAGTGCCCGGCGCCCTCGATGACCTCCAGACGACCGAGTCCGGCGGGCAGGGCGGCGACGATCGCCTCCCCCTCGGCGCGCGGATCGACCCAGTCGCAGTCGGCGCCGCCCTGCACCACGAGGACCGGGCAGCGCACGTTCCCCAGCTGCGCGCCGGCGTCCGCCGGGGTGCCCGAGCCCATGGCCCGGAGGGCCGCCATCCGGCCGGGCTCGGCCAGCATCGCGCGGATTCGCTCCAGGCGGGCGGCGTGGTCGGCGGGCCGGATGCCGGGGTAGGCGACGTCGAGGTACCGCAGCCACTCCCGCGAGCTGCGCAGCAGGGTCGTGCCCAGGAGGTGGCGCATGCCCCGGCGGAAGGCGGGGTCGCGGAGGTCGGAGAGCGAGAGCGACTGCCTCCGGGTGAACGGCGCCAGCTCGACCAGGGCGGTGACGAGGTGCGGGGCCGTCGCCGCGGCGATGGTCACGGCGCCGCCGGCGATGGAGTGGCCGACCAGGACCGCGGGGCCGCCCAGGTGCTCGATGAGCCGGATCAGGTCGCCCGCGATGTCGGTGCGGGTGTGGCCGGCCCATCCGACGCTCGACTCGCCGTGGCCGCGCAGGTCCACGGCGGCGACCCGGTAGCCCGCCTCCACCAGGAGGGGCGTGAGGAAGCGGTACGCCTCCCGGCTGTCGCCCATGCCGTGGGCGAGCACGAGGAGCGGGCCGGTGCTGCCGCTCAGCTCGTAGGCGAGGGTGCCGCCGTCGATGGTCAGGGACTCGGACATGTTCGCCTCCAGGTGCGGATGGTCGCGGTGGCTTACCGCGTTAGCTACAAGCTAGCACCATTAGCCACGGCGTCACGGGCCCGGCGGCGTCAGATCCCGAACCCGTCGGGCCAGCCGTGCGTCGCGAGATAGGCGCGCACGCGCTCGACGTCCTCGTCGGACGGCATCTCGGAGGTGAGGCCCGCGATGGCGTCGGCCACGTCGATCCGCCGGGCGGGCAGGCCGCCCTCGGCCGCGAGGCGGGCGGCGACCTCCCGGACCTCGTCGTCGCTCAGCCGTCGGCGGAGCAGCGCGACGAGCGGCACGAAGTCGCGCTCCGGGAGGCCGGCGGGGTAGCCGGCGCGCAGCCACGCGACGACGCGCGCGACGAGGCCCGTGCGCTCGGCGGCGCGCGCGTCGGCCGGGTCGGGCTCGTGCAGGTCGTCGGGGGATCCGAGGGGCCAGCCCGCGGCGGCGAGCCGGGCGGAGACGCGCACGAGGTCCTCCGGCAGGGCCGGCCCGAGCAGCAGCTCCTCGACGCGATCGCGCAGCTGGCGCCCGCCGATCTCCTCGCCCGCCGCGTCGGCCGCGGTCGCGTCCTCCACGAGCTGGTCGACGACCTGCTCGAGCTCCTCCGGCGTGAGGCTGCGGCGGAGGATCCCGAGCAGCGGCACGTAGTCCTGGTCCGGCACGCCGGACGGGTAGCCGGCGCGCAGCCAGCCCACGACCCGCTGGACGATGCCGCGCTCGGCGGCGGGGTGCGCCTCGACGGCGTCGGCGGATCCGCTGTCGGCCACGGTCAGGCCTTCGACGTGAAGGTCGGGATGACGTGCTCGAAGCTCACGGTCTGGCCGAGGCCCGTCGCGATGATGAGCGTGAGCCCGGCCACGACCGCGAGCACGACCACCGCGAAGCAGAGGGCGCCGAGCGCCTGCAGCACGGGCGGCGGCAGCCGGCGCGCGGAGTCGGATCCGGCGACGCGGCCGCTGGTCTCGGGGCTGGCGAGCCCGAAGGACCGCACTCCCAGCGCGAAGAGGGCGGGCAGGCCCGCGCCGAGGACGAGGGCGACGAGGGCGACCTGGCCGACCGCGGAGAGGAAGAGGGGGAGCATGGCGGGATCCTTCAGGCGTCGGCGGACTGGGGGGCGGGGCGGGCGGCCTTCTCGTCGGACCACTCGTCGTTCACGTTGTGCGCGCCGACGTCGTCCTTGCGCGAGCGGACGTAGACGGTGACCGCGACGGCCACGAGCACCAGCGTCATGGCGATGCCGCCTCCGGCACCGCCGATGAGGTGGCCGAGCCACCACATGACCGCGCCGACGAGCGCGGCGGCCGGGAGCGTGATGACCCACGCCACGACCATCCGCAGCGCCACCTTCCAGCGCACCTGCGCACCCGGGCGGCCGAGGCCGGAGCCGAGGATGGAGCCGGTGGCGACGTGGGTGGTGGAGAGCGCGAAGCCGAGGTGGCTGGAGGCGAGGATGACCGCGGCCGACGAGCTCTCGGCCGCCATGCCCTGGGGCGTGTCGATCTCGACGAGGCCCTTGCCGACCGTGCGGATGATCCGCCACCCGCCGATGTAGGTGCCGAGCGAGATGGCGAGCGCGCAGCTGATCTTCACCCAGAACGGCACCGACCCGGTGTCGGTCCAGCCGCCCGCCGCGATGAGCGCGAGCGTGATGACGCCCATCGTCTTCTGCGCGTCGTTCGTGCCGTGGGCGAGCGAGACGAGCGAGGCGCTGCCGATCTGGCCGATGCGGAAGGTGCGGTCGAGGCCGCGCCCGGCGAGGTTCCCGACGACGCGGAACACCAGCCAGGTGCCGATGGCGGCCACCGCCCCCGCGAGGATCGGCGACATGAGCGCCGGCAGGATCACCTTGCCGACGACGCCGTCGAGCTTCGAGCCGTCGCCCGCCCAGTTCACCCCGTTCAGCCCGAGGCCCGCGAGCGTCGAGCCGATGAGGCCGCCGAACAGCGCGTGCGACGAGCTCGACGGGAGGCCGAGCAGCCAGGTGAGGAGGTTCCAGACGATGCCGCCGATGAGGCCGGCCAGCACGATGAGCAGCAGCGCGGATCCGCCGCCCTCCAGCAGTGCCGGGTCGGGCGCGCCCGTCTTGTCCTGGATCTTCACCACGGCGTTCGTGACCGTGAGCGCGACCTCGATGCTGAGGAACGCGCCCACCAGGTTGAGCACGGCGGAGAGCGTGACGGCGGCCTTGGGCTTCAACGCGCCGGTGGCGATGGAGGTGGCCATCGCGTTCGCCGTGTCATGGAAGCCGTTGGTGAAGTCGAAGGCGAGCGCCGTGATGACGACGAGCACGAGCAGTATGAAGGGATCCACGGCGATGAGCATGCGCCCTGCCCTCGGGTCCCCTCTACGGGGGACCGTCGGGTTCATCGGCTGTTCACCCGTGCCTGTGGAGAATGGGGCGGACGGGCGACGCGGCCCGCCGAACCCCGAGGACCCCCGTGATCACCGAGCTGCACGTCGCCTCCGCCCTCTCCCCCGCGGACCGCGCCGCCACCGGCGCCCTCGCCGACCTGGCCTTCGCGCTGCCGCCGGACGACCCCGCGAGCCGCATGGTCTGGGCCGCCGCCGACGAGACCGTGATCGCGCGGGATCCCGACGGCGGCGTCGCGGCGATGGTCGTCGTCGTGCACCGCGACGGCCTGCTCGACGGGCGCCCCGTGCGGCTGGCCGGCATCGGCGGCGTCGCGAGCCACCCGTCCGTGCGCGGCCGGGGCTACGGCCGCGCCGCGCTCGACCGGGCGCTCGAGGCCGTCGACGAGCACGACCCCGACCTCACGCAGCTCATCTGCGCGCCGCGCATGTCCGGCTACTACGCGCAGGTGGGCTTCGTGCCGTTCGCCGGCACGACGTGGATGCGGCAGGCCGGCGAGCGCGTGCTCCTCGACTACGAGCCCACCCGGATCCGCCCCGGGCGCCTGCCCGCGCCCGAGGACGGCGAGCTCGACCTGTGCGGCCCGCCGTGGTGAGCCCGGACCCGCGCGTCGCGCTGGTGCCCGTCGACCCGCGCGCCGAGGCGGACGACCTCCGCGCGTTCCTCACCTCGAACGCGTTCCCGTTCCACGTGAGGCCCCGGCCGACCGCCGAGGCCGTCGACGCGCGCATCGCCGACGGCGACTTCGACGCGCCCGAGCACGCCGCGCTGTGGGTCGAGGTCGCGGGATCCGGGCGCGTGGGCCTCGCGGTGCTCGACGACCTCGAGGATCCGGGGGCCATGTTCGACCTCCGCCTCGCCGAGTCGGCGCGCGGCCGGGGCCTCGGCGCGCACGTGCTCCGCGCGCTGACCGACCACGTGTTCCGCACCTACCCGCACGTCACGCGCTTCGAGGGGCAGACCCGCGAGGACAACCGGGCGATGCGCCGGACGCTCGTGCGCGCGGGCTTCGTGAAGGAGGCGCACTACCGCGACGGCTGGCCCGTCGCGGGCGGCGAGCCGCGCGCCTCGGTCGGCTACGGGATCCTCCGCCGCGACCACGAGGCGGGGGCGACGACGCCGGTCGTCTGGGACGACGGCGACTGATCCGCGCGGCCCCCGCGCACGGATGCTGCGCGAGCGCTCCGATGCACGCGCGGATCCCGCTCCTCGGACACGATCCCGCGCCGGACCCGCGGATACGGTGGAGGCACCGCACGCCACCCGCACGATCGGAGGTCGATCCATGTCCAGCGCCGCAGCCCCCGCAGCCGTCATCGGCGAGCCCGAGGTCGTCGAGGACGTCGCGCGCGTCGCCTCCTCCCCCGCCTGGCTCGCCCTCAAGGACGCCGCCGTCGCGCTCCAGCCGATGCAGGTGAAGGACGGCTCGGTCCCGGAAGCCGCGCACCACGCCGAGGCCGCGCGCCTCGTCGGCGTGATCCGCGACTCGGTGCGCGCGCTCGCCCCGCTCTTCCCGCACGACGCCGCCTACCTCGCGGCCCTCGACGTGGACTTCGCGCGCTGGGTCGACGCCGGCCTCGGCGTCCCCGACTTCCTCGACTCGCTGAGCGCCTTCCAGCCGCAGCGCGACCGCGTCGACGGGATCCGGCACCTCGTCGTGTTCCCCATGACCACGCAGAACGGCAGCGCCAGCCGCCTCGTCGAGGCCGTGCTGATCGAGGTCGTCTGGCCCGAGTTCGTGGCGGAGCTGGAGGCGGGCGACTACGGCAACGCGCTGTTCGTCCCCATCCGCTTCGTCGACTTCACGCCCGGCTACGACACCAACTCCGCGGTGCTGTTCCCCGAGACCGTGGCCATGCGCGAGATCCCGACCTTCACCTGGGGCGCGATCTTCGCCGACCGCGAGGCGGCCCGCTTCCGCCGCGTGGTGCGCCACGCCGCCGAGGTCACGAAGCTGGAGCTGCCGGAGGACGCGCGCCGCCTGCTGGACGACCAGCGGCTCGCGGAGGAGACCTTCGTCATGTGGGACCTCATCCACGATCGCACCCACATGCGCGGCGACCTGCCGTTCGACCCGTTCATGATCAAGCAGCGGATGCCCTTCTTCCTCTACTCGATCGAGGAGCTGCGCTGCGACCTCACGGCCTTCCGCGAGGCCGTCGGCATCCAGCGCCGGCTCGCCGCCGTGGATCCCGCCGAGCGCACCGCCGCCGACGACGCCCTCCTCGAGCGCGCCGGGCTCGTGCAGCACGCGGTGATCTTCGACCGCATCTTCCGCTTCGCCATCACCGGATCCCGCGTCCGCAACTACGACGGCCTCGGCGGCCAGCTGCTGTTCGCGTGGCTGCACCAGCACCACGTGCTGCACTGGACCGACACGCGGCTCACGATCGACTGGGACGACGTCGCCGACGTGGTCGTGGCGCTCGCCGACCGGGTCAACGACCTCTACTGGCGCTCCATCGACCGGCCGAAGACCGCGCACTGGCTGGCCGCGTACGCGATGGTCACCGAGACGGTGACGCCGCATCCCGCGTCCACCTGGGCGAAGGGGCCGGACGCGCTGCCGCTCGACGGGCCGCCGAAGGGCCTCACGGACCTCGTGCTCGACGACGAGTTCCCGCTCAGCATGTTCTTCGAGGCGCTGGAGAGGAAGATGCGCGACGTCATCGGGTCGACCGCCGGGATCACGGGGCAGGCCGCGTGAGCGTCGACGGCCGCGTGGTCGTGGTCGCCGGGGCGTCGAGCGCCGCGGGCCGGGCGGTCTGCGCCGAGCTGACGGCGGCCGGCGCGCGCGTCGTCGCGGTCGGCACGGACGCCGGACGGCTCGAGGGCGTCGACGCCTCCCGCCGCGAGGTGTGCGACCTCGCCGACCACGCGGCCGTCGTGGAGCTGGCCGGCCGGATCCGCGCGGACCTCGGCGGCGTCGACGGGCTGATCCACCTGGTCGGCGGATGGCGCGGCGGCAACGGCCTCGAGGGCCAGACCGACGACGACTGGGACTTCCTGCACGAGCGGCTCGTCACCACGCTCCGCAACACCACGCGCGCGTTCGACGCCGACCTGCAGGCGTCCGAGGCCGGCCGTCTCGCGATCGTCTCGTCGACCGCCGTGCAGCGTCCCTACCCGGGCGGCGCCAACTACTCGACCGCGAAGATCGCCGCGGAGACGTGGGTGCGCGCCGTCGACCGCGGCTTCTCGAAGGCCGGCTCCCCCGCCCGCACGACGATCTTCGTCGTCAAGGCGCTCGGCGGCCTCGAGCGGGCGCTCGCCCGGCGGGTCGTGGGGCTGTGGACCTCCGTGCCGCCCGAGCGCGACCTCATCGAGGGCTGACCGGTGCCGGGCGGCGGCGGACGGCCGCCGCGCTCCGCGCCCGTAGCACGGATCCGACGCCCCGGACGGGGTGCGCCCGCGAGCGCCACCCCGGGCCGGCGCCGGGATACGGTCGAGCCGTGACCCCGCCCGCCAGGACCGCCGAGCACGACGCCTTCGGCCCGTGGATCCTCCCCGTCCGCACGCCCGACGAGGTGCCGCGCGCCTTCCGCTCCCACGGCGTGGACCCCGCGGCCGCACGGCTGGCGCTCAAGGTGCCGCGGGACGTCGCCCGGCGCGACACCGACCCGACGATGGACCTCTACGACCGGCTCCTCGTGGTGGGCGAGCGCGACCTCGAGGTGCTGACGCGGGTGGGGAGCGGATCCACGTCGCAGCGCATCCCGTTCGCCGCGCTGGTCGGCGTGCGCGACCGGGTGGACCTCCTCGACGGGCTGCTCACCCTGCACGCGGCCGACGGCACCGCGGTCGCCGTGCCCTACAACGGCGCGTCCGCCGACGTCGTGGCCGACCTCACCGCGCTCCTCGTGGAGCTCGCGAGCGCGACCGCCGCCCAGGCGCCGCCCGTCCCGCCCCGCGGATCGCCCTACTCGCCGCGCGTGGAGGTCGGCGCGGACGAGGCCGGCGTCGGCTCCGAGTACTGGCGGCTGGCGGCACGGGATCCGGACCTCCGGTTCCTGTCGTCGCATCCGCGCATCCCGCTGCACCGCACCGCGGCCGGCCTGGGGGGCGCCCTCCGCAGCCTGCGCCCGATGAGCCTCGCCGGCGCCATCGCCGCGTGCACGCCGCGCGAGGTGCTGGTCGTCACGCGCCGCGACCAGGTGATCCCGCGACGCCTGGCGACGCTCTCGCTCGACCGGCTGCGGGTCCTCCGCCACGCGATCACCTCCACCACCTCGGAGCCGCACCGGGTGTGGGCGGGCATGTCGATCGTGACCGTCCACGCGGGCGCGGCGGCCTTCGAGGTCGTCACCGAGACGACGGCCGCGGTCGAGGGCGGCCTGCTCACGCTCAGCTGCTGATCCGCGCGGAATGGCCGGTCAGGGCCGCGTCGGGCCCGGCCGTGCCTCCGAGTGGGGGCACGGCGCTCCGGCCGCCCGGGCCGGGGATCCCTAGCGTGGAGGGCATGGACCTCCCCCTCGCCGCCATCGCGGTCGTCGTCGTCGTGGCCGCCTTCGTCCTGCGCGAGGTCGTCCGCCGGAAGGCGCGGGAGCGCGCCGAGCGGGAGCCGCAGGTGCCGACCACGGGGCGCGCCGTCGCCGCCGCGGTGCTGGGCGCCGTGCTCATCGCGGTGGCCGTCGGCATGCTCGTCACGACCGACGACCTGACGGCCGGCACCGGCGGCCGTCGCCTCGGCTGGGTGCCCGCGTGGATCCAGGTGCTCGGGCTCGCGGCGGCCGGCGCCTACTTCCTCTTCCTGGCGGCGAAGACCGTCCGCGGCCTCCGCGAGCGCCGCCGCCGCGGCCCCGACGCCCCCGCCTTCGACCCGCTCGCGGCCGACACCGACGTGCGCGACGAGCCCCGCCCGTGAGCGACACCGCGGGCGGCGCCGCGGGCGGCGTCGACGGCGTGATCCTCACCGGCACGGTCGGCGCCGGCAAGACCGCGACGATGCACGCGCTCGGCGCGCTCCTCGCCGAGCGCGACGTGCCGCACGCCCGCGTCGACGCGGACGCGGTGCGCCTCCTCCACCCCGCGCCCGCCGACGATCCGTTCCAGCAGGAGGTCGAGCTGCGCAACCTCCGCGACCTCGCGCGCAACTACCGGGCGGCCGGGGCCGCGGTCGTCATCGTGGCGACCGTCGTCGAGCGCGCCGCCGACCTGCCGCGGTACGCCGAGGTGCTGGGGTCGCGCGACCCCCTGGTGATGCGGCTCACGGCGGATCCGGACGCGGTCCGCTCGCGCCTCCGCGCACGCCACGCCGGCGACCCCGACGGCCGCGACTGGCACCTGGCCCGCGCGCCCGAGCTCGACGCGATCCTCGACGGCGCGGAGCTGGGCGGCCTCGCGATCGACACCACCTCGCGCACGCCGGCGGAGGTCGCGGCGCTCGTCGCCGACCGCGCCGGCTGGGCGCAGCGCCCATAGGGTCGTCAGGTGACCGACGACCTCCCCCTCGACTTCACCGCGCCGCTCTGGGCGTGGGAGGCCCGGCGCGAGCTCTGAACCTTCGTGTCCCTGCCCGTCGACCTCACCCCGATGCTGCGGGAGCTGGGCCAGGCCGGTCGCCGCGGCTTCGGATCCGTCCCGGTGCGCGTGCGCGTCGGCACCACGACCTGGCGCACGTCCGTGTTCCCGCAGGGCGACGGAACGTGGATCCTCCCCGTGAAGCGCGCGGTGCGCGACGCGCAGGGGCTCGCGGTCGGCGACGACGTGCACGTCGACCTCGAGCCCCTGCCGTGAGCGCTCCGCGCGACTAGCCGCCGACGGGCGGCGTGTACAGCTGGAGGTCGTTGCCCTCGCTGTCCTGGAACGGGAGGATGCGGCCCCACTCGTGGTCGCTGACCTCGCCCGTGATCTCGGCGCCGCGACCGCGGAGCCGCTCGAGCTCGTCCTCGATGGAGCCCTCGGGCGTGAACGAGATGACCGCGCCGCCGCCCTTCGAGCCGCTCGTCTCCTCGCGCGCGTTGAGGCCGATCATCAGGCCGTCCGCGTCGATCTCGCTCCAGTCCGCGTCCTCGCTCTTCACCGTGAGCCCGAGCGTGTCGCGGTAGAACGCCACCGCGCGCGTCATGTCCTGCACGGGCAGCCAGACCGTCGCCACCGAATCGACCATGGGATTCCTCCTCGCATCGAGGCCGGTCGGTCGACCGGCGCACCCCTCCGGTCTACTCCCGGGGCTCCGCGACGGGTCCCGCGGTCGGCGGATCCACGGCCTCGCGGCATGAGCCGTCTCCGCTGCCGCCCGAGATGGTTGACAACTGTCCACCACAGTCATATGGTTGCTTGCAGTCAACTACCCGGAGGATCATGTCCCAGCACCACCCGGCCACCGCGTCACCCGCGAAGGCCCCCCGCCGCACCGTCTCGTCGGACGGATCCATGTCGAAGCGCCAGGTCCTCGAGTCCCTGTCGGGCCTCCTCCTCGGCATGTTCGTCTCGATCCTCGCCGGCACCGTCGTCTCGACCTCGCTGCCCATCATCATCAGCGACCTGAAGGGCGACCAGTCCGGCTACACCTGGGTCGTCACCGCGACGCTCCTCGCCACCACCGTGAGCACGCCGCTCTGGGGCAAGTTCGCCGACCTCTTCAACCGCAAGCTGCTCATCCAGCTCGCGCTCGCGATCTTCGTGCTGGGATCCGCCCTCGCCGGCTTCTCGCAGAACACCGAGACGCTCATCGCCTTCCGCGTGCTCCAGGGCCTCGGCGCCGGCGGGCTCGCGGCGCTCAGCCAGATCATCATGGCCGACATCATCAGCCCGCGTGACCGCGGCCGCTACGCCGGCCTCTTCGGCGCCGTCATGGCCGTCGGCACCGTCGGCGGTCCGCTCCTCGGCGGCGTCGTGACGGACGCGTTCGGCTGGCGCTGGAACTTCTTCATCGCGCTGCCGATCGCCATCATCGCCATCATCCTGCTGCAGGTCACCCTCCACCTGCCCGCGCACCCGAAGCGCAAGGTGCACGTCGACTACCTCGGCGCGGTCTTCATCGCGAGCGGCGTCTCGCTCCTGCTCATCTGGGTCTCGCAGGCCGGCAAGCAGTTCGAGTGGGCGTCGGGCACGTCGTACCTCATGGCCGCCGGCGCGGTCGTGCTGCTGATCGCCGCGGTCGTCACCGAGCTCAAGGTCGCCGAGCCGATCATCCCGCTCACCATGTTCCGCAACCGCACCTTCACGCTCTCGGTCCTCGCGAGCCTCGCGGTCGGCATCTCGCTGTTCGGCACGTCGGTCTTCCTCGCGCAGTACATGCAGCTGTCGCGCGGCGCCACGCCGACCCAGTCGGGCCTGCTGACGATCCCGCTCATGGCGGGCCTGCTCATCTCCTCGACCGTGTTCGGCAGCCTGATCAGCCGCCGCGGCAAGTGGAAGGCGATCATGATCACGGGCGCCGTCCTCATCATCGCCGGCACGGGCCTGCTCTCCACGCTCCGCTACGACACCGATTTCGTGCTCGTCGGCATCTACATGTTCGTGCTCGGCGCGGGCCTCGGCATGCTGATGCAGAACCTCGTCCTCGTCGTGCAGAACGCCATCGAGGTCAAGAACCTCGGCGTCGCCACCAGCGCGGTCACGTTCTTCCGCAGCCTCGGCGGCACCGTCGGCGTCTCGGTGCTCGGCTCCATCCTCGGCACGATCATCGCGTCGGAGATCAGCGCCGGGATCCGCGGGCTCGCCCCCGCCGACCAGGCCGCCGCCGCGCAGTCCCTCGGCTCCGGCGTCATCCCCCAGGTCTCGCAGCTCACCCCCGCGGTGCGCACGGTGGTCGAGAGCGCCTACGGCGTGGGTATCGGCGACGTGTTCCTCTACAGCGTGCCGCTCGCGATCGTCTCGCTCATCGCCGTGGTCTTCCTGCCCAACGCGCAGCTCGGCAGCAAGAACGCCGTGCAGCTGAAGAGCGACACGGCCGCCGACCCGCGCACCGCGCGCCGCGAGGACGCCGAGGACGCGCTCATCGGCGCGTCCGCCGGAGCCGTCGCGCTCACCCCCGCCGGGGAGGCGAACCCGACCGGGTCCATCCGCCTGCCCGAGGCCGAGGACGCCGAGGTCGACGCGCGCTGATGAACGACGAGGACCTGTCCGGCACGGGGAGCGTCGCCGCGGGCGACGTCCCCGACGGGATCGCGGCGGGCATCGCCGAGGTCGAGGAGCAGATGACGGCCCTCGCCCAGCGGATCCGGACGACGACCCGGGAGGCCGCCGCGGCGATCCACCCGGACCTGCCGCCCATCGGCTACAAGATGCTCCGCGTGATCCGCCGCTGCGGCGCCGCCCACGCGAGCGCCGTCGCCGACCAGCTCGGCGTCGACCGCAGCGTCGTCAGCCGGCAGCTCCGCCAGCTCCAGGACCTGGGGCTGGTGGAGGTCGGCGCCGACGCGCAGGACGGCCGGGTGCGCGTGCTCGCGCTCACCCCGGCGGGCCGCGCGGGCATCGAGGCCGACGACGCGCAGGGCGGCAGCCGCCTGATCCGCCGCCTCGGCGACTGGAGCCGCGCCGACCTCGACGCGTTCGCCGGCTACCTCGCGCGGCTCAACGCGGGCGGGGACGTGCAGGTCGCGGACGCGGCTGACGCGGAGCACGGGACCGGGGACCGCACGCCCGCCCACGCGGGCTGAGCGGACCGGCTCAGGACGTCACGACGCGCCGTCGGACGGGGATGCGCTCCCCGACCGGCGGCGCGTCGTCGCGTCCGGGGCCCCCTCCGGGGACGCCGGGGCATCGGGACGCGCGCCCGACCCGCCGATCGCCGCGTGCAGCGCCTCGAGGGCGGGCAGGGCGCGGGCGACGTCGCGCCGCTCCCCCGCGCTGAGGCTGCGCAGCGCCGCGACGAGCACGGCCTCGGCCGAGTGGTCGAAGGTGCGCAGCAGCTCGCGCGCGTGATCCGTGAGCCCCACCTCGGTGCTGCGCCCGTCGCCCTTCGTGAGGCGCCGGTCGACGAGCCCGTCGCGCTCCATGGCGAGGATGAGGTTGCTGACGGTGGAGCGCGCGAGTCCGAGCGACCGGCCGAGCGCGGTGGGCGTGGCCCAGCCGATCGCCTCCAGCCGGCGGAGCACCTCGACCTGCGCGTCCGGGATGTCGGGGAGGTCGGCGGCGCTGCGGCTCGCGTTCATCAGCCGGCGCCGGAAGGGCCCGAGCTCCGAGCCGAGGCGACGGGCGACGGCCCGCAGGTCGGCGTCGGTCGGGTCGGAGGGCATGCACCGAGGATACCCAGGCAGATGCGCTTGTGACAAACGCATTCCGGTGACAGGATCGTCGGCATGGACACCATCACCACGAGCGTCGAGCACCCCGTGCCCGCTCAGGACCTCAGCCCCCTCGTCGGCCACCGCCTCATCTACACGTACGCCAACGGCTGGCAGTACGAGATGTACGTGAAGAACGCCACGACCATCGACTACCGCATCCACACGGGCATGGTGGGCGGCCGCTGGGTCAAGGACCAGACGGTCGACCTCGTCGCCCTCGCCGCGGGCGTCTTCAAGGTCTCGTGGAACGAGCCGACCGGCACGAGCGTCGTCGTCAACATCGTGCCCGCCGCCCGCGTGCTGCACGGCACGATCTTCTTCCCGCGCTGGGTGGAGGAGGACGGTTCGAAGACCGTGCTCTTCCAGAACGATCACCTCGACGAGATGCGCGCGCACCGCGACGAGGGCCCCACCTACCCGATCTACGTGGTGCCGGAGTTCGCGCACATCACGCTCGACGAGTTCGTGGGCGCCGATGACGAGACGGTCGTCGACACCGCCCCCGCCGACCTCCCGGCCGGGTTCGCCGACCGCCGGAACTGATGGGCGCGGCCCCGACGCCGCGCGTCGCCCCGCTCGCCCTCGACCACGGCGGGCGCACGATCCGCGGCTGGGAGCACGGGACGGTGCGACGCGGATCCCCCGCGGCGCTCCTCGTGCACGGCTTCGGCGACACGGGCACCGGCGGCCACGGCCTCTGGGTCCCCGTCGCCCGGGCGCTGGCCGCGTCCGGCACGGCGGCCCGGGCCTACGACCGGCTCGGGCACGGCGTGAGCGACGGCGACTTCGCCGACGTGCGCCTCCTCGACGAGGTCGACCAGGTGTCCGCGATGATCCGCGTCCTCGCCGAGGACGCGGACGGCCCCGTGCACGTCGTCGCCCACAGCCTCGGCGGCGTCGAGTCGGCGCTGGCCGCGGCGCGTGCGCCGGAGCTCGTGGCGAGCCTCACCCTGTGGTCGCCGGCCGGCGTGGTCGTCGACGACGTCGCGGTGCACGGCCGCGTGATGGGCGAGCCGCTGGCGGCCGCCCGGGAGCGCGGCGTCGTCGACATCCAGGGGATGGGCCTCGGCCTGTCCTTCCCGGACGAGGTGCTGGCGGGCGTCGACGTCTACGGGCCGGTCTCCGGGTATCCCGGCCCGGTCGACGTGCTGCACGGCACGGCGGACGAGGTCGTGCCCGTCGCCTACGGCGCGCGGTACGGCGAGCTCATGCCGGGCGCGACGTTCACCGCCGTGGAGGGCGCGGATCACGGCTGGTCGTCGATGGACCTCCGCCGGATGCTCACCGAGCGGCTGCTCGCGCACGTGGCGCGGGCGTACGGAAGGGCGTCGGCCTAGGTCGGCCGCCCCGCGGCGGGGAGGATGGGGGCGTGCTCGCGTCCCTCGTCCTCCCCGTCCCGCTCCCGGCGCGCGTCCCCGGCGTGGTCCTCCGCCGCGCGACGCCCGCCGACCTCCGGCCCATCATGGCGCTGCTCGCCGACGACGCGGTGAGCGCCTCGCGGGGCGACCGCGCGGATCCCGACGACGCGGACCGCTACCGGGACGCGCTCGACCGCATCGTCGCCGATGCCGGCAACGAGCTGCTCGTCGCGGTCGCGGACGACGGGGCCCTCGTCGGCACGCTGCAGCTGACGCTCATCCCCGGGATGGCCCGCCGCGGCAGCTCCCGCCTCCAGGTCGAGGCCGTGCGGGTCCGCAGCGACCTGCGCTCCGCGGGCATCGGCGGCGCCATGATGCGCTGGGTCGCGGACGCCGCCGCGCCCGCCCTCGGCGCGGCGCTCGTGCAGCTCACCTCCGACGCGGCCCGCGTCGACGCCCACCGCTTCTACGAGCGCCTCGGCTACGCGCCGTCGCACGTGGGCTTCAAGCTGCGGATCCCGCCGGCGGGCTGAGCGCCTCAGTCCTCCACGCGCACGCGGAAGTGCCGCGCGAAGACCGGGCCGAGCGCCATGAGCTGGTTCGAGTCGAGCACGGCGCCGCGGAGGCCGTCGGGGGTGTCGAGGTCGTGGATCTCGGCGCCGCGGAGGTCGAGGTGCGTGAGCGACGAGTCCGCGAGGTCGAGCGTGCCGATGGTGGTGCGCTCGAAGGCGACGCGCATGCCGGCGGTGCCGCGGAGGTCGAGCTCCTCGATGGCGCAGTCGGTGATGAGCAGGTCGGTGATCTTCGAGCCGCGCAGGTTCACGAAGCCGAGCCGGCAGTCGACGATGTGCACGGAGGAGAGGGACGCGTCGTAGAGCTCGGCGGATCCGACGCGCGAGCCCTCGAGGCGCACGTCGCGCATCCGGATCCGCGGCGCCTTCAGCACGGGCGCGTCGAGACGGGAGGCCAGCACGTCGACGAGGCTCGCGGCGGTGAGGTCGGCCTCGTGCAGGCGTATGCGCTCGAGCGCGCACTCCTCGAACCCGATGTCGACGAGGTCGGCGTCGCTCAGGTCGGCGTCGGCGAAGCGCAGCCGCTCGAAGGACGCGTGCGCGTCGAGGTCGGACGGGTCGCCGTCGGCCAGGTCGTCGAGCCGCGGGTCGCTGATGCGGGGCGGGAGGATGCGGGTGGATGCGGCCATGCGGTGCCTCCGGGCGGGTGTGCGGTGTGCGGGTGCCGCGCCGTGCGACGCACGGGCGAGGTCGGCCGCCGTCGGCGGGCCGCGCCCCACGGTACGGGAGACCCCCGCGGGTGCCGGTCCGAGCGGCGGCGCCGGAGAGCACCGCCCGCCCGCGCCCGCTACTTCGGCTGCTCGATGCCGAGCGAGTTGCCGTCGGGGTCGGTAATCCAGGCGGACCAGACGCCCGCGTGGTCGGCGATGCCGTCCACGGTCCTCAGCTCGTCGGTGTCGTAGTCCTCCGGGGTGACGCCGCGCTCGGCGAGCTGATCGAGCTCGGCCCGCAGGTCCCGGACCTTCCACGACGCCTTCGTCTGCTCGTCCTTCGAGCCGATCGTGCTCGTCGTGACCGTGAGGTCGGTGCCGCCGGACCGGTAGGTGATCGCCGACTCGGACTCCTCGGCGACCTCCAGCCCGAGCGCCTCGGCGTAGAAGCGGCGTGATGCGGCCATGTCCTGCGTGAGCAGGACGACGCCGACGGGGTGCTCTCCGAGCATGGTGTCCTCGCGTTCCCGCCGCCCGGGTGGCGGCTCCCCTCGAACGTACGCGCGGGGTGGGGGTGGCGGCCGGGCCGGGGCGGACCCGCGGCGCGGATGAGCGCGCTGCCACCGCCCCCGACGGGGGTGGTGACGGGCGCGTCCGGCAGGAGTAGACCGGTGTCCCGACCGGCATCCCGCCGGTCCGAGCATCGGAGCACCCCATGCCATCCGTCCGCCGACGCGGTCTCGTCGGCCTCATCGCCCTGGTCCTGATCACCGCCGTCCAGGGCGGCCCCGCCTCCCCCGCGTCCGCGGACGCCTCCCGGCCCACGGCCGACAGCGCCTCCGACCAGCCGCTCACCACCACCGTGGTCGGCCGCGTCTACCTCGACCGCGTGGATCCCCGGAACCTCGTCCGCACGGGCGAGGTCTCGCTCGAGTTCGCGGACATCCCGTTCGGCGAGAGCGTCGACATCGTCGACGGCGCCTTCCGGTTCGAGTCGCAGCGCGCCACGCGGTACACGCTGCGCGCCTGGGTCACGCTCGGCGGGGTCCCCGTCTCCCAGTACCTCGGCCAGGTCAACGAGTGGCGGGACGCCCGCTTCTTCACCGCCCCGGCCGATCGGACCACCCGCGTGGACATCGTCCTGCGCACCCCGGCGAGCATCGGGGGCACGCTCACCCTGCCGGGCGGTGCCCCCGCGGTGCTTGCTCCGGTCGACGTCCACCGGGCGACCGGCGACGGCCGGCTGGAGGCGTCCGGTTCCACGGACGCCGCCGGCCGGTACGACCTCGGCGGGCTCGAGCCCGGCTTCTACGTGGTGCGGTTCGGCACCCCGAACAGCGCACCGCGGCAGTACGTCCCGGAGTGGTCGGGCGACACGACGCGGCGGGCGCTCGCCGAGCGCATCGTCGTCTCACGGTGGGGCCAGGTGGTCGCGGGCGTCGACGCGACGCTCGCGGCCGCCCCTTGACGGCATTTCCCCGCCAGCAGGATCATGGCGCATGGCCGCTGTCGAGCACTTCGAGATCCCCGCCGACGACATGGCGCGCGCGAGCGCGTTCTACTCCGCCGTCTTCGGCTTCCGCTACGAGCCGTGGGGGGAGGACGCGGGCATGATCATCACGGGCTCCGACGACGGGATCAACGGCGACCTCCACCGGCGCGCGGACGTGCCGCACCCCACCATCGTGGTCACCGTCGACTCCATCGAGGAGACGGTCGCGCAGGTCGAGGCGCACGGCGGATCCGCGATGGGCGGCGTCCAGATGCTCAACGAGACGGACCGCTGGGCCTACGTGCGCGACAGCGAGGGCAACGCGATCGGCCTGTTCGACCACGGGCCGGCCGCCGCGGCCGAGGGCGACGCCGCGGGCACGACCGCCGTCTAGCGGCGGCCGCGCCCGCGGGCCATCCCGCTACGCGTTGTCGTCCCCGTTGTCGATCGCCGTCTGCCGGTCCGGATCCGCGAACGGCAGCCCCTGCGCGCCCGACACGTCGGCCATGTCCTCCCCGAACTGCCGCGTGTGCACGCGGTGCGCGATGCGCTCGTCGTCCATCCGCTGCGACAGCGCCGCGTAGGTGGTCTCGAGCTGCGGCACGCGGCGGATCACGTCCATCACCAGCCGGAACCGGTCGAGGTCGTTGAGCATCAGCATGTCGAACGGGGTGGTCGTGCCGCCCTTCTCGACGAACCCGCGCACGTGGATGTTCTCGTGGTTGTGGCGCTTGTACGTGAGGCGGTGGATGAGCGACGGGTAGCCGTGGAATGCGAAGACCACGGGCTTGTCGCGCGTGAACAGCGCGTCGAACGAGCCGTCGTCGAGGCCGTGCGGGTGCTGCGTGGAGTCCTGCAGCCGCATCAGGTCGACCACGTTGATGAAGCGCACGCGCAGCTGCGGGATCTCCTCCTTGAGGATCTGCACCGCCGCCATCGCCTCCACGGTCGGGATGTCGCCCGCGCAGGCGACCACCACGTCGGGCTCGAGCCCCGGCACCTCGGTGCCCGCCCACTCCCAGACGCCCACGCCGCGCGCCCCGTGCGCCCGCGCCTCCTCGAGCGACAGCAGGCTCGCCGTCGGCTGCTTGCCCGCGATGACCACGTTGATCAGGTCGGTGCCGCGGAGGCAGTGGTCCATCGTCACGAGCAGCGAGTTCGCGTCGAACGGCAGGTACACGCGCACGATCTCGGCCCGCTTGTTCACGACGTGGTCGAGGAAGCCGGGGTCCTGGTGCGAGAAGCCGTTGTGGTCCTGCCGCCACACGTGCGAGGAGAGGAGGTACGTGAACGACGCGACCGGGCGCCGCCACTCCACCTTCGAGCTCGACTCGAGCCACTTCGCGTACTGGTTGAACATCGAGTCGACGACGTGGATGAACGCCTCGTACGACGTGAAGAGCCCGTGCCGCCCGGTGAGCAGGTACGCCTCGAGGAGCCCCTGCGTGATGTTCTCGTTGAGGATCTCGATGACCCGGCCCTCGTGCGCGAGGTGCTCGTCGGCGGGCGTCACCTCGCCCTGCCAGGCCTTGGCCGTCACCTCGTACACGTCGTCGAGCCGGTTGCTGGCGGTCTCGTCCGGTCCGAAGATCCGGAAGTCGAGCGGGTTGCGGGCGATCACGTCGCGCAGCCAGCCGCCGAGCACGCGGGTCGGCTCGGCGATGACGCCGCGGCCGTCGCTGAGGTCGATCGCGTTGACCTCGAGCGGCGGCAGCGCGAGGTCGCGGCGCAGCAGGCCGCCGTTGGCGTGCGGGTTGGCGCTCATCCGCCGGCCGCCCTCGGGCCGGTTCGGCTGGAGCGCGGGCGTGAGCCGGCCGTCGCGGTCGAACAGCTCCTGGGGGCGGTAGCTCTCGAGCCACTCCTGGAGCTGGCGGAGGTGGCCGTCGTCGTCGCGGACCCCGGAGAGCGGCACCTGGTGCGCGCGCCACGTGCCCTCGACCTGCTTGCCGTCGACCTCCTTCGGTCCGGTCCAGCCCTTCGGGGTGCGGAGGATCAGCATCGGCCAGGCCGGGCGCTCCTCGCTGCCGCCCGTGCGGGCCGCGAGCTGGATCCGGCTGATCTCGTCGAGCGCGTCGGCGAGCGCGAGCGCGAACCGCTCGTGCACGGCGAAGTGGTCCTCGCCGTCGAAGCCGCCCGAGACGATCCGCGGGGAGTAGCCGTAGCCCGTGAAAAGCGCGAGCAGCTCCTCCTCCGGGATGCGCGCGAGCACCGTGGGGTTCGCGATCTTCCAGCCGTTGAGGTTGAGGATCGGCAGCACCGCGCCGTCCGACTCCGGGTCGAGGAACTTGTTCAGGTGCCAGCTGGAGGCGAGCGTCGCGGTCTCCGCCTCGCCGTCGCCGATCACGCACGAGACGACGAGGTCGGGGTTGTCGAGCGCCGCGCCGTACGCGTGCACGAGCGAGTAGCCGAGCTCGCCGCCCTCGTTGATGGATCCGGGCGTCTCCGGCGCCGCGTGCGACGGGACGCCGCCCGGGAAGGAGAACTGGCGGAAGAGGTGCCGCAGGCCCGCGCGGTCGGGCGTCGCCGCGGAGAACAGCTCCGAGTAGGTGCCGTCGAGGTAGGCGTTCGCGACCATGCCGGGGCCGCCGTGGCCGGGGCCGGCGATGTAGATCATGTCGAGGTCGCGCTCGACGATGACCCGGTTGAGGTGCGCGTAGACGAAGTTCAGCAGCGGCGTCGTGCCCCAGTGCCCGAGGAGGCGCGGCTTGATGTCGTCACGCGTGAGCGGGCGCTCGAGCAGCGGATCGTCCAGCAGGTAGATCTGCCCGACGGAGAGGTAGTTGGCGGCGCGCCACCAGCCGTCGACGACGTCGAGGTAGAGGGGCGCTGCGGGGTCGCGGGGTGCGGTGTCGGAGGCCATGCATCAGCCTACGGCGGAGCCCCGGCGGGCGTCCCGGGGTCGGGCGATCCGGTCAGGGGGCTCGCAGGGGCGTCGGCGGATCCGCGTCGACCGGTATCGCCTCCCGCCCCTCCCGCGCAACCCCCGGGGCACCCGACCTCGACCGTCCTACCGTGGCGAGGGCAGGGCGCACGGACGCCCGGCACCCGCGCGTGGCCGTCGAGGCGGACGGGCGGGTGCGACGACGCGATCCGGGAGGATCCCCATGACCACCACGCTCGACATGCTCCGCAGCTCGCCCGCCGATCGCGGCGAGCTCGACCTGGAGCTCCTGGCGGCGTGCATCGACGCCTGCGCGGCCTGCGCCACCGCGTGTTCCGCGTGCGCCGCCGCGTGCCTGTCCGAGGACGGCGTCACGGAGCTCGCCGCCTGCATCAGCACCGACCTCGACTGCTCGGAGATCTGCACCTCGACGGCGGACACGCTCACGCGGCACACCGCCGAGCGCGCGGACGTGACGCGCCTCGCCCTCGAGCTGTGCCTCGCCGCCTGCGGCGCGTGCGCCGACGAGTGCGCCCGGCACGGCGACATGCACGAGCACTGCCGGATCTGCGCCGAGGAGTGCCGCCGGTGCGAGGCCGCGTGCGCCGCGCTGCTCGCGGCGCTGTGACGGACGCGCGAGGACCCGCGTGATCCCCCGCCTCCCCGGTCCCGACAGCTCGCTCCGCTTCCTCCGCGACGGCTACCGCTTCGTCTCCCGCGGCGCCGACGCGGTGGGCGCCGACGCGTTCCGCACGCGCCTCGCCGGTCGGCCGGTCACCTGCATCCGCGGTCGCGCGGCCTCCCGCCTCTTCTACGAGGGCGACCGCTTCGGCCGGGCCGGCGCCATGCCCGTGTCGGTGATGCACCTGCTGCAGGACGAGGGCAGCGTCCAGGCGATGACCGGCCACGGCCACCACGTCCGCAAGGCGATGTTCCTCGGGATGATGCTGCCGGAGGGGATCGAGCGGGTCCGCCGCGCCTTCGACGACGAGTGGCGGGCGGGTGTCGCCCGCTGGTCGCGGGTGCCCGAGGTGCGGCTGCACGACGAGCTGGTCGAGGTGCTGATGCGCACCGCGTGCCGGTGGGTCGGGATCCCCGTCGACGACGACGAGGTGCCGCGGATCGGCGGCGACATCGCCGACATGGTCGAGCGCGCCGCGTCGATCGGGCCGGTGAACTGGGCGGCGCGGGCCCGGCGGATGCGCGCGGAGCGGTGGGCGCGCGACGTGGTGCGGCGCGCCCGCGACGGCCGGCTGCCGGTCGCCGTCGGATCCCCGCTCCAGGACCTCGTGACGCACGTCGACGCCGACGGCTCGCCGCTCACCATCGAGGCCGCGGGCGTGGAGCTGCTCAACCTGGTGCGGCCGACCGTCGCCGTGGCGCGCTTCATCGACTTCGCGCTGCACGCCCTGCACGCGCACCCGCGCTGGGCCCGCGCGTTCGCGGCCGGCGACGAGTCCGACCTCCGCGGCTTCGTGCAGGAGGTGCGCCGCTTCTACCCGTTCTTCCCCGTGATCGCCGGGACCGTGTCGCGACCCTTCGACGGCCTCGGCGGATCCTTCGCGCCCGGCGACTGGGTGATGCTCGACCTCTTCGGCACCAACCGCGACCCCCGCCTCTGGCACGACCCGGAGTCCTTCGACCCCACGCGCTTCCGCGACTGGGACGGCGACCCGAACACGCTGATCCCCCAGGGCGGCGGCGACGCGGCGAGCGGCCATCGCTGCCCGGGCGAGGACATCACGATCGCGCTGGTCGAGGAGGCCGTGCGCCTGGCGACGCGGGAGACGGACATGACGCTGCCGCCGCAGGACCTGCGCATCTCGCTGCGGCGGTTCCCGGCGCTGCCGCGGAGCCGCGTGCGCGTCGCGGTGCACGGGCTGCGGACGGGCTGACGCCGACGGCGCCGCCTCCCGGAGGAGACGGCGCCGTCGTCGTGCTGCGGAGAGCGGATCAGGCCTTCGCGGTCGGCCCGTAGAACGCCTCGATGTCGGCGAGCTCGCGCTCGGCCGTCTCCTGGATCAGCGCCATCAGGTCCTTGTCGAGGCCCGGGGCGAACTCCTCGAGCCGCTCGGGCGCGATGGTCGACGGGAAGCCCTGGGGCGCCTGCTCGGTCGCGGTGAGGTCGGTGCCGTCGTTCGAGGGCGACGCGCCCTGGAAGATCCGGCCGGCCTCGCTCTTGCCGTCGAGGTCGAAGCTGTACTGCTTGCTCTGGAGCCCCAGATCGATGAGCTTCTTGACCTCGGGGAACTGCTCCGCGTTGGTCTTCGGGATCGGCAGGAGCTTGCCCCAGTCGACGCCGAGCGTCTCGAGCGCCTTCGCGTACGCGTTCTCGTGCGCCTGGTCGCGGACGATGAGGTACGCGACGGTCGCGCGCGCCACGGGGTTGTCGGTCATCTCGTAGATGCGGCACTTCTGCAGGCGGCCGGTCGACTCGAGCATGACGTTGTAGAGGAGGTCGAGCGGGAGGTTGCCCGAGTTGTAGACGTAGCTGCCGCTCCACGGGTTGCCGGCCGAGTCGACGGGCAGCGCGCCCTGGGCGCCCACGAGGTGGTGGTGGATGTTGCCGTGGTCGAGCGCGATGCTCAGCGGCGTCGCGCCGCCCTTGCCCGGGGTGTCGAGCGGGTCGGTGAGCTTGCCGCTGTACTCGGGTGCGCCGTCGAGGAGACGGGAGATGGTGGTGCCGATGAGCTCGACGTGGCTGATCTCCTCGGTGCCGACGCCCTGGATCAGGTCGCGGTACGGCTTGGCGGCGGCGCCACGGAAGTTCATCGCCTGGAAGAGGTACTGCATCATCGTGCGCATCTCGCCGAACTGGCCGCCGAGGCCCTCCTGCAGCGCGTTGGCGGCGGCGGGGTCGGGCTCGCCGTCGGCGATCTCGTTGATCCAGGTCTGTGCGTGGAAGTACATAGGTGCTCCTATTTCTCCGTGAGGCGGAATCGCCGTCCCCTCGACCCTGCTCCGGGGCCGGAGCAGTGGGAACGGACGGTCGGCCGCTTGCCAGGGAGCGGCCGGATCCACGGGTGCCGGCCCCTGCCGCCCCGGTAGGGTGTGCGCAGCTACAGGAGATCCGACCGGCCCGACCCGGCGGGCGCGACGTCCGTCGCCGCCTCGGAGGATGCCGGATGGAGTGCGGGTGAGCGTCAGGAGCGGCGGCGAGCGGCTCGGTCTCCGCGAGGTCGCGGAGCGGGCGGGCGTCTCCCACATGACCGTCTCGCGCGTGCTCAACGGGCATCCGCAGGTCAAGGAGTCCACACGGCAGCGCGTGCTCGAGGTCGTGGCCGAGCTCGACTTCCGGCCGAACAGCGCGGCCCGCGAGCTGGTCACGCAACGGGCGCTCCGGATCGGCGTGCTCATCGAGAGCGCGGTGGAGTTCGGGCCGTCGAGCATCCTGCGCGCCATCGAGCGGTCGGCGCGCGACGGCGGCTACTCGGTCGCGTCGTTCGCGCTGCGCGACGACGACGACGCGACGCCCGAGGAGGCGGTGCGCCACCTCACCGGCCAGGGCATCGACGCGCTGTGCGTGGTGGCGCCGCGCTCGTCGTCGGTCGCGGTGCTCCGCACCATCACCACCGGGCTGCCGACCCTCGTGGTCAAGGCCGACAAGGACCCGGCGTTCCTCACGGTCTCGGTCGACCAGTCCGCGGGCACGCGCCTCGCGGTCGACCACCTCGCGAGCCTCGGCCACCGCGACGTGCTGCACGTCTCCGGCCCGCTCGACTGGCTCGACGCGCGCGCCCGGGAGCGCGCCTTCCACTCCCGCACCCGCGCGTGGGGCATGCGCGAGCGGCCGATCGTGATCGGCGACTGGTCGAGCGACTTCGGCTACGACTTCGCGAAGGGGCTCACGGGCGTGCCCGAGTACACGGCCGTGTTCGTCGCCAACGACGAGATGGCGCTCGGCGTGATCCACGGGCTGCACGACCGCGGGATCCGCGTTCCGCAGGACCTCAGCGTCGTCGGCTTCGACGACCTCCCCGTCTCGCGCCACTTCCTCCCGCCGCTCACCACGGTGCGGCAGGACTTCCCGGCGCTCGGCACGCTGGTGGTCGACGTGCTCATCGCGGCCATCGAGGGGCGCGAGATCCCGCAGAGCAGCCGGCTGCCCGCCGAGCTCGTCGTGCGCGACTCGAGCGCCGCGGCGCGCGCCGTCGACTGAGGCGGCCCACATGGCGGATCCGCCGCCCGCCCTCGCCGCTCCGACGCCCGGCCGCTACAGTCGTGCACGTCGGGCGTCGCCCGGCACGCGGCCGCCCCGGCCGGGACCCGAGGAGCACCAGGTGCGTCACGCACGGGGATCGACGACGATCCAGCCGACCGGCGCCGCGAGCGCGCCCGGCCCCGACGCCTCCTCCGCTGTCCCGCACGAGGACCGCGTCCCGGCCCGCCCCACCGTCCGCATGACGGGCATCACCGTCGCCTTCCCGAACGGGCGCGCGCTCGACGGCGTCGACCTCGACCTGCACCCGGGCGAGGTGCACGCGCTCCTCGGCGAGAACGGCGCGGGCAAGTCGACGCTCATCAAGGCGCTGCTCGGCGTGCACCGGATCGAGGCGGGCGCGATCCTCGTCGACGGCGAGCCCGTGCGGCTCGGCGGGCCGGCGGACGCGCGCGCCCTCGGGATCCAGGCGGCGTTCCAAGAGTCGCACCTGGTCGAGAACCTGAGCGTCGGCGAGAACGTGATGCTCGGCCACGAGGTGCGCGGCCGCGTCGGCATCTCCTGGCGGGCCACGCACGCGCGCGCCGCCGCGATGCTCGCGGAGCTCGGCCTCGGCGACCTGGATCCCCGCGACCGCCTGGCCGACCTCTCCCCCGCGAGCCGCCAGCTCGTCTCCATCGCCCGCGCCATGGTCGACCGGCCGCGCGTGCTGGTGCTCGACGAGCCCACCTCCAGCCTCGACGCCGACGACGTCGCGCGCCTCTTCCAGGTGATCCGGCGCCTCCGCGACCAGGGCGTCGCGATCCTGTTCGTCTCGCACTTCCTCGAGCAGGTGCTGGCCCTCAGCGACCGCATGACCGTGCTCCGCGGCGGCGTGAAGGAGGGCGACTACCTCCCGCACGAGATCGACCGGGCGGAGATCATCGCCCGGATGATCGGCACGGACGTCGCGCACCTCAAGCGCATCGGGTCGGAGCGGCGGGCGCACCGGGTGGATCCGGTCGGGCCGCCGCTCTACCGCGCCGCCGGCGTCGGCCGCCGCGGCATGCTGCGGCCGGTGGACCTCGAGCTGCACCCGGGCGAGGTGGTGGGCATCGCGGGCCTCCGCGGATCCGGCCGCACCGAGCTCGCGCGCCTGCTCGCGGGGGCCGACCGGGCCGACGGCGGCGTCGTGACGCTCGGCGGACGCGACGTCGTGATCGACCGACCGGCCGAGGCGCTGCGCTACCGCGTGGCGCTCTCGGCGGAGGACCGCGGAGCCGAGGGCCTCATCGGCGAGCTGAGCGTGCGGGAGAACATCGTGCTCGCGCTGCAGGCGCTGCGCGGCTGGGCGCACCCGCTGTCGCGGGCCGAGCGCCAGGACCTCGTGGAGCGGCACATCGAGCACTTCGGCATCACGCCGGCGGATCCCGCGACCCCGGCCGGCCGGCTCTCCGGCGGCAACCAGCAGAAGGTGCTGCTCGCGCGCTGGCTCGCGATCCGGCCGCGCGTGCTGATCCTCGACGAGCCGACCCGCGGCGTCGACATCCGCGCGAAGGTCGACATCCAGGCGCACATCGCGCAGCTCGCGCTCGAGGGCGTCGCGGTCGTGTTCATCTCCTCCGCCTTCGACGAGCTCGTGCGGGTGAGCGACCGGATCGTCGTGCTGAAGGACCGGGAGAAGATCGGCGAGCTGAGCAACGGCCCGGGTGTGACGGTGGACACGATCGTCGAGCTGATCGCCGCGCCGCGCGACGAGGACGAGGAGGACGAGCCCCCGCTGCCCGGCATGCCGCAGGCGCCGGCGCCGCCCCTCGCCCGCCGGCCCTCCCGTCGGCGATGAGGTCCTCCGCGAGCGCATGCGGATGTTCCCGGTAACAGCACCCTTGTGCCGCTCGAACTGTTACCGGTAACATCCGAGCACGCGGCAGCACCCCGCGCCACCGCAGCACCACCGGCCCCCGAGGGCCGACCGGGACGCCGACGTCCCACCATCTCAAGGAGGAGATACATGTCCACGAAGAGGCGCTTCGCCACCATCGCCGCAGCCGGGGTCATCGCCCTCGGCCTCACGGCCTGCAACAGCAACTCCGGCACCGGATCCACGGCGGGCGGAGCCGCGGACAGCGGCGGCGAGACCGCCACCGTGGGATTCGTCGCGGTCGGCCCCGAGGGCGCCTGGCGCCAGGCCAACGAGAAGAACATCCAGGACACCTTCACGAAGGAGGCCGGGTTCGACCTCAAGTACGCGCCGGCCACCAACAACGACCAGAAGTCGCAGATCGACGCGTTCACGTCGTTCGTCGACGAGGGCGTCGACGTGATCCTGCTCTCGGCCACCGAGGGATCCGGCTGGGAGGACTCGCTCGAGCGCGCCAAGGAGGCCGAGATCCCCGTGGTCCTCATCGACCGCGGCATCGAGCCGGACGACGACTCGCTCTACGCGACCCGCATCGCGCCCGACAACATCGCCGTGAGCGGATCCGTCGCCGAGTGGGCGAAGACCGCGCTGCCCGAGGGCGGCAAGTACTTCACGCTCGAGGGCCCCGCGGGCGTCTCGGTCGTCAACGAGCGCAACGAGGGCTGGGACGAGGTCATCGGCGCCGACGCCGCGTTCACCGAGGTCGGCGCGCAGACCGCGAACTGGTCGACCGAGGAGGCCAAGAGCGTCTTCGAGACCGTGCTCAAGTCGAACGCGAACGACGTGCAGATGGTCTTCGCGCAGAACGACGAGATGGGCCTCGGCGCCGTCCAGGCCGTCGAGGAGGCGGGCCTCACGCCCGGCGAGGACGTGAAGATCGCGACCATCGACGGCACGAAGGGCGCGCTCCAGGCCCTGGCCGACGGCAAGCTCAGCTTCGTCGCCGAGTACAACCCGCTGTTCGGCGACACCGCGCTCGAGGCCGTGCAGGCGCTCCTCGACGGCGAGAGCGTCGAGTCGTCGATCGTCGTCCCGTCGGACACGTTCGACTCCCCCGAGAAGGCCGCCACCGCGCTGCCCGACCGGAAGTTCTAGCCCGCCCGCACGGAACACCCGGCGGCGGGGCGGATCACCCGCCCCGCCGCCCCCACCCGTCCGGCGACGACGCCGGAGGAACGGAGCACGCGCCATGCAGGCACCCAGCCCGATCGTCGAGATGCAGGGCATCACCATCTCCTTCCCCGGCGTCAAGGCGCTCGACGGGGTCGACCTCCGCCTGTTCCCCGGCGAGGTCCACACGCTCATGGGCGAGAACGGCGCCGGGAAGTCGACGCTCATCAAGGCGCTCACGGGCGTCTACGGGATCGACTCCGGCCGCGTCGTGGTCGACGGCGCCGACCGGCGCATCTCCGGCACGGCCGACGCGCAGGCCGCCGGGATCTCCACGGTCTACCAGGAGGTCAACCTCTGCGGGAACCTCACCATCGGCGAGAACGTCATGCTCGGCCACGAGCGGCGCGGCCGGTTCGGCATCGACTGGAAGGGCACGCACCGCGCCGCCTCCGAGGTGCTGGCGCGCGTGGGGCTCGGCCACCTGGATCCGCGCACCCCGCTCTCCTCGCTCAGCCTCGCGCTGCAGCAGCTCGTCGCCATCAGCCGCGCCACCGTCATCGACGCGAAGGTGCTGATCCTCGACGAGCCGACCTCCAGCCTCGACGCCGACGAGGTCGAGGGCCTCTTCCGCGTGATGCGGCGCCTCCGCGACGAGGGCGTCGCCATCCTCTTCGTCTCCCACTTCCTCGACCAGGTCTTCGCGATCAGCGACCGGCTCACGGTGCTCCGCAACGGCAGGCGCGTGGGCGAGCACCTCACGTGCGACATCGACCGCGCCGGCCTCATCGCGGAGATGATCGGCAAGGACCTCCAGACCCTCCGCTCCCTCGACCGCGAGCGCGCCTCGCGGGAGGTCGCCGACGGGGAGCCCGTGTACCGGGCCACCGGGATCGGCCGGAAGGGCTCGCTCGACGCGACCGACGTGGAGCTCCGCCGCGGCGAGGTCGTCGGCCTCGCCGGGCTCCTCGGCTCCGGCCGCACCGAGCTCGCGCGCCTCCTCTACGGCGTCGACAAGCCGGACTCCGGATCCGTGACCATGGACGGCGCGCCCGTCGCCATCTCCTCCCCCGCCAAGGCGCTGAAGCACCGCATCGCGTTCTCCAGCGAGAACCGGCGCGACGAGGGGATCATCCGCGACCTCAGCGTGCGGGAGAACCTCGTGCTCGCCGTGCAGGCGAAGCGCGGCTGGGCACGTCCCCTGCCGCGCAAGGAGAAGGACCGCATCGTCGCGAAGTACCTCACCGAGCTCAACGTGCGGCCCGCGGACCCCGACCGGCCCATCCGCAACCTGTCCGGCGGCAACCAGCAGAAGGTGCTGCTCGGGCGGTGGCTGGCGACCGAGCCGGAGCTGCTGATCCTCGACGAGCCGACCCGCGGGATCGACGTGGGCGCCAAGGCCGAGATCCAGGAGCAGGTCGCCGCCCTCGCCGACACGGGCGTCGCCGTCGTGTTCATCTCCTCGGAGCTCGAGGAGGTGGTGCGGCTCAGCGACCGCATCGTCGTGCTCAAGGACCACCGCAAAATCGCCGAGCTCGAGGCCGGACCCGACGTGACGGCCGAGTCGATCGTCGCCGCCATCGCCGAGGAGGGCGTGTCGGACGTCGACCTCGACGCCGTGCCCGAGCCGGCCGGCGCGCACGCACCCGCACCCGCACCCCTTTCCGCATCCGCCGAGGAGGCCCGCCGATGAGCGGCACCAGGACCGCACCCGCCCGCCCGCTCGCCGACCTGCTGCACCGGCCGTGGTTCTGGGGATCCGTCGCGATCCTCCTGCTGCTGGCGGTGAACGTCGCGAAGGACCCCGGCTACCTCGCCCTCTCGGTGAACCCCGACACGGGCGCCCTCGTCGGGAACCTCGTCGACATCCTGCGGGCCGCCGCGCCCGTGCTCATGATCGCGATCGGCATGTGCCTCGTCATCGCGACCGGCGGCATCGACCTCAGCGTCGGCTCGATCATGGTGGTCGCCGGCGCCGTCTCCATGGAGTTCCTGAAGGCGGCCGGATCTGACTCGCTCGGCGTCGCGCTCGGCGCGATGGGCCTCGCGCTCCTCATCGCCGGGATCCTCGGCGCGGTGAACGGCATGCTCGTCTCCGTCGTGGGGCTGCAGCCGTTCATCAGCACGCTCGTGATCATGCTCGCCGGCCGCGGCCTCGCGAAGGTGATCACGGCGGGGCAGAACACGGCCGCGTCGAACGAGCCGTTCCGCTGGGTCGCGAACGGCTACCTCGTGGGGCTGCCGGTGGTGTTCCTGCTGGCCGTGCTCATCACCGTCGCGGTCGCCGTGCTCGTGCGGCGCAGCGCCCTCGGGCTCATGATCGAGGCGATCGGCATGGACCCGCAGGCCGCCCGCCTCGCGGGCCTCGATCGCCGCGCGCTCCTGTTCACGGCGTACATCGCGAGCGGCCTGCTCGCGGGCGTCGCCGGGATCTTCGCGACCGCGAGCGTCATGACGGTCGACGTCTCCCGCACCGGCTACCAGCTGGAGCTCGACGCGATCCTCGCGGTCGTGATCGGCGGCACCTCGCTCGCGGGCGGCAAGTTCCACCTGCTCGGGGCCGCCGTCGGCGCGCTGCTCATCGCGACCCTCGACAAGACGGTCGTGTTCCTCGGCATCTCCTCCTCGGCCACGCCCGCCTTCAAGGCGATCGTGATCGTGGCGCTGTGCCTCCTGCAGTCCCGGCGCGTGCGCGCGCTGTTCACGAGGCGCCGCACCCCGACGCCCACCGCCGTGCCGACCGAGAAGGAGGCCGTGCCCGCATGAGCGCCACGACGATCCGCCCGCCCCTCGCCCCGACGCCCGCGCCGGGTCCCGGCACGGCTCCCCGCCCGCCGCGGCGCCGCATGCGCCTCCGCCTCGACTCGCTGCCGACCGTCGCCGCCCTGGTGATCCTGCTCGCGATGCTGGCCTACGGCGAGATCGCGTACGGCCGCATCCTGCAGGCCAACACGCTGTCGAACCTGCTCATCAACAACGCGCACGTGATCGTGCTCGCCGTGGGCCTGACGTTCGTGATCCTCACCGGCGGCATCGACCTGTCCGTCGGCGCGATCGTCGCGGTCAGCAGCGTCGCCGGCGTGATCCTCGCGAACGCGGGATGGGACCCGTGGGTGGTGATGGTGCTGATGATCCTCATCGGCACGGCCTCCGGCGTCGTCTCGGGCGTGCTGATCCAGTACTTCGACGTGCAGCCGTTCATCGCGACGCTCGCGATGATGTTCCTCGGCCGCGGCCTCGCCTCCATCCTCAGCACCGTGCCCGAGCGCCTCGACGACGAGTCGCCGCTGCGCTCGCTCGGCACGAACATGAAGGTGGTCGACGGGCCGAAGGTCAACGACGTCGTGACGACGCCCGGCGTGCTCATCGCGCTCGTGGTGGTGGCGGTGGCGTTCTTCGTGCTGCACCGCACGCGCCTCGGCCGCACCGTGTACGCGACGGGCGGATCCGAGCAGTCGGCCGCGCTCATGGGCCTGCCCGTGCGCCGCACGAAGCTCGCCGTCTATGTGATCAGCGGCACGCTCGCCGGCCTCGCCTCCGTGATCTACACGGCCCGCCTCGGCAGCGCGCAGAACATCACCGGCATCGGCTGGGAGCTCGACGCGATCGCCGCGACCGTGATCGGCGGCACGCTCCTCACCGGCGGCGTGGGCTTCGTGCTCGGCTCGGTCGTGGGCGCGCTCGTGCTGGGGCTCATGAACGTGCTCATCACGCGCGACGGCGGCATCCCGCCCGAGGCGACCACGATCATCACGGGCGGGATCCTGCTGGTGTTCGTGCTGCTGCAGCGCGCGGTGATGGCCAGGCGGCGGCGCACGTAGCCCGCCGGACGGGGGTCGCACGCGGCCGGGCTTGCAGGTGACGCGGCGTCATGTGATCCAGTGGGACCACATCCACCGCGAGGAAGGCCCGTCCATGCACCCGTCCCTCATCCCGCCCCGCTCGGTCAAGATCGGCGACGCCGCCGCGTTCGCCGGCACGACCCCGCGGGCCATCCGCCACTACCACCGCATCGGCCTGCTGCCGGAGCCCGAGCGCGGCGCCGACGACCGCCGGCGCTACGGGCACGACGACATGATGCGGCTGCTGTGGATCCTCCGGACCGTCGACGCCGGGATCGCCCTGGGCGACATCCGCGAGGCGTTCGTCGGCGCGGGCCCCGACGCCGTCAGCGCGGCACCCGTCGACGTGGACGCGGAGGCGCGCCCCGACGTCGACGGGATCCTGGAGCGGCTGGACGCCTCCCTCGCCGAGCGCGAGGCGGAGATCGGGCGGCAGCGCGTCGCCGTGCAGCGCATGCGCACCCGCGGCCCCCGGCTCGGGCTCCTCTCCGACTTCGTCGCGCGGCGGCTCGACGGCCTGCCCGCCGGATCCGTGCGGCCGGCCGACCTCGACGCCCTCCTGGTGATGGAGCGCATGTTCGGCCCGCTCGGCGCCGCCGTGCACGCCTCGCGGGCCGTCGCCCTCGCCACCCGCCCGGAGCTGCGCGCGGAGGCCGACCGGGTCGACGCCGCCGAGGAGGCGCTCGACGACGCGGTGGCGGTGGATGATCCCCGCGTCGCGCAGGCCGCCGCCGCCCGGCACGCGTTCGAGCGCGCGCTGGACGCGGCCATCCGGGAGTCCGGCCAGCACGAGGACGACGACGCCCTGTTCGACGAGTGGGAGCGGCTGCACCCCGACGGCTCCGACGGCAGCGAGGAGGAGCCCGGCGCGGGTCCCGGCCGGGGGCACGGCGCCCTGACCGCGGCCGAGGCCCTCACGCGGATGCCCTACGACCACTCGCCCGCGCGCCTCCGCTGCATCGAGCTGGTGGTGGAGCTGAGCATGCCGGACTGGGCCGAAGCCTAGGAGCGGGGCGCGACGACGCGCCCGATCCTCGTCCTCTGCCCGGAGGAGGATGGCCCCACGCACCGCCCGCCCCGCACCGGAGGACCGACGATGACCCACCCGCTCCCCCTGCATGTCACCTACGCCGACCTCGACGACCTCCGCGACCGGATCCGCCGCACGCGCTGGGCCGCCCCGTGGCCCGTCGAGCCGTGGGAAGCCGGCACCGACCAGGCCCTGCTGCGCCGCCTCGCCGGCGTGTGGGCCGACGGCTTCGACTGGCGGGCGCGCGAGCGCGAGATCCGCGCGCTCCCGTGGGCGGTCGCCGACCTCGACGGGACCCCGCTCTCCTACCTGCGCTTCGACGCCGAGCGGCCGGGCGGCCTCCCGGTGATCCTCACGAACGGCTGGCCGAGCTCCGCGCTCGAGCTGGTACCGCTCGCCGAGCGCCTCTCGCAGCCGTCCCGCTTCGGCGGCGAGGCGGACGACGCCGTGACCGTGATCGTCCCCGCGCTCCCCGGCTTCCCGTTCTCCCCGCCGCGGCCGCGCATCGACGAGCAGACGCACGAGCTCTGGCACCGGCTCATGGCGGAGGAGCTCGGCTTCGCGCGGTACGCGGCGCACGGCGGCGACCTCGGCGCCGGGATCACGTCGCGGCTGGCGGAGGCGCACCCGGAGGCGGTGGCGGGGATCCACCTGATGGCGGTGGCCGCGCCGCGGGACCTCGACGAGTCGACGCTCACCGACGAGGAGCGCGCGCACGTGGAGGAGATGCGCACGTGGGAGGCGGACGAGGGCGGCTACGAGCACCAGCAGAAGACGCGTCCGCTCACCCTCGCGCCCGCGCTGCAGGACTCGCCCGTGGGGCTGCTGTCGTGGATCCTCGAGAAGCACCGCGCGTGGAGCGACCGCGACGGCGACGTGTCGCGCCGCTTCAGCGACGACCACCTGCTGACGCTCGCGTCGCTGTACTGGTTCACCGGATCCATCGGCACGTCGCTCCGCCCGTACTTCGCGTACGGCTCCGGCCGCACCGCGCCGGTGGCGCGCGTGCCCGTCCCGACGGCGGTCGCCGTGTTCCCGCACGACCTCGTGCACCCGCCGCGCAGCTGGGCCGAGCGCACCTACGACGTCGTCCGCCACACGACCATGCCGCGCGGCGGCCACTTCGCGCCGCACGAGGAGCCGGACCTGCTGGCCGACGACATCCGCACGTTCCTGCGGATGCTGCGGTAGCGGCGGCGCGCGCGGCGGCGGCGCGGATCGGCTCCGACGCGTCAGAGCGGGGCGCGCTCCGCCAGCGGCCACGCGGCGGCGGACGTCCGGCGCTCGCGGGTCCGTCGCCGCAGGCAGACCGCGCACGTGGCGCCTGCGGCGATGCCGCCGGCCAGGATCCCGGCACCCGCGGCCTCGAGCGGGCCGAGGCCGAAGACGAGCGTCACGAGGACCGCGGTCGTCGCCGCGATCACCACGCCCGAGACGGCGGTCGCGGCAGCGACGGCCGCCCGGATCCCGCGGCGCAGGCCGAGCGCGTGCGCGGCAGCGGCGAGCAACCCGGTGAGGGTGCCGAGCACCGCGTACGCGACGGCGGCGACGAGCGCCTCGATCGCGATGACGACCACGAACCAGAGGCCGCCCTCGGGCTCGGTGCCGAGCGCGGTCCCGCGGATCGCGATGCCGATGGCCACGAGGATCGGCAGGACGAGGGCCGCTCCGGCCCCGACCGTCGCGCCCCAGACGACGAGGGCACCGGTGGGCGTCCGGTGCAGCGCGGGGCTCGAGGTCATGACCGCACGCTAGCGGGCGTCGGCCCCCTCCGGCACGCCGCCCGCCGGGATCGGATCCATGTGCCCCAGCTCGATCACGTTGCCGTCGGGGTCGCGGAGCTGGCGCTGGTATATGAAGCCGAGGTCGACGGCCGGGCGGGCCTCGGATCCGCCGGCGGCGAGGCCCGCGGTCGCGCGCGCGTCGACGTCCTCGCGGCTGTCGAGCATGACGGCGGTGATCGCCGCCGCGCTCGCGGACGGATCGCCGACCGGCAGGTCGAGGAACGACTGGAAGAAGTCGCGCGTGAGGAGCATGAAGGCGCTGCGGTCGGCCTCCACCACGAGGCACGCGGCCTGCTCGTCGGTGAAGTCGGGGTTCACCGTGCAGCCGACGGCTTCGTAGAAGGCGATGGCGCGGGGCAGGTCGGTCACGGGCAGGTTGACGAAGATCATGGGCATGGGGTCTCTCCTTCGAGACGCAGGGACCGCAGGTGGAGCGGATGCGCCCATGCTGGCGACGCGTGACGGGCCGCGTCAAGACGGACGACCACCGGTCCCCCTGCGGGTTCCGGTGGTCGTCACGTGCGGTGGCGGGTCAGCGCTTCCGGAGCGCCCCCGTCGACCAGAGCGCCAGCCCGATCAGCACGGGCTGGAAGAACAGGCGGCGGAACCGCTTGGCGTCGGTGTCGAGGCCGAAGGCGTCGCGCTTGTGCACGTACTGCGCGATGTTGCCCGGGAAGATCGCCGTGAAGAACGCGGCGGCCGCCCAGCCCGCGAGGCCGCGGCGCGAGCGCGCGAACAGCAGGGCGGAGCCGAGCGTGATCTCGGCCACGCCGGATCCGATGACGGTCACGTCCTCGGGCACCGGCAGCGACTTCGGGACCTGCGCGCGGAACTCCTCGCGCGCGACCGTGAGGTGCGTGATCCCGGCGAACGCGAGGAACGAGCCGAGCACCACGCGGCCGGCCGTGCGCGGGAAGGACGTGCGGTGCGTGCGGGTGAGCCCGGCCATCAGTCGTCCGAGACCGTGACGACGACCTCGATGTTGCCGCGGGTCGCGTTCGAGTACGGGCAGACCTGGTGGGCCTGGTCGGCGAGCTCCTGCGCGAGGTCGTGCTCGACCCCGGGGATGACGACCTCGAGGTGCACGGCGAGCTGGTACCCGCCCTGGCCGTTGGATCCGATGCTCACGCGGCTGCCGACGCTCGAGTCGGCGATCTTCACCTTGCGCGCGCGGGCGACGCCCTGCAGCGCGGAGTGGAAGCACGCGGCGTAGCCGGCGGCGAAGAGCTGCTCGGGGTTCGCGCCCTCGCCGGATCCGCCCATGGCCTTGGGGATGGAGAGGTCGAGGGCGAGGTCGCTGTCGCTGACGGCGACGCGGCCGTCGCGGCCGGCTCCCGTGGCGAGTGCCTCCGCGGTGTACAGGGCGTCCATGTCGGTTCCTTCCGTTCGCGGCCGCGCGGGGCGGCCGGGTTCCAGTGGGTGGTGCGGGTGGTGCGGATCAGGGGGTGCGGGCCGACGCCTCGGCGGGCCGGGTCGACGGGTTCGCGAGCGCCTCTGCCGTGGCCTCCTGCATGCCCGCGGTCAGCAGGTGCAGGGTCGCGAGGAGCTGCCGAGCGCGGTCGAGGTCGAGGCCCATGCCGCGGATGATCGCCGCGGGCACGTGCGCGAGCTCGGCCCGCACGGTGCGGCCGCGCTCCGCGAGCGAGACCGTGACGACGCGCTGGTCGGCGGAGATCCGGCGGCGGGCGATGAAGCCGGCCTCCTCCATCCGCGCGAGCAACGGCGACAGCGTGCCCGAGTCGAGGTCGAGCTGCTGCCCGAGCTCGGTGACCGTGCGGTCGTCGCCCGACCACAGCAGCACGAGCACGAGGTACTGCGGGTAGGTGAGGCCCCAGGGCGCGAGGAGCGCGCGGTAGGCCTGGGTGGTCGATCGCGACGCCGTGTAGAGCGAGAAGCAGACCAGCTCGTCGGCGATGCGCGCGGGCGGCGCGGACTCGTCGGCGGGGGCGCAGGGCTCGCGATCGGTCATGTCCCGACCCTGTCACGGAAGTGAGTTGTGCGCAATTCATCTCGGCTGATGCCCAGCCGCCGCGCGCCGCCGCGTACCCTGGACCGACATGATCACGAGACGAGAGGCCGCGCTGCGGCTGGGCATCCCGCTGGAGATGGCCACGCGCCACGGCATCCCGGGGCGCGTCCCCGAGTCCGAGATCGCCGCGATGGACCAGGATCCGCCGGCCTGGCTCGCGCAGTCCCGCGCCAACGCGACCGGCAAGCGGCCCGTCTGGGTGCAGCTGACCTGCGAGGTCTGCGGCTTCACGGAGGCCGTGCGCCCGAAGAAGTGGTGGCCGGAGTTCTCCTACCTCTCCTGCGAGCGGCACTCCCCCGACGAGCTGCCCGAGCCCGCGCTCGGCCTCGCGCGGCGCGAGGTCGACGGGATCGGCAGCCGGTTCGTGGGCGTGGTGGACGAGCGGCCGTAGGGCACGCCAGCCAGGGCGCCGCCAGCGAGGGCGCCGCTAGCGGGGGACGCCGACCAGCACCCCGGTCACCAGGGCCCCCACGAGCTCCCGGGCGTCGTACCGGGCATCACCGGCGGCTCCGATGCAGAGGTTCCCGACGCCCCTGAGGAGCCCGTACCCGCCCACCGCCGACTCGGCTCCGGCCGATCCGCCTCCGACGGGCCCCACGTCCGCCCGCGCGGCATCGAGGAGGGCGCCGCACACGGGGACGAGCCGGTCGACGAAGGACGTGTGGAGCGCGTCGGATCCGGCGCTGTCGCCGTGGAGCACCGCGGCGAGGCCGTGCTTGGTCACCAGGAACTCCACGAACAGGGAGATCCACTCGCGCAGAGCCTCCTCCGCGCTCGCGCTCTCCTCGAGGAGCCGGGGTCCCGCCTCCGCGCAGGCCTCGACCTGGTGGCGGAACACCGCCACCACCAGCTCCGCCCGGGTCGGGAAGTGCCGGTAGATCGTGCCCACCCCCACGCCGCCCTCGGTCGCGATCTCCCGCACGGGCGCGTCCACGCCGGAGCGCACGAACACCGCCGCCGCCGCATCCAGCAGGGCCTGCCGGTCCCGCCGCGGTCGTCCGGGCCCGGCGGGAGGCGTCGCGCCGTCCTGCGTCTCGGTCATGGGCCCCCCTCGGATGCGCGCGGCGCGGTTGCATTACGGAACGCTGCTCCGTATTGTTGCGGATCAGCGCTCCGATACCCATCATCGCAGAGCGACCTCGTGGAAGGCACCGCAATGACCTCGTCGACCATCGACGCCCTGGACGGCATCATCGGCGCGGGAGCGCCCGTCGTGTCCGTCGCCCCCGTCACCCTGACCGCGCACGGCCGACCGGTGCCGCTGGAGGTGCGCGTCTCGGCACCGGCCACGGGATCCCGCCTGCCCGTCATCGTGTTCTCCCACGGCAACGGGTGGAACCTCGACGGCTACGCCCCCCTCACGGCGTTCTGGGCGTCCCGCGGCTTCGTCGTGATCCAGCCCACCCACCTCGACTCCCGACGGAACGGCTTCGGGTTCGAACACCCCGTGTTCCCGACGATCTGGACGGAGCGGATCGCGGATCTCACGCGGATCCTCGACCAGCTCGACGCCATCGAGGCCGCCGTGCCGGGCCTCGAGGGCCGCGTCGACCCCGGCCGCGTCGCCGTCGCGGGCCACTCCTGGGGCGGGCAGACCGCGCAGTCGCTCCTCGGCGCGCGGGTCATCGACGCGGACGGCCGCGTCGGCGAGGACCGGTCCGACGATCGCGTCACCGCGGGCATCCTGCTCGCGGCGAGCGGCCTCGGCGGCGACCACCTGGCCCCGTTCGCACGCGCGAGCTTCCCGTTCATGCGCCCCTCCTTCCGCGAGCTCACGACGCCGACCCTCGTCATCGCCGGCGACCACGACCAGTCGAGGATGTCGAGCCGCGGACCCGACTGGTTCACCGACGCCTACGCGCACAGCCCCGGCGCCACCGACCTGCTGACCTTCCACGGCGCCGAGCATTCCCTCGGCGGGATCGTCGGCTACGAGGTCGCCGAGACCACGGACGAGGATCCCGAGCGCGTCGCCGTCATCCAGCGCCTGACCGCCGCCTACCTCCGCACCGCCCTCCACGTCGACGAGGGCAGCTGGCCCGCCGCACGCACGGCGTTCCGCGACGGCGCCGACACGATCGGCCGAGCCGACGCGAAGTGACGGATCGGGTCGCGGCCGTGCGGACGTCCGATCCGATCAGGCCGCGACGGCCTCCGCGTGCACTCCCGCGTACGCCGCCCCGCCCTCGCGCAGCGCCGGGCAGTGCTCCGGCGTCGGGTGCTGGCAGATGTCGATGACGCGGTTCAGCTCCTCGCGGGCGCGCTCGAGCTCGGCGATGGCCGCGGTGATCCGGTCGCGCTCGGAGCGCAGGAGCGCGAGCGACTCCGGCGCCGCGACGCCGCTGTCGACGCTCGGGAGCAGCTGGCGGATCGTGCGGCTCGGGAGCCCCGCGGCGAACAGCTGCTGGATGAGCTGCACGCGCTCGACCGCCGCCTCCGGGTACACGCGCTGGCCGCTCGCGGTGCGCTCGGCGGGCAGCAGGCCCTGCTCCTCGTAGTACCGGAGCGCCCGGGTGCTCACGCCCGCGCGTCCCGCCACGTCGCCGATCCGCAGCATGCCGCCCTCTTCCCTCGTGGTGGTGATCCCGTCGATCCGCCGGGCGGACTTGCCCTTCACGTCGACGTCAACTCCTAGCGTAGGCCGGGCCGCACCCCGCGAACGACGCGGGCGGCAGGAGGAAGAGCACGCATGGACATCCAGGATCAGGTCGCCCTCGTCACCGGCGCCAACCGCGGCATCGGCCGCGCCTTCGTCGAGGAGCTCCTCGAGCGCGGCGCCCGCAAGGTCTACGCGACCGCGCGCCGCCCCGAGGCGATCGACGTCCCCGGCGTCGAGGTGCTGCGCCTCGACCTCACCGACCCCGCGTCGGTCACCGCCGCCGCCGACGCCGCGTCGGACGTGACGCTCGTGATCAACAACGCGGGCATCTCCACGGGCGCGACGCTCGTCACGGGCGACATGGCGGAGATCCGCCGCGAGATGGACACGCACTTCTACGGGACGCTCGGCGTGATCCGCGCCTTCGCGCCCGTGCTCGCCGCGAACGGCGGAGGCGGCATCGTCAACATCCTGTCGGCGCTGTCGTGGTTCTCGACCTCGGGCGCTGGCGGCTACGCGGCCGCGAAGGCGGCGGAGTGGAACATGACGAACGCGGTGCGGCTGGAGCTCGCGGGACAGGGCACCCTCGTGCAGGGCGTGCACCTCGGGGCCGCGGACACCGACATCATGGCCGGCTACGACGGCCCGATGATCGCCCCGCGGGACGTGGCGCGCGCGGCGCTCGACGGCGTGGCCGCGGGATCCGTCGAGGTGGTCGTCGACGACTGGAGCCGCATGGTGAAGGACTCGCTGGCCGGCGACCCCACCCCGTTCTACGAGAAGATGCGCGCGATCCTCGGCTGAGCGACGCCGGAGGGCGGTCGGGTGGTCGCGACTCAGAGGGATTCGAGCACGTCGACCGCCCGCCGCACACCCTGCTCCCGTCGCATGAGCGCGCCCACCTCGGCCGCCCGCTCGCGACGGGACAGGGCGTCGCCCATCGCCGGCACGAGGGCGTCGACCGACAGGCGGCGCAGCGGGATCGGGGCGGCGGCCACCCCCCGCCGGTGCAGCTGGGCGGCCCAGAACGGCTGGTCGGCGGTGACGGGCACGACGACGGCGGGCACGCCGGCCCGCGCCACGGCGTGGGAGGTCCCGGCCCCGCCGTGGTGCACGGCGAGCGCCGCGCCCGGCAGCACCCGGTCGAACGGCGCCGACCGCACCGCCAGCACGTCGGGGCCGCGGCACTCCGTCGGCAGCGCGAGCCCGCCCCAGCCGGTCACGAGCAGCACCCGCAGGCCGTGGGAGCGGGCGGCCTGGACGATCGCCCGCCCCCGGGCCGCCGCATCCCCCCGGGCCATGGAGCCGAACGAGGCGACGAGGAAGGGCCCGGCCGCCAGGAACCCCTCGACGAGCGGGTCGGGGGATGCGGTCGCCGCCTCCGCGTGCCAGGCGCCCGTCTGGTGCACCCGCTCCGGCCAGTCGTCGGGCCGCGGCAGCAGCGCGGGGCTCACGGCCATGAGCGTCGCGCGCGACGGCGAGCGCTCGGCGGGACGACGACCACCCGGCAGCTCGGCCACCGCGCGCGCCACGTCGGCGTCGAAGAGGCGGGCGGCGGCGCGCGGCACGGCGTAGGTGGACCGGTTGCGCGGGCCGAGGTCGCGGGTGGCCGTCGGACCCCCTGCGGCGGGGAAGCGGTCGCTGGGGGTGGCCACCGGCGCGAACTCCACCAGCACGCGGGGCACGCCGAGCGCGTCCGCGACCATCGGCGCGCTGAGGATCAGGGGGTGGTGGACCACCACGTCGGGCGCGAAGTCGACCGTCTCCCGCACCGCGGAGGCGAGCATCCGCCGCATCGCCGGACGCACCTCCGTGCGCAGGTGGCGGGCGAGGGCCCAGGGGGTGCGGCCGGCCGGGGCGAGCATGCGCTGCGCGTCCAGGCCGAGGCCCACGGCGTCCACCCCCTCGGGCGCGACCGCGTCGTCGGGCAGGGCCAGCCGGACCTCGTGCCCACGGGAGGCGGCGTGCCGTGCCAGGGCCGCGAAGGGCTCCACGTCGCCTCGGGTGCCGGCGGTGATCAGCATCAGGCGCATCCCCCCAGTCTGGGCCCGACGCCGTCAGGCCGACGTAACCGGGAGCGGCGTACGCTCGGGTCCGTGACCGACGGCAGCGAGCGGATGTCGCGCATCGCACCGTCGGGGATCGGCGCGGCCGTGCGCCGCCTCGTGCTGATCTCGCGTCCGGTGCTGTGGATCAACACCATCGGTTCCGGCCTCGTGGCCGTGTGGCTCACCGGTGCGCTCTTCGACCTCCGGGCCCTGCCGATCATCCTGTGGCTCACCCTGCCGTTCAACCTGCTCATCTACGGCGTCAACGACATCTACGACCAGGACACGGACGCGGCCAACCCCCGCAAGGGCTCGCTCGAGGGCGCCCGGATCAAGCCGTCCGAGGTGCGGCTCATCGCCGGGGCCGTCGCCGCCGTCAACATCCCGTTCCTCGTCTACTTCCTCCTGGTGCTGCCGCCGCTCGCGAACGCGGCGATCCTGCTCTACGCGGGCGTGTTCGTCTTCTACTCCGCGCCCCCGCTGCGCTTCAAGGCGCGGCCCTTCCTCGACTCGCTGAGCAACGCCGCCTACGCTCTGCCGCTGGTGATCGTGCCGGCGGCCCTCGAGGTCACGCCGGTCTGGCCCGCCGCCCTCGGCCTGATGGCCTGGAGCGTGGCCAAGCACGCCTTCGACGCGGTGCAGGACATCGTGGAGGACCGCGAGGCGGGCATCACCACCACCGCGGTGCGGCTCGGCCCGCGCGGGACGGCCCTGTGGAGCGGGGCCTGGTGGATCGTCTCGACCGCGCTGTTCGCCGTGGTGAGCGTCCCCGTGGCGGCCGTCAACCTGCTGATCGCCGGCATCCTCGTGGTGTCCCTGCTGCGCGACCCGACGCCGGCGACCGGCCACCGCCTCTACCGCCTGTCGGTCGCGTTCCCGTACATCGCGGGGACGTTCGCCGGGGTGCTGCTCATGGTCGCGATCGTGCTGGTGGGGTACCCGTGAGCCGCATCGTCGTGGTCGGCGGCGGGATGGGCGGGCTCACCGCCGCCGCGCTGCTCGCGCACGCGGGCCACCGCGTCACCCTCCTCGAGGCCTCCGCCGAGCTCGGCGGCAAGAGCCGTCGCATCCGACTGGGGGACGACCGCATCGACACCGGGCCGTCGCTCGTGACGTTCCCGGCGGTGTGGGACGAGCTGCTGCGCCGGCTCGGCGACGGCGGGAGCGCCCCCGACCGCACCCGCGACGCCGGCCGGCTCGACCTGGTGCGGATGCCCGAGGTCGGCCGCTACTACTACGACGGCGAGGAGACCTCGCTGCCGGTGGCGCCGGATCACCCCTGGTACCCGGCCTGGCGCCGCTTCTCCGACCTGCACGCGCCCCTCGCCGACGACGTCACCGAGCTGCTGCTCGCCGACCCGCTCGACCGGGCCGCCCTCCCCGCGCTCCGCCGGCTGCTGGACGTCTACGGCTCGCGCCTCACCACGCGCGCCTACCTCGACGGCCTGCCGTGGCTGCCCGACGGGCTGCGCGAGATCATCGCGATCCACACCCTCAACGCGGGCGTCTCGCCCGCGCGTACGCCGGCGCTCTACGCGAGCATGCCGGCGATCATGGCGGAGACCGGAGCCTGGGTGCCGCGCGGCGGCGTCTACGAGATCGTGCTCGCGCTGGGTCGGCTGGCCGAGGCCGCCGGGGTCGACGTGCGCACCGGCGAGGCCGTCACCCGCATCGAGCGCGGGTCGGTCACCACCACCGCTGGGCGCCACCCCGCCGACCTGGTCGTCAGCGCCCTGGATGCCGACCGGCTGGCCGCGCTGACCGGCCCGTCGCGGATCCCGTCGCTCCCCCGCCTGCGCCCCCGCGCCCTCTCCTGCTCGGCCGTCGCGGTGTACGGCGTGCTGCGCGAGGAGCTGCCCGCGGAGATCGCGACGCACAGCGTGGTGCTGCCGACGAAGCCCGCCGCGCTGCACCGCAGCCTGGAGGCGGGCGACGAGCCGGCCGACACGATGGTGTTCGTCAACCAGTACCGTGCGGGCGAGGTGTACCCGAACCCGCGCAGCACCCTGGGGATCCTGCTCACCGCGCCCGCGGACGGCGGTCGCTACACGGCCGACCACCCCTTCGTGCGGCGCGAGGTCGACCGGGTCTCCGCGGCGATAGGGCTCGACGGGCCGCTCACCGACCTCCTCGACGAGCGGATCGTGCTCGACCCGCGGTACTACGGCGAGGGCGGCGAGCCGCACGGCGCGCTCTACGGGGCCGCGCGCCCGCCGTGGCTGAGCGGGCCGTTCCACCGCCCCTCGTACAACGACCCCTGGCGCCCCTGGCTGTGGCGGGTGGGCGCGTCGGTGCACCCCGGCGGCGGCATCCCGGCGGTGGTGGGCGGCGCGATGATCGCGGTGACGCGACTGCTGAGGTCGCACCGGGCCTGACGCGTGCCACCGTCGATCCCTTCGTCGGCGGGCGCGTCGGCGTCGGGACGCGGGCGGACTCGTCGACGCGCACGTGCACGGCGTCGCCGCGCAGGTCGAAGAGGAGCGCCGTGCCCACCGGGAACTCGTCACGCAGCTCCTCGGGCGCGCCCGTGTTGACGACGAACTGGGCGGACGCGCCGAACGCGCCCGCCGCGCATCCGCCGGCCTCGGCCGTGCCCAGGGCCGCGCGGGCGGGCTGGATGGCGAGGCACTCCCCGAGCACCTGCGGGTAGGCCGAGCGGTCGTTCTCGAGCCGCACGAGCGTGAGGCCGTGGAAGCGGGCGGATCCGGTCTCGGCGCCGCCGAAGTAGTCGCGCATGTAGACGGGCAGCTCCTGGTCCGGGTCGAAGCGCACGACCGCGACCTCGCGGCCCGCCGGCGCGCTGGCGGCGGAGGTGACGACCGCGGTGAGCGCGACGGCCACGACGAGGGACGCGGCCCAGAGGATCGCGAGGAGGCGACGCGGGCGGCGACGGGACGGGAAGGTGGTGTCGTCCGGCGCGGCAGCGGAGCCCTCGGCAGCGGAGCGCTCGGCGCCGTAGCCCTCGGCAGCGGAGCGCTCGGCGTCGGTGGGCCCCGGCTCGGCCGCGAGGACCGCCTCGGCCTCGGCCGGGCGCGCCGGCGTCGGCCGCACCGCCGGGCCCGCCGCCGCCCAGCGCGCCTCCAGGACGCGCAACCGGTCGAGGTCCGCGGGATCCACCTCGCCTGCCGGTCCGTAGGCCCGCCGCCGCAGCTCGACCAGCTCCGCGCGCTCGGCCCGCCGGGACCCGCCGTCGGGATCCGCGCGCTCGTGGGGCTCCATCTCCCGATCCTGTCACCGCACGCGACCGGCGTCCGGGCGAGCCGTGCCGCGTCCGGGCCTGGCCGGCCGCCCACCGCGCGCCTACGCTCGCCCCATGCTCACCGAGACGGACCTGCGGCTGCCCGACGGCCGCGCGCTGCACTGCTACGACACGGGATCCGGCGACGACGCCGAGCTCGTGGTCGTCTACCACCACGGCACCCCGAACGTCGGGCCGCCGCCCGCGCCGCTCGTCGACTCCCCCGCCGCTCGCGGGATCCGGTGGGTCTCGTACGACCGGCCGGGCTACGGCGGATCCACCCGGCACCCGGGCCGCACCGTCGCGACCACTGTGTCGGACGACCTCGCCGTCGCGGACGCGCTCGGCGTCGAGCGGTTCGCCGCGTTCGGGCACTCCAGCGGCGGCGTGCTCGCGCTGGCCGCCGCAGCCTCGCTCGGCGAGCGCGTGCTCGGCGCGCTCTGCGGGGCCGCCCTCGCGCCGCTCGCCGCGGAGGGCATCGACTGGTTCGCCGGCATGCACGCGGGCGGCGAGCGGGAGCTGCGGGCGGCGCTCACCGGCGCGGAGGCCCTCGAGGCGGAGCTCGCCGCATCCGAGTTCGACCCCGCGATGTTCACCGACGGCGACCTGCACGCGCTCGAGGCCGACTGGGCGTGGCTGGACGGCGTCGCATCCCACGGCCTCGACGCGGGACCCGGCGGCATGGTCGACGACGACCTCGCGCTCGTCGCCGACTGGGGCGTCGACCTCGCGGCCGTCCGCGCGCCGGTGATCCTGCTGCACGGCGACGCCGACCGGATCGCGCCCGTCGCGCACGCGCGCTGGCTCGCCGACCGGGTGCCGGGCGCCGAGCTCGTGATCCGCCCGGGCGACGGCCACATCTCCGTTCTGCACGGCGCGGAGGACGCGCTCGCGCGGCTGCGGGAGCGGATCCGCGCCGCCGCATAGAAGAGGCACGACCCCGGAGACGGCTCTCGCCGACCCGGACGGATCCGGATCGGCGAGAGCGAGGTGGAGCGGGTCGAGCGGCGCGGGTCAGTGCCCGCGCGACACCCGCCGCGGCAGGGTGAAGACGAGCGCGAAGGCGACGACCGCGAAGATCGCGCTGACGCCCATGGCCGAGGCCGACGCGTCGGTGAACGCCTGCGGCACCATCTGCGGTCCGCGGATCCCGGCGCCGGCCACGCCCGCGAACAGCACGCTGCCGATCACCGCGATGCCGACGGCCGAGCCGACGCGCTGCACGGTGCCGATGACGCCGGACGCGGCGCCCGCCTCGGCGGGGTCGACCGTCGCGACGATGAACTGCGCGTTCGGGGCGATGAAGAGGCCGTTGCCGATGCCCGCGAGCAGCAGCGGGACGAGGAGCATCCAGCTGTTCAGGTCCTCGGCGGCCGTGTTCAGCAGCACGAGCCAGAGCCAGATGAGGCCGACGCTGACGAGCGCCGTGCCGATCACGAGGACGCTGCGGCCGAGGCGGTTGGTGAGCCGGTTGCTCTGCGAGGAGCCCACGATGCTGCCGATGGCGAACGGGATGGAGACGAGGCCCGACGCGAGCGCCGTGTTGCCCAGGCCCGACTGCCAGAGGATCGAGATCGTGAAGAAGATGCTCGTGAAGGCCGCGAAGTAGACCATCGCGAGGATCACGCCGCCCGTGAAGGCCGGGTGCGAGAACAGGTGCGGCGGCACGAGGACGCTCTTCGCGCGCTTCGTCTGCATGACCTCCCACGCGCCGAAGAGCGCGAGGAGGACGACGCCGCCGGCGAGGGAGAGGTAGGTCCAGAGCGGCCAGCCCTGGTCCTGGCCGTCGATGAGCGGCACGAGCAGGGCCACGAGGCCGGCGCTCACGAGGAGGATGCCGACGAGGTCGACGCCGGTGGCCGCGGGGGCCGCGGGCTTGGCCGGGGCACCGGCTCCGCGCTGGCCGGACTGCGCGCGCACGTCGCCCGCGACCTCCTCGGCCACGCGGCGGCTCGGGAGCAGGAAGATCGCGGCGATGACGGTCGCGAGGCCGACGGGCAGGTTCACGAAGAAGACCAGGCGCCAGCCCGACTCCTCCCCCGCCGCCTGGATGATGAGGCCTCCCACGATCGGGCCGAGCGCGGACGAGACGCCGATGACGGCGCCCATGATGGCGAACGCCTTGCCGCGCGCCTGCGGCGGGAACAGCAGCTGGATGAAGGCGGTCACCGCGGGCACGAACAGGCCGCCGGCGAGCCCCTGCACCACGCGCGAGATCACGAGCTGGAGGTCGTCCTGAGCCACACCGCACGCGAGGCTGGCGAGCGTGAAGAGCGCGATGCCGCTCACGAACACCCACTTGTGCCCGTAGCGGTCGCCGAGGCGGCCCGCGGGGATCAGCGCGAGGCCGAACGCGAGGGCGTAGCCGGAGATGATCCAGCTCAGCGTCGACTCCGAGGCGTCGAGGCTCGTGCGGATGGTCGGCAGCGCCACGTTCACGATGGTCGTGTCGAGCAGCGCGATGAACATGCCGGCGAGCAGCACGATGAGCGCCTGCCAGGCGCGGCGGGAGACGACGGGGGCGGCGGAGGATCCGGATGCGCCGGGCGCGCCGGAGCCGCCGGACGCCGGGCGGGCGGATGCGGTGGTGTCGGACATGGGGTCCTCTCATGCCGACGGGGGCGTCGGCGGTGGTGCGAGCGGATCCGGCCAGCGCGCACGGCAGCGGGCGACGCGGGCGCGGGACGGAGGTCGGGCGCCTCGCGTGCGGGCGGGCGGCGCACGGACGAGGATCCGCGACGGTGCGGGGGAGACGGCCGGGCGGATGCGCCCGTCCCCCCAGTGTCGCACTGGTTGACGGTTGCGGCCCATCTCGATGTCCGGCCACAGTCGGCCGTCATCGGCGGGCGGCACGGGCGGGCGGTCCGTCATCCGGCGGATGCGGTGCGCGCGACCGCGTCGATACCGTGGTCGGATGAGCGCCGCATCCGCCCCCGACAGCGTCGACCGGTTCTGGGTGCGCCCGCGGCCCGACCGCGCCGGGCTGCGGTTCGACCTCCTGCTCGCGCTCGTGATGCTCGTGCTCACCACGGGGAGCTGCACCCTCTACTACGCGATCGGGATGTACCCGACGCGCCCGCCGATGTGGGTCATCGCGGCGTGGATCCTGCTCATGACCGGCCCGCTCGCCCTCCGTCGGCTGCAGCCGGAGGCCGTGACGCTGGTGATCGGCGCCACCTTCATCGTGGGCGCGTACCAGTTCGTGCCCGAGGTGCTCTTCTCCAACATCGCCATGTTCATCGCGATGTACTCGCTCGGCGCCTGGGGGCGGAACCGGCTGCGGGCCAACATCGTGCGCGGCGTCATCGTCGTCGGGATGTTCGCGTGGCTCTTCAGCGCGCTGCTGCAGACCTCGGGGTTCTTCTCGCTGTCCGGCTCGACGTTCGAGAACGCGCCCGACGACGCCTGGGTGCCCGCCCCCGTCGCCGCCGGCCTCGTCTCCATCATCACGAACCTCCTCTACTTCGGCGGCGCCTGGTACTTCGGCGACCGGGCGTGGGCGTCGGCCCGCGACCGCTGCGCGCTCGAGACGCGCACGGCGGAGCTGGCGACGGAGCGGGAGCGGGTGGCGGAGCAGGCCGTCACGCTGGAGCGGGTGCGGATCGCCCGCGAGCTGCACGACGTCGTCGCGCACCACGTGTCGGTCATGGGCGTGCACGCGGGCGCCGCACGCCGGGTCCTCGCGCGGGACGCCGAGAAGGCCGCGACCTCGCTCGGCATCGTCGAGGACAACGCGCGCAGCGCCATCGAGGAGCTGCACCGGATGCTCGTGGCGCTCCGGCAGGAGGAGGACGGCCCGGGATCCGGCGACGCCACCGCCCACGGCGACCCGACCCGCACCGCGTCCACCCGCGGCGTCGACCAGCTGCCCGAGCTGGTGGCGGAGGCCTGCGGCGCCGGGCTGCGGGTCGCGTACGACGTCATCGGCACACCCCGCCCGCTCACGCCCACCGTCGACCTCATCGTCTACCGGGTCGCGCAGGAGTCCCTCACCAACGTCCGGAAGCACGCGGGCACCGGCACGCGCGTCGACCTCCGCATGCGGTACCTCGCCGACCGGGTCGAGGTGGAGGTGAGCGACGGCGGGCCCGCGGGCGCCGCCGCCTCCGCCACCGCGGGGCCCGTGCGGAACGGTCCCGGCGGCCTCGGCCAGCGCGGCATGCGCGAGCGCGTGGCGGCGGTGGGCGGATCCATCGAGATCGGCCCGAAGGCCCGCGGCGGGTACCTCGTGCGCGCGTCGCTGCCCACGAGTCCGACTCCCGTCGTGCCGCCCGTGCCGATGCCCGTCCCCCTGTCCGTCTCCGTCGCGGAGCCCGCCGTCGCGGAGCCCGCCGTCGCGGAGCCCGCCGATGCGTCCGCATCCGTCCCCGAGGAGACCCGCGCATGACCGACCCGACCGCCCCCGAGACGGCCGCTCCCGCCGCGGTCCGCGTCCTGCTCGTCGACGACCAGGCGCTCGTGCGCGCCGGCTTCCGCGTGATCCTCGAGAGCGAGGACGGCATCGAGGTGGTCGGCGAGGCCGCCGACGGCGAGGAGGGCGTGCGCCTCGCGGCAGCGCTCGCGCCGGACGTGATCTGCATGGACGTGCAGATGCCGCGCGTCGACGGCCTCGAGGCCACGCGCCGCATCGTGGCCGACCCGGCGATCCGCGCGGGTGTCCTCATGCTCACCACGTTCGACCGCGAGGACTACCTCTTCACCGCGCTCGACGCGGGCGCGAGCGGCTTCGTGCTGAAGAGCGCCTCGCCGGAGTCGCTCGTGGAGGCCGTGCACGTGATCGCGCGCGGCGACGCGCTGCTCTCGCCCGACGTCACGCGCCGGGTCATCGAGCGGTTCGGCCGGGGATCAGGCTCCCCCGACGACACTCCGGCCCCCGCCGCCGCGACCCCGACCATCCCCACCGACCCGCGCGTGCAGACCCTCACCGACCGCGAGCTCGAGGTGCTGCGCCTCCTCGCCGAGGGCCTCGCCAACGCGGAGATCGCGGAGCGGCTCTACCTCGGCGAGGCCACCGTGAAGACGCACGTCTCGCGCCTGCTCCTGAAGCTCGGCGTGCGCGATCGGGTGCAGGCCGTCGTGTTCGCCTACGAGCGCGGCATCGTGGTGCCGGGCGCGAGCTGACCTGCGCCCGGCCCCACCGGGTCAGCGGGCCGCGACGTCCCCGCGCTCCTCGCGACGGCGGCGCAGCGCCGACTCGTCCTTGCCCACGATCGCGAGCAGCACGATGGCCAGCGCGACGCACGCGAGGATCAGCACGAAGGTCACGTCCCAGCCGAACGCGTGCACCGAGGCGCCGATGCCCGTGGAGGCGAGGGTCGCGCCGAGCACGTAGCCGAACAGGCCCGTGAACCCTGCGGCGGTGCCGGCGACCTTGCGGGGACTGAGGTCGAGGGCCTGGAGGCCGATGAGCATGACGGGCCCGTAGATCAGGCCGCCGATGAGCACGAGCGCCGCGAGCGAGACCCACAGCGGGCCGTCCGCCGGCGAGAGCCAGTAGATCGCGACGGCCACGCCGACCGCCGCCATGAAGAGGATCCCGGTGGGCGAGCGCCGCCCGCGGAACACCCTGTCGCTGATGTACCCGCAGAGCAGCGTGCCGGGGATGCCCGCGAGCTCGAACAGCGAGAAGCCCGCGATGCCCTCGCCGAGGCTCGCGCCGCGCACGTCCGCGAGGTAGATGGGCGCCCACACGAGCACGCCGTAGCGGAGCGTGTAGACGAAGACGTTGGCGAGCGCGAGGTTCACCATAGTGCGGTTGCCGATGACGTAGCGGCGGATGGTCGACCAGGTCGACGCGCCCTCGTCGGCCGCGTCGGTCTCGACGGGCGCCGGGTCGTGGCGGTGCTCCTCGATGGGAGGCAGGCCCTCCGACTCGGGGGTGTCGCGGAGGAGGACGAAGGCGACCAGCGCGATCACGATGCAGACGATCGCCGGGAACCAGAACGCGCTCTGCCAGGTGCCGAAGGTCGCGATGGCGAGGCCCGCGAGGCCGCCCGCGCCGGCGCCGCCGACGTTGTGGGCGACGTTCCAGATGGCGGTCTTGCCTCCGCGCTCGGAGGTGGAGAACCAGTGCACGAGGGTGCGGCCGGACGGCGGCCAGCCCATGCCCTGGAAGAAGCCGTTGACGATCATGACCACCGCGAACAGCGCCACCGACGCCCCCACGGCCGGCACGAACGCGACCACGAGGTTCGCGAAAGCGGACAGCAGCAGGCCGATGGGGAGGAACCAGCGCGCGCTGCTGCGGTCGCTGACGATGGCGCTGAGGAACTTGCTGAACCCGTACGCGAGCAGCACGCCGTTGGTGAGGACCCCGAGGCCGAGGGCGCTGAAGCCGTTCTCGTCGCGGAGGATCGTGGCCACCAGCGGCACGTTGTTGCGGATCAGGTAGTAGGCCGCGTAGCCGATGAAGATGCCGAGGAAGACCTGAAGGCGGAGGCGCGGGTAGCGCTTCGCGACGGCGGCGTCGTCGAGCCGGGGTGCCGGCGGCGGGGCCGCCATGAAGGAGAGGAGGCCGCGCCTCACGGCCGCTCCGTCGGATCGGGTGCGCTGGTCGGTGGTCATGGTGCTGCCTCCTCGTGGTCGCATCATTGCGACGAGAGACCACTCAACGCCTTCGCAAGACGATCGTCTAGGAAAGCGGGATCAGAACCCGCCGCGCTGCGACATCGGGGAGAGCACGAGCTCGTCGATCCGCACGTGCGGGGGCGACGCGAGCACGAACATCGCGGCGCGGGCCACGTCGTCGGGCGTGAGCATCGCGGCGCGCTCGGCGGCGTCGGGCACGGTCGGCCGGAGCGCGAGGAAGTCGCTGTCGATCGTGCCGGGGCAGAGGTGGATGGCGCGGATCCCAGCGCCCGCCTCCTGCGCGTTGAGGTCGCGCACGAGGGTCCCGAGCGCCGTCTTCGAGGCGCTGTAGGCGACGCCCGCGCCCGGCGAGTGGGTCCACGCGGCGTAGCTCGAGACGAGCACGACCGTCCCGCCGGATGCCCGCAGCAGCGGGAGCGCGGCGGCGACCTGGTGCGCGGGTCCGGTGAGGTTGGTCGCGACGATGCGGTCGAAGTCCGCGAGGTCCTGGTCGGCCCACCCGCGGCGCGGGGCGTTGAGGCCGGCCGCCACGACGATCCCGTCGAGCCGGTCGAGGCCCGCCACGACGGCGGCGAGCGCGGCGTCGTCGGTGATGTCGAGCGGGGCGACGACCGCGGTGGATCCGACCTCCGCCACGAGCGCGCGCGTCTCCTCGAGCGCCTCCCGGCGGCGGCCCGACAGCACGAGGTGCCAGCCGTCGCGGGCTGCGGACACGGCGGTCGCGCGGCCCACGCCGGATCCGGCGCCGCTCACCCAGAGGGTCCGCCGTCCCTCCTCAGGCGCGCGCCCGCCGTCGTCGTCCCGCGTGCGTGCTCCGGTCATGGCGGTCTCCCTCGGTCACCCCTACGTTGAGGGAAACGCTATTCGGACTGTGGGGGACACGCATGCTCATCGATCTCAGCGACAGGGTCGTCGTCGTCTCCGGGGCCGCCCAGGGCATCGGCCGGGCCATCGCCGAGCGCTTCCTCGGGGAGGGGTGCCGGGTCTTCGGGCTCGACCTCCGCTTCCGGGACGAGCTGCCGGAGGGGATCACCGCGATCGTGGCGGACGTCACGGATCCGGCGTCGGTGCAGGCCGCGGTCGTGCAGGTGCTCGACGCGGCCGGCCGCGTCGACGTGCTCGTGAACAACGCGGGGATCAACGTGGAGGGGTCCGTCGAGACGCTGGACCCCGCGCGCTTCCAGGCCGCGTTCGACGTGAACGTCGGCGGCGTGTTCCTGCTCTCGCAGGCGGTCATCCCGGCGATGAAGGCGGCGGGAGGCGGCCGGATCATCAACGCGGCGTCGTTCGCGGCGGTCGTCCCGAGCGTCGGCGCGGCCGCGTACGGCGCCTCCAAGGCCGCGGTCGTGCAGTTCACGCGCGTGCTCGCGAGTGAGCTCGGGCCGTGGGGCATCACCGTCAACGCGTACGCGCCCGGCATGATCCCCACCGCCATGAACGGCTTCGCCGAGATGCCGGAGCCCGCGCAGGACCGGCTGCTCGACACCCTCAGCATCCGCCGGTGGGAGCGGCCCGACGACGTGGCCGACCTCCTCGTCTTCCTCGCGAGCGACCGCGCCGGCTACATCACGGGCACCTTGGTCGACGTGAGCGGCGGCAAGCTCGCCACGCAGATGCCGCAGCGCGCGTACGAGGGCGAGGGCGCGCCGGAGCGCGGGCCGCGGCACGGAGCGGTCGCGGGGGACCCCCGATGAGCATCACGACCTGGCACGCGCAGCCGCTCGACACCGTCCGCTCCGAGCACGCCGAGGCGCCGCTCTGGGACGAGGCGCGCGGCACCCTGCTCTGGGCCGACCAGTACGTCGGCATCGTGCGCGAGGCGACGTTCGATCCCGTCACGCTCGCGGTCGGTCCCGTCACCGAGACGCACGTGGGCGGGCCGGTCGGCGCGGTGGTCCGGCACGCGGACGGCGGCCACGTGCTCGCGGCGCGCGACGGCTTCGTCCGCCTCATGGCGGAGGGCGAGCTGATCCCGATGGCGGACGTGCTGCCGCAGGACGGCGTCCGGCGCCGCATGAACGACGGCGAGGTGGATCCGCGCGGCCGGCTCTGGGCGGGATCCATGGCGTTCGACAAGACGCCCGGCGCGGGCGCGCTCTACCTCCTCGACGGCGGCCGCACGACGACCGTGCTCGAGGGCGTCACCATCTCCAACGGCACCGCGTTCTCCGCCGACGGCACCGAGATGCTCTACATCGACACCCCGACCCAGCAGGTGCGGCGGTTTGGCGTGACGGAGGAGGGCGGCCTCGCGGATCCCGAGGTGGTGGTCGAGATCGACCCGGCCGACGGCCACCCCGACGGCATGTGCGTCGACGACGAGGGCTTCCTCTGGGTCGCGCTGTGGGGCGGCGGCGAGGTGCGCCGCTTCTCCCCGACGGGCGAGCACGTGGGATCCGTGCGCGTCGACGCACCGCAGGTGTCCAGCTGCGCCTTCGCCGGCCCCGACCGCGACGTGCTCGTGATCACGACCTCGCAGGAGGGCTACTCCGCGGAGGACTCGGCCCGGCATCCGCGCGCGGGGATGCTGTTCGCGGTGCGCCCGGGCGTCACGGGGCCGGCGGCGAGCGCGTACGCGTAGGCGTAGGCGGCGCTGGCCGCCTGCGCCTCGGCGGTGGCGAAGCGCCTACGCGTAGGCGGTGATGGCGGCGGAGTCGACGAAGCCGGCCGGGCGTCCGGACCGGCGCGCGGCTCCCCCGGCGAGCACGGCCGACGCGGCGGCCACCACGACGCCGGCGAGCACGGCGGCGGCCACGGGCCCCACCGACGAGTGCGCGAGCACCAGGCCCCCGACGAAGGCGACGACCTGCACGACCCAGAGCGCGTGGATCCACCAGCGCCACGCCCCGCGACGCATGGCCACGCGCTCGAGTCCGCGGCGCACCTGGACGATCGCAGCCACCCGGATGAGCACGGACAGCGTCGCCAGCGCGAGCCCGGACAGCGCCAGCGGAGCGGTGCCGATGTCCGTGAGGATCAGCGCGAACAGCACGAACCCCGCGGCACCGGCCCCGTCGGCGACGGCCTGGACGACGGTGGCGATGCGCATGCTCCGACCCTAGGAGCGGCGATCCCGCCGGGCCACCCGCGACCGCGCCCCAGATCAGGGGCCGACGTGCCCCGGCGCCTCTCGTCCCCCACGGGGTTCCCCCTCATGGCGGACTCCCCCGCGCCGCCGTCCTCCTAGCGTGAGCAGCACGGATCACCCACGCCCACCGAGGAGGCCCTCCGTGCTCGAAGTCCACAACGTCACGCGATCGTTCGGGGACCGCCGCGTCCTCGACGACGTGTCCTTCGCCGTGCGGCCGGGGAGGCTGACCGGCTTCGTCGGCGGCAACGGCGCCGGCAAGACCACCACCATGCGGATCATGCTCGGCGTGCTCTCGCCCGACTCCGGCACCGTGACGCTGGACGGGAACGATCTCGGCACGTCCAGCCGCCGCACCTTCGGCTACATGCCCGAGGAGCGCGGGCTCTACCCGAAGATGAAGCTGCAGGAGCAGATCGTCTACCTCGGCCGCCTGCACGGCATGACCGCCGCCGACGCGACCGCCAGCACCGAGCGCCTGCTCGACCGCCTCAGCCTCGCGGAGCGGCGGAACGACCCCATCGAGTCGCTCTCGCTCGGCAACCAGCAGCGCGCGCAGATCGCCGCGAGCCTCGTGCACGACCCCGAGGTGCTCGTGCTCGACGAGCCGTTCTCGGGCCTCGACCCGATCGCGGTCGAGACCGTGCTCGGCGTCCTCACCGAGCGCGCCGCGCAGGGCGTGCCCGTCCTCTTCTCCTCGCACCAGCTCGACATCGTGGAGCGCCTCTGCGACGACGTGGTCGTCATCGCCGAGGGCAGGATCCGCGCGTCCGGCGACCGCGAGGAGCTGCGCGACCAGCACAGCCGCCCCCTCACGGAGCTCGTGATCGACGGCGACGGCGGCTGGGTGCGCGACGTGCCCGGCGTCGAGGTCGTCGAGTTCGACGGCGGCTACGTGCTCTTCGAGGCCGACGAGGAGGCGCGCCAGCGCGTGCTCGCGGAGGCCGTCTCCCGCGGATCCGTCACGGGCTTCTCCCGTCGCCGCCCCACCCTCAGCGAGATCTTCCAGGAGGTAGTCCAGTGAGCACCACCACCGGCGCCGCGCGCGCCACGACCCGGGGCCCGGCCCCGACCCTCGTCCAGTCCACGATGCTCGTGACCGGCCGCGAGGTGCGCATGCGCCTGCGCAGCAAGTCGTTCCTCATCAGCACGGCGATCCTGCTGCTCGGGATCCTCGCCTCCATCGTCGTCACCGGCTTCCTCTCCGCGAACGACGACGGCGGCGACCGCACGCGCGTCGCCGTGGTCGGCGCCGCGCAGCAGGCCGTCTCCGCCGCCGGGTCGCTCGAGGGCGTGCCCGCCGACAGCGTCGACGACGCCCGCGCGATGGTGCGCGACGGCGACGTGGACGCGGCGGTCGTCCCCGACGACCAGGCCGCCGCCGAGGGGCGCGTCGTCGTGATCGGCGACGACTCCGCACCGGACGACGTCGTGAGCGCCCTCACCGAGACGCCCCGCGTGGAGCTCCTGCAGGAGTCCGCGACCAACCCCGCCATCGCCTACATCGTGGCGCTCGCGTTCGGGCTCGTCTTCTTCATGTCCGCGCTGACGTTCGGCATGATCATCGCGCAGAGCGTGGTGGAGGAGAAGCAGACCCGCGTGGTGGAGCTGCTCATGTCCACGATCCCGGTGCGCGCGCTGCTCGCGGGCAAGGTGCTCGGCAACAGCATCCTGGCGTTCGCGCAGATCGCGCTCATCGCCCTGATGGCGGGCCTCGGGCTCCTGGTGACCGGTCAGACCGACCTGTTCGCCGTCATCGGCCCGGCGGTGCTCTGGTTCGTCGTGTTCTTCCTGTTCGGCTTCGTGCTGCTGGCCTCGCTCTTCGCGGCGACCGCGGCGCTCGTCTCCCGCCAGGAGGACGTGGGCGCGGTGACCGCACCCGTGACGTACCTCGTGATGATCCCGTACTTCGCGGTCATCTTCTTCAACGACAACCCCGTCGTGCTCGCGGTGACGTCGTACGTGCCGTTCGCCGCTCCGGTGGGCATGCCGATGCGCCTGTTCCTCGGATCCGCCGAGTGGTGGGAGCCCGTCGTCTCGCTCCTCGTGCTCCTCGTGACGACGGCCGCGGTGGTCGTCCTCGGCTCCCGCATCTACAGCAACTCGCTGCTCCGCACCGGCAGCCGCGTGAAGCTGCGCGAGGCGCTGAAGGGATGATCGACGCGCTGCAGGACTTCACGGCCGGCCTCCCCGAGGTGCTCCGCTGGTTCGGCGTCATGGTCGCGGCCATGGTCCCGTTCGTCGAGGTCGAGCTCGCCGCCGTGCTGGGCGTGCTCACCGGGCAGCACGCGGTCGTCGCCGTGCTCGCGGCGGTGGTGGGCAACACCGCCGTCGTGGCGCTGATCGTGCTGGTCGCCTCGCGCACCCGCAGCCGTCTCACGCGGGACAGCGCGAAGGAGGAGACGCCGAAGCGGATGAAGGTGCGCCGCACGTTCGACCGCTACGGCGTGCCGGGCGTCAGCCTCCTCGGGCCGCTGCTGCTGCCGACGCACTTCACGTCGGCCGCGATGGTCTCCTTCGGGGCCCGGGCCCGCACGGTGCTCATCTGGGAGACGATCGCGATCGTCGTCTGGGGTGTCGGGTTCGGCGCGCTCGCGGCGCTCGGGGTCGCGGTGCTGTGAGGCGCGGAGGGCGGGCCGCCCGGCCGCATCCGCTCCCCCTGCGGATCCGGCCGGGCACCGCTACGGTCGACGCATGACCGCCGCGATGACGCCCGGATCCCGCCCGCCGCTCGAGCTGCCGCTCCCCGGCGCCAGCTGGGCCGAGGCGATGCGGCGCTTCTTCCTCAAGTACGCGACGTTCCGCGGGCGGGCGAGCCGGAGCGAGTTCTGGTGGTGGGTCCTCACGGGGTTCCTCGCCTCGAACGCCCTCGACGTCCTGAGCGGCCTCTCCACGGGCGGACGCGACCCGATGGACGTCGGCGGCCGCTTCGCCGTCGTCGACGTCTGGAGCGGGATCTCCGCGGTGCTCGAGCTGGCGGTGTTCATCCCGTCCCTCGCCGTCTCCTGGCGGCGCCTGCACGACACCGATCGCAGCGGCACGTGGACGCTCATCAACTTCATCCCGATCCTCGGGCAGGTCGTCTACGTGGTCATGACCGCCAGCCGGTCCCGCCCGTCCGGCGCCCGCTTCGACTGACGCCGGGTCCGGGAGGATCCGCGCGCGGCGACGGCGCCCCCCACTACGGTGAGCGCGATCCGCTCCCCGACCCGAGGACACCATGGCCGTCGCCGCCCGCCGCTCCGCCCTGCCCACCGCGCTCGCGGCCGCCCTCGTCGCCTTGGCGCTCAGCGGGTGCTCGCCGCAGCAGCTGGCCGACCTGATCCCGCACGCCGAGACGCGGGACGCGAAGGGGGCCATCACGGCGGGCGGCACGACCGGCGTCTTCACGCTGCGCCCGGGCGACTGCCTCGACGACCCGGCGCTGGCCGCCCCCTCCGACGACGCTCCGGCGACCTCGAGCTCTGCCGACGCGCATCCCGTGGGCAGCGATGACGACGGATCCGACTCCCACCCGGTCGGCGACGTGCCGACCGTGCCCTGCGCCGAGCCGCACGACTTCGAGGTCTACGCCGACGTCACGATCACGGGCGACGGCGCGTTCCCCGGCGACGACGCCGTCGACGACCAGGCCGACGAGCTGTGCGGCGCGGCCTACGCGTCCTTCGTCGGGGACGACTACGAGGACTCCATCTACGACTACCGGGACTACCAGCCGACCAGCGCCAGCTGGAGCACCGGCGACCGCACCGCGAACTGCCTCATCGGGGATCCCGCGGGCAGGACGGTGGGCTCGCTCGCCGGCATCGGGCGGTAGCGCCGCCGGGCCGCGCTGCGCACGCCCGCACGTCCATCCGCCCGCCCGGCCGCGCGTAACACCCCGGACCTAGGGTGAGCCCATGACCGATGCCCCCGGCTCCACCCCGCACCACGACGTCCTCGTCATCGGCGGGGGGAACGCGGGGCTCTCGGTCGCGGGGCGCCTCCGGCGGTACGGCGTCGACGACGTGGCGGTCATCGAGCCGCGCGACACGCACTACTACCAGCCGATGTTCTCGCACGTCGCGGGCGGCACGGCGCGGGCGTCGCAGGCCACGCGGCCGCAGGGCTCCGTCACGCCGAAGGGCGTCACGTGGATCCAGGACCGCGTCGCCGGCATCGACCCGCAGGCCAAGACCGTGGAGCTCGCGTCCGGACGGCGCGTCGGCTACGGCCAGCTCATCGTGTGCCCCGGCATCCAGAAGGACTGGGACCAGGTGCCCGGCCTCGCCGACGCCATGGCCTCGCCCGTCGGCATCTCCAACTACGAGCACCACTACGCCGCGAAGGCCTCGAAGGTGCTGCGCGACGTGCGCTCCGGCACGGTCGTCTTCACGCAGCCGGGCGGGCCGGGCACCTGCTCGGGCGCGTCGCAGAAGCCCATGTACCTGGCGTGCGACCACTGGCGCGCGACGGGCGTGCTCGACGACATCCGCGTGGTGCTCGTGGTGCCGACGCCCACGCGCTTCGGCATGCCGCTCATCGACGCGGAGCTCGAGCGCAAGGTCGCCGAGTACGGCATCGAGGTGCGGTACGGCCGCGAGCTCGTCGAGGTGGATCCGGTCGCCCGCACCGTCGTCATCGCGGGCGACGACCGCGCCCGCGCGCTCGTCGGGCCGGACCGGGCGGCGCGCGCCGACGACCAGGGCGACGCCGGCCGCGAGACCATCGCCTACGACGTGCTGCACGCGGTGCCGCCGCAGTCCGCGCCCGACTGGCTCGCGGGCACCGGCCTCGCCACCCCGGGCGACCCGGGCGGCTTCGTGGAGGTGGATCCGCTCACCCTCCGCCACCCGCGCTTCCCCGACGTGTGGGCGCTCGGCGACGCCGCCGCCACCACGAACTCGAAGTCCGGCGGCGCCCTCCGCCAGCAGACCACCACGGTCGCGAAGAACCTCGTCGCGGCGCTCACGGGCAAGCCGCTGCCGCAGACGTACGACGGGTACTCGGTGTGCCCGTTCGTGGTCTCCCGCTCGACCGTGGTGTTCGCCGAGTTCGACGACCGCTACCGCCCGAAGCCCTCCATCCCCGGCTGGAAGGGCCTCGCCAAGGAGCGGCGCATGACGTTCGTCGCCGACCGCTACCTGCTGCCGTGGGTCTACTGGAACCTGATCCTGCAGGGCCGCGCCTGATCGACGCCGTGCGGACCCGGATCCGGGTCCGGGTCCGGGTCCGGGTCCGGATCCGGCTCCGCCCTCCGGCGGACGCGCCGCGGCCGGCCGTCCCGGGAGGATGGCGGCATGACGCGCCCCGGTGAGACCGTGCCCGACTCGCGGGGCCGCACCGGCCTCCACCTCCGCGGGGCGGACCTCGACCGCAACCCGGACGTGGTCGTGAAGCGCGTCGAGGTCACCTCCGACGGCTGGCACGTGCTCCGACGGACCACGCTCGACCTGCGCCTCCGCGACGGGTCCTGGCAGGAGCAGCAGCGCGAGACGTACGACCGGGGCGACGGCGCGACCGTGCTCCTCTACGCGGCCGACACCCATCGGATCCTCCTCACCCGCCAGTTCCGCTACCCCGCCTACGTGAACGGGCACCCCGACGGCATGCTCGTCGAGGCGGCGGCCGGCCTCCTCGACGAGGACTCCCCCGAAGACGCGATCCGCCGCGAGGCCCGCGAGGAGCTGGGCGTCGAGGTCGTCGCGCTCACGCACCTGTTCGACCTGTTCATGAGCCCCGGGTCCGTGACCGAGCGCGTGCACCACTACCTCGCCGCGTACGCGCCCGCCGACGTCGTGGGCGCGGGCGGCGGCGTGGCCGAGGAGGGCGAGGACATCGAGCGGATCGAGGTGACGCTCGAGGAGGCGCTCGCGATGGTCGTCGACGGCCGCATCGCCGACGGCAAGACGGTGATCCTGCTCCAGCACGTCGCGCTGCACGGGTTCCCGGCGTAGGCGCCGGACCCGACGCCGCGGACGAGCGCACCCGATCGGGTTACGGTCAGCCGCGCGCGCCCGCCAACCGCTCCTCGAGCCCGGCGAGCCGCTCCCGCAGCGGATCCGCGTCCACCGGCTCCGGATCCGTCCGCTCGTACGACGCCGCGAGCGCCCGCACCTCGCGGTGCAGCGTCGCGCGCACCTCGTCGTCCGCGACCGCTTCGAGGCGCGCGGCGAGGCGGAGCGTCGCGCGCATCACGAGCGCATGCCCCACCCCGTAGGCGCGGATCGCGAGGAACGCCTCCGACACGAGCGCGGCCGGCCGTGGCCAGCGGATCTCCACCCGCGGCACGCCGTCGCCGTCCCGGTGCACGTCCACCTCGGGCGTCGGCCGGAGGCAGAGCGTCCGCAGCGCGCCGGACAGGGCGTCCAGCGCGCCGACAGCCGTGTACGGGTCGTTCGTGCCGGACGCGAGGCCGCGCACGCCGATCTCCACCATCTGCTGCACCGCGTAGTCGATGTCCTGGTGCGGGGTGCGAGCGGGCTGCAGGTCGAAGGCGAGCCGGGCGACCGCCTCGTCCGCGTCCAGGTCGCCGCCCACGACCTCGACGAGCGGGTCCCCGTCCACCACGTGCGTCCCCGGCCGAGCGACCACCCGGTGCCGCGCGCCCCGGCGACGGGCCTCCGCGACGAGGGCAGCCAGGTCGATCCCCGCGACGTACCCGGTCGACGTCGCGCGCACGACCCGCACCGGGCCGTCGAGCGCCGGACCGACGGACGTCGCATCGCCCCGCCAGGGCGCGCCGTCCGCGTCCGCCTCCCGCTCCGGCCGCGTCTCGTCGATCACGCGCTCGAGGTCGGCGAGCACGCGCGTCTGCAGCGTGGTCACCTGCACCGACATCGCGATGTGGTGGATGAAGTACACGAGGACCGCGACGTCCGCGACCGCCAGCAGCACGGCTGCGCTCACGGCGAGCACCGGCACGAAGCCGACCACGCCGTCCTCCTCCGTGTGGATGGAGCGCAGCACGATGAGCGCGTACAGGAACGTCGACGTGAGCACGGCCAGGACCACCTGGTTGCCGCGGTCGGCCATGAAGTTCCGCACCAGGCGAGGGCCGTAGGCCGATGAGGTGGTGGCGAGCACCGAGATCGTGATGGAGAAGGAGGTCGCCGCGACGCCGAGCATGGTGCCGCCGATCGCGGACAGGATCGCCCGGCCGCCGGTCGCCGAGAGGTCCTCGACCAGCGGGATGTCGTCGATGCCGGACGCGATGAGCAGCCGGTCGACCTCCACGAGGCCGAGCGCGAGGAGCACGGCGCCGAGGCCGAGGAGCGCGGGCAGGAGCCAGAAGGACTCGCGGGCGTGGAGCAGCCGGGATCGCATGCTCGAAGGCTAGGTGCACGCGCACGGGCGGGACGGCCGGTAGGCGAGGATGGACAGGTGACCGACGCCACCGCCGCCTCCCCCGCCAGCCCCCTCCAGCTCCACGACACCGCCGCCCGGGGGTTCGCCTCCGACAACTACTCCGGCATCCACCCCGAGGTGCTCGAGGCCATCGCCGCGGCGAACGGCGGGCACCAGGTCGCGTACGGCGGCGACGCCTACACGGCCCGCCTGCAGGAGGTCGTCGGCGAGCACTTCGGCCGCGGCGCCGAGGCGTTCCCCGTCTTCAACGGCACGGGCGCGAACGTCACCGGCATCCTCTCGATGCTGCCGCGCTGGGGCGCGGTCGTCTGCGCGACCACGGCGCACATCAACACCGACGAGGGCGGCGCCCCCGAGCGCGTCGCCGGCATCAAGCTCCTGCAGGTGCCGACCGAGGACGGCAAGCTCACGCCCGAGCTCATCGACCGCGAGGCGTGGGGCTGGGGCGACGAGCACCGCGCGCAGCCGCTCGCCGTGAGCATCACGCAGACCACCGAGCTCGGCACGGTCTACACGCCGGCCGAGGTGCGGGCGATCGCCGACCACGCGCACGAGCGCGGCATGCGCCTGCACATGGACGGCGCCCGCCTCTCCAACGCGGCCGCCACGCTGGATGCGCCCTTCCGCGCCTTCACGTCGGATGCCGGCGTCGACGTGGTCAGCTTCGGCGGCACCAAGAACGGCCTGCTCTACGGCGAGGCGATCGTGGTGCTCGACCCCGAGGCGTCCGAGGGGCTGACCTACCTCCGCAAGCTCAACATGCAGCTCGCCTCCAAGATGCGGTTCGTGAGCGCGCAGCTGCTGGCGCTCCTCGGATCCGAGGTCGACGGCGTGCCGCTCTACCTCCGCTCCGCGCGCCACGCCAACGGCATGGCCGCGCGCCTCCGGTCCGCGCTCGACGGCGTGGACGGCGTCGAGTTCACGCAGGAGACGCAGGCGAACGGCCTCTTCGCGATCCTCCCCGAGGGCGTCGCCGACCGCCTCCGCTCCGAGTTCCGCTTCTACGACTGGGACCCGGCCCGCCGCGAGGTGCGCTGGATGTGCTCGTTCGACACCACCGAGGACGACATCGACCGGTTCGCGGCGGCCATCCGCCGGGAGGTCGGGGCGGGGTAGGACGCACCGCTACCCAACGAGTCAGTTCCTCTATCGAGGTCGTGCCCGATGGGCGTCCGCTATCGCGCTGAGGTGCTTTCCAGAGACAGAGAGGGAATTCGCTCGTGCCGCGGGTGGTGACTTGAGCACGATGACACCCATCACCGCACCCCAGACAGCGAGGGTGTCGAAAGCGATCCGCTCCGTGATTCCCAGGCCGAGCACGAACGAGGGACCGCCATCGATCGCGTCGATGAACAGCACGAAGCCGGAAATGGACACGACAACGCTCACGGCTGTCAGGACTGCTGCGCCCCGGAACGCACCGGCGCCACGCAGGGCGAAGACGAGAACGATCATTCCTACCCACTGTGCTGCCGCCTGCGCGAGCGCCACGGCATCGTGATGCTCCGGGTAGACGTCCCAGGGCAGGAACCCCACGAGCGCGACCAGCAAGCCCCCGACCATCAGCAGCGCCATGGCCAGCCTCCCCGTACGCCTTCGCGGCCACGCCGACCACAGCAGCACGGCACCAGCAGTCAAGAGGAGGCCGTTCACGATCGTCGATCCGTTCGCGAGGGCATGAGCCGGAGAGCAGATGTAGCGCTCCACCCGGGTCCCGACATCGAACATCTCGCAGGCCGTGACGCCGAGGTCGCTGATGAAGTTCGTGCGCCACGAATAGGTGCGAGGCCACATGGCTGCGGCCACGATCTGCGCGGGAAAGGCGACCAAGCCGAGGACCCAGAGCGTGGCGCCCCATCTGATGCGTGTCATGCAGCGACCATACAATACGACTGTATTGTTGGCGGGCGGGTAGCCTCGACGGATGACCGGATCGACCGCCGAGGGCATCCTCACTGCGGTGGAGGAGATCCTCACCTCAGAGGGCATCGAGGGTGTCAGCATCCGCAACGTCGCCAAGCGGGCCGGCGTGTCCATCGGGGCCGTTCAACACCACCACCACACCAAGGACGACCTGCTCATGGCGGCCATGGATGAGGTGGGCCGGCGGTTCATCGAACGGGTGATGGCCGCCACGGACCTGGCCGCGACACCGTTGGCGAACCTGGCAGCCGTCAGTCGGATATTGGGCGGGGTCGACGACGAATCCCGCATAGCTTCCGTCGTCTGGTTGGCGTTCGCTTCGAAGGCCGCCACCAGCGAGGCCGTGGCCCGAGCCCATCGAGACGCCTGGCTGACGATGGAACGAGGACTCACGACCCTGTTGCAGCAGGTCAACCCCCTCCTCGGCGAGAATGACGCGGCGGCCCTCATGGCCCTGCTCGACGGGATCGCCATCGCACGCGCGACGGAGACCGAGCGCATGACCGCCACGCGGGCAGGTGACATCATCGGCGCCTTCCTCGACCGCTTTAAAGCGTGAGCCGACCCCGACCACCAACTCCTCTCGCATCACAAGGGACTCGAGAAAGGACAAATAGACGGCCACACCCCGCCCTCGTCTCCGTGGTCTTCAGTGTCTTTCTCGAGCTACCCGGCGGACAGGGGCCCCTGGGATGCGACCCCTGCGCCCGCACGCCAGTCACCCCGTGTTCTGCAGCCCCGCCGCGATGCCGTTGACCGTGAGGAGCAGGAGCCGGTGGTCCGGATCCGTCGGGTCGGCCTGGCCGGGAGCGCCCCGGCCTACCGCATCGGACGCCGACGTGCGCAGCGCACGCAGGGCACGCAGCTGCAGCAGCGACAGGGCGTCGACGTACGGGCTCCGGAGGCGCACCGCGCGGCGCAGCACCGGCCGGCCCTCGAGGATCTCGCCGCGGCCGGTGGCCGTGCGCACCCACTCGCGGGTGAGCTCCATCTCCTCCGTGACGAGCGCCGCGAGATCCGGGCGGTCGCCGAGCGCGAGGTAGCGCTCCGCGAGGCGGCCGTCGGTCTTGGCGAGCGACATCTCGACGTTGTCGATCATCGACGTGAACAGCGGCCACTCGTCGTACGCCTTGCGGAGCACGGCCTCGTCGCCGACCGCGGCCAGCGCGGATCCCAGGCCGAACCAGCCGGTGAGGTTGATGCGCGCCTGCGTCCACGCGAACACCCACGGGATCGCCCGCAGGTCCTCGAGGGACTCGACCGACAGCCCGCGGCGGGCGGGCCGGGATCCCAGCGCCAGCAGGCCGATCTCCTCCATGGGCGTGACCTGCGCGAACCACGGCGCGAAGCCGGGCGCCTTCACGAGCTCGAAGAAGCGGGCGCGCGAGGCCTCGTCCATGACGCGGACCATCTCGGCGGATCCCTCGGCCGCCTCGGCGTTGCGCTCCTCGTTCGAGGGCGCGGACGCCAGCAGCGTGGCCGCGGCCATCTGCTCGATGTGCCGGGCGGCGATGCGCTTGTCGCCGTAGTGGGCGAAGATCACCTCGCCCTGCTCGGTGAGCTTGAAGCGGCCGTCGACGGATCCCGGCGGCTGGGCCCGCACGGCGCGGTCGGCCGGCCCGCCGCCGCGGCCGAGGGCACCGCCGCGGCCGTGGAAGAGCGTGAGCTCGATGTCGTTCTCGCGCGCCCAGGCGGCGATGCGGGCCTGCGCGTCGAACAGCGCGAAGGTCGCGGAGACCGGCCCGACGTCCTTCGAGGAGTCGGAGTAGCCGAGCATGACCTCGAGCTCGCGACCCGTGGCGGCGAGGCGCGCCTCGACCTGGGGCAGCCGGATCATGCCGTCGAGGATCTCCGTGCTCGCCTGGAGGTCGGCGAACGTCTCGAAGAGCGGGATGACGTCGAGCACGGGCGCGGCCTCCGCGGAGCCGAGGGCCAGCGCGGCCAGCTCGTGCACGGTGCGGATGTCGTCGGCCGACTGCGTGAACGAGACGATGAAGCGGGAGAAGGGCGCGACGCCGTGCCGCTCCTGGAGGCGGGCGAGCGTGCGGAACACGTCGAGCACCTCGACCGTCATGGGCGCGAGCTCGGGGGCCCGGTCGCCGGACGCGTCCGCCGCGGCCACGGCCAGCACCTCGCGCAGCGCCTCGCGGTGCACCTGCGAGTGCTGGCGCACCTCCATCTCCGCGAGGTGGAAGCCGAAGGTCTCCGCCTGCCAGATGAGGCCCTGGAGCTCGCCGCCCGCGATGCGGTGGGCGCCGGCCCCGCGCAGCGACCCCTGCAGCACGCGCAGGTCGGCCAGCAGCTCGGCGGCCGACGGGTACGCGATGGGATCGTCGTGGCGCTCGCGCGTGGCGGCGAGGCGGCCGGCGATGACGAGCAGCACGCGGCGGTGCAGCTCCGCCGGGGCGCGCGTGCCGATGCGCGCGGTGAGATGCGGCGCGAGCGCGTCCTGCGCGGCGGCGAGCTCCCGGAGCTCCGGGCTCGGCGGGGTGTCGGCGTCGCCGAGGGTGAGGGATCGGCCGACCCGGAGCGCGACGCGCTCGAGGCCCAGCAGGATGTGCTCGCTGGCGATGCCCGCGGCCTCCTCGGTGACCGCCGCGGTGACGTACGGGTTGCCGTCGCGGTCCGCCGCGATCCAGTTGCCGAGCCGGAAGAAGGCGGGCGCCACCGCCTCGCGCACGCCGGCCTCCTCGCCGAGCAGCCAGTCGTCGAGCAGGCGGTAGACGCGCGGCACGACCTCGAACAGCGTCTGGTCGAAGACGCCCATGGCCGTGCGCACCTCGTCGAGCGGGGTGGGGCGGGTGGTGCGCAGCGGGGACGTGCGCCACAGGCCGTCGATCTCCTCGAGCAGGCGCCGGTCGACGTCCTGGCCCGTGAGCGTGCCGGCCATCGCGCCGTCGCGCTCGGTGAGCAGGTCGCCGATGCGGCGGATGCCCGTGGCCACGGCGCGGCGCCGCGCCTCGGTGGGGTGGGCCGTGAGCACCGGGTGGAAGCGCATCTCGCCGAGGCGGCGCATGGCCTCCTCGCGGCCGAGCTCCTCGGTGAGCTTGCCCACCGCATCCGGGATGGAGTCGGGCACGAAGCCCGACGCCGCCTCGCGCTCGCGGAGGACGCGCACGCGGTGGTGCTCCTCGGCGAGGTTCGCCAGGTGGAAGTAGCAGGTGAACGCGCGGGCGACCTGCTCGGCGCGCTCCGGCGTGAAGGTGGCGACGAGCCGCTCGGCGTCGTCGATGGAGGCGTCGCGCGCGCTCTCGTACGCGTCGATGACGAGCTCGCGGAGGCGCTCGACGTCGCGCAGCAGCTCCTCCCCGCCGGACTCGCGGAGCACCCGGCCGAGCAGGCCGCCCAGGTGGCTCACGTCGGAGCGGAGCGCGGGCTCGACGGCGTCGCGCGTGCCGTCGCGGGTGGAGTCGTGCTCGAGGGGAAGCGGCTTCTTCGGGGGAGTCGTCACGGAGACGAGGATACGGAACGCCCGGGGCCCCATCCTGCGCATGACGCCCGGTGGCGCCCGCTCCCGCGACCGATCCCGCTGTGGAGGGACGGCGCGGGTGCGGGATCAGGCGGCGGGCGCGGTGATGCGCTCGTCGCGCGGCATGCGCAGCAGCGCGTACGCGGAGGCGGCCAGCAGCAGCACGGCGCCGGTCGCGAACGCGACGGGGAACGACACCGCGTCGGCGAGGTACCCGGCGACGAGCGGGCCGACGATGGCGCCGAGGTCCGACACCATCGAGAACACGGCCACGGGGCGACCGCTGCGGCCGCCCGCGGCGTCGCCCACCGCGGCACCCGGCGCCGTGCCCATGAACGACGCGGCCGCGCCGAAAAGGCAGAGAAGGATCGTGAGGACGACGACGTTCGGCGCGAACGGGATCGCGACCATCAGCACGCCCGCGACGGCGAACGACCCGATGATCGCCGGCCGGCGCCCGACCGTGTCGACGAACCGCGCGGCCGGTGCGAGCGCGAGCGCCTGCACCACGGCGGCGCAGGCGAACGCGATGCCGGTGGAGGCGGCGGGCGCGCGGATCACCTCGACCACGAGCAGCGGGATCAGCGAGCTGCGGACGCCCATGGACGCCCATCCGTTGCCGAGGTTCGCGAGCAGCGCGCCACGGTAGCGGGTGTCGCGGAGCACCTCGGCGAAGGGGCGCGGCGGCTCAACGGGGCCGGTCGCATCCGCCGGGCCCGTGCGCTTCGACAGCAGCAGGAGCCCGATGACGCTCGCGACCGCGAGGGTCGCCGCGTAGAAGAAGAAGGGAGCGGTGAGCGAGACGGTCGCGAGCACGGCGCCGAGCGCCGGCCCGGCCATGCCGCCGATGAGGAATCCGCCCTGGTAGAAGCCGATCGCGCGGGCGCGGCGGGTGGGATCCGTCGAGCCGAGCAGCAGCGTCATGGCCGCGACCGAGAACATCGCCGAGCCGATGCCGCCCGCGCCGCGGAGGAGCAGGAGCTGCAGGTAGTCCTGCGCGAGGCCCGCGAGGCCGGAGGAGAGGGCGACGATCGCGAGGCCGATGGCGAGCACGGTGCGCTCGCCCGTCCAGTCCATGATCCGGGCGACGAACGGGCTCATCACGAGCCGCATGAGCGCGAACGCCGAGATGACCGCGCCGATCTCGAAGCTGCCGACGCCGAAGCTGCGGGCGTAGACGGGGAGCACGGGCACGACCACGCCGAAGCCGACCATCACGAAGAAGGCGATGATGCCGAGGACGAGCACGTCGCGCGGGAGCTTCGCGCGCGGGGCGCGGGCGGGGCCGCGGGTGTCGGGCATGGATCCGTCGCCGGGCTGGGGTGCGCGGGCGTCGGACGTCGCGCCGTCGCCGGGCTCGGGGGTGCGTGCGGATCCCGCACGTCGGAAGGACCGCATGGGTTCAGCGTACGTCCGGTCGGAGGCGCGTCGGGGCCGCGGGCGCGGTCGTGGCGGGGCCGTCCGGCGCGGCGCCCGCAGCGTCGGCCCGGCCCGGGACGAGCGCCGTGACCGCCAGGCCGAGCGCCGCGAGCCCGGCCAGCAGCAGGGTGCCCGCCGTGCCCCCGACGCTCGTGAGCAGCCATGCTCCGAGCGCCGGCGCCACGGCGGCCGCGCCCGTGACCGGCACGGCGAACGCGCCGCTCAGCTGGCCGAGCCGCGCGGTGCCCCAGCGGTCGACCACGATCGACGCCTGCACGAGCGTGAGGGCCCCGCGCGCCGCGCCCGCCAGGAGGACCACGACCACGAGCGCCGGGAACGGCCGCGGCAGGAGCGCGAGGCCCACGAGCGCGACGACCGTCGCGGCGCCCACCGCGAGCCCTGCCCGCCCCGGGCTCCAGCTCCCGGACGCGAACAGGATACGGCCCGCCACCTGCCCCACGCCGACGAGTCCGAAGGCGACCACGGCGGTGGCCGTGTCGTAGCCCTGGGCGAGGAGCAGCGGCACGAGGGTGAGGGTGGCGCCGTAGAGCGCGAGCGTGAGGAGGGTCATGCCGGCCTGCGCGCGCACGAATGGCGCCGACCGCACGATGTCGCGCACCCGCCCGCCCGCGTCGGACCCCGGGGCGGGAGCGGCCTCGTCCGGCCAGCGCGCGGGCACGACCAGCAGGTGGATCGGCGTCACGGTCGCCACGAGGATCCCCGCCAGCACGACGAGCGCCGCCCGCCACCCCGCGGCGTCGGTGAGGGCGGCGGCGACGGGCGCGAAGACCGTCGAGGCGAGGCCGGCCGCCAGCGTGAGGATCGTGAGGCCCCGCGTGCGGTGCTCCCCCGAGGTGCGGATGATCACGGCGAACGCGGCCTGGTAGAGCGTCGCGGACTGGGCGATCCCCGTGACGCACCACGCGGCCACGAGCCAGGGCAGCGTGGGCGCGAGCGCCACCGCGACGAGGCCGAGCGCCCCGCCGAGCGTGCCGGCGGTCATCACGGAGCGCGCACCGACGCGGTCGAGGAGGCGGCCGACGGGCACGCCCGCGATCGCGGAGAGCACGAGGCCGACCGAGAACGCGGTCGTCACGGCGCCGAGCGACCACCCGGTGTCGGCGGCCACCGTCGCGCTGACCGCGGGGAACGCGTAGTAGAGGACACCCCACGAGACGACCTGCGACGCGCAGAGCCCGGCCAGCAGGATCCGGCGGCGTCGGGCCTCACGCACCCGCGGCCGTCTCCCGCGTCACGCGCAGCACCCGCCGGGGGACGCGACGGGGATGGCGGCCGGCGCGCCGACCGCGAGGAGGTCGCGGCCGCGCGAGGACGGGACCGCGTCGTCGTCGTCGGGGACGTCGGTCGAGCACACGCCGGTCGACGGCAGGACCAGCCGCACCTCGCGGGCCGCGGCCCGGTCGCCCGCGAGCTCGGCGACGATGGACCGCACCTGCTCGTACCCGGTGAGCAGCAGGAAGGTGGGCGCGCGGCCGTACGACTTCATCCCGGCGACGAACAGGCCGGGCTCCGGGTGCGCGAGCTCGGCGGCGCCGTGCGGCGGGACGGATCCGCACGAGTGCAGCTGCGGGTCGATGAGCGGGGCGAGCGCGCAGGGCGCCTCCACCACGTCGTCGAGCGCGAGGCGCACCTCGCGGAGCATCGCGAGGTCCGGGCGCGATCCGGTGGCCTGCACCACCACGTCCGCCGTCGTCGCGAACGGCTCCCCGCCGCGCCGGCCCGCGACGCGCACCCCGTCGCCGTCGACCTGCACGTCGTCGATCTCGACGCCCGTCAGGTGCTCCACGCGGCCCTCGGCCACGAGCCGGTGGACCCGCGTGCCGAGCTGCCCGCGTCCGACCAGCTCGTCGGCGGCGTCGGGCGCCAGCCGTGCGACGCGGGGGGTGCGGACCAGCCAGGCGACGGTCGTGCCGGCGGCCTCCTCGGCGAGCCGCGCCAGCGCGATGACCGCGGTCGCCGCCGAGTGCCCGGCCCCGACGACGAGCACCCGCCGACCCGCGAACCGGGCGCGGTCCGCGCCGCGCACGTCGGGGAACGCGCCCGCGACCCGGTCGCCGAGGTCGGTCGTGGGATCCAGCCCCGCCGCGGTCAGCGGGTTCGGCGTGCCGGTGGTGCCCGACGCGTCGATCACGGCGCGCGCCCGGACGTGCTCGACGCCGGCGGGCGTGCGCACGCGGAGGAGGAAGGGGGCGTCGGCGCGGCCCGCGCTGCGCGAGCGGTCCATGCCCTCGCGGCTCACGGCCTCGACGCGGGCGCCGTACCGGATCACGGCGGCGAGCTCGGGCGTCGCGGCGAGCGGGGCCAGGTAGCGCTCGACGAGCTCGGCGCCGGTGGGGGCGGCGCCGCCGGGCAGGATCCAGCCGGTGGGGGCGAGCAGCCGCGCGGCGGCGTCGTCGACGACGGCCGACCAGGGCGAGAACATCCGCACGTGGGCCCAGGTGCGCACGGCGGCGCCCGCGTCGGATCCGGCCTCGAGGACGACGACGGGCAGCCCGCGCTCCCGGAGGTGCGCGGCGGCGGCGAGGCCCACGGGCCCGGCGCCGATCACGGCGACGGGGAGCCCGACGAGGCGGTCGGCGACGGCGCGGGGCGGATCGGCGGGGGTCGGGGTCATGGCTGCTCCTTCGTCGGGGCCAGCATGCCCCGTACATCGACGCACGTCAATATGGATGGATGTCGATGCGTGCGAGGATGGGGGCATGAGCACCCCGGTCCGCGTCCCCGCGCGCGACGTCGCCGATTGCTGCCCGCCCCTCGGCGTCGCGGCGCTCGACCAGGACGCCGCCGAGCAGCTGTCCGGCGCGCTCAAGGCCATCGCGGATCCGGCCCGCCTCCGCATCGTCTCGATGGTCGCGGCGGCGGACGCCGGCGAGCTCTGCGCGTGCGACCTGCCGGGGCGGCTCGGGCTGTCGCAGCCCACGGTGTCGCACCACTGCCGCGTGCTGGTCGACGCCGGGATCCTCTCCCGCGAGAAGCGCGGCACCTGGGCCTGGTACGCGCTCGTGCCCGGCGCGCTCGACGCCGTGGCGAGCGTGCTCACGGGTCGCCCCGCGCGAGGCTCAGCCCTCCGCTGACGCCCTGCTGTGCTCCACGTCGAGCTCGACGCGGTCGGCCGCGAAGCGGGTCACGTTGAGGAGAAGCGGCGTGCCGTCGGGCAGCGTGTTGAGCGCCCGGACCACGAGCACGACCGCGCCGGACGGCAGCTGCAGCTCCGCCGACTCGGCGGCGGTCGCGAGCCGGCCGGTGACGGTGGTCGTGGCGCGCAGGTAGTCGTCGACGCCGACCGCGCGGAGGGCCGTGGTCATGGATCCGTCGGGGCCGTAGCGCTCGACGATCCCGGGCACGAGCTCGTCGACGAGCCAGGACGTGCCGCGGACGACCGGGCGGCCGTCGACCAGGCGCAGCGTCTCGAGGCGGAGGGCGGGGCGGCCGGCGAGGGCGAGGCGCTCGGCCACCTCGGCGGGCGGATCCTCGACGGCCCACTCCAGCAGCTCCCCCGTGGACGCGGCCCCGCGTCCGCCGAGGCTGTCGGTGAGCCGGGTGCGCAGGCCGATGCGGTGGACGATCACGTCGTGCGCGGTGACGAACGTGCCGCTGCCGCGCCGGGAGACGACGAGGCCGTCCCCGGCGAGCGCCGCGACGGCCTGCCGCACGGTGTGGCGGTGCACCTCGAAGCGGTCGGCGAGCTCGCTCTCCGACGGCAGCTTCGCGCCGGCCGGCACGGTGCCCTGCAGGATCTCGGCGCGCAGCTCCTCCGCGATGAGCCGCCAGGCGGAGTACCCGCTCGTCGATCTGCTCTGCGTCGCCATGTCCACACGATGCTATCGGGCCGCGTCGGCGGCGCCTCGGGCCCGCGTTCGCGACCTGTTCACCTCCCCGCGACCGTCCCGTCGCGCGCCGGCATGGCCTGCCGCCGCCTGCCCCGATAGGGTCAAGTTATCTAGATCAGCAGACAACTTGGAGGGATCGCGGCGATGGCACCGACCACGACGAGCACGACCGGACGGGAGGACGTCGCCGCCCGGCAGCGCTGGATGCGCGTCCTCTCGGCCGCCGACGCGGGCGCGCTCGACGCCGCCTGGACGGCGTGGGAGCCCAAGCCCGACGTGCAGCACATCCGCGGACCCGAGGCCGGACTCGTCATGGTCCGCGGCCGCGTGGACGCCGGCGGCGCGCGCTTCAACCTCGGCGAGGCGACCGTCACGCGCGCCACCCTCCGCCTGCACGGGCCCGCCATGTCGGCGGACGCGCTCGGCAGCTCGTACGTCCTCGGATCCGACCTCGAGCACGCCCGCCTCGCGGCCCTGTTCGACGGGATGCTCCTCGACGCCGGCCTGCACGACCGCGTGCTCGCGGAGGTGATCGCGCCGCTCGAGCGCGCCCGGGCGGAGGCGGACGACGTCCGCGCCGCCGAGGCCCGCAGCACCCTGGTCGACTTCTTCACCGTCGCCCGGGAGCACGCGTGACCGCCGCGACCGGGCGCGCCCCCGGCATTCCCGCCCCCGGCTTCCCCGACGCGACCCGCGGCGCCCAGGCCGCGTTCCGCGCCCTCCTCGACGCGCTCGCGCACCCGACGCGCGTCCACCCGCTCGTCGGCCCGGCCGAGGCGCCCGCCGGGCTCGGCGCGGGGCTCGGGGCCGTCGCCCTCACCGTGCTCGACGAGGAGTCCGCGCTCTGGCTGGATCCGCGTCGCGCCGCCGACGCCGAGGTCGCCGCCTGGCTCACCTTCCACACCGGCGTGCGCCTCGTCGGCGACGCGGCCGACGCGGACTTCGTGCTCGCCGACGCGTCGTCGCTGCCCCCGCTCGCGACCCTCGCCGCGGGCACCGACGAGGAGCCGCACCGCTCGGCGACCGTCCTCCTCGACGTGCGCGACGCGGCCGGCCCCCGCCGGATCCGCGCCGAGGGCCCCGGCATCGACGGCCACGCCGACGCCGACGCCCCCTGGGCCGACGACGCCCTCCTCGACGCCTGGCGGACCAACGGCGAGCGCTTCCCGCGCGGCGTCGACCTGCTGCTCGTCGACGCCGGATCCGTCGCCGCCCTCCCCCGCACCACCCGCCTCACGGCGGCCGACCCCCGATCGGAGGCCTGACATGTACGTCGCCGTCAAGGGCGGGGAGCGGGCGATCGCCGCCGCGCACGCCCTGCTCGCCGCGGAGGGCCGGGGCGCCCCCGGATCGACGCCGCTCGAGGCCGGGCAGGTCGCCGGCCAGCTCGGCGTCCTCGTCTCCCGCGTGATGACCGAGGGCTCGCTGCACGACCCCGAGCTCGCCGCGCGCGCCCTCCTCCAGGCGCAGGGCGACGTGCTCGAGGCCGTCACGCTGCTGCGCTCGTACCGCACCACGCTGCCGCGCTTCGGGTACACGCTGCCGGTGGACACCGCCCAGCTCCCGCCCCAGCGCCGCGTCTCCGCGACCTTCAAGGACCTGCCCGGCGGCCAGCAGCTCGGCGCGACCTTCGACTACACGCACCGCCTGTTCTCCGACGCCGAGGCCGCCCCGGTCACGACGCGCGAGGCCGACGCGGGCGCCACGATGCCGCGCGTCGCCGACCTCCTCGGCGCGAGCGCGCTCATCGAGCCCGACTCCCACCCCGGCCAGGACGACGAGGAGCCCGCGGACATCACGCGCGAGCCCACCGTCTTCCCCATGACGCGGCCGGAGCGCCTGCAGGCCCTCGCCCGCGGCGACGAGGGCTTCCTCCTCGGCCTCGGCTACTCGACCCAACGCGGGTTCGGCACGACCCACCCCTTCGCGGGCGAGATCCGCGTGGGCGAGGTCGAGGTGGAGCTCGACGCCCCGGAGCTCGGCTTCGCGGTGCCGCTCGGGCGGATCGAGGTCACCGAGTGCCAGATGGTCAACCAGTTCACGGGCAGCGCCGACCGGCCCGCCCAGTTCACGCGCGGCTACGGCCTCGCCTTCGGGCGGAGCGAGCGGAAGGCCATGTCGATGGCGCTCGTCGACCGCGCGCTCCGGGCCGCCGAGTTCGACGAGCGCGTGACCGCCCCCGCGCAGGACGAGGAGTTCGTCATCAGCCACTCCGACAACGTGCAGGCGACCGGCTTCGTCGAGCACCTCAAGCTGCCGCACTACGTCGACTTCCAGGCCGAGCTCGTGCTCGTGCGGCGGCTCGCGCGGGAGTTCCGGGAGCGGCACGCGACGCCGGAGGGCGCATCCGACGCGACGCCGGACGACGACGCGGACGTGACGGCGAGCGCGCCCGCGCCCGCCGCCGTCCCGGCCGGAGCGGGGGCCCGCGCATGAGCACCTCCCTCATCGGCTACAACCTCGGCTACCTCGACGAGCAGACCAAGCGCATGATCCGCCGCGCGCTCCTCAAGGCCGTCGCGATCCCCGGGTTCCAGGTGCCGTTCGCCAGCCGCGAGGTGCCCATGCCGCGCGGCTGGGGCACGGGCGGCGTGCAGGTCACGGCCGCGGTCGTCGGCGAGGACGACGTGCTCAAGGTCATCGACCAGGGCGCCGACGACACCACGAACGCCGTCTCCATCCGCCAGTTCTTCGCGTCCGTCGCCGGGGTGTCCACCACGACGCGCACCGACGAGGCGACCGTGATCCAGACCCGCCACCGGATCCCCGAGACGCCGCTCGCCGACGGGCAGGTCATCGTCTACCAGGTGCCCATGCCGGAGCCGCTGCGCTTCCTCGAGCCCCGCGAGACGGAGACCCGCCGCCTGCACGCGCTCGAGGAGTACGGCCTCATGTACGTGAAGCTCTACGAGGACATCGCGCGCTTCGGGCACGTCGCCAAGACGTACGACTACCCCGTGATGGTGGCCGACCGCTACCTCATGGCGCCGTCGCCGATCCCGTCCTTCGACAACCCGAAGATGCACATGAGCCCCGCGCTCCAGCTGTTCGGCGCCGGCCGCGAGAAGCGCATCTACGCCGTGCCGCCGTTCACGCGCGTGGAGAGCCTCGGCTTCGAGGACCACCCGTTCGAGCCGCAGTCCTTCGAGGACCCGTGCGCCATCTGCGGATCCACGGGCGTGTACCTCGACGAGGTCATCACCGACGACCGGGGCGCGTCCATGTTCGTCTGCTCCGACACCGACCACTGCGAGCGCACGGCGGCCGCCGCCGACGCCGCCCCCACCCAGGACGAGGAGGCGCGCGCATGAGCGACGACCGACCGCTGCTCGAGGTCCGCGGGGCCGCCCACCGCTACGGCGACCGCTACGGCTGCCGCGACGTCGACTTCGACCTGCACCCGGGCGAGGTGCTCGCGGTCGTGGGCGAGTCGGGATCCGGCAAGTCGACCCTGCTCGGCACCCTGTCCCAGCGGCTGGCGCTCAGCGAGGGCAGCATCCGCTACCGGCTGGCCGACGGCGAGACCGTGGAGCTCGCGGACATGTCCGAGAGCTCCGTGCGCAGGCTGTGGCGGAGCGAGTGGGGCTTCGTGCACCAGGATCCGGCCGACGGCCTGCGCATGCACGTGAGCGCGGGCGGCAACGTCGGCGAGCCGCTCATGACGAACGGGTGGCGGCACTACGGGCGGATCCGCGAGACGGCGGCCGAGTGGCTGCGGCACGTCGAGATCCCCGTCGACCGCATCGACGACCACCCGACCACGTTCTCCGGCGGCATGCGCCAGCGCCTGCAGATCGCCCGGAACCTCGTCGTCTCGCCCCGGCTCGTCTTCATGGACGAGCCGACGAGCGGCCTCGACGTCTCCGTGCAGGCGCGCCTGCTCGACCTGATCCGCGGCCTCGTCGCGGAGCTCGGCCTCGCCGTCGTCATCGTCACCCACGACCTCGCCGTCGCCCGCCTCATCTCGCACCGCACGCTCGTGATGAAGGACGGCCGCGTCATCGAGTCGGGCCTCACCGACCGGGTCCTCGACGACCCGCAGGCCGCCTACACCCAGCTGCTCGTCTCCTCGATCCTGCAAGGATGATCCGCCCCATGACCGGAACCCCGCTCGGGACCACGACCGCATCCGCATCCGCCCCGGTCCTCACCGTCGACCGGGTCGCCAAGACCTTCATCATGCACCTGCAGGGCGGCCAGCGACTGGCCGTGCTCGACGGCCTCTCCTTCACCGTGGGCCGCGGCGAGCGCGTCGTGCTCGGCGGCGCCTCCGGGGCCGGCAAGAGCACGGTGCTGAAGCTCGTGTACGGCAACTACCAGGCCGACCGCGGGCGCATCGTCGTGCACGCCCCGGGCGGCGACGTGGACATCGTCACCGCGCAGCCCCGCGCGGTCCTCGCCGCCCGGCTCCACGCCGTCGGCTACGTGAGCCAGTTCCTCCGCTGCGTCCCGCGCGTCGGCACGCTCGACGTGGTGGCCGAGCCGCTCGTGGAGCGCGGCGTCGACGCGGAGGAGGCCCGCGACCGGGCCGCGCGCATGCTCACGCGCCTCTCCATCCCCGAGCGGCTGTGGTCGCTGCCGCCCGCCACCTTCTCCGGCGGCGAGCAGCAGCGCGTGAACGTGGCGCGCGGGTTCCTGCCGGAGCTGCCGCTGCTCCTCCTCGACGAGCCGACCGCCTCCCTCGACGCGCGCAACCGCGACGTGGTCGTCGAGCTGATCGCGGAGAAGCGCACCGCGGGCGTCGGCATGCTCGGGATCTTCCACGACGCGGAGGTGCGCGCCGCGGTCGCGGACCGCACGGTGGACGTCGAGGCCTTCGTGCCGGCGCTCGCCGGGGTCGGGCGATGACCCGGGTCGCGGTCTACGCGGTCCCCGGGATCGGCTCGGACGACGCCGCCGGGATCCTCCTGCGCGAGCGCGCCGAGGCGTGGCTCGGCCGGTCCGTCGTCGGCGGATCCGCGGCCCCGGCCCCCGAGGCCCCCGCCGGCTGGACCCGCGCCGAGGTCGACGCCCTCACGGTCGATGCCCGCCGCTACGGCTTCCACGGCACGCTCAAGCCGCCCTTCCGCCTCGCGGACGGACGCGACCTCGACGAGCTCGACGCCGCGGTGGCGCGCTTCGCGGCCGAGCGGGAGCGGATCACGGTCCCCGGCCTCCGGGTCACCCCGCTCGGCGACTTCCTGGCGCTCGTCCCGACCCGGCACGCGCCCGAGCTGCACGCGCTCGCGGAGGACGTCGTGACCCGCCTCGACGTGTTCCGCGCTCCCCCGACGGACGCGGAGACGGCCCGCCGGGATCCCGCGTCCCTCACCCCGCGGCAGCGCGAGCTGCTCGCGGCGTGGGGCTACCCGCACGTCCTCGACGGGTTCCGCTTCCACCTGACCCTCACCGACCGGATCCCCGCCGCCGAGCGCCCCCGCGCCGAGGCCGCCCTCGCCGCCTGGTTCGCCGGCTGCACCGACCGGCCCCTCGCCGTCGACGCGCTCGCGGTCCTGATCGAGGACGCGCCCGGATCCCCGTTCCGCCTGCACGCGGTCCACCCGCTCCGCGACCTCCCCACCCCGCACGCCCCCGGCGCCGCGCTCGACGGCACCTCGCCCGCCCTCCCCCTCCCGCACATCCCCGGCGCCGCGCTCGACGGCACCTCGCCCGACCTCCCCCTCCCGCACATCCCCGGCGCCGCCCCGGCGCCCGACCCCGAAGGAACCCGATGAGCCGCGAGACCGTCCTGCGCAACGCCCGCATCGTCCTGGACGACGAGGTGCTGCACGGATCCGTCCTGATCCGCGACGGCCTCGTCGCCGACGTCTCCCCCGGCGCTCCCGGCCAGGTCGGCGGCACCGGCGACGACCTCGACGGCGACACCCTGATCCCCGGCCTCGTCGAGCTGCACACCGACCACCTCGAGTCGCACGCCCAGCCCCGGCCCGGCACGCGCTGGGATCCGGTGCCCGCCGTCCTCGCCCACGACGCGCAGCTGAGCGGCGCCGGCGTCACCACGGTCTTCGACGCGATCCGCATCGGCACCCTCGAGGGCCGGGACGACGCCACCACGCTGTCCCGCTCGCTCGCCGACGCCATCGAGCACGCGGGACGCGCGGGGCTCGTGCGCGCGGAGCACTTCATCCACCTCCGCTGCGAGGTCGCGGCGCCCGCCACGGTCGCCGAGTTCGAGGCGTTCGACGGCATCGCGTCGCTCCGCCTCGCGTCGCTCATGGACCACACGCCGGGCCAGCGCCAGTACGCGGACGTCGAGGCGTTCACGCGCTACATGGTCGGCAAGGGCCGCGTGCAGGCGAGCGGGATCGGCGCCCTCATGGAGGAGCTGAGGACCGTCGCCGCGGAGCACTCGGAGCCCAACCGCACGGCCATCGCCGCGCTCGCGACCGCCCGCGGGGTCGCGCTCGCCGCCCACGACGACGCGACCGTCGCCCACGTCGAGGAGTCGGCGGCGCTCGGCGTCCGCATCTCCGAGTTCCCGACCACCGTGGTCGCCGCCCGCGCGGCCCGCGCGCACGGCCAGCTCATCGTCATGGGCGCGCCGAACATCGTGCGCGGGGGCAGCCAGTCCGGCAACGTCGCGGCCACCGAGCTGCTCGCGCTCGGGCTGCTCGACATCCTGTCCTCCGACTACGTCCCCGCGAGCCCGCTGCAGGCGATCGTGCAGCTCGACGCCGACGGGATCCTCCCCCTCACCGCGGGCGTGAAGCTCGTCAGCGGCAACCCGGCCCGGGCCGTGGGCCTCGTCGACCGCGGCGTGATCCGCGTGGGCGCCCGCGCCGACCTCGTGCGCGTGCACCGCCACGGCATCGCCGCGAGCGAGCGCCACCCGGGCGGGCGCACCGTGCCCGTCGTCCGCGCCGTGCTCCGCGCCGGGGCGCGCGTCTCGTGAGGGAGCCCGTGGGCCCCGGCCCGTTCGTCGCCGTCGTCGGCGCGAGCGGCGTCGGCAAGGACGCCCTCCTCGCCGCCGCCCGCGCGGACGGAGGCCCGGACGCGTTCTTCCCCCGCCGCGCCATCACCCGCCCGCCCGGACCCGGCGAGGACTTCGACGCCGTCGGCGAGGAGGCGTTCGCCTCGGCCGCGGCGCGCGGCGCCTACGCCGTGACCTGGGAGGCGCACGGGCTCCGCTACGGGATCCCCGCGACCGCCGACGACGCGTCGCGCGCGGGCATCGCCGTGGTCGCGAACGTCTCCCGCGGCATGCTCGACGTGCTCCAGGCGCGCTACGCGCGGCTGGTCGTGGTGCGGATCACCGTGTCCGACGAGGTGCGCGCCGCCCGCCTCCGCGAGCGGGGACGCGAACCCGCCGCCGACATCGCCCGGCGGCTGGCCCGCGCGGACCCGGCGCCCGACCGCGTCGCCGACCACGAGCTCCGCAACGACGGCACGGTCGCCGAGGGCGGCGCGGCGCTGCTCCGCGTGATCCGCGCGGCCCTCGCCGACGTGCGCGGCATCACCCCCGGCGACGACCCGGCCGGCCCCGACGACCCCCATCCCCTCGACCCCGCGTCCCGCGGCAGGACGGAGACCCCGTGACCACGCGCCTCTCGGAGCAGCCGGCGATCGGCCCCGACGTCACGATGACGGGCAGCGAGGTCGGCCGCTGGACGGAGATCGGCGCCGGCACGCGCCTGCTCGACACCGTGATCGGCGACTACAGCTACTGCGACCGCCTGTGCGATCTCGCCCACACGACCGTGGGCCGGTTCGCCAACATCGCGAGCGCGGTCCGCGTCGGGGCCACCGACCACCCCCTCGACCGGGCGACGCTGCACCACTTCATGTACCGCAGCACCCTGTACTGGGACGACGCGGAGGACGACGCGGAGTTCTTCGCGCACCGCCGCTCGCGCCGCACGACCATCGGCCACGACACGTGGATCGGGCACGGCGCCATGATCAAGCCGGGCGTGCGCGTCGGCGACGGCGCGGTCGTCGCCTCGGGGGCGGTCGTCACGCGCGACGTGCCGGACTACGCGATCGTGGCGGGCGTGCCCGCGACGGTGATCCGCTTCCGCCAGCCCCCGGAGATCGCCGCGCGCCTGCAGCGCCTCGCCTGGTGGGACTGGGACCACGCGACCCTCCGCGCCCGCCTCGACGACTTCCGCGCGCTGTCCACCGTGGAGTTCCTGGAGCGGTACGAGGGCTGACCGCGCGGCGACGGCCGGCGGCGCCGGATCAGCCCGGCCCGTCGCCCGTCGCGGCCAGCAGCGGCACGATCACCGCGCTGACGGGCATCGGCAGGCCGTGCGCCCGGCCGCGGCGGAGGACCACGCCGTTGCGCGCCTCCCACTCGAGGGGGCGGCCCGCCGCGCGGTCGGCGAGGATCGAGGTCCCCATGTCGGCGGGAGCCGCGCGGAAGGCGTCGACGATCGCGTCCGCCACCTCGTCGCCGAGGTCCGCGCCCTCGGCTCGCGCCACCTCCAGGCACTCGAGCGCGTACGCCCGGGCCAGGTCGGCGACGTCGTCCCGGCGGAAGACGCCGGCGCGTCGACCGGTGAGCGCCATGATCCCCGCGACCGCGTTCTGCACGAGCTTCCGCCAGGCGACCGTGGGCAGGTCCGCCGTCAGTTCGACCGCGCACCGGCTGCCGTGGAGCGCCTGCACGACGACCCGGGCCGCCGGCACGTCCGGCAGCGTGAGGCGCGCGGCGCCGCGGAGGAGGACCGACCCGTCGGCCCGCGCCTCCGCCGGGAACCACACCACCGCGGGCACCACCGCCGACCCCGGCACGTGCGGCGCGACGGACGCCACCTGCTCGACGCCGTTCTGCAGCACGCCGACGACGGTGCCCGCGTCGCAGAGCGCCGCGAGCCACGGCGCCGCCGCCTCGACCTGCGTCGCCTTCACGGCGAGGAGCACGAGGTCGACCGGGCCCGCGACGCCCGCCGGGTCGACGTGCACGGGACCGGGGACCACGACGGTCGCGTCGCCCGCGACCAGCACGAGCCGGTCGCGGGGCGTCCGCCCGCACAGGAGCACCGGCACCCCGGCCTCGTGCAGCGCGGCCGCGACGGCCGTGCCGATGGCGCCCGGCCCGACCACCGCCACGCGGAGCGGAGCGCCCGGCGTCACCGGAACACGCGCCGCAGCCACGCCGCGAGGCCCTCGACCGCCAGCACGCTCACGAACACCATCGCGACGAGGGTCGTGACCTGCCCGTGCAGCGTCATCACGGACGACGCGTTGGTCAGGTGGAAGCCGATCCCGCTCCCGCCGACGATGCCGAGGATCGTGGCCGCGCGGATGTTCGTGTCGACGAGGTACAGCGAGTTGCCGACGAGCGACGGCAGCCCCTGCGGCCAGGTGGCCGCGAGGAACCGCTGCCCGCGGGTCGCGCCGATCGCCGTCAGCGCACGCTCGGGCCCCGCGTCCACCTCCTCGAAGGAGTCGGCGATGAGCTTGCCGAGGAGCCCGACGCCGCCGAACGCGAGCGCGACCACGCCGGCCTGGTTGCCGAGCCCCGTGATCATGATCAGCAGGATCGCGAGCACCAGCTCGGGCACGCCGCGGAACACGACGAGCAGCACGCGCGCGCCGTTCCGCACGCCCGGGCTCGGCGCGACGTTGCGCGCGGCGAGGGATCCGACGACGAGCGCCAGCACGACCGAGAGGAGCGCGGCCGCGAAGGCCACCTGGATCGTGACGAGCAGCGCCTCCGCGAACTCGGTGAACGTGTGCGTCCCGAGGCTCGGCGGCCAGAAGCTCTGGAACGTGGGCGCGACGTACTCCCACGTGATCTGGTCGAGGTCGATGTCGGCCGCGAGCCAGCCGCCGACGACGACCGCCACGGCGAGCGCCGACCACATCGCGGTGCGCACGCGGTCGGGCGTCCACGGCCGACGCTGCATGGAGTCGATCGTCACGGCGCGCGCGACGGCCGGGTCCGCGGACCGGTCGGGTGCCGCGCGGCCCCGCGTGATCCACCGCACGATGCGGTCGCCCGGCCCGCGCCCGGCGGGCCGCACGCCGAGCACGCTGCGGCGGATCGACGACGAGACGATCTCCACGAGCACGCACAGCAGGAAGATCACGATCGCGATCCCGAGTCCCCGGCCGTACCCGGTGGGGAACTGGCCGAACGCGACCTTCATCGCGTAGCCGAGCCCGCCCACGCCGGCGTAGCCGAGGATCGCGGAGCCGCGCAGGTTGATGTCGAAGCGGTGCAGCACCGTGGCGATCCACGACGGCAGCACCTGCGGGAAGACGCCCGACCAGAACTCCTGCGCGCGCGTGCCGCCCGTGGTGCGGATGGCCCGCTGGGGGCCCTCGTCGACCTGCTCGATGGCGTCGGCGAAGAGCTTCGAGATCATGCCGATCGAGTGGATCCCGATGGCGAGGATGCCGGGCAGCGGGCTCCCCAGCGTGAAGGCGAGCGCGAACGCCAGCGCCAGCACGACGTCGGGGATGGCGCGGGTGACGACGCCGATCGTGCGGCCGAGCCAGCGCAGCCACGGCGCCGGCGTCGTGTTCGCCGCCGACGCGTACGCGACGGGGATGGAGACGAGGGCCGCGGCGAGCGTGCCGAGCACGACGATGCCGAGCGTCAGGCCGATGAGGTAGACGAGGTCGGCGGGCGCCGGGAAGCTGATCGGGTCCATGCGCGAGAACACCTTCGCGGCGTTCTCGGTGCTGCGGGCGATGTCCGACCAGGAGAAGTCGAGGGTCGTCAGCGCGTGGACGGCGAAGGCCGCCATCGCGAGGACGACCACCAGCGCGAGCGCCCGCTGCCGCTCCGGGGGCCGGCGGGGCGCGCGCGCCTCGACGTCCGGCCGGACGCCGGGAGGGGCCCCGCCCGGGCGCTCGGCGACCGCGGTCACCGGGGGCCGTCCGGAGCGGACGGACCGGCGGAGCCGAGCCGCCCGAGCGCGCCCAGCGCACCCACGGGGGCCGCCTCCTCGAGCGGCATGCCGCCGCCGAGCTCGGTCGCGATGGCGGCGAGCGCCGACGTCGTCGACGCCACCCGCCCGTAGATCTCCATCACCTGGGCCTTGCCGATGCCGCGCGTGGGGGTGTCGAGCACGACCTCGCCGTGGCGGAGGCCGACGATGCGGTCGCCCCAGCCGAGCGCGAGGTCGACCTGGTGCAGGCTGCAGACCACGGTGAGCCCGTCGTCCGCGGCGATCTCGCGGATCAGCCGCATCACCTGCTCGCTCGACTCCGGGTCGAGGCTCGCGACGGGCTCGTCGGCGAGCAGGATCTCGGGCCGCTGCATGAGCGCCCGCGCGATGGCGACGCGCTGCTGCTGCCCGCCGGAGAGCCGGTCGGCCCGCTCGTAGGCCTTCTCGAGCAGGCCCACGCGGTTCAGGTGGCCGAGCGCCTCGGTGCGGGCGGCGCGGGGGTACGTCCAGATCCCGAGGCGCGGGCCGCGGAGCCGGCCGAGCGCGCCGGTGAGCACGTTCTCGAGCACCGTCAACGACGGCACGAGCTCGAACTGCTGGAAGATCATCGCGACCCGGCCGCGGAGGGCGCGGAGCCCCTGCTGGCCGAGGGACGCGACGTCCTGGTCGAAGACGCGGACGGTGCCCGCGCTCGGCATCTCGAGGCCGTCGAGGTGGCGGAGGAGGGTCGACTTGCCCGAGCCGGACAGGCCGAGGAGCACGACGACCTCCCCGCGCTCGACGGTCAGGTCGACGTCGTGGAGCGCCCGCGTGGCGCCGAAGGACTTGGTGAGCCCTGCGACGGAGACGAGCGGGGAGGTCGTCGTGCCGGTCATGGTCGGTTCAGTCCGTCCGGGTCACTTCGCGCACTTGGCGGCGGCGATGGAGTCGCAGAGGTCCGCGATCGACTCGTAGTACGAGGCGTCCTCGGCCTGGGCGCCGAAGTAGCCCTTGGTGAAGCCGTCCGTCATCTCGACGCCGGACGCCTGGATGGCCTCGAGCGACGCGCCCTGGAGGGCCGTGGTCAGCTTCTCCTTGACGTCCGCCGGCAGCGTCGACGAGATCGAGAGCGGGCCGCCGGGCACGTACTCCTTGCCGATGACCGCCACGTCGCCCGCCGTCGCCGCGGGCTCGGCGATCGAGTCCTCGGCGAAGCCGACGTCGCACTGGCCGGACGCGACCGCCTGGGCGGACTTGTCGTGCGCGCCCGCGAAGTACGGCGTGAAGTCGGCGAACTGCGGGTTGCCGTTCGCGTCGGCGCCGGTGCTCTCGACGTCGAGGCCCGCCTTCTGCAGCTGGTACAGGCCGAAGAGGAATCCGGAGGTGGAGTTCGGGTCGACGAAGCAGACCGTCTTGCCCTTCGCGCCCGCGAGCTCGGTGATGTCCGAGCCCTTCGGGACGATCGCCTCGGAGTAGTAGCCGGGGTCGGTCACGTCCTCGGAGCTGAGGGTCGCGGCGACCGGCTCGATCTCCGCGCCCTTGTTGGTGGCCATGACGTACTGCAGCGCGCCGGAGCTCATCATGTCGACCTTGCCGGCGACGGCCGCGGCGATGAGCGCGGTGTAGTCGGCGGTCGGGTAGTACTCCACCTTCATGCCGGTCTCCTTGGCGATGTACTCCTCGAGCGGCTTGTTGTTGGAGTCGGATCCGGCCTGGTCCGGCACGGCGCCGAAGACGAGGGTGCCCTCGGACTTGGCCCAGGTCCCCTCGCCGGTGGAGCCGGATCCGGAGGCGGAGTCGGACGCGCCGGCGGAGCAGCCGGTGAGCGCGAGGGCGGTGATGAGCACCGAGGCCGCGAGGGCTCCGATGCGGGTGCGGGGGGACGGGGACATGGGCGTGCCTCTCGAGTCGGTACCCGCGAGCGGTGTGGGGATCCGCGGGTCGTGCTCGACGCTAGGAACGCGCGATGGAAGCGCCGTGCCGTCCAGATGGCGCGGCTGTGAACTTGTATGGAAGAGCAGACATCTCGGCCTCCGGGCGGCCGCCCGGCGCCGCCGTCACCCCATGTCGGAGCCCAGCTCGACCTCCGTGAAGATCGAGCCGAGCAGCACGCCCGCGGGCGGCGACGTGTCCGCGCCGAGCTCCGGGAAGCGGTGCGCGAAGACCTCGGCGTCGTCCTCGGGGTGGAACCCGATCGCCTCGCCGGCCGCGAGCGACACCCAGCGGCGCGTGTTCCGCGAGACGCCCCACACGATCCGGTGGCCGGGCTCGTCGAGGCGGAGCACCGCCTCCACGAGCCGGGCGGCGTCACCCGCCGAGAGCCAGGTGGAGACGCTGCGGGCGGCGGACGGCTCGGGCTCGGCCGTCATGATCCGCACGCTCACGACGACGTGCCCGTGCCGGTCGGCGTAGAGGCTGCCGAGCCCCTCGAGCAGCACCTTGCTGAGGCCGTAGAAGGTGTCGGGCCGGGCGACGGGCACGTCCTCGCGCGCGGCCTCGGTCGCGGGCAGGAAGCCGACGGCGTGGACGGAGCTGGCGGCGAGGATCCGCGGGACCCCCGCCCGCACGACCGCCTCGTGGACCGCGTGCGAGCTGTCGTCGTTCACCCGCTGGATCGCCTCCCACGAGCGCTCCGACGCGTGCGCCGCGAGGTGCACGACGAGGTCGGATCCACGGAACGCCTCCGTGCAGGCGTCGACGTCGGTGGTGTCGACGATCGCGGCGGTCTCCCCCTCGGCCAGCGGCGTGGGCGGCTCCACCACGTCGAGCAGCCGCAGCTCGTGCCCGGCGGCGAGGAGCAGGGGGCGGATGCTCGTGGCGATCCGGCCGGATCCTCCCGTGATCGTGATCGTGCCCATGTCGGATCCCCTCGTCGTCGACGCGCCGGCCGCCGTGGCCGTCCTCCCATCCTGGGCGGCGAGCGGGCGCCCGCCTAGAGCGGCGCCGCGTCGAACAGCACCTGCGAGCATCCGCGCGCCGCATCGTGCGTGACGAGCGCGCGCACCCCGTAGACGTCGGCGATGAGCTCCGGCGTGAGCACGTCGCGCGGATGCCCGCCCGCGACCACGCGCCCCTCGCGCAGCACGAGCACGCTGTCGCAGAACATCGCCGCGAGGTTGAGGTCGTGCAGCGCGACGACCGTGGTCACCGGCAGGTCCCGCACGAGGGCGAGCAGCTCCAGCTGGTGGCGGATGTCGAGGTGGTTCGTCGGCTCGTCGAGCAGCAGCTCGCGCGGCTCCTGCGCGAGGGCGCGCGCGATGTGCGCCCGCTGCCGCTCGCCGCCGGAGAGCGTGCGCCACGCGCGGTCGGCCTTCGCCTCGAGCCCGACGTGCGCGATCGCGCGGTCGATGGCCGCCGTGTCCTCCGCCGTGTCGCCGCCGAGCAGCGTGCGGTACGGCGTGCGGCCGAGGCGCACGACGTCGCGCACGACGATGTCGACCTCGGTCTCGCCGTGCTGGGTCACGGTCGCCACGCGCCGGGCGACCTCGCGCCGGCGGAGCCCCGCGAGGTCGGCGCCGTCGAGCGTGACGCGGCCGGAGTCCGGCGCCGCGGCGCCCTGCAGCAGCTTGAGGAGCGACGACTTGCCCGAGCCGTTCGGCCCGAGGAGCCCGACGGTGGATCCGGGTGCGGGCTCGAGGGTGACGTCGTCGACCACGAGCCGCCCGCCCCGCGACCAGCTGACGCCCCGCGCCTCGAGCGTCATGCGCGCCCCCGGTTGCGCATGAGCAGCAGCATGAACACGGGCACGCCGACGAGCGCCGTGCCGACGCCCACGGGCAGCGGCGTGGGCGCGAAGGCGATGCGGGAGAACGCGTCGACCCACACCATGAAGACGGCGCCGAGCACGATCGTCGCGGGCACGACCCGCGAGTGCCGCTGGCCGAACAGCAGGCGCGCGGCGTGCGGGAGCACCAGGCCGACGAAGCCGATGGCGCCCGCGATGCTCACGAGGGTCGCGGTGAGGAGCGCGGTGACCACCAGGAGGATCGTGCGGGTGCGGCCCACGTGGATCCCGAGCGACGACGCGACGTCCTCCCCGAACGCGAAGGCGTCGAGCGAGCGGGCGTAGGCGAGGCAGACGACCGCGCCGACCGCGACCACGGAGACGCTGAGCCCCACCTCGTCCCAGCGCATCCCCTCGAGCGATCCGAGGAGCCAGAACATGATGCCGCGCGTCTCGTCGGAGTCCGCGAACGCGAAGACGACGAGCGAGGTGAGCGCGGAGAAGAGCTGCGTGCTGGCGACGCCCGCGAGGATCACGCCCGCCGTGCCGCCGGAGGAGAACCGGGCGAGCAGGAGCACGAAGCCGAACGCCACGAGCGCGCCGATGAAGGCGCCGCCCGACATGCCGATGACGCCGCCGCCGAGGCCGAGCACGCCGATGAGCACCGCGCCGGTCGACGCGCCGGAGGAGACGCCGAGCACGAACGGATCCGCGAGCGGGTTCCGCAGGAGCGACTGGAGCACGACGCCGCAGAGGCCGAGGCCCGCGCCGCAGGCCGCCGCCACGAGCGCGCGGGGCATGCGCTCCTGCCAGACGATGGCGTCCTCGGAGACGCGCACCGGGATGCTCGCGAGCCCGGCGTGGTTGAGCAGGATGTCGCGCACGTTCACGAGCGACACGTCGGCCGGCCCGAGCGTCACGGCGACGCCCACCGAGAGCGCGAGCGCGACGACCCCGAGCGCGAGGAGCACCGCGACGCGGAGCGCGTGCGGCAGGCCGAGCACCCGGGCCGCGAGCGAGCCGGACGGCGCCCGCAGGGCCCCGGCGCTCAGAGCTTCCCCCCGCGCGCGTCCCACCAGGCGCGGATCTTCTCGAGCCCGTCGACGAAGCGGATCGACGGGTTCATCTCGGCGCCGTGCAGCGCGATCGTGCGGTCCTCCTTCACGGCGGTGAGGTCGCGGGTGAGCGGGTCGCTCGTGAGGAAGTCGATCTTGTCCTGCAGCTTGTCGCCGGGGAACCGGTTCCGCTGCAGGTCGCCGAGCACGAGGATGTCCGGGTCGCGGTCGACGACGGTCTCCCACCCGGTGGCGATGAAGTCGTCGCGCACCTCGGGGAACGCGTCCGTGAGGCCGACCTGGCGCGAGAGCAGCGACGTGGCGCCGAACCCGCCGCCCATGTACGGCGTCTTGGTGTCCGCGAACCAGTACATGACCTTCGCGCCGCCGAGGTCCATGCCGTCGGTGGCCGCGGCCGCCCGCTGCTGGAGCGAGGAGACGAGCGCCTCGCCGCGGTCCTTCACGTCGAACACCTCCGCCATCTCGCGGATCTCCTGGTACAGCGCGTCGACCGTGAGCGGCGTGGTGCGCTGACCGCCGCCGTTGATGCTCACGTCGGAGTCGCAGTCGGTGGGCGACAGGTAGGAGGGGATGGCCGTCTCGGCGAGCCGGTCGCGCGTGACGACGCCGCCCGTGCCGTAGTGCCGGCCGAAGGACGCGGTGACGAAGTCGGGATCCGCGCCCATGAGCACCTCGTAGGTGGGCGCGTTGTCGGCGAGGCGCGGCACCTGGGCGTTCGCGTCGGCGAGGGAGTCGAGCACGGGATCCGTCCACGACGCCGTGCCGACCATGCGGTCCTGGAGGCCGAGCGACAGCAGGATCTCCGTGGAGTCCTGGTCGAGCGACACCACGCGCGAGGGCGCCTGGTCGACGGTGACGTCGTGCCCGCAGTTCGACAGCGTCAGCGGGTAGGTCGTCGACCCCTCCCCCGCGTCGGCGACGGACGCCACCGGCACCTCCTCGGAGGCCCCGCATCCGGTGAGGGCGACGAGCACGAGGCCCGTGACCGAGGCGGCGGTGAGGCGGGCGAGGGCGCGGGGCATGGGTCTCCAGGAGGTCGAGGCCGGTGTCGGGCCCGGTGGGGAGCCGGGCCGCGGGTAAGCATAGCCTTACCTCACCACTCGGCTCGACCTCCGTCCCCCGCACGTCGGCCGCCCCCGGGGATCAGCGCCCGCGCGCCACCGTCGACCCGCGCACGAGCAGCTCGAAGCCCATCGTCTCGGTGCGGAAGGCGCCCGCGTCGGCGCCGCGGTCGATCCGCTCGGCCAGCATCGCGACCGCGCGGCGCGCGATGGCGCGGCGGCCGGGCGACACGGTGGTGAGCGGCGGCTGCGCGAAGCGGGAGTCTGCCGTGTCGTCGAGGCCCGCCACGGCCACGTCCTCGGGCACGCGGAGGCCGCGCTCCTGGAGCATCCACTGGGCCCCGAGCGCGAGCGAGTCGTTGAAGCCGAAGACCGCGTCGAGCTCGACCCCGTCGTCGAGGAGGCGCGCCATCGCGGCGGCGCCGGCCTCGCGGCGCCAGGGGCCGGGATCCACCTGGAGGCGCGGGTCGAGCGGGATGCCGGCCGCGGTGAGCGCGTCCTCCGCGCCGCGCCGGCGGAGCGCCGAGCCCGACGGCTCGTCCGCGTCGCGCACGCCGATGAGCGCGATGCGGCGCCGGCCCGTCTCGACGAGGTGCGCGACCGCGGCGTGCGCGGCGTCCCGGTCGGCGATGAGCACCTGGTCGGCGAGGCCCTCGAGGAAGCGCTGGCCGATCATCACGAGCGGCACGTTCAGGTCGATGACGCCGGCGTCCTCCTGGTGCAGCGCGAGCGGCTCGTAGATCACGCCGTCGAGCACCTGCCGGTGCAGGCCCGAGAGCGCGCCGATCTCGCGGTCGCGCCGCCCCGCCGTCGTCTCGACGAGCACGCTGAGGCCGAGCTCGTCGGCCGCGTCGATCACGTCCTGCGCGAGCGGCGCGAGGTACGCGCTGTCGAGCTCGGGGATCACGAGCGCGATCATGCGCGACCGCCCCGAGCGCAGGTTCCGGGCGGAGACGTTCATGCGGTAGCCGAGCTCGGCGACGGCGGCCTCGATCCGCGCCCGCGTCCCGTCGCGCATGTACGGGTAGCCGTTGAAGTAGTTGCTGACGGTCTTGATGGAGACGCCCGCGGCGCGCGCGACGTCGCTCATCGTGGCCGCCATGCGCTCCCCTTCGACTGGGCGCTCCCGCCGCGGATCCTCGTCCGGCCGTGCGCGCCGCCCCCAGCCTGGCATGCGGGCCGGGCGGCGGCCCTACTTCACGGCGCCGCTGATCAGCCCCGCCACGTAGTACCGCTGCAGCAGCAGGTAGAGCACGACGCACGGGAGCACCGTCACGGCGACGCCCGTCTGCATCAGCCCCCAGTCGACCGTGTTGTTCTGGCCGGCCGAGAGGATGTTGAGGCTCACCGGCAGCGTGTAGAGGCTCTGGTCGGTGATGAGGATGAGCGTCGCGAAGAAGTCGTTCCACGCCGAGAAGAACGTGAGGAGCGCGGTCGAGACGACGCCGGGGATCGCGATGGGCAGCATCACGCGCCGCATCGCCTGCAGCGGCGTGTTGCCGTCGATGAGCGCGGCCTCCTCCAGGCTCGCCGGCACCGCTGCGAAGGAGTTCCGCATGAGGAAGATCCCGAACGGCAGGTTGAAGGTGGCGAGCACGAGCGAGAGGCCCACGAGGGTGTTGTCGAGGTCGAGCTCGATGAGCGTCAGGAACAGCGGCGTGATGATCGCCTGGAACGGGATCATGAACGTGATCAGCACCACGAAGAACACCACGTCGCTCCCCCGGAACGGCAGGCGCGCGAACGCGTAGCCCGCCAGCGTCGAGACCACGACCGTGAGCGCCGTGACCAGCAGCGACACGAAGACGCTGTTGCGGAGGCTCGTCACGAGGTCGAGGCCGCCCGTCGGCGTGAGGAGCCGCTGCAGGTTGCCCAGGCCGACCGAGCCGTCCTGCGCCGTGAGCGCGGTGCCGAGCATGATCCCGAGCGGGTAGAGGAAGAGGAGCGCGACGCAGCCGCACGCCACGTACCAGGCGAGGCGCGGCATCGAGGCGCGGACCGCGCCGAGGCCGCGGGCGTCGCGGCCGCGGACGGCGCGCTCCGGGGACGCGCCCGCGGCGGGGACGGAGGAGGCGGGGCGGGCGGGGGCGGAGGTGCTCATGAGTGGTCCGAGTTCCGGAGGAGCAGCATCTGGGCTGCGCTGACGAGGCCGAGGACGACCATGAGGATGATGGAGAGCGCGGCCCCGTAGCCGAGGTCGAGCCGGATGAACGAGGAGCGGTAGATCTCGTAGACCGCCGTGATGGTGCCGTTGTCCGGCCCGCCCGCGGTCATGATGTAGAACTGGTCGAACGCCAGCAGCGACCCGGCCACGCTGAACACCAGCACGAGCGCGAGCGTCGGGCGCAGCAGCGGCAGCGTGATGTGGAAGAACCGCTGCCAGCGCGTCGACCCGTCCACCTCGGCCGCCTCGTTCACCTCCTGCGGGATCGACTGGAAGCCCGACAGCAGGAGCAGCATCTGCAGGCCCGCGGACTTCCACGCGACCATGCTCACGACCACGAGGAACGCGGTCACGTTGCCGCCGAACATGTTCGTCGACACGTCGAGCAGGCCGATCCCGGCGAGCGCCTTCATGGTCGGCCCGATCACCGGCTGCCACATGAAGAGGAAGAGGTAGCTCGCGGAGGCGAGGCCCACCACGACCGGCAGGAAGAAGATCGACTGGAAGACCCGGGCGGTGCGCGTGCGGCGCTGGATGAGCAGCACCAGCACGAGGCCGATCACGAGGAGCACCGGGGTCACGACCGCCGTGTACACGAGCGTGAAGCCGACCGCCCGGAGGAACGCCTGGTCCTGGAACGCCTCGACGTAGTTCGCGAGCCCGGTGAAGGCGCGGTTGCCGAGCAGCGGCCAGGTGTAGGTGCTCATCGCGACGGTGCGCATCAGCGGCCAGATGAAGAAGGTGACGAGCATCACGAGGGCCGGCAGCACCAGCAGCATCCCGGTGCGGCGCCGCCTCCTCGCCATGCCGCCGCGGTCGCGCACCGCGCTGCGGGCCGGCGACGCGACGGCGCCCTCCAGCCGGGTGATCACGGGTGCGGTCACTTCTCGTCCTCCTCGACGTAGACGACGGAGTCGAGGATGCGCTGCGCCTCGGCCTGGGCCTCGCGCTGCGCCTCCGGGATCCCGCCGCCGAACACGGACTGCGAGATCAGGTTGACCCAGACCCCGTTGTTGTCGTTGAACAGCTCGTTCTCCACCGGGCTGAACGGCACGTGGCCGACCCGGAGCGCGTCCGCGAACACGCTGTAGCGCGGGTCCTGCGGCACGTAGACCTCGTCGAGCAGGTCGGTGCGGATGGGCACGACCGACTGCTCGGCGAGGATGGTCTGCGCCTCCTCGCCCGTCGCCCACTCGACGAACTCCCACGCCGCGTCGGCGTCCTCCGCGCCGTCGAGGATGGCGAGGGTGTCGCCGCCGCCGAAGGACGCGGATCCGCCGTCCCTGCCGGGCAGCGGGGTGACGCCGAAGTCGACCGTGCCCCCGGCCACGAGCGCGCCCATGGTGGCGGTGCCGTCGGCGATCATGCCGACCGTGCCCTGCTGGAACGCGGTCGCGGTGTTCGGGCCGGCGTCGGTCTGCGCGAGCGACGGCATGCTGCCGTCGGTCCACATGCCGCGCAGCAGCTCGAGCCCCTCGGCGACCTCCGGGCTGTCGAGGGTCGCGGTGCGGCCGTCGGCGGAGAGCACGTCGCCGCCGCCGCCCCAGATGAGCGGGGTGAAGCCGAAGATGAGGCAGCCGCCGCACGCGCCGGGGATGGAGTAGCCGTAGGTGCTGTCGCCGAGCGCCGTGATGGCCTTCGCTGCCGCGCGGATCTCCGCGTGCGTCGTCGGCGGGTCCTCCGGGTCGAGCCCGGCCTCGGCGAAGAGCTCCTTGTTGTAGAAGAGCACCGACGCGTCGCCGGTGAACGGCACCGCGTAGGTGCGACCGTCGAAGGACGAGACGGACGCGTGCGCGGGGCTGAAGTCGTCGGCGTAGCCGAGCGCGTCGACCCGGTCGGTGATGTCGACGAGCGCGCCGGCCTGCGCGAAGTACGGCGTGAAGACGAGGTCGAGCGCGGCCGCGTCGGGCGGGTCGCCGCCGGCGATCGAGGTAGCGAGCTTCTGCACGTAGCTGGGCGACGGCACGAGCGTGATCTCGACCTGCGTCTCGTGCGAGGCGTTGTAGGCCTCGGCGAGCGGCTCGACGAGCGCCTTCTCGTAGTCGCGGATCCAGAGCTCGACGGTGCCGTCGCCCCCGCCGCCGCCGGATCCGGCGGAGCAGCCGCTGAGCGCGAGCCTGGTGATCGTGAGGGTCGCCGCGGCGACCAGCCTCCTCGTGGTCCGCTTCATCGCGCTCCTCGTGTCCGTGACGTGTCGGCCCGTCGGGGCTCGGCCGCGTGGCCGCACGCACCGCCCTGGTGCCTTCTACATCGTTGTACTAGATTATGTGCATCGATGTACTGCTCGTCAAGGGCGGATCGATGCGCCCGGATCGCGTCCGGGCCCCGTCCGCGGCACCGTCGCCGCGGACGACGCCGCCGCCACGTGAGGATCCCGATGACCGTCGCCCCCGCCACCCCGCGCCCCGCCGCCGACCTCCCCGGCGCCGTCCGGTCCTTCCCGCTCTCCGCCGTCCGCCTGGGCGACGGCCCGCTCCGGCATGCGCAGCTCACCGACGTGGAGTACGTGCTGCGCCTGGATCCGGACCGCCTGCTCGCGCCCTTCCTCCGGGAGGCCGGGCTCGAGTCCCCCGTGCCGAGCTACGGCAGCTGGGAGGAGATCGGCCTCGACGGGCACATCGGCGGCCACCTCCTGTCCGCGCTCGCGCAGCTGCACGCCGCGACGGGCGACCCGCGCCTCCTCCCCCGCCTCGAGTACATGCTCGACGTGCTGGAGCGCTGCCAGGAGGCGGCCGGCGACGGGTGGCTCGGCGGCGTGCCGGACGGCCGCGAGTTCGGCCGCACCATCGCCGAGGGGCGGATCGATGCGGACACCTTCGACCTCGAGGGCCGGTGGGTGCCGCTCTACAACCTGCACAAGACGCTCGGCGGGCTGCTCGACGCGCACGAGCACACGGCATCCGCCCGCGCGCTGCGACTGGCCGAGGGCATGGCCGACTGGTGGCTCGGCGTCTCCGCGCATCTCGACGACGACGCGTTCGAGGGCATGCTCGCGACCGAGCACGGCGGCATGTGCGACGCGTTCGCGACGCTCGCGGGCATCACCGGCCGGGCCGACCTGCTCGCCGAGGCGCGGCGGTTCGCGCAGCGCGCCCTGGTGGATCCGCTCGCCGCCGGCCGCGACGAGCTCGACGGGCTGCACGCGAACACGCAGATCCCCAAGGTCATCGGCCTCGAGCGGCTCGGCCGGATGACGGGCGACGCGCGCCTGCTCGCCGCGTCCGACGCGTTCTGGGAGTCGGTCGCCCACCGGCGGAGCGTCGTGATCGGCGGCAACAGCGTGCGGGAGCACTTCCACCCCTCGCGCGACTTCGCGCCGATGGTGCTCGACGAGCAGGGGCCCGAGACCTGCAACAGCTACAACATGCTCGAGCTCGCGCGGCTGCGGTTCGAGCGCACGGGCGACGCGTCGATCCTCGACCAGGTCGAGCGCACCACCCTCAACCACATCCTCTCCACGCAGCACCCGGAGCACGGCGGGCTCGTGTACTTCACGTCCCTGCGGCCCGCGCACCCGCGCGTCTACTCCGTGGCCGAGGAGTCGATGTGGTGCTGCGTCGGCACCGGGATGGAGGACCACGCGCGCTACGGCGAGCAGGTGTTCGCGCACGCGGACGACGCGCTGCTCGTGGGCATGTACGTGCCGGCCGAGCTCGACTGGGCCGAGCGGGGCGTCCGCGCGCGCATCGACGGCGACGTGGTGCGCACCGGCGAGGTGACCGTGACGATCGAGGCCGACGCGCCCGTCGAGCTGGAGCTGCGGCTGCGGCGGCCGGGCTGGGCGACGTCGATGGCGGTGCTCGTCGACGGGCGCCCGGTGTCCGGTCCCGCCCCCGGCGCGGACGCCCCGGCCATCCGCCGCACCTGGTCGGGCACGACCGCGGTCACCGTCTACCTCGGCATGGAGGTGCGGGCCGAGCGCCTGCCCGACGGATCCGCGTGGACGTCGTACGCGTACGGCCCGCTCGCGCTCGCCTCGCGCGACGGCCGGGACGGGATCGCCGGATCGCTCGCGGAGGACTCGCGCATGGGCCACGTGACGCCCGCGCCGAAGGTGCCGCTCGAGCGCACGCCCGTGGTCACCGCGGCCGACCCCGCCGACGCCGTGACGCTCGTCGACCGCGCGGCGCTCGCGTTCCGGCTCGACGCGTCGCGGGAGGGCGAGCGCGTGGCCGTGGAGCTGGAGCCGTTCGCGGGGATCCACGACGAGCGCACGACGCTCGTCTGGCCGACCGGCGCGGATCCCGTCGCGCGGGCGGCCGAGCTGCGCGCGATGGACGCCGCGGGCACCGACGGCGACGTGGTCGACGAGGTCGTCTCCGGCGAGCAGCAGCCCGAGGTCGACCACGGCTTCCGCGGCGAGGGCACGCGCGCGGGCGGCGCCGACGGCGTGCACTGGCGGAGCGCGACGGGCTGGTTCTCCTACGAGCTGCGCGACCCCGTGGGCACGGCCACCGTGGTGCGCGTGCGGCTGCGGCGCGAGGCCGTGCTGGGCGACGCGACGGGCGCGGGAGCTCCCGCGGACGGAGGCGTCGGCCAGGTCGTCCGGGTCGGCGGCGTGGAGGCGCCCGCCGCGGATCCCGTCGAGCTCGGCGGCGAGGTGGGCGAGGACGCGGTCGACGTGCCCATCACCGACGCCATGCGCGCGGGATCCCCCGACGGCGCGGTCGCGGTGTCCGTGCACGCGGTGCCGGGCGGGCGCACGCGGGACGTCCTCGGGATCCAGCTGCGCGCCTGACCCGCGGCCGCGCACGACGAGGGGCCCGGACGATCCGCCCGGGCCCCTCGTCGCGCATCGCGTCCGCTACGCGGAGACGGCCTGCAGGTTCCGCTCGATGTGCGCGTGGAACGCCTGCAGCCAGGTGAGGAGGAACTCCTCGGTGCCGGCGTTCGAGATCGCGCCATCGGGCGAGATGAGGCCCTCGGTGGTCTGGATGTACGCCTCGGGCTGCGACAGCTCCGGCGACGCGAGGAACGACAGGATGCTGCGCAGGTGCTGCTGCGCGACGGCCGTGCCGACCGAGCCGATGGACGTGCCGATGACGGCGCTCGGCTTGCCCTGGAACGCGTTCTCGCCATAGGGGCGGCTCGCGAAGTCGAGCGCGTTCTTCAGGACGCCGGGCACCGAGCGGTTGTACTCGGGCGTGACGATCATGATCGCGTCGGCGTCGGCGATGGCCGCCTTGAACGCGTTCGCGACCTCGGGGTAGTCCCCGTCCATGTCCGCGCTGTAGAAGGGCAGCGGCTGGATCGGGATCTCGGTGAGCTCGAGGCCGGCCTGGGCGCCGAGGCGCGTGAGCGCCAGCGACAGGGCCCGGTTGATGGAGGTGGACGACAGGCTGCCGACGAGGTAGCCGACGCGGTACGTGCTGCTCATGGTGCGTTCCTTCCCGCACGGATCAGTTCCATGCGCGCGCATGGAGCCTAGCGGCGGCGGCCGGACGCGAGCCGGGAGCGGACAGCCGGCGGGCGAGACCCGCTAGTTGAGCGCCTTGCCGCCCGTGGTGAGCGGCTCGACCGAGCTGGGCGTGAGCGCGAGCGCAAGGCCCGAGAGGCCGATCCCGAAGAAGAGGAAGTCGTCGACGATGGTGAAGCCCGTGGGCGTGAGGCCGCCGAGCTCGTTGTCGAGGAAGCTGAGGACGCCCATGAGCGTGAAGAGGCCGCCGAACGCCGTGAGCGTGCCGCGGATCGCGCCGGGGCCGATCTGCCGGGTGCCGGCCAGGAGCAGCACGATCGCGCTCAGCAGGTAGAGGACGTCGACGAAGAAGTCGACGTTGAGGATCCCGAGGAGGTGCGACCCCTCGATGAAGAGGCCCACGAACCCGTGGCCGCCGAGAACCGCCGCGACCATCACCATCCACGCCTTGCCCATGACACGTCCCCTCGTTCCCGGCCCGCCGCTCGACGGGCACCATGTCCACCGAACCCGGCTGCGGGGGCTGCGCCAAGGTCGCGCGGTGCGACTCCCAGGATCCGTTGAGGACCTCGCGGACCCCGCCCGGCCGCGGGATCCTGAACATCCGCCGACCGCCGACACACTGCTCGATCCCGGGCGTAGCGTCCAGCTCACAGGACACCGGCCGGCCCGCGGGCGGCCACGGACGACGACTCGGAGAAGCACATGTCAGAACGCAACACCGTCATCAGGAGCATGCACGACCTCGGCCTCGCGGCCTGGTTCGGCGGATCCCTCATGGGCGCGGTCGGCCTGAACGGCGCCGCCGCCAAGGCGAAGCAGCCGCAGGAGCGCCTGCGCCTGTCCTCCATCGGCTGGGCCCGCTGGGCGCCCGTGCAGCTCGCCGCCCTCGGCGCGCACGCCGTCGGCGGCCTCGGCCTCATCTACGCCAACAAGGGACGCCTCGCGTCGCAGGGCGAGGCCCGCTCGAACACGAACGTCAAGGCCGTGCTGACCATCGTCGCCGCCGGCACGACGCTCTACTCGGCGATCATCGGATCCAAGATGGCGAAGCACGCCGACGAGGGCGCCGAGGGCACGACCGAGCCCGGCGCCGGTGCGTCGAAGGAGCTCGAGGGCGCGCAGAAGCAGCAGAAGGCGCTCCAGTGGGCGATCCCCGCGCTGACCTCGGTGCTCGTGGTCCTCGCCGCCCAGCAGGGCGAGCAGCAGCGCCCGGTAGCCGGCTGGATCGACCGCTTCAAGGGCTAGACCCGATCGATCACGACGGCGGGGTGCCTCCGGGCGCCCCGCCGTCGTGCTGCCCGGGGGCGGTGGAGCTCACGCGGTCCGCCTCCTCCTGCGCCGCCCGGCGCATGCGCCGGGCCTTCAGACCGGCGAGGAGCGTGACGAGGCCGACGAGCAGCATCCCGCCGGCGAGCACCGCGAACGGCGTGCCCCGGTAGCCGACCCGACCGGGGTCGGCCAGCGTCTGCAGGGTCGCGATCAGGCCGAACACGAGGAAGAAGACCCCGCCCCCGATCGCCCCACCCGGCGAGGTGATCTCCTTCGCGAACCTGGTGATCATTCCCCGTCCCTCCGCGCGGACGATCGACGCCCGCCTCCTGTCCATCATGGCGTCGGAGTGGCCGATGCGACCGCCCTCAGAACGCGTAGCGGATGCGGCAGTACGGCATGATCCGGCGCACCAGCGCCGTGAACTCGGCCACCGCGTCGCCCTTGAGGCCGCGGCGGTAGCGCACGTTGACGGCGCCGTTCTCGCTGACCTTCCGCTCCTGCATGCCCGGCTGCCAGATGAGCTCCTCGGCCTTCGGGTGCCAGCCCATGTTGACCTCGTGGAGCTGCTCGTTGTGCGTGAGCAGGATGACCTCGGCCGCGAGCTGCGCCTTGGTGGCGGGCGCGAGCGTGTCGTCGAGCGTGCGGAGCAGCTGCTCCCACTCGGCGCGCCAGCCCGGCGTGAGGATGACGGGCGAGAAGTTGAGGTGCACCTCGTAGCCGGCCTCGACGAAGTCGTCGATGGCGGCGATGCGCTCCGGCATGGGCGACGTGCGGATGTCGGTGACGCGCGCGATGGCCTCCGGCATGAGCGAGAAGCGCACGCGGGTGCGGCCCATCGGATCCCACTCCAGCAGCTCGCGGTTGACGTGCTTGGTGGCGAACGAGGCCTTGGCCGTGGGCGACATGCGGAACAGGTCGACCAGGTCGCGCACGTTCGCGCTCACGCGCGCGTCGGCCGAGCAGTCGCTGTTCTCGCCGATGTCGTAGACCCAGGCCTCCGGATCGCACTGGTTCGGCTCGACCTTGGGCCCCTGCTTGGCGATGTGCCGGGCCACGTGGCGCTGGATCTGCTCGATGTTGGCGAACACGGTGATGGGGTTGCTGTAGCCCTTGCGCCTCGGCACGTAGCAGTACGCGCACGCCATGGCGCAGCCGTTGGCGGTGGACGGGGCGATGAAGTCGGCCGAGCGCCCGTTGGGCCGGGTGACGAGCGACTTCTTGACGCCCACGACGAGCGCCTCCGTCTTGATGCGCACCCAGCGCGCGACGTTGGCCTCGTCGCCGTGCACCTCGGGGATCTGCCAGTGCGAGGCCACCTCGACGATGGTGGCGTCGGGCCACGCCGCCACGATCTCCTGCCCGCGCGGCAGCTCGAGGGCGGCGGGCTCCGCGTAGATGCGCGTGATGTCGAGCAGCGCGCGGCGCGGCCGCGGGTCGGCGACGGGAGCGGGGGTGGTCACGGGTCCGTTCTACCCACCACCCCCGACATCGCCGCCGGCCCGCGGCCGCCCGGCTCAGCAGGTGCTGCGCTGCTCGCTGATGGTGAGGCTCACCGGCGGCGCGGGGCAGATGAAGCGCTCGTACCGGAGGTCGCCGTCGACGTGGCGCTTCAGCCAGGCGATGCTCGCGCTCGCGATGGTCGTGTTCGAGACGTTCGGCGCGAAGTGGCTCGCCCCGCGCAGCTCGAGGTACGCCTTCTCCGAGGCCCGCGTCAGCGACTCGTAGAAGGGCTCCGCGTGGCGGTCGACCGGCGCCGTGCGGTCGTCCTCCGCGCCGATGATGAGCGTGGGCGCCACGACCTCCGGCCAGGTCTTGTCGAGGTTGTACGGCGTCATGGGGATGACCGCGCGGATGGCGGGGTCGTCCTTGGCCGCCTGCAGGGATCCGCCGCCGCCCATGGAGTGGCCCATGACCGCGAGCCGCGAGCCGTCGACCCGGTCGCGCACGGAGCTGCTCGTGGCGAGGTACGACAGCGCCGCCCGGAGCTGGTCGCCGCGCGAGCTCGGCTGGTCGGAGGTGGTGGTCGTGTCGATGGTGAACACGACGAAGCCCTGCGACGCGAGGCGCGGGCCGAGCCACGCGATGCTCGACTGGCGCGCCGTGTAGCCGGGCGCGATCGCGACCGCGCCGAAGGTGCCGGCGCTCGTGGTGGTCGGGTAGTAGACGGTGCCGCCGCCGAAGCCGCGCACCGCCAGGCGGGACACCGAGGTCTCCGAGACCGCGAACGAGCCGCGCGCGGCCTCGATGCTCGCGGTGCTCGGCTCGGGTCCGCGCTCGTACGGGTTGACGGCCGCCGCCTGCGCGGGGGCGGTGAGGCCGAGGGCGGCCCCCGCCGCCACCAGCATCGTCGCCGTGGTCATGAGCAGGCCTCGCCGGCCGCTCCTCGTGGTCATGGTCATGGTCATCGTGCCCTCCCCGGGGACGGTCCGTGCGCCCGCCCGATCCTCCGGGAACACGATCCCGGGCCCCGCGGGCGCGTCATGCCCCGCACGCTACATTTGCTCTACCGGATGGTCAAGCAATCTCCCGGCGGCGCCCCCGCGACCGCGTCGGGCGAGGCGGGAGGCGACGAGCGCATGGACGACGACGCGATCGACGGACGCCGGCTGCGCTACGCCCACCGCCGCGGCGAGCTGCTCCGCGCGGCCACCGAGCACGTCCTCGACCGCGGCCTCGACGACCTCACCCTGCGCGGCATCGCCGACGGCGTCGGGGTGAGCCACGCCACCCTCGTGCACCACTTCGCGACCCGCGACGCGCTCATCGCCGAGATCGTCGAGCGCGTGCTCGCCGAGACGTTCGCGTCCCCGGATCTCGTGGCGGGCGCGGACGACCCGCTGCGTGCGCTGTGGGCGCGGGCGACGGATCCCGAGGGCCGCCGGCACGTGCGGCTCTTCGTCGCGATCACCGGCCGCAGCCTGCACGGCGACCCGCCCTTCGCGGCCGCGGTGGCGCGCTCCGTGCGGGAGCGCACCGCCCTCATCGCCGGGGCGCTCGAGGCGGCGGGACGGCCGCCCGCGGAGGCCACGGCCGCGGCCACCGTGATCCTCGGCGTGATGCGCGGCCTCATGGTCGACCTGCTCCTCACCGGCGACCGGCACCGCGTCGACGCCGCCTTCGCCGCCTTCGCCGCGGCGCAGGCGCGCGCCGCGGGCTGAGCGGACGACCGCGCGTCCTCGATGCCCCCCGGACGCGGGTCAGGAGCCGGATCCCCGTAGCCCCGGAGCGAATCCCCGTGGTGATGCGGGGGCGCTGCCATTGCGCACGGGAGGCCGCGAGCGGATCGTGAGCCGAGCGGATGCTCATGGAAGAGCCATGCCCACCGCCGAGACCTCCGGAGCGTCACATGTTCGACAGGAAGTTCATCACCCAGGCCATCGACAAGAGCGCGCAGTCGCCGCTCGACCGCCGCCGCTTCTTCAGCGCGGCCGGCGTCGCCGGTCTCGGGGTCGGCGCCGCCGCCCTCATCCCCGCGACGGGCGCCCAGGCCGCCGACGCGCAGGCCGAGGCCGACGCGGGCGCGGTCACCGACGCCGCCGTCCTCAACTTCGCGCTCAACCTCGAGTACCTCGAGGCCGAGTTCTACCTCCGCGCCGTCACCGGCAACGGCCTCGTGCCGAACGACATCTCGGGCGTCGGGACCCCCGGCAACGTGACCGGCGGCCGCGCGGTGCAGTTCAAGGACTACGCGATCCGCCAGTACGCGTACGAGATCGCGCAGGACGAGAAGGCGCACGTCAAGTTCCTGCGCGCCGCCCTCGGCTCGGCGAAGGTCGCGCGTCCCGCGATCGACCTCGACGCCGCGTTCTCCGCCGCCGCGACCGCCGCGGGCCTCATCAAGCCGGGCGAGAAGTTCGACGCGTTCGCCAACCAGGAGAACTTCCTGCTGGCCTCGTTCATCTTCGAGGACGTGGGAGTCACGGCGTACAAGGGCGCCGCGCCCCTCATCACCAACAAGACGTACCTCGAGGCGGCCGCCGGCATCCTCGCGGTCGAGGCGTACCACGCGGGCATCATCCGCTCGCAGCTGTTCGCCCGCGGCCTGGCCGAGCCGGCCAACGCGATCTCGAACGCGCGCGACTCGCTCGACGGCCCCACGGACCTCGACCAGGGCGTCACGGTCTCGGGCGGCGCGAACCTCGTGCCGACCGACGCCAACGCGATCGCCTTCAGCCGGACCCCCGGCCAGGTGCTGAACATCGTGTACCTGAACAACAAGGCCGTGACGAAGGGCGGGTTCTACCCGAACGGCGTCAACGGATCCGTCAACACCAGCGCCGCGAACTAGCGGCGACGGGCGGGCCGGGGCGCCGCGGAGGCGCCCCGGCCGTCCCGCCCGTGCACGTTCCCGACGCCGATCGCCGTCCGGAGCGTGACGAACCCGACGCCGGGCACGTCCACTCCCTGACACGCGATCGGTCCCCGGTCGCGCAGGACGGAGGATCCATGAGCACCGCTCCCGCGCCCGACGGCCGACGCCGCACGGCGCCCCCACTGCACGCGATCCCCGCGCTCGGCGGCCGACCGCCCGGCGACGACGCCGGCGACGACGCCGACGCGACCGTCGACACGATCGCGCCCGGCGCGAGCCTCCCCGACGACCGCGACGACCGCGGCGCCGACGATCCCCCGCACGCGCCCCGGTCCGCGGACCCGGGCGACGCGGCCGCCGCCCCCGCGCTCCGCCGCGGCCACATGTCCGGCACCGACCTCGACGAGGCCGTCGAGCGGTACTCCTCCCTCCACCCGGGCCTCGAGTTCCACGCGCAGCGGGGACCGGGCGAGTTCGCGTACCGCTACTCCTTCGTCGGCGACGAGAACGTGACCCTGCGCTCCTCGAGCTTCCCGGCCGAGCACTGGGGCCGGGTGCCCGCGGTGCCCGGCTACGTCGTCGCGTGGTGGCGCGAGGGGTCCGGCGCGGTCGACGCGGGCTCGCACGAGGTGCGCTCGAGCGGATCCCGTCCCTTCCTCCTGCCCTCCGGCCGCGCCTTCCCCTTCCGCTTCGCCCCCGGCGTGCAGAACCTCGTGCACATCGACGCGCGCTTCCTCGAGGAGACCGCCGCCGAGCTGCACGACGGCCGCTCGCAGCCCCTGGTGTTCGACCACGCGCGCGCGCCCGGCGTCGAGCAGGCGTCCGCGTGGCGGCGGGCCGTCGGCGAGGCGAGCCCCGTGCTGCAGGACGCGGCGTCGAGCCCGCTGCTGCGGATGCAGGCCGGCCTCCTCGTCGCGCGCGCCACCCTCCAGCTCTTCCCGTGGCACGACGTGCCGTTCAGCGCCGGGATGCGCGCGCCGCGGCTGAGCGCCGTCCGCGCCGCCATCGAGTACCTCCACCACCACGCCGACCGGCCCATCACGCCGGCGGATGCGGCCCGGGCCGCGGGCATCAGCACGCGCGTGCTCCAGCTCGCCGTGCGGCGCCACGAGGACACGACGCCGAGCGCGCTGCTCCGCGGGATCCGCCTCGACCGCGTGCACGCCGAGCTGCGCGACGCGTCGCCCACCACGACGACCGTGCGAGCCGTCGCCGAGCAGTGGGGCTTCGGCCACCTCGGCCGGTTCGCGGCGTCGTACTCCGAGCGCTTCGGCGAGCTGCCGAGCGCGACGCTGCGCGGCTGACCGGCGCCCCGCACGGGCCCCCGGCACGGGTCCGGATGCGCGGCCTATCCGCTCGCGCCCCGGCCCGTGTCCCGCAGGCGAAGCGCCGTCCGACCACCCTGGGAGTCGGCTGAGCCACGTGCCGAACGGGCCGCTCGATGCGTCTGAATGACGAGGCGGGATCGCGAGGCACCCTCGGATCCCGCGTCAGCAGCGGCACCATCCCGACCCACCACCACGAGAGAGAGACACCATGTCGAGCATCACCCCCACGTCCTCGTCCACCGGCGTCACCGGCACCGGCAGCACCGGCACGCCCGGCGGCAAGAACACCATCGCCGACGGCGTGATCGAGAAGGTCGCCGGCATCGCCGCGCGCCAGGTGGCCGGCGTCCACGACCTCGGCAACGGCGCGGCCCGTGCCGTCGGCGCGATCCGCAACGTCATCGGCCAGCAGGACCGCGGCCAGGGCATCTCCGTCGAGGTCGGCGAGACCCAGGTGGCCGTCGACGTCACGCTCATCGCCGAGTACCCCGTCGACCTGCAGCAGGTCGCCGACGACGTCCGCCAGGCCATCACCGACGCCATCGACCAGGTCGTCGGCATGGAGGTCACCGAGGTCAACGTCACGATCACCGACGTGAACCTGCCGTCCGACAAGCCGTCCGAGGACGACGCGGCCGAGAAGCGCGTCCAGTGACCCCCACCGTCACGGGCCTCCTCGTCGGGGCGGTCCTCGCCCTCTCCGGGCTCGCCTTCGGCTTCGGCGGCTTCCTCCTCGTCCTGATCTTCATGGCCGTGGGCTTCGGCGTCGGCCGCGTGCTCGAGGGCAAGCTGGACGTCCGCGGCCTCGCCGACGCCCTCCGCGGGCGCCGGTCGTCGTGAGCTCCGCGCTGGCGGAGCCCGGAACGCCCGGCACCGCCTCCCGGGCGACGCGGGGCCGCACGACCATCACGTCGCGCGCGGTCCGCCGCGTGGTCTCGGCCGTCACCGCGGACGCCCTCGAGGTGCCCGCATCCGACGTCACGGTCACGCTGACGGACGGCGGCGGGAAGCTCGCCGTCGAGGCGCGCACCCCCATCCGCGTCCCCGCGCTCTCGGACCGTCCGGTCGCCGAGGGGTCGCTGGTGGAGCGCCTCACCCGGGCGCAGACCGAGGTGCGCGAGCGCGTGCTCGACCTCACGGGATCCACCGTGGGCCGGGTCGACCTCCGCATCACGGGCGCCCGCATCCAGGGACGCAGGAGGGTGTCATGAGCACCGAGAGCACGTACCGCCGCCTCGTGCGGCGGGAGACGCACTCGTCGCGCGCGGGCATCGCCATCACGATCGCCGTGCTGCTGATCCTCGTGCTCGCCTGGCTCGGCACCGAGGCGGTGCTCGCGGCGCTCGGCGTCGCGCCGCTGCTGCTCGCGCCCGCCGACCTCGCGTCGTCGGCGCTGCAGGCGGCGTCCGCGCCGGCCGGCGCGCTCGTCGCGATCGGCGCGGTCGTGGCGCTCGTCGGGCTGATCCTCGTCATCGTGGGCATCGCGCCCGGCGGCCGCGGCCGTCGCGGCGCGAGCATCGGACGCACCGCGGCCGTCGTCGACGACCGCGTGATCGCCCGCTCGCTCGCCCTCACGGCCAGCCACGCGGGCGACGTGTCGCCCGACCAGGTCGACGTGTCCGTCTCCAAGCGCCGTGCCCTCGTCCGCCTCACGCCCTCCTCGGGCTACACGCCGGACAGGGCCGCGATCGAGGAGGCCGTCCGCGCGGAGCTCGCGGGATACGACTGCACGCCCGCGCTCACCGCCAAGGTGACGCTCGCGAAGGACGGGAAGGTGGGCGCATGACCAGCACGAACCGGGCGCTCAACCGCCTCCTCGTCATCGTGGTCGGGCTCGTCCTGATCGCGGTCGGCGTCGCCCTGGGCGCGGGCAGCCTGCTGCCGGACGTCCGGTCCACCGTCTCCGGCGCCGCGTCCGACGCGGAGCAGCCGGTGGGCGACGCGCTCTCCGGCGGCCAGCCGTGGATCCTCTGGGTCGTCGCGCTCGCCGCGCTCGTGCTCATCGTGGTCCTGGCGTGGTTCGCGCTCCGTCAGGGGCACGGCCGCACCGGGACGCTCGTGCGGCTCGAGGGCGGGCGCGACGCGTCGACGCCCACGGGCGGATCCGTCGTCATCGACGCCAAGGTCGCCGAGCAGCTGCTCGTCGACGCGCTGCACGACGACCCGGCGATCGTCTCGGTCGACGTGACGGCGTTCGAGGTGAAGCGCACCCGCACGCTGCGCGTCACCGCGGTCGCCCGACGCGGCGTCTCGCCCGTCGCGGTGCGCCGCACGGTCGACGAGGCCGTGGGACGGCTCGACGCGGTGCTCGGCGCCGAGGTGCCGGTCGTCATCCAGATCACCGGCGGGCTGCGCTCGAGCATGTCGAGCGAGACGCGACTCGCCTGATCCCCGCGGCCGCCCCGGTCCGGATCCCCGCGATCCGGACCGGGGCGGCCGTCCCCATCCCTGCACCACCGACGGAACGAGACGCACCATGACCGACGACGACAGCCCCTCCCGCGGCGGCTGGCTCGGCGGGTCCTTCGCCCAGAAGGCCGTCGACCCCCTGCTCCGCGCCGTGCGCGCCGAGATCGACTCCGCCAAGCGCGAGATCGGCGAGCGCGCCCGATCCGCGCGGACGGGCGCGATCCTGCTCGGCGCGGGCGTCGCCCTCGCGCTCGTCTCCCTCGGGCTGCTCGCCACGCTGGTCGTGGCGCTCCTCCTGCTCGCGCTGCCGCTGTGGGCGTCCGCGCTCATCGCGCTGGCGCTCTTCGCGCTCGCGACCGCGGTCGTCGTGCGGCTCGGGATCGCCCGGCTCTCGCGCGGCGTGCCGCCCGTGCCGACGGACACGCTGCACCACGCGCGCGACCGCATGCGGCCGGGCGACCGCGGCGACGACCGGGACGGATCCGCCGCACCCGGCGCCTCCGCCTCCGCGTCGGACTGACCCGCCGCACGGCGCTGCCTGTGGACGCCCGGAGCCGTCGGCGCCGCCGCTCGCCTACGGTGACCGTTCACGCCCGCTCGGCCTGGCGGCACCACGCGTCGCCATCCGGCCCACGGACAACCGCAGACCGCCGTCCCCCGGACGACCGTGCCGCCCTGCGGACCGGTCGACCCGTCGGACCGGCATGGGAGGCCCACCGATGAACCTGTCCCGACGCTCCGTCCTGGGCGGCGCACTCGCCGCCGTCCCCGTCACCCTGCTCGCCGCAGGCCCGGCGCACGCCGACGAGGCCGCGCCCGCTGCACCCGCCACCCCCGCGTCGGCGCCCCTGGCGTCCAACGGGCGCCCGATCGTGCGCGAGATCCAGCAGCAGCTGGTCGCCCGCTACGGCACCCGCGCCGGCTTCCCCGTCGTCACGACCGACGGCGTCTGGACCGGCGACGCCCACAAGGCGCTCATCCACGCGCTGCAGCTCGAGATCGGCATCGCCGAGACGACCGCCAACGGCGCCTTCGGCCCGCTGACGCGCAGCACCCTGCAGAAGCAGCCGGCCCTCACCGTCGGATCCGCCGACACCACCGGCTACCTCGGCCACCTCCTGCAGGCCTCGCTCGTGGTCATGAGCACATGGGACGGCCCCGTCGACGGTCGGTTCTCCGCCGAGCAGGCCACGCGCCTCTCGCAGTTCCAGCGCACCGTCGCCCTGCCAGAGACGGGCGTGGGCGACTACCGCACCTGGGCCGCGCTGCTCGCGAGCAACGGCGACCCGACGCGTCCCGGCGCGGCGGTCGACGGCATCGCCGTCATCGACGCCGCCCGGGCGAAGACCCTCCGCGACGCCGGCTTCACGGTCGTCGGCCGCTACCTCACCGACTCCGACCGGCCGGACGCGCTGGCGAAGCGGATCCAGGACGGCGAGCTGCAGGCCATCTTCGCCGGCGGCCTCAAGGTCTTCCCGATCTTCCAGGAGGGCGGCACCGACACCACGTACTTCTCGTACAACCTCGGCGTGCGCGCGGCCGGCCGGGCCGTCGACGCCGCGACCCGCCTCGGCTTCCTGCCCGGCACGGTCATCTACTACGCCATCGACTTCGACGCCACGCCCACCGAGGTCGAGACCTACCTCCAGCCGTACTTCCGCGGCATCCACGCCGAGCTGAAGCGCCGCGGCAGCGCGTACCGGGTGGGCGTCTACGCCGGCCGCCGCATCTGCGCGAACCTCGCGGCCGCGCACCTCACCGAGCTCAGCTACGTGGCCGACATGTCCACCGGGTGGGGCGCGAACCTCGGTGCGCGCATCCCGGAGAACTGGGCGTTCGACCAGATCCTCGAGCACAGCGTCGGCGAGGGCGACCAGGCGTTCGACGTCGACACGAACGTCGTGTCCGGCCGCGACCCGGGCCAGAGCCGGGTCCAGCCGCGCGGCTGATCCGCACCCGACGCGACGACCGACACGGGGCCGTCCGGACGATTCCCCCTCCTGGGGGACGCCCGGGCGGCCCCGTTCCGGTCGGATGGGGGCATGGCCCCGTCACCGCACCGACCGACCCGTCCATCCCGCCCGGCCCGCACGGCGATCGCCCTCGCGGTGGCCGCCGTCACGGCGCTCGCGTCCGCCTGCTCCGCTCCTCCCGCGGATCCCGCCGCGGACGCGCCCGTCGCCGAGCCCGTGGTGCTGCCGGGCTCGGTGGTCGGCCAGCAGGCGCAGTGGCTCCTCGACACGGTGAACGCGGAGGACGCCGTCCCCGTGCAGGAGACCGGCGAGCGCCTGGCGCAGGTGATGCTCGACGCGGCGCCCGCGGAGGAGCTCGCCGGCGTGCTCGAGCAGGTGCGCGAGGGCCGCCCGTGGACCCCGACCGCGCACGAGGAGCAGGACGGGCAGTCGGTCACCACCATCGTGAGCGCCGACGCCGGGACGTTCGACATGCAGGTCGCGGTCGACGCCGACGGCCTCATCGAGGGCCTGTTCTTCGGCGAGCCGGAGCCCGACCGGGAGCCCGCGACCAGCTGGGCGGAGCTCGAGGAGCAGGCGTCGGCGCTCGGCGGCGACGTCTCGCTCACGGTCACGCGCGTCGCCGACGGGGCGCTCGGCGAGCGGATCCTGCAGGTGCTGCCGGAGGGCGTGGCCGCGACCGATGCGCGGCCCGTCGGATCCATCGTCAAGCTCTACGTGCTCGGCGCGCTCGTGCGGGCCGTGGAGGACGGGCGCATCGGCTGGGACGACCCGCTCACCGTCACCGACGACGTGCGCAGCCTCCCCTCCGGCGAGCTGCAGGACGCCCCGACCGGCACGGTCGTGAGCGTGCGCGAGTCGGCAGGCAAGATGATCTCCCTCAGCGACAACACGGCCACCGACATGCTCATCCGGGCGCTCGGGCGGGAGGCCGTCGAGGCGGCGCTCGCGGACCTCGGCCACTCGGATCCGCCGCGGAACGTGCCGCTCATGACCACGCGCGACCTCTTCCGCGTCGGCTGGCAGGACGACGGCGCGCTGCGCGCCCGCTGGGCGGACGCCGACGCCGACGAGCGCCGCGCGCTCCTCGACGGGCTGCCGGGCGGCGCCCTCGACCTGCCCGTCAGCGCCGTCGCCGACGTCGCGTGGACCGACGGCGCCGACTGGTTCGCGACGCCCGACGACATCGCCCGCGCGCACGTGCGCCTCGCCGAGCTCGCGGCGACGCCCGCCGGGGAGCCCGTGCGCGGGATCCTCGCGGCGAACCCCGGCCTGCCGGAGCCCGAGCGGTTCGACCACGTGGCGTTCAAGGGCGGCAGCTCGGTGGGCACCCTCGCGCTGGCGCACCTCGTGGAGCGCGGCGACGATGCGTGGACCGTGGTGGTGCAGGCGGCCGCGCGCGAGGCGTCGGGGCTGGAGCGGCAGTCGGCGTACGCGGGCCTCGCGGCCGACGCCGCAGCCCTGCTGGCGGCCGGATCCCGTGGTTGACTCCACATGCGGCGGGGGCCGCGCGAGGGGAGCACGATGACGAGCGCTGACGCATCCGCCGGGGACGGGGAACGGGACGCCGGTCCGGCGGTCGCCGCCGAGGTCCTCGAGGCGCGGCTGGAGATCGGCCCGCGACGGCCCGTGCGGCAGGCGGTGCGCGCGATCGGCGCGATCGCCCTCGCGGCCGTCGGCGCCGACGGGGGCGACCTCGGCCGGGAGTCGGACCTGGTCGTCCGGCGCATCGACACGGGACGCGAGGTCCTGCGGACGAACGCCGGCAGCCTCGCCGAGGCCGACCTCCTGCTCCAGCGCGTGCGGCTGGACCTCGAGACCCGGAGCGTGGCGGACTTCGTCGCCGACTGGCGGCGGGTCGACGCGGATCCGGGCACCGGCACCGGCACCGGCACGGGCACGGACGCGACCGATGCGTGAGCGCGCCGCCCGCGTCCGCCTCGCGCTCGTCGCCGCGCTGCTGACCGCGCTCGCGATCCCGCTCGGCCTCGCCGCGCCCGCGCACGCCGACGTGGACGACTTCTCCTTCCGGTCCTTCGACGCCCTCTACCGGCTGTCCGCCGACGCCGACGGCCGCGCCGTGCTCCGCACCACCGAGACGCTCGTGGCCGAGTTCCCCGACGAGGACCAGAACCGCGGGATCCGCCGCGAGCTCGTCGAGGACTACGACGGCCACCCCACCGGCCTCCGCGTGATCTCCGTGACGGACGGCGCCGGGAACCCGCGCGCGTACGAGAGCGAGTCCGACGACGGCGCCCTCGTGCTCACCATCGCTGACGACGACTACGTGCGCGGCGAGCAGACCTACGTCATCGACTACGAGCAGCGCGACGTGATCCGCCCCTACGGCGACACGGACGCCGACGAGTTCTACTGGGACGTCAACGGCCTCGGCTGGCAGCAGCCGTTCGAGCGCGTGACCGCGACCGTGGAGATCGCGCCGGCGCTCCTCGACGGGCTCACGGGCGGCGCGGACGCCGCCTCCGGTCCGGCCGGCGCGGACGGGCCCGCGGAGATCACGCGCACCGACGCGGGCTTCACGGCGAGCGTCGTCGACCTCGGCCCGCGCGAGAACCTGAGCATCTCGCTCGGCTTCGAGCCCGGCACGTTCACCCCGCGCGACTCCTCGTTCCTCGCGGCGCCGTGGCCGGCGCTCTCGCTCGCAGGTGCCCTGCTGGCCGTGGCCGCCGCCGTCGGCGCCGTCGTGCTGCGCCGCCGCCGACTGTCGGACGCGCCCGGTCGCGGCACGATCGTCGCCGAGTACGAGGCCCCGGAGGGCGTGGGCGTGCTCGTCTCCGCCGTGGTCTCGGGCAACGCGGGGCGCGCGACCACCGCGCTCCTGCTCGACCTCGCGGTGCGCGGCGCGGTGCGGATCCTCCAGCGCGACGCGACGCTCGGCCCGGTCTCGTCGCTGGAGCTGGTGGATCCGTCGCGCGTCGTCGACCCCGACGAGCGCCGCTTCGTCGCCGCGGTCTTCCGCGACGGCGGGCCCGGCACGGCGGTGGAGCTGAAGCGGACGGACGCGAAGGCGGCCACGCGGATCCAGAAGGTGATGGCGGGCGTCGCGAAGCGCACGGTGGCGGACGGGCTGCGGAAGCCCGTGCCCGTGGGGCCGATCGTGCTGCTCATCGTCGCGGCGTCGATCGGCATGGCGGCGGCCATCGCGTTCGCGGTGCTGTCGCTCGTGGGCGCGTACGGCGGGCTCGTGACGGTCGCGTTCCTGGTGACGGCCGTGCTGGCGCTGGCCGTGACGATCCTCGCGCTCGTGAAGCACCCCCTCACGGAGCGGGGCGTCGCGCTGCGCGACCACCTCGCGGGGCTCCGGGAGTTCATCCGGCTGGCCGAGGCCGACCGGATCCGCATGCTGCAGTCGCCCGAGGGCGCCCTGCGCACCGACCTCCCGCGCGACGACCGCGACATGCTGTGCCTCACCGAGGAGCTGCTGCCCTACGCCGCCATGTTCGGCCTGGAGCGCGAGTGGGCCGACGAGCTCGGGCGCCGGTACGAGCACCAGCGGCGCGAGCCGGGCTGGTACTCCGGCAGCGCGCCCTTCGCCCCCGCCTCCTTCGCGAGCGGCCTCGGGTCGGTGTCGTCGAGCATGCACGGCACGTACTCGGGGTCGAGCTCGAGCGGCGGATCCACGGGAGGGACCACGTCCGGCGGCGGCGGTGGAGGAGGCGGGGGCGGCGGCGTCTGATCCCGGCGGGGTCCGATCCCGACGCCGCGCGGGTCAGCCGGCGGTGGGCCGCGTCCAGTACGCGTAGCGCGAGACGGGCGCGAAGCCGAGCCCGGAGTAGAGCGCGCGGGCGCCGGCGTTCTCCTCGACGACCTGGAGCCAGAGCGCGCTGATCCCGCGGTCGAGCCCGGCGCGCACCACGGCACCCATGGCCGCGCGCGACAGGCCGCGGCGCCGCGCCTCGGGCCGGGTGGCGACCGCGAAGAGGCCGCCCCAGCCGTCGACGAGCGCGAGCCGGGCGGTCGCGAGGACGCGGGGCGCGGATCCGTCGGCGGCGGCCTCGCGCTCGCGGACCGCGGCGTACAGGGCGGGGCCGCGCTCGAGGATCCCGCGCGCGACCCACAGCTCCGCGGATCCGCCGCGCCCGTCGACGCTCCACCACGCGTCGAGCCAGGCGTCGTCGGGCGCGTCCGCGACCGTGACCGCGAGCGCGGGATCCGTCGACGCGTCCCCCAGCCGGTCGGCCACCGCGCGCGCGTCGGCCACCTGCACGAGCGTGCGCGCCTCGGCCGCGTAGCCGCGCGCCGCCAGCCGCGCCGCGAGGTCCGCCGGCTCCGACGCGGGCGACACCTGCACGCAGGGGGCGATCCCGTGGGCGCGCGCGAAGGCCTCGACCGCGTCGAGCGCGCCCTCGGCGTCGGCGACGGGACCGGCGGGGAGCGCCGAGTTGGCACGCTTGGTCACGCCGCCGGCCGCGCGGAGGAGCCAGCCGCCGTGCCGCTCCCGAGCATCCGCGGGCCAGCCGCGGTCGGCCAGGTCGTCGAGCAGCGCGGCCGCGGCGCGCGGGTCCATGCCGCGCACGGACGCGGCCGCCGGCGCCGCGGATGCGCCCGGCTCCCCCGTCACGCCAGCGGCCCCGCGTCCGCCGGACCGCGCGACACCTCGTCGTCGGCGTCCGCGGCCCGCAGCACCCGCAGCGCGTTGCCGCCCGCGAGCGCCCGCAGGTCGTCGTCCGACCAGCCGCGCTCGGCGAGCGCCGCGATGAGCGCCGGGTAGCGCGAGACGTCCTCGAGCCCGTCGGGCGTGCGGTCGACGCCGTCGTAGTCGCCGCCGAGGCCCACGTGCCGGGGGCCGGCCACCTCGCGGATCCGCTCCACGTGCCGCACGACGTCGGCGAGCGTCGCGCGCGGCCGCTCCCCCGGGCGCCGGGCGGCGACGGCCTGCACGCCCTCGTGGTCGCGCGGGTCCACGCCCTCCGCGATCGCGAGCATCAGCGTCTCGTCGTGCCACTCCGCCACGGCGGGCGACACGAACTGCGGCACGAACGTCGCCATGCAGACGCCGTCGTTCGCGGGCAGCGACTGGAGCACGTCGTCGGGCACGTTGCGCGGCACGTCGCACTCGGCCCGCGCGCCCGAGTGGGAGAACAGCACCGGTCGGCGGGCGATCCGCAGCGCGTGCCGCATCACGTCGGCCGACACGTGCGAGAGGTCGACGACCATGCCGATCCGCTCCATCTCGGCCACCACGCGCTCCCCCGAGGCGCTCAGCCCGTGCAGCACGGGCGCGTCGGTCGCGGAGTCGGCCCACGCGACGTTCGCGTTGTGCGTGAGCGTCATGTAGCGGACGCCGAGCGCGCGCATCGTGCGCAGCGCGCCGAGGGAGCCGCCGATCGAGTGGCCGCCCTCCATGCCGAGCAGCGACGCGATGCGGCCCGACGCGACGACGCGCGCGACGTCGTCGGCGGTCACGGCGAGCGCGAGCCGATCCGGGTGCGCGGCGACGAGCCGCCGCACCACGTCCACCTGCTCGATGGCGGAGCGCACCGGGTCGACGCCCGGGAGGTCGGGCACCCACACCGACCAGAACTGCGCCGCGACCCGGCCGCGCTCGAGGCGCGGCAGGTCGGTGTGCAGCCCGGGCACGGCGTCCTCGACGGCGAGGCGCGCGAGCACGTCGTCGCCGACGGACGCGCTCGGCCCGCCCTCCCGCACCGCGCGCTCGCGGAGCGCCCAGGCGAGGTCGTCGTGGCCGTCGACGATCCCCTGGCCCTCGAGGACGCGGACCACGCGCGCGGCGGTCGTCGGGTGCAGGGGGGCCAGGGCGTCGTCGGCGGTCACGGGCGGATCAGCGCCCGGTGCCGTCGACCGCGAGCGGCTCGATGGCCGCGAGCTCGTCGTCGGTCAGCGCCGGGGCGCCGGCCGCGGCCACGTTCTGCTCCAGCTGCTCCACGCTCGAGGCGCCGATGAGCGCGCTCGTGATCCCCGGGTGCCGCAGCACCCACGACAGCGCGAGCTGCGCGAGCGTCTGCCCGCGCGCCTCGGCGACGGCCTGCAGGCCGCGCGCCCGCTCGAGGTACGTCTCGGAGACGGCGGACTCGTCGAGGAACCCGCTGGTGGCGGCGCGCGAGTCGGACGGGATGGATCCCGACAGGTACCGGTCGGTGAGCAGGCCCTGCGCGAGCGGCGAGAACACGATGCAGCCGGATCCGGCCTCCTCCAGCACGGGCAGCAGCCCGCCCTCGACGTGCCGGTTGAACATGGAGTAGCTCGGCTGGTGGATCGTCAGCGGCACCTTGTGCTCGGCGAGCGCGGCGACCGCCCGCTCCGTCTGCTCGGGCGAGTAGTTGCTGATGCCGGCGTAGAGCGCCTTGCCCTGGTGCACCGCGGTCGCGAGCGCGCCCATGGTCTCCTCGATGGGCGTCTCGGGGTCGGGCCGGTGGGAGTAGAAGACGTCGACGTACTCGAGGCCCATGCGCCCGAGGCTCTGGTCGAGCGACGCGAGCATCGACTTGCGGGAGCCCCACTCGCCGTAGGGGCCGTCCCACATGAGGTAGCCGGCCTTGGAGGAGATGACGATCTCGTCGCGGTACGGGCGGAGGTCCTCGGCGAGGATCCGGCCGAACGCGGTCTCGGCGCTGCCGGGGGGCGGGCCGTAGTTGTTGGCGAGGTCGAAGTGGGTGATGCCGAGGTCGAAGGCGCGGCGGACGATGGCGCGCTGCGTGTCGATGGGGCGCGCGGTGCCGAAGTTGTGCCAGAGGCCGAGCGAGAGCTCGGGGAGCTTGAGGCCCGAGCGGCCGGAGCGGCGGTAGGGCATGGACGAGTAGCGATCGGGATGAGCGACGTAGGTCATCCGCCGAGCGTACCGAGGGCGCTCGGCGCGACGGCGATGTCCGGTCGTGTCCACCCCCTAGGCGGCGGACGGCCGAGGGCCTTCACTGGAGGGGTGCACATCATCCACTACGCCGACGGACGGTACCTGACGGGTGACGAGGTCGCGGTCGCGGTCGTCGACTACGCGGAGGCGCTCGCCCGCGAGGGCACGGCCGCCGCGACGGTCGTGATCCCGGTGCGCGCCGACGACGGGTCGGTCCAGCGCGTGGAGCTCCTCATCGGGCCGGCGAGCCAGATCGTGGTCGAGGCGGGCGCCCCCTCCGACGACGAGCTGCTGGACCCGGAGCTCGTCGAGCGGATCCGCCAGGCCACCGTGCGCGCCCGCTACCAGCAGAGCGGCACGCGCGTGTCGGAGCACCACCAGGACGGCGCCTCCGTGCCCGGCTTCGAGGACCTCGACCGCTAGCTCCGCGCCGGCCGCCGGTGCGGAGGGCGCGCCTCGCCGCGGCCCGCTCGCCGCCGCGCCGGTGCCGCACGCTCCGGGCGGCTCCGGGCACGGGAGGATGGATCCGCCCCCTCCCCGACCCGCCCGACCAGGAGCAGCATGCCCGACACCGCCGTCCCGTCCGCCCTCCTCCACCTGCGGGCGTCCGGCGTCTCGCTCGTGCTCGACCTCGTCGACGGCCGCCTGCCGGCCGTCGTGCACTGGGGCGCGGACCTCGGCGCCACCACCGCGGCCGACCTCGAGACGATGGTGCTCGCGGCCGTCGAGCCGCTCGTCGGCAGCGTCGCCGACGAGCCCGTCCGGCTCGCGATCCTCCCCGAGGCGCACACGGCGTGGCTCGGCAAGCCGGGCCTCGAGGGCCACCGCGACGGCGCCGACTGGTCGCCGCTGTTCCGCGTGACCGCCGCGACCGTCGACGGCGACCCGCTGCCCGCGGGCGCCGACGGCCGCCCCGGATCCGCGTCCGTCGGCCCCGCCCTCGTGCACGTGGACGCGGTCGACGACGTCGCGGGCCTCGCGCTCGCGCTCGACGTCGAGCTGCTGCCCTCCGGCCTCGTCCGCACGCGCGCCGAGGTCCGCAACCTGCACGCCGCCACCTACGCCGTCGGCAGCCTGATGCTCGCGCTGCCCCTCCCGGCCGAGGCCCGCGAGATCCTCGACTTCGCCGGGCGGTGGGGCCTCGAGCGCACGCCGCAGCGCCGGGAGCTCGTGGTCGGGATCCACGAGCGCGAGGGCCGCAAGGGCCGCACCGGCCCCGACGCGGCGACGCTCCTCACCGTCGGCACGCCCGGCTTCGGCTTCCGCCACGGCGACGTCCGCGGCGTGCACGTCGCGTTCAGCGGCAACCACCGCCACTACGCCGAGCGCCTGTCGACCGGCCGCCAGGTCATCGGCGGCGGCGAGCTGCTGCTGCCCGGCGAGGTGCGGCTCGCGCAGGGCGAGGCGTACGCGAGCCCGTGGGTCTACGCCGCGTTCGGCCACGGCCTCGACGACCAGGCCGCCCGCTTCCACCGCTTCCTGCGCGCCCGCCAGTCGCACCCGCGCCGCGACCGGCCCATGACGATCAACGTGTGGGAGGCCGTCTACTTCGACCACGACCTCGCGCGCCTCACCGACCTCGCGGATCGCGCCGCGGCCCTCGGCGTGGAGCGGTACGTGCTCGACGACGGCTGGTTCCGCCACCGCCGCGACGATCACGCGGGTCTCGGCGACTGGTACGTCGACGAGACGGTGTGGCCGGACGGGCTCGACCCGATCATCGACCACGTCACGGGCCTCGGAATGGAGTTCGGCCTCTGGTTCGAGCCCGAGATGGTGAACGAGGACTCCGACCTCGCCCGCGCGCACCCCGAGTGGATCCTCGCCACGGGCGGCCGCCTCCCGGTGCGCGCCCGCGACCAGCAGGTGCTCGATCTGGTGATCCCCGAGGCGTACGCGTACGTGCTCGAGCGGATGACCGCGATCCTCTCCGCCCACGACATCGCGTACGTCAAGTGGGACCACAACCGCGACCTCGTCGACGCCGGCATCCACCCGCGCGGCGAGGCGGGCGTGCACCTGCAGACGCTCGCCGCGTACCGGCTCATGGACGAGCTGCGGGCCCGCTTCCCGGGCCTCGAGATCGAGGCATGCGCGTCCGGCGGCGCCCGCGTCGACCTCGGCGTGCTCGAGCGCACCGACCGCGTGTGGGTCTCCGACTGCATCGACCCGCTCGACCGCCAGACGATGATGCGCTGGACCATGCAGCTCCTCCCGCCCGAGCTGCTCGGCTCCCACATCGCCTCGGGCGTCAGCCACACCACGGGCCGCGCGCACCGCCTCGCGTTCCGCGCGGGCTCGGCGCTCTACGGCCACCTCGGCATCGAGTGGGACCTCGCGCAGGCCAGCGACGAGGAGAACGCCGACCTCGCCGCGTGGATCGCCCTCTACAAGGAGGAGCGCGCACTGATGCACACGGGCACGGTCGTCCGCGCCGACGAGAGCGACCCGACCCTGCTCGTGCACGGCGCCGTCGCGTCGGACGCCGCCTCCGCGCTGTTCTTCCTCGCGTCGATCGGCCGCTCCGAGGTCTCGCCGCGCGGCCGCTTCCTGCTGCCGGGCCTGGATCCCGAGCGCCGCTACCGCGTGGAGCCCGTGCGCGTCGGCACCCCCGAGCCCGGCTTCACGGCCCCGGCCTGGTGGGACGGCGTCGAGCTGACCGGCCGCGCGCTCGCCGCCTCGGGCCTGCACGCGCCCGCGATGATGCCGGAGTCGATCGCGATCCTGCGGGTGACGGCGGTCTGATCCGCGGCGGACGCACGACGACGGCCCGCCGTGCGTCCCCTGACGGGAGCGCACGGCGGGCCGCATCGGCATCAGGCGCCGGGATCAGGCGCCGGGCGCCTGCTCCCCCGGCTCGTCGCTCCACGCCCGCGCGACCGTGAGCCCCTCGCCGTCGGGCGCGAGGTCGACGCGCACGGCGTCGCCGTCGCGCACGTCGCCCGCGAGCAGCTCGCGCGCCAGGCGGTCGTCGATCTCGCGCTGCATGAGGCGGCGCAGCGGCCGCGCGCCGTATAGCGGGTCGTGGCCGCGCTCGGCGAGCCAGCTGCGCGCATCCGGCGTGACCCCGAGCGTGAGCCGGCGATCCGCGAGCCGCACCCCGAGCCGGTCGATGTAGAGCTCGACGATCTGCGCCAGGTCGTCCATCGACAGCGTCTGGAACACGACGATGTCGTCGAGCCGGTTCACGAACTCCGGCTTGAAGGTCTGGCGCACGAGCTGCTGCACGGCCTCCTCGCGGCTCTCCCGCGGCAGCGACGCGTCGCTGATGAACTGCGAGCCGAGGTTGCTGGTCAGCACGAGGATCACGTTGCGGAAGTCGACCGTGCGGCCCTGGCCGTCGGTGAGCCGGCCGTCGTCGAGCACCTGCAGCAGCACGTCGAACACCTCGGGGTGGGCCTTCTCGACCTCGTCGAGCAGCACCACCGAGTACGGGCGCCGCCGCACGGCCTCCGTGAGCTGGCCGCCCTGCTCGTAGCCGACGTACCCGGGAGGGGCGCCGACCAGGCGCGAGACGGAGAACTTCTCCCCGTACTCGCTCATGTCGATGCGGATCATCGCCTTCTCGTCGTCGAACAGGAACTCCGCGAGCGCCTTCGCGAGCTCGGTCTTGCCGACGCCCGTGGGGCCGAGGAAGAGGAAGGAGCCGGTGGGCCGGTCGGGATCCGAGATGCCGGCGCGCGTGCGGCGCACCGCGTCCGCGACGGCCCGCACCGCCGGCTTCTGGCCGATGAGCCGCTTGCCGAGCTCCTGCTCGAGGTGCAGCAGCTTCTCGGTCTCGCCCTGGAGCAGCCGGCCGACGGGGATCCCCGTCCAGGCCGCCACGACCGCCGCGATGTCCTCGGCGGTCACCTGCTCGTTCACGAGGCGCTCCTCCGCCTGCGGCACCGACTCGGCGGCCTCCGCCTGCGCGACCTCGCGCTCGATCACGGGGATCTCGCCGTAGAGCAGGCGCGACGCCTTCTCCAGGTTCCCCTCGCGCTGGGCCCGCTCCGCGCGGATCCGCAGCTCGTTGAGCTCGTCCTTCAGCTTGCCGACGCGGTTGACGCTCGCGCGCTCCGCCTCCCACCGCCGCTGCAGGTCGCCGAGGGCCGCCTCGCGCACGCCGATGTCCTCGCGCAGCTTCTCCAGCCGCGCCTTCGACGCCTCGTCCTTCTCGCGCTTGAGCGCGAGCTCCTCGAGGCGCATGCGGTCGACCGCGCGGCGCAGCTCGTCGATCTCGACGGGCGACGAGTCGATCTCCATCCGCAGGCGCGACGCGGCCTCGTCGATGAGGTCGATGGCCTTGTCGGGAAGCTGGCGGGCGGGGATGTAGCGGTTCGAGAGGGAGGCCGCCGCGACGAGCGCCGCGTCCGTGATGGGCACCTGGTGGTGCGCCTCGTACCGGCCCTTGAGCCCGCGGAGGATCGCGACGGTGTCCTCGACGCTCGGCTCGCCCACGTAGACCTGCTGGAACCGGCGCTCGAGCGCGGCGTCCTTCTCGATGTACTGGCGGTACTCGTCGAGCGTGGTGGCGCCGATGAGGCGCAGCTCGCCGCGGGCGAGCATGGGCTTGAGCATGTTCGACGCGGCGACGGACCCCTCGCCGCCGCCCGCGCCCATGAGCGTGTGCAGCTCGTCGACGAAGGTGATGATCTCGCCGTCGGCGTCGTCGATCTCCTTCAGCACCGCCTTCAGGCGCTCCTCGAACTCGCCGCGGTACTTCGCGCCCGCGACGAGCGCCGCGAGGTCCAGCGACACGAGCTGCTTGCCCTTGAGCGAGTCGGCCACGTCGCCCGCGACGATGCGCTGCGCGAGGCCCTCGACCACGGCGGTCTTGCCGACGCCGGGCTCGCCGATGAGCACCGGGTTGTTCTTGGTGCGCCGCGTGAGCACCTGGCTGATGCGCCGGATCTCCGCGTCGCGTCCGATGACCGGGTCGAGCTTGCCGCTCTTCGCGATCTCGGTCAGGTTCACCCCGTACTGCTCGAGCGCGGTCTTCGCGTTCTCGTCGGTGGCGGGTGCGCCCTGCATGTTGGCCAATGCGTTCCTTCCTTCAGGTACTTGAGTCTCTGTGACTCAAGTTTACGCGAGGCGGGCGCGGACCGCTACCGGCCGGCGGTGACGGGCCCGGCCGCGGCGGTCACCGCCCGCGCGACGTCCTCCGTCACCATGTCCGCGTTCGCCATCGCGCCCGCCATGGTGCCGGCGGCCATCGCGACCGGGACGTTCGCGGATCCGCTCGACGCGTTGCCCGCGATGAGGAGGCCGGGGACGCTCGTCCGGCCCATCGGGTCCGCCGCGACGAACGGACCCCACGGCGTCTCCTCGACGTCGGCCCCGAGCGCGCGGGCGAACCCGTCGCGCGGTGCGACGCCCGGCATCGCGAAGAGCGAGTCGAGCGGGAGGATCCGGCCGTCGGCGAGCTCGACGCCCTCGAGCGCGCCGCGCTCGCCGAGCACGCGGACGACGGCCGCCTCCTCCACGCGGATGCCGCGGGCGTCGATCCCGGCGCGGGTCGCGGCGTCGATCTCCAGCGGCCGGCCGTCCGCCGTGCCGCCCGCGACGAGGAACGTGATGTCGGGCGACCACTGGCGCAGCATCTGCACGTGATGGAGGCTGCCGGGCCCGGTGGCGAGCACGCCGATGCGGCGGTCGCGCACCTCGTAGCCGTCGCAGTACGGGCAGACGACGACGCCGGCGCCCCAGTGCGCGGCGAGGCCGGGGACCTCGGGGAGGACGTCGGCGAGGCCGGTGGCGAGGATCACGCGGCGGGCGCGGACCTCGGCGCCGCCGTCGAGCGTCACCCGGAAGCGCGGGCCGGCCGGGTCGTCGACCGCGGTGATCCCCTCGACCCGCCCGTCGACCACGACGCCGCCGTAGCCCTCGATCTCGCGACGCCCCTCGGCGACGAGCTGCCGCGGCGGCTTCCCGTCGTGGCCGAGCACGCCGTGCATGTGCGCGGCGACCGCGTTGCGCGGCTGGCCGGCGTCGACCACGAGCACGCTCCGGCGGGCGCGTGCCAGCATGAGCGCCGCGCTCGATCCCGCCACGCCTCCGCCGACGACGACCGCGTCCCACTCGATCCGACCTGCGATGCCCTGTGCGATGTCCATGCCTCGACTCTCGCCGGTCGCGTCGTCACGCGCACGAGTCCTTGCGAAATCAGCAAGACGCACGGACCCCCACCCGGAGTGGGGGTGCGGCCGGGCACGCGCGTAGTCATTCGTTATCCGCCCTGATCAGGGACTCCGATACGTTTCCCACACGGGAGGAATCCCCGCGGATCCGCTCGGGTCCGCCCTACCGCCGCGTCCTCCGGGACCGGCTCACCTCGATCAGGAGCCCCATGGACCTCACGCCCGCCGCAGCCCGCACCACGCGACTGCGACGCCCCGTCACCGCGCTGTGCCTCACGGCCGCGCTCGTCGCCGCCCCCCTCGCCTGGGCGCCCGCCGCGCACGCGGCCGTGGATCCCGCGACCGGCACGACGCAGACGGAGCCCGCGGACGTGACCGCCCCGCAGGTGGACGCGGCGTCGGCGGACGCGTCCCCCGCGGTGATCCCGTCGGAGCCCGTCGCGCCGGAGGCCGCCGCGGCGACGCCCGCCGCCGAGGCCCCGGTCCGCGAGCGCGCGAGCATCACCGTGGACGACGACACCCTCGACCCCGACCAGCCCGTCTCCCCGGGCATCGCGCTCGAGGCAACGGGCTTCCTGCCCGGCGAGCCCGTCACCGTCTCGATCACGGCGCCGGCCGGCGTGCAGGTCGACCTGGACCTGGCCACGCGGGTCGGGGAGCCGACGAAGTACGGCCTCACCCATCCCGCGGACGACCGCGGGCGCGTCTCGCACCGCGTCGCCTTCGCCGGCGTGTACTTCGCGACGAACGGCGCCTACACGCTGCATCTGACCGGCGAGGAGTCCGGCCTCGTCCTCTCGAAGGACCTCTCCATCTCCGGGGTGTCGAACACCAGCCCGGACTCCGACCTGCCCCTCCCCGAGGACGCGGCCATCAGCATCCCCCGCACCACCATCACCCCCGACGACCTCGTGCGTCCCGGCGTCCCGGTCACGGCGACGGGCTTCCTGCGGGGCGAGGGGGTCACGGCGTCGCTCCGCGGGCCGTCGGGCATCGGCGACGGCTTCGCGCTCCGACGCGCGGGCGATCCCACCAGCATCGGCCGCACGCAGACCGCCGACGAGCGGGGCCGCTGGGCGTACGCCGCGGTCCTGGAGGGCGTGTACTACGCCCCGAACGGCGACTACGTCCTCACGCTCACGGGCGAGCGCTCCGGCCTCGTCCTCACGCAGGCCTTCACCGTCGCGGGCGTCTCGGACACGAGCAGCGACGGCGACCACCACGCCGGCGTCGCCGCCGCCGCGCGGCTCCGCACCTCGGGCCGGGACTCCCTCCCCGTCACGGGCGGCGGCGACTCCGCCCTCGCGCTCGGCGGCCTCGGCGCGCTGATGCTGCTGGCCGGCGGGGCGCTCGTCGCCCGCCGTCGCCACCGCTCCGCGTAGCGGTCCACGCAGGCCGCCGCTCCGGCGCCGGATGCGCGGAAGGCCCGCCGCCCTCTCGGGTGGCGGGCCTTCCTCATGCGTGCCGCGGGCGGGGATCAGCCCGCGGCGACCGCCAGCTCGTTCGGCGTGACCTCGAGGGTCGTGCTGGAGAGCACGTCGCCCGTCGTGAGGTCGACCGCGTGGACCTGCTTCGCGGCCGGCTCGGTGACGTAGCCGACGCCGTCGGCGACGACGATCGCGGGGTGCGGGTCCTGCCACTCGACCGGGCTCTCCCACGCGTCCATGACGGGGAAGGAGTCGGTCAGCTCGCCGGTGGCGGGGTCGAGCACGTGGATCGCGCCGTCCGAGCCCATGATGTACGCCTTGTCATCCGGGCCGCGCGCGACGTCGCGGAACGTGTAGCCGACGCCCTCGGGCAGGTCGACGACGCGGAGGGTCTCGGCCTCCGTGTCGATCAGGGTGACGGCGTTCAGTAGGTAGCCCTCGGCGTCCGGGTCGGACTTGTAGTCGCCGACGATGATCGGGCTGGTCTCGCTCACGTAGGCGTTGCCCATGCGGCCGTAGGGCTGGTCGGGCGCGCTGAGCTTGGTGATCGCGCCGTCGTCGTAGACGAGCGCGCCGTCCTCGCAGCCGAAGACGACGACCTCGCCGGCCGCGGTGCCCTCGCCGTGCACGCCGGGGCACTGGTCGCTCTGCGCGATGACCGCGCCGGACGCGTCCTTGACCTCGATGCCGTTGCGGCCGTCCGCGTTCCCGACGGTCGTGAGGAACGTGCCGTCCTCGAGCACGATCGAGACGCCGTGGTGCGCTTCGACGCCCTCGATGGTCTCCGTCTCGGGCATGCCGTCGGTGGAGGCGAGGGCCGCGGTGTCGAAGACCGTGGTGTCGCTCGTGCCGTCGGCGTAGAGGATCGTCTTGCCCGCGTGCCGGACGACGTGGCCGGGGGTGTCGGCGGGGAACACCGTGTCGGTCAGCTCGGCCTCGTCGGAGCTGCCGGCGGCGGTGTCGAGCACCTGGAAGCCGTCGCTCATCGTGACCATGACGTGCCGGTCGTCACCCGCGGGGTTGAGGCGGGTGAACTCCTCGGAGTCGAAGTCCGAGACGGTCTCGAGGCTCGTCCCGTCGAGCACGAGGATGCCGCCCTCGTACGAGACGGCGACGCGGGATCCGGCTGCCTCGCCGGATGCGGCCGCGCCGTCGGAGGACGCGGATCCCTCGGGGGCGGGGGTGGAGCAGGCCGCGAGCGTCGCGGCGAGGCCCAGGGCGACGGCGGCGTGGCCGGTCCGTCGGAGGCGGGGGGTGCGCATGGTGTTCCTTCTCTGTGTGGGTGGATCGCAGGCGCTCAGGGGGAGAGCCCGGTGGCGATGCGCTGCGTGTTGACGCGCATCATGGCGAGGTAGTCGGGGGCGCCGCCCTCGGGACCCGTGAGGGACTCCGTGAACAGCTCGACCACCTCCACGCGGATGTCGGCCTCGCTCGCCAGCGCCTGCACGAGGCGGTCGGGCGACGAGGATTCCGCGAAGATCGTGGGGACGCCGGTCTCCTCGACCGCCGACACGAGGTCGGCGAGGTCGCTGGCGGAGGGCGCGGCGAGGGTGGTGCCGCCGGGGATCACGGCGCCGACGACCTCGAAGTCGAAGCGGTCGGCGAGGTACCCGAAGACGTGGTGGTTGGTGACGAGGGCGCGGCGCTCGGCGGGGATCGCGCCGAACGCGGCGGTCATCTCCGCATCCAGCGACTCGAGCTCGGCGCGGTACCCGGCCGTGTGCGCGGCGACGGCGGCGGGATCCACGCCGTCGATCCCGGCGAGCACCGGCTCGAGCGCGTCGACCACGTCGACCATGCGCGCCGGATCCGTCCAGAAGTGCGAGTCGGGCATGCCCTCCGCGTCGCCCTCGGCGTAGTCGAGGACCTCGATGGCGTCGCCCGCCACGAAGCTCGGCACGTCGGCGGCGGTCGCCGCGTCGAGGTGCTGCTGCAGGCCCTCCTCCAGGCCGAGGCCGTTGGAGACGACGAGGTCCGCCGAGCGGAGGCGCGCGGCCTCCTGCGCGGAGATCTCGAAGGAGTGCGGATCCGCGTCCGGCTTCATCAGGGTGACGACCTCGGCCTCGTCGCCCACGAGCTCCTCGACGACGTCGCCGAGGATGTTGGTGGACACGTAGACGGTCGGCCGGCCGTCCCCCGCGGTCGCGCAGCCCGTGAGGGCGAGCACGGTCGCGGCGGCCGCGGCGGCGCCCGCGAGCGCCGTGCCGATCCGGCGGGCGCTCATCGGCCGGTCTCCGCGGTGAAGGCGGGCTCCGCCGCGGTGTCGAAGGTGCGCGCGACGCGGGCGCCGTCGGCGTAGTCGATCTCGTGCAGCCGGCGCTCGACCGGACCCGCGAGGTAGGCGCGCTGCTGGTCGGCGACGAGGGTCGGGATCCGACCGGCCGCGATCGAGTCGGCGACGAGCGGTCCGCTGTCGGAGAGCACGGCGCCGTCCTCGCCGGAGAGCACGAGCACGCGGCCGTCGCGGGCGAGCGCGAGCAGGTGCTCGTCCGCGTCGTCGACCGCGGTCGCGTGCACGAGCGGCGCGGGTGCCGGGAGCAGCTGCCAGGAGCGCTCGCGGGTGTCGAGCAGCCAGATGCCCTGGTCGCCGGCGAGGGCGGCGACCGTCGGGCGGCCCTCGCGGTTGTCGAAGGACGTGGCGGCGGGGGCCGTCGTGCCGTCGGGGTAGGGGATCCGCTCCACGCTCAGCTCGTCGCCGTCCACGCTCGCGAGGAGGGCGCCGTCGGAGCAGCCGATGACCGCGCCCACGCGCGTCGTGATGGTGCCGGCGGCGTCCGGGCACGGCTCGACGAGGCCGGTGCGCTCGCCGTCGGCCGTGTACCCGGCCACCGTGGCGTCGGCGCCCTGCCCCTCGGTGACGAGCGCGAGGGATCCTACGGGCACGACCATGCCGGGCCCGGGCTCGCCGTCGAGGCGGAACCGCTCCTCGACCTCGCCCTTCGAGAGGGCCTCGGTGTCGAGCAGCACGGCCTCGCCGGACCCGGGGAAGAAGAGCCCCGTGCCGCCGGTGGTGGAGAGGTTGGTGGTCGCGACCGTCGCGGTGCCGCCGCCCTCGACCGTGCCGAGGAGGCGCGGATCCGCCCGGTAGTAGTGGAAGTGGTCGACGTGGTCCCAGGTCCAGACGCCGCTGTCGACGATCTCGACGCCCGCGTCCGTCTGCGCGAAGAGGTACCGCCCGTCGGTGTCCATCGCCGTCGGGGCGCCGATGCCGCCGAGGTCGGCGACCGACCCGTCGAGGAGGTCGAGGTGCGAGACGGCGCCGTTCGGGTCGACGGAGGTGAGGCCGAGGCGCGGCTCGGAGAGCTCGGCGGCACCCGCGACCTCGCCGTGACCCTCCCCCTGCTCGTCGGTGGTGGGCTCGGCGGCGGGCTCGGCCGCGGGGCCGGCGGCGCACGCGGTCAGGGCGAGCGCGAGGCCGGCCAGGAGGGGGATGGCGGGGATGCGGGAGCGCACGGGGTCCTTCCGTCGGGGTGGGGTCGGGGCGGGATCGCGGCGGTCGGCCGTCGCGGCGGTCATGCGGTGGTCACGAGGCGGGCACGCCCGCCGGGGAGCGGGCGGGCGGCTCGGCGGCGGCGCGGCCGCGGTCGGCGGCGGCTCCGCGGGAGCGCCACGCGGTGAGGCCCGCCCGGGCCGCCCCCGAGAGCGCGGCCACGGCGATCGCGGTGACCGCCACCGAGGCACCCGCCGCCGTCGCCGCGTGCCACGACACGAGGAGGCCGACGAGCACGGACGCGATGCCGAGCACCGCCGCGAGCGCCATCCGCGTGGGGATCCGGGCGGTCCAGTGCCCGGCGGCGACGGCCGGCGCGAGCAGCAGGCCGACGACCAGCAGGGATCCGACGGCCTGGTACGACGCGACGACCGCGAGGGTCACGAGCCCGACGAGCGCGGCCTGCGCCGAGCGGGGGCCGAGGCGCAGCACGGCGGCGATGCGGGGATCCAGCGCGAGCGCCACGAGCGGCCGGTGGAACGCCCACGCCGTGCCGAGCCCCACGACGACGGCGCCGCCGAGCAGCGCGATGTCGAGCGGGGTGATGGCGAGGATGTCGCCGAAGAGGATGGCGGTCGCATCCGTGGCGAAGCTGCCCGAGTGCGAGATCACGACGACGCCGAGGGCGAGCATCGCGACGAAGAGCAGGCCGATGCTCGTGTCGTAGGAGAGCCGGCCGCGGCGCTGGAGGGCGGCGATGCCGAGGCTCATCGCGACCGCGCTCAGCGCGCCGCCGACGAGCACGGGCAGCCCGAGCACCGTGGCGAGCGCGACGCCGGGCAGCATCCCGTGGGCGAGCGCCTCGCCGAGGAACGCCATGCCGCGGATGACGACCCAGGTGCCCACGACGCCGCAGAGGATCGCGACGAGCGCGCCGCCGAGGAGGGCGCGCTGGAGGAAGTCGAGGGCGAAGGGCTCGAGGATCCCGGAGGTGAGGAAGGGCACGATCCCCGACCGTAGTCGAGAATGAGAACGCTTATCAAATGGATAGGATCGACCCCATGCCCTCCGCGACGACGACCGCTCCCGCCGCCTCCCTCCGCGCCGCCCGGGTCGACTTCGGCGACCGCCGCGCCCTCGACGGGGTCGACCTCGACGTGCGCCGCGGGGCCGTCACCGTGATCGCCGGCCCGAACGGCGCGGGCAAGTCGACGCTCCTCGAGGTGATCGCGGGCACCCGCCCGCTCGCCTCCGGGACCCGGACCGCCGCGGATCCCGCCGCCTTCGTGCCCCAGCGCGCCGCCGTCCCCGACGGCCTGCCGGTCACCGTGCGCGACGTCGTCACGGTGGGCGCATGGGGCAGGACGGGCCGCTGGCGCCGGCTCGACGCGGAGGCGAGGCGGGCCGTCGACGACGCGCTCGACCGGCTCGGCCTGATCCCTCTCGCGGGGCAGGGGTTCGCCGCGCTCTCGGGCGGCCAGCGCCAGCGCGCCCTGCTCGCGCAGGGCATCGCGCGCGGTGCCGGGCTGCTGCTCCTCGACGAGCCGACCACCGGGCTCGACGCCGCGAGCGCCGGGTGGATCCGCGCGATCCTGCGCTCCGAGGCCGACCGCGGGGTCGCCGTGGTCGCCGTCTCGCACGACCCCCTGGTGCTCGCCGACGCCGACCGCGTCGTGCGGCTCGACGACGGGCGCGTGGTCGCCGACCCGGCCGACTGACGAGGCTGATCCGATCCGATCCGATCCGGCCGCGCCGCCCGGGCCGGCCGCGCTCAGTGCCGGTGCTCGGCGTCCCAGGCGGGGAACGGATCCGCGTAGCCGTGCCACGCCTCCGGCCCCTCCACGAGCTCGCCCGGCGCGAGCAGGCACGCGCCGAGGACCGCGTCGAGCCGGGCGCCGTCGAGGCCCTCGCCGACGAAGGCGATCTCCTGGCCCGCGGGCGAGTCGGCGTCCCAGCTGAGCATGCCGGTGGGATCCAGGCTCAGCACGTCGCCCGCGGTGGCCCACGAGCCGACGGTCGCGGGCCGCGTCGCGAGGCGCACGAGGCCGCGGGAGCGCGCGATGCGGCCGACCTCGCCGGGCACGAGGTCGTGCGCGACGGCCGCGTGCAGGCGGCCCGGGTGGAAGGGGCGCGGGTCGCGGAAGACGTGGACGCCCATCGCGCCGTCGGCCCGCGCGGGCCCCTCCCCCGCGAGCGCGACCTGCCAGCCCATGCCGGCCGCCAGCCGACGCGCCCGCTGCAGCCGGATCCGCAGGCGCCCGGTCGCGAGCGACTCCCGGTCGCCCACGGACACGACCCGCGCGTCGGGCGCGAGCAGCGCCAGCAGCGCCCGGACGCGGTGGCCGTCGGGCGTCGGGCGCGCGGGATCCAGGTCGCCGAGCACCACGACGCTCGCGCACTCGAGCCGGCCGGCCAGCCGCTCGGCGGCGTCGAACGGGACGCGGTCCTCGCCGTCGGGGTCGAGCAGCAGGTCGCGGATCTCGGCCACCGAGGAGACCGCCACCACGTCGAGGATCCCGATGGGCGTCGCCCCCGGATGCCGGGCCTCGACGACGTGCTCCAGAACCAGCGCGACCTCGAGGGGATCCGCGGCCGGCTCGAGCGCGACGACCGCGAGCCCGATGCGCCCGTCGTCGGCGTCGGCGATGAGGCCGTCGGCGAGGTCCGCGCCGAGGTCGCCGCTGTCGCCGCCCGGCGCCTCGACCACGGACGGCGCGGCATCCGCGGATGCCCCGGTCGTCGCGGCGGCGACGCGCGAGGCGGTCGTGAGGTCGCTCGCGGAGACGAGGGTCACGGCGAGGCCGCGGCGGACGGCGGGGTCGGGGAAGTCGGCGTGGGGATCCATGCCCCGATCCTAGAAGAGAACCGTTCTCATCTAGCGCACGACCACGTCGGCGGGGCGACCTAGGCTGCGAGAGGGGACTCGAGAGCAGGGAGACGGCATGGCCGAGCACGTGGATCCGCGCGGGGACGACCGCCTGGACGAGACGACCGAGACGGTGCGCTTCGGCCTCGACGGCATCGTGCACGAGATCGACCTCGACGCATCGGCGGCCCGGGAGCTGCGCGACGCGCTCGCCCCCTACGTGGCGGCCGGCCGCCGCACCGCGGTGACCATCACGCCCATCCGCGACGACGCCGCGACCCCGGGCGCCGGCGCTGGCTCCGCCCCCGGCTCCGCCCCGACCGGCGAACGCGCCGCCGCCCGCGCGTGGCTCGAGGCGAACGGGCACCGGCTGGGCCCCGGCGGCCGCATCTCGGCGACGCTCATGACGCTCTACCGCGGGCGCGACGGGCGCTGACCCGCCGGCTCCGGCACCATGGACGCGTGAGCACCGCCGATCCCCGCCTCCTCCCCTCCCTCCCGCGCCTCGAGGGCGAGCGCGTGATCCTCCGCCCCTTCACCCCCGCCGACGTCGACGCGATGGGGCCGGTCCTCGCCGACCCCGACGTCATCCGCCTCACCGGATCCGCGCACACCACGGCCGAGGTCGAGGAGATGGCCGCCCGCCCGGAGCTCGACGACCGCACCCGCACCTGGTACGCGACGCGCGCCGACCAGCCCGATCGCGTCGACCTCGCGCTCGTCGACCGCGCGACCGATGCGTGCGTGGGCGAGGCCGTGCTCAACGAGTGGAGCCCCGAGGACCGCAGCACGAACCTCCGCATCCTCATCGGCCCCGCCGGCCGCGATCGCGGGCTGGGCTCGGAGGCCGTGCGCCTCCTGGTCGACCACGCGTTCGCCGCGACCGACCTCGCGCGCATCTCCCTCGAGGTCCTGGACGTCAACCCCCGCGCTCACCGCGTCTACGCGCGCGCGGGCTTCGTCGAGGAGGGCCGCCTCCGCGCGGGCTTCCGCTTCGACGGCGAGCCGGTCGACGTGATCGTCATGGCGCTGCTCCGCACGGATCCGCGGGGCTGATCCGGCCTCGTCCGGCTCCGCGCGGAGCGCGACGGGCGCGACCGGACCGGGACGACGGCAGCGCCCGCGCGCCGAGATCCCGCTGGTGGACCGCGCCCACCCCGCCACGCACGACGCCCGCCGGCCGCGGGTGCGGCGCGACGGGCGCGTGGTCGAGCGGATGCGACTAGCCGAGCGACACGGCCGTCCACGACACGGGCGGCAGCGTGATCGTGAGCGTGCCGTCCGTCAGCGACGCCGAGGAGTTCGGCGTGAGGCCCACGCGCTCGCGGTCCTCGAACGTGTTCTTCGCGTAGACGTCCTCGTCGTGGATGCCCGCGGCCTCGAGCACCTCGGAGACCGCGAGGCCGGCGACGTCGACCTCGATCGTGAGCGCGTCCGTGATGCTGCGGTTCACGAGGAAGACGGCGGCGCGGCCGGTGGCCTCGTCGAAGGTCGCGACGGAGTCGACGAGCGGCGCCGTGCCGTGCACCGCGGTCTCGTACGTGCCGACGTCGACGCGCGGCCGCAGCACCTCGCCCTGCGCGAGCCGGCTCGTGACCGAGAACGGGAAGAACGTCGTCTGGCGCCAGGCGCCGCCGCCGGTCTCCGTCATGATCGGCGCGATCACGTTCACGAGCTGCGCGAGGCTGGCCGACGTGACGCGGTCGCTGTGCTTGAGCAGCGTGATCATGAGGTTGCCGAGCACGACCGCGTCGGCGACCGAGTAGACGTCCTCGAGCAGGTGCGGCGCGTAGGGCCAGCCCTCGGTGATGACGCCCGACTCCTGGTGCTCGTCGAGGTACCAGACGTTCCACTCGTCGAAGGAGATGTTGACCGTCTTGTCGCTCTTCAGGCGGTGCTTCACGTGGTCGGCCGTGGAGACGACCGTCGCGATGAAGTACTCCATGTCGAGCGAGGAGGCGAGGAAGCTGCCGAGGTCGCCCTTGCGCTCCTGGTAGTAGGCGTGGGCGGAGATGAAGTCGACCGAGTCGTAGGTCTTCTCCAGGACGATCCGCTCCCACTCGCCGAACGTCGGCATGCCGGATCCGCTGCTGCCGCACGCGACGAGCTCGAGGGTCGGGTCGACCATCTTCATGGCGCGGGCGGTGCGGCCGGCGAGCGTGCCGTAGTCCTCGGCGGTCATGTTGCCGACCTGCCAGTCGCCGTCCATCTCGTTGCCGAGGCACCACATCTTCACGTTGTGCGGCTCGGGGGATCCGTTGGCGATGCGCAGGTCGGAGAGCGCGGTGCCGGAGGGGTGGTTGGAGTACTCGAGGATGTCGAGCGCCTCGAGCACGCCGCGCGTGCCGAGGTTGACGGCCATCATCAGCTCGCTGCCGGTGAGCTCGCACCAGCGCGCGAACTCGTCGAGGCCGACCTCGTTGGTCTCGAGCGAGTGCCAGGCCAGGTCGAGGCGCTTCGGGCGCTGGGCGCGCGGGCCGACCCCGTCCTCCCAGCGGTAGCCGGAGACGAAGTTGCCGCCGGGGTAGCGGATGGTGCTCGTGCCGAGCTCCTTGACGAGGTCGACGACGTCGCCGCGGAAGCCGTCGGCGTTCGCGGTGGGGTGGCCGGGCTCGTAGATGCCGTCGTAGACGCAGCGGCCGAGGTGCTCGACGAACGAGCCGAACGTGCGGCGGTTGACGGGCGCGACGACCGCGGTGCGGTCGATGGCGATCCGTGCGTCGGCCGACGGGAAGGCGTCGGTCGTCGAGGGGGCGTCGGTCATGGAGTGGTCCTTCACTTCATCGGGAATGGGGCCGATCGACGCCGGGGGTGCCGGGTGGATCCGAGCCGTTACAACGTTGTAAGAGCAACGTCACCCCATTCTCCCGGGGGTGTGCGCGCGGTGTCAACGCGGATGCGGGCGCGGCGGGCGATCGCGTGCCACGCTGGCCCGATGCCCACTCCCGCCCGCACGCAGGCCCTGTTCCTCGGCGGGCGCTCGGGCGTCGGCAAGTCGACGGTGGCGGCGGAGGTGGCGCGGATCCTCACGGCGGCCGACGTCGCGCACGCGCTCATCGAGGGCGACGCGCTCGACCAGGCTCACCCGGAGCCGTGGCGGCACGGCATCCCGCTGGCCGAGCGGAACCTGGCGGCCATGTGGCGGAACTACCGCGAGGCGGGCTGGACGCGGGTGGTCTACGCGAACACCGTCAGCGTGCTCGAGCTGCCGGCCCTCACCGCGGCGCTCGGCGGCGAGGTCGACGCGGTCGCCGTGCTGCTCACGGCCGACGACGTGACCGCGGCCGCGCGCCTCGCCGGGCGCGAGATCGGGTCGGGGCTCGCCGAGGCGGTGGAGCGCAGCGCGGCCGCGGCACCACGGCTCGAGGCGGGCGCGCCGGACGCGGTGCACCGCGTGGCGACCGACGGCCGCACCGTCGCGGAGATCGCGGCGGAGGTGGTGGCGCTCAGCGGGTGGTGCGCGACGGGCGACTTCGCTGCTCCTGGGCCCGCTCGATGACATCATCAAGCCGATCAGCGGCTGATGATGTCATCAACGCGCTGCGGCGGCTCGAGTCCTCGCTCACGCCGGCCCCACGTGCCGCCCCGGGACCGGGCTCGAGTACACGACGTGGGTCGTGATCCCGCCGAGGACGGCGAGGCGACCGGTGATGCGCTCGAGGTCGCGCATCGAGCGGGCGTAAGCCTTGACGATGAAGCAGTCGGCGCCCGTCACGTGGTGCGCCTCGACGATCTCCGGCAGCTCCGCGACCAGCGCGTGGAACGGCCGGTAGTCGCCCGACGGGTAGGCCAGCCGCACGAAGGCGGTGACGGCCCAGCCGAGCGCCTCGGGATCCACCGTGATGGAGTACCCCGTGATGATCCCGGCCTCGGTGAGCCGGCGGACCCGCTCGGCGGTCGCGCTCGCCGAGAGCGAGACCGCGCGGCCGAGCTGCGCGACGCTCATCCGGCCGTCGCCCTGGAGCTCGGCGATGATCGCGTGGTCGGTGGCGTCGAGGCTCAGCGGCGGATTCGTCGGCATGCGGCCGAACCTACCGGGCGATCCGCGGCGCGACGGCCCCGATGCCGCGCGACGGCCCTTCCCCGTCCCCATGCCCGGCCGCTTCGATGGAGGGCATGCAGACGAGCCTCACCGCGACCGACTTCTTCGCCGCCAAGCTGACCTACGAGACGGATCCCGCCGACCTCGCCGCCGACCGCGCGAGCGGCGCCGCGCCCCTCGTGGTGGACGTGCGATCCGACGCGTCGTGGCGCCAGGGGCGGATCCCGGGAGCCCTCCACATCCCCGGCGCCGAGCTCGCCGCGCGCGCCGCCGCCGAGGTGCCCGACCGGGACGCGCGCGTCGTCGTCTACTGCTGGGGTCCCGGGTGCAACGGGAGCACGCGCGCCGCCCTCACGCTCGCGACGCTCGGCTACACGCGCGTGCAGGAGCTGATCGGCGGGTTCGAGTACTGGGCGCGCGAGGGCTACGCGGTGGTCACGGACACGGGGCGCACGCGGCGGGCGCCGGATCCGCTCACGGCACCGGCCGGCTGACGACGGGCGCGCTGGCCGCGACGGCCGCCGCCGCGAGCTCCGCGAGCAGGTGGTCGCGCTCCTCCTCGTGCGCCGTGATGGTGACGACCGCGTCGCGGGATCCGTCCACAAGCACGTACTGCCCGTACCGGCCGTCGAGACGCCACGCGTCGCCGGGGCCGTCCCAGGTGGCGAGGCCGTAGCGGGCGAAGGGGGCGGCGGGGTCGTCGGCGCCGGTCGGAACCCAGCTGCCGTGCATCCGGTCGATCCACTCCGCGCTCACGAGCTGTCGACCCTCCCAGGCGCCTCGGTCGCGGAGCAGCCGGCCGATGCGCGCGAGCTCGCCGGTGCGCAGCTCCAGGCCGCTGCCGCCGACGATGAAGCCGAGCGGGCAGCGGTGCCACTGCGGGTTCTCGATGCCGAGCGGTGCGAACAGGCGCGGGAGGAGCCAGTCGCGCACGTCGCCGACCGCGGCGGCGAGCATCCGCATGGCGACGTAGGGGCTGGCGTCGCTGTAGCGGAACACCGCCCCGGGGCCGTGGGTCGGGAGCCCGAGCATCGCCTGCGCGAGGTCGGGACCGGGCACGGGCTCGTCGCCGAACCAGGCGAAGTCGATGCCGCCGGTCATGGTGAGGAGATGCTCGACGGTGACGCCGTCGACGCCCGGGCCGAGGTCGAGATCCGGCAGCAGCTCGGGGACGCGCGTGTCGAGGCGGAGGATCCCCTCGTCGACGGCGATGCCCGCGGCGAGCGCGCACACGCCCTTCGACACCGAGTAGAGGTTCTCGCGATCGTCGCTGCGCCAGCGGTGCGCGACCTCGTCGTCGCCGATCCGCACGACGACGCCGTACGCGCCGAGCCGCTCGCGGTCGATCCCCTCGACGAGGCGGGCGAGGGCGGTGGCGGCGGTGCTCATGGGTCCAGTGTGGCGGCGCCGCGGCGACCCGGCCCGGATCAGCCGCCGGCCACCAGCGCCGCGAGCCGCTCCAGGTCGGCCGCGACGAGCGCCGCGTCCTCCGCGAACGTGACGTCGGTCATGCCCGGCCGGCGGAAGAGGGTGAAGACGACCTCGCTGCCCTCGTCGTTCGGGAGGACGCGCAACGGGTTGCGGACCACGGTGCCGTCGGGGAGCGTCACGTCGTGGTCGAGGATCCCGAGCTCGCGCGGCCCGGTGAACGCGATCTCGACGGCGCCCATCGGCGAGTCCGACAGCCAGCGCCCGCCCTCGAGCCGGATGCCCGAGCTGACGCCCGCCGCCCACTCGGGCAGCCGCGCGGGATCCCCCGCCACGGCGACGACGGACGCCACGTCGGCGTCGACGGAACGGGTGATGTGCAGCGCGGGCCAGGTCACGCTCCGACGGTACCGGGCAGCGGCGCAAGGGAGGGAGACGGATCCGTCGCGAGCCGCGCGTGTGTCTCCACGTCGAACCGCGCATTCCCGTACCGGAGCTTCGCCCGCTCGATCCCTTCCGGGACGAACCCGGCGCGCGTCGCGACACGGCACGACGCGGGGTTGTTCACCCGATGCCCTAGCTCGAGACGGTAGAGGCCGTCGGCGAAGGCCCAGTCCGCTGCGGCCGCGAGTGCGCGGGTCGCGAGTCCGCGACCGCGACCGGCCGCTGCCAGCCAGTAGTGGAGCCAGGCCGTGCCGTGCCGACGGTCGATCGCGGACACGCCGACGCTGCCGACCGCGACCCCGTCGTCGACGATCGCCCAGATGCGGTGGGCGTCATCGGACGCGAGCGGACCCGCGATGTGCGCATCCGCCGCCGCGACCGTCGCGAGGTCAGCACCGCCGAGCTGGGTCAGGAGGTCCGGCGTGGTGAGGAAGGCGTCGCGGAGGGCGGGAGCGTCCGCCGCGGTCCACGCGCGGAGATGCGGGCCGCCCACTTCAGCGGACCCCGTCGAGGCCGTCGTCGTACCGCTCGCGGGCCGCCTCGATGCGCGGCATGTGCACGGCGGCCCAGGCGAGGATCGCCTCGACGGGCGCGCGCATCGACTTGCCGAGCGGCGTGATGCGGTACTCGACCGCCACGGGCCGGGTGCTCAGGACGACCCGCTCGACGATGCCGTTCCGCTCGAGCCGGCGCAGGGTCGCGGTGAGCGACTTCTGCGTGACCGCGGGGATCGCGCGACGCAGCTGGGAGAAGCGGCGCGGCCGCTCGCAGAGCAGGTCGAGGACCTCGAGCGACCACTTGTCGAGCACCTGGTCGAGCAGCTCGCGGTGCGGCGCCGCGATGGCGAACCGGTCGTCGGGGTCGTGCAGGGCGTGGTCGTGCGTGGGCTCCGCGGTATCCGTCACGACACCCAGTCTCGTGGAAGCGACCGCCCGGTACCGGGTATCCAGGAGATACCCGTCCGATCCGCGGCCGGAACCGACCCAAGGAGCCCCATGCCCGTCCATCTCTCCTCCCCCGCCGGCCTGATGCAGCCGGTCCCGTACCATCACGTCGCCGTCGCGACGGGGTCCCGCCAGGTGCACGTGTCCGGCCAGATCGCCCGCACGGCCGACGGGTCCCCGGTGGCACCCGGCGACCTCGCGGGCCAGGTCGCGCACGCCCTCCGCAACGCGCACGCCGGGCTCGCGAGCGTCGGCGCGGGCTTCGGCGACGTCGTCCGGTTCACCTTCTACGTGACCGGCTGGACGCCCGACCGCATGGGCCCCTTCCTGGCGGGCGTCGAGTCGGTGGCCGCCGAGCTCGGGATGCCGAGCCCGATGCCGCCCGCGTCGCTCATCGGCGTGGAGATCCTGTTCGAGCCGGACGTGCTCGTGGAGGTGGAGGCGACCGCGGTGCTCGACTGAGGCCGAGCCGCGGCCGCCGGCCGACCGCGCCGCGCCTCAGTACTCGATGCGCCCGTGCCGGCTGTGGAACTCGCCCGTCGGCCCGTCCGGTCCGACGAGCGCCATCGCGACGGTCGCGTCGGTGCCCTCGGTCACGGTCTGGTGGCCCGCGTTGCCGTTGAACTCGGTGGCCGTGTAGCCGGGGTCGGTGGCGTTGATCCGGAACGCCGGCAGGTTCTTCGCGTACTGCACGGTCGCGGTGATGAGGGCGGCCTTCGACGCCGTGTAGGGGATGGCGAGCACGTGGCTCTCGTCGGTGCCCTCGCCGCGGAGCGCGCGCGGCCAGCCGACACCGGAGGCGACGTTCACGATCACGGGGGCCGCGGAGGCGCGCAGCAGCGGCAGCGCGGCCTGCGTCATGCGCACCACGGCGACCACGTTGGTCTGCAGCACCGCGAGCATGGCCTCGGGCGTGAGGTCGTCCACGCCCAGCGCGGTGCCGAGGATCCCGGCGTTGTTGACGAGCACGTCCAGCTCCGGCAGCGACGCCAGGGCGCGGTCGACGCTCGCCTGGTCGTCGACGTCGAGCTGGACGGGGTGGGCGCCGACGGCGCGGGCGGCGTCGCCGTCGGCGGTGTCGCGCATGCCGGCGTGGACGGTGTGGCCGGCCTCGACGAGGCGGCGGACGGTCTCGAGTCCGAGGCCGCGGTTGGCTCCGGTGATCAGTGTGGTGGTCATGGGTCGAGCCTGCGCCCTGCCCGCCGCGTCGCCCAGGCACCGGTCGACGGGAGGACCGGCGGTACCAGGCTGATCCGCCCGCGGGCGCGGAGGATGGGCACATGACCGAATTCGCGAGCGTCCTCCGCTCCTGGCGCGAGCGCGTGCAGCCGGCGGACGTGGGCCTGCCCGCGGGATCCCACCGCCGCACCGCGGGCCTCCGCCGTGAGGAGCTGGCCGCGCTCGCGGGCGTGAGCGTCGACTACGTCGTGCGGCTCGAGCAGGGCCGGTCCGTGAATCCGTCGCCGCAGATGCTCGGGGCGCTCGCCCGCGCGCTCCGCCTCACGGAGGACGAGCGCGACCACCTCCACCGGGTGGCGGGCGTCGCCCCGCCCGGCCGCGGCGAGGTGCCGCGCCACATCACGCCGGGCGTGCACCGCATCGTCGACCGGCTGGGCGACGTGCCGATCGCGGTGTTCACGGCGACGCACGACATGCTGCTCTGGAACCCGCTGTGGGCGGCGCTCAACGGGGACCCGTCGGAGCGCACCGGCTGGGACCGCAACCTCGTCTGGACCTACTTCACGCAAGGGCACGGGGGCACCGACTTCGACGCCGTGCACGAGGAGGAGTTCGCGCGCGACCTCGCCGCCGACCTGCGGACCGCCGTCGGCCGCTACCCCGCGGATCGCGCGCTCGCCCGCCTCGTCGCGCGGCTGCGCGCCGAGGCGCCGGAGTTCGAACGGCGCTGGAGCGAGGCGCGCGTCGCCGAGCACCGGTCGAGCCGGAAGACCGTCACGAGCACGCCGGTCGGCCCCATCACGATCGACTGCGACACCCTCTCGGTGCCCGGCAGCGACCTCCGCATCGTCGTCTACACGGCCGAGCCCGGCAGCACCGACGAGGCGCGGCTCGACCTGCTGCGGGTCACGGGCCTGCAGGCGCTGACGACGGCGCCCGTGGAGGTGGCGGGGGCCTGACGGCGCCGGCCGGGAGGATCCGGGTCAGCGTGCCGCGGCGATCCTGTCCAGCCACTCCGCGAGGAGCGACCGCTCGCCCGCGCTGAGGCGGTCCGCGTCGGCCACGTGGGCGCGGAGGGCGACGGCGCGCTCGACGAGGCCGGGCTCGTGCCGGGTGCGGCCGCGCGCCGGCGGCGTGAGGATCCGCTCCTGCACCGCCTCCCACATGGCGTCGACGAGCGCGTGGTCGCGCTCCGCGGCCGGGCGGCGGATGGTCGAGAGGAGCGCGCCCGTGGCGGCCGCGTGGATCAGCTCCACCGCGAGCGGCTCGGCGACACGCAGGCGCCCGGCGAGCGCGACGCGGTGCACGCGCTCCTCGAGCAGCGCGACGCCGGCGCGCACCGCGGGAGATCCCGGTCCGCGGGCGGGGTCGCTCATCAGCGCGTACAGCTCGGGGTTGTCGAGCGCGAACGCGATCGTCGCGTCCCAGCCCGCGCGGAGGTCGTCGACCGCGTCCACCGCGTCCTCGGCGGCGGCGCGGAGCGCGACGGCCTTGCGTGCGGAGAACCGCGTCATCTCGGTCTCGGCGACGGCATCGAGGAGGCCCTCCTTGTCGCCGAAGAGCCGGTAGATGGTGGGCGCCTGGACGCCGGCGGCCTCGGCCACGGCACGCGTCGTGACCGCAGCGCGACCCTCGGCGCGCAGCAGGTCGGCGGCCACGTCGACGATGCGGTCGCGGGTCCCGGCGCGCGGGTCGGCCGGGGCGGGGGTCTCAGCGGTCACGGAACGACGATAACGCACCTCTGTTAGCGCACTGCTTCCCGTGCTACCGTTGAGACGTTTCCACCGCTAACACGAGAGGCAGATCCATGATCGTCATCACCGGAGCCACCGGCGCGCTCAACGGCGCCACCGCCGAGCACCTGCTCGAGCGGATCCCCGCGACCGAGCTCGTCGTAGTCGCCCGCGATCCCGACGGGGCGCGGTCCTTCCTCGACCGCGGCGTCGAGGTCCGCCGCGGCGACTACGCCGACGCGGCTTCCCTGCCCACGGCCTTCGCGGGCGCCGACCAGCTCCTGCTCGTCTCCTCCAGCGACCCGCGCGCCGACGCCGTGGCGCTGCACCGCACGGCGATCGAGGCCGCGGCCGAGGCGGGCGTCGGCCGGATCCTCTACACGAGCCACCAGGGCGCGGCCGCGGACTCCCCCTTCGCCCCCGCGCGCGACCACATCGCGACCGAGCGGATCCTCGCGGGCTGCGGCATCCCGTGGACCGCGCTCCGCAACGGCTTCTACCTGCACAGCATCGACCTGCTGCTCGGGCCGTGGCGGGAGACGGGCGTGATCCGCGTGCCCGCCGACGGCCGCGTCTCGTGGACGTCGCGTGCCGACGCCGCGGAGGGCGCCGCGCGGATCCTGCTCGCCGACGCGCCGCTCGACGGCCCGGTCACCCTCACCGCCAGCGCGGCGCCGACCATGGCCGAGGTCGCGGAGCAGGCCTCCGAGGTCGCCGGACGCGACGTGCGCCTCGAGCTCGTCGACGCCGAGGACTGGATCGCCGGCCTCGTCGCCGTCGGCACGCCCGAGCCCGTCGCGCGATTCCTCCTCGGGCTGCCGCTGGCCGCCGCCGGCGGGTTCTTCGCGGGCACGGACCCGCTGCTCGCCCGGCTCCTCGGCCGCGAGCCGGAGAGCGTGCGCGACCACCTCGCGCGCGCCTGACCCGCGGCTGCCGCGCACGACGGAGCCCCGGCCGCCGCGTCTCGAGGACGCGGCGCCGGGGCTCCGTCGTGCGGTGCGGGATCAGCTCGGCTCGAGCACCCGCTCCGATGCCGTGACCGGCGCGACGGACGTGCCGACGTACCGCTCGTCCGCGGTCGTGACGTGGTGCACGGATCCGGTGATCGCGATCGCGGCCTCCGTCTCCTTCACCGCGCTCGACGGGCCGACCCACAGCTCGACCGCGCCCGGCTCGACGATGCGGCGGTACCGCAGGTCGGTGAAGGCGAGGCGCGAGGTGGGCACCGTGAAGGTGACCTCCGCCGCCTCGCCGGCCGCGAGGTCGAGACGCAGGTAGCCGAGCAGCTGCGCGACGGGCCGCGTCACGCTGCCCTGCACGTCGCGGGCGTAGAGCTGCACGACGTCGGTGCCGTCTCGGTCGCCGGTGTTGCGCACCACGACGGTCGCCGTGAACGACTCCCCCGCCGTGACCTCGGGCGCCTCGACCGCGAGGCCGGTGCGCGCGAAGGTCGTGTACGACAGGCCGTGCCCGAACGGGAGGACGGGCGTGGGGTCCGCGCTCGTCACCTCCGAGGGGCCGCCGAGGATCGGGTGCAGGTACGAGAACGGCTGCGCGCCCGCGGAGCGCGGGAGCGAGACCGGCAGGCGGCCCGACGGCGACACCCGGCCGGAGAGCACACCCGCGATCGCGGATCCGCCCTCCTCGCCCGGGAAGAACGCCTGGAGCACGGCCGCCGGAGCGGTCTCGCCCTCGAGAGCCCACGCCACCGCGTACGGCCGGCCGGTGAGCAGCACCAGGACCACGGGGGTCCCGGTGGCGCGCACGGCCTCGACCAGCTCGCGCTGGACGCCCGGGAGGTCGAGGCTCTCGACGTCGTTGCCCTCGCCGACGGTGCCGCGGCCGAAGAGGCCCGCCCGGTCGCCGACGACCACGACCGCGAGGTCGGATCCGCGCGCCGCCTCGACCGCGGCGTCGATGCCGGAGCGGTCGTCGCCCTCGACGTCGGCGCCCTCCACGAGCACGAGCTCGCTGTCGGGCAGCTCGAGGCGCAGGGCCTCGGCGACGGTCGGGATCGCGAACCCGAGCGGCGTGCCCGGGTGGTGCGCGAGCACGTGGTTCGCGAACGAGTAGCAGCCCATGAGCGCCTCGGCGCTGTCGGCGTTGGGGCCGATGAGCGCGATCCGCCCGGGCGCCGTGCGGTCGCCCGACGCGAGCGGCAGCGTGCCGTCGTTCGCGAGCAGCACCACCGACTCCTCCGCGAGCCGGCGCGCGACGTCCCGGTGGGCCGGGGTGTCGAGGTCGATGTGCGCGGGCGGCTCGTCGAAGGTAGCGTCGAGGAGCCCCAGCTCCTCCTTCTCGTCGAGCACGCGGAGCACCGCGCGGTCGACGAGCGACTCGTCGGCGAGCCCGGCGCGGATCCGCTCCGCCAGCGGCGCGAGGTACGCGTCGCCGGTGGGCAGCTCCACGTCGATGCCGGCCTCGAGGGCCAGCGCCGCCGCCTCGCCGCGGTCGCCCGCGACGGCGTGCATCACCTGGAGGAACGCCACGGAGAAGTAGTCGGAGACCACGACGCCGTCGAAGCCCCAGCGGCCGCGGAGCACGTCGGTGAGGTACTCGGGCGTCGCGCCGACGGGCGCGCCGTCGATCTCGGCGTACGAGTTCATGACCGAGCGCACGCCGCCGTCGAGCACCGCCATCTCGAAGGGCGGCAGCAGCACGTCCTCCACGAAGCGCGGGCCGACGTGCGCGGGCGCGTGGTTGCGTCCGGACTGCGAGACCGAGTAGCCGACGAAGTGCTTGAGCGTGGCGTGGATCCCGGCCGACTGGAGCCCGCGGACGTACGCCGTGCCGATGGTGCCGACCACGTACGGGTCCTCGGCGATGCACTCGTCGACGCGGCCCCAGCGGGCGTCGCGGATCACGTCGAGCACGGGCGCGAGGCCCTGGTGCACGCCGAGCTCCCGCATCGACCCGCCGATGAGGCCGGCCATCTCCTCCACGAGACCCGGGTCGAAGGACGCGCCCCACGCGAGCGGCGTGGGGAAGGTCGCGGCCTGCCACGCGGCGAGCCCGGTGAGGCACTCCTCGTGCACGAGCGCCGGGATCCCGAGCCGCGTCTCCGTCTGGAGCCGCCTCTGCTCGGCCCAGAGCCAGGACGCGCGCTCGACCGGATCCACGGGACGCGTGCCGTACACGCGGGTGAGGTGCCCGAGGCCGTGCTCGGTCGCCTCCTCGTAGCGGCCGGTCGTGGCCATCTCGCCCTGCATGGGCGCGACGACCTCGCCGCCCTGGTCGACCCAGTAGCCGACGATCTGCGCGAGCTTCTCCTCGAGGGTCATGCGCGCATGCAGCTCGCGCACGCGGTCCGACACCTCGGGCAGCGCGACGGCGCCGGGGGCCGTCTCCGCCCCGGTCACCCCTTCACCGCGCCGGTGAGGCCGCCGACGATGCGGCGCTCGAAGATGGAGAAGAAGATGAGCGCGGGGATCATCGACAGCGACGTGAACGCGAGCACCTTGGCCGTGTCGACCGAGTACTGCGACGAGAACGACTGCACGCCGAGCGGCAGCGTGTACGCCGACGCGTCGCTGAGGATGAACAGCGGCAGCAGGTAGCTGTTCCAGCTGCCGATGAACGCGAGGATCCCGACCGTGATGACGCCCGGCATCGACAGCCGCACGACCATGCGGAAGAAGAACCCGAGGCGGCTGCACCCGTCGATGAACGCGGCCTCCTGGATCTCGTCCGGGATCGCGCGCAGGAACGGCACCAGGATGATGATCGTCGTCGGGAGCGCGAACGCGATCTGCGGGAGGATGATCCCCGGCAGCGAGTTCGTGAGCCCCAGCGAGCGGATCACGATGTACAGCGGCGTGATGGCCACCGTGATGGGGAACATGAGCCCCGACGCGAAGACCGCGTAGAGCGCCCCCCGGCCGAAGAACGTGTACCGGGCCAGCACGTAGCTCGCCATGAGGCCGAGCACGACCGCGCCGAGCGTGGTGCCGAGCGCGGCGATGAGCGAGTTGCCCACCTGGCGCCAGAACATCGAGCCCGTGAGGACGTCGAGGTAGTTCTGGATCTGGAACGGCGACGGGAAGCCCGCCGGGTCGGTCGTGATCTGCGCGTTCGTGCGGAACCCGCCGAGGATGATGTACGCCACCGGCGTCAGCATCAGGGCGATGAGCACGACCGCGACGAGGTACGGGACGGGGTTGTTGCCCTGCCCCGGCGTCTTCGCCCGCTTGGGCTTCGGCGCCTTGGCCGAGTAGGTGGGATCCAGGTCCGCGTTGCGCGGAGCTGCGGTGGCGACGGTCACTTCTTCGCCTTCCTTCCTGCACCCGTGAGGGCGCCGGCGGTGTCGCGGTTGAGCACGAACCGCTGGTAGATCAGCGCGACGACCAGGGAGATGAGGAACAGCACCACGGCGACGGCGTTGCCGTACCCGTAGTTGCCGGATCCGCGCCCGTTCGCCACGAGGTACGTGGCCATGGTCGAGGTGCCCGCGGTGGCCGAGATGTACTGGCCCCAGATGATGTAGACGAGGTCGAACAGCTGCAGCGAGCCGATGATCGACAGGAACGCCCAGATGCGCAGCGTCGGCGCGAGCAGCGGCAGCGTGATGCGCCGCTGGATCTGCCAGTACGACGCGCCGTCGATGGCGGCCGCCTCGGAGAGCTCCTCGGGGATGCCCTGGAGGCCGGCGAGGAAGAGGATCACCGCGAAGCCGATGTACTTCCACGTGATGATCGTCATGAGCGACCAGATCGCGATGTCCGGGTTCGCCAGCCAGTCCTGCTGGAGGTCCGCGAGGCCGATGTTCGCGAGGAAGCCGTTCAGCGCCCCGGAGCCCTGGAGCATGAGGCTCCAGCCGGTGCCGACGACGACCTCGGAGATCACGTACGGGACGAAGATCAGCACGCGGATGATCGACTGGCCGCGGAGCTTCCGGTTGAGCAGGAGCGCCACGAGGATCGCGACCGGGCCCTGGAGCACGAGCGACAGGATCACGATCACGGCGTTGTGCATCAGGGCCTCGTGGAACGTGGGGTCCTGGAGGATCGTGATGTAGTTCCGGAAGCCCACGAACACGGTGGGCGGGCCGAAGCCCTGCCAGCTGAAGAAGCCGTAGTAGGCCGCCATCACCACGGGGTAGATGACGAAGCCCACGAAGAAGAGGAGGGCCGGGCCCACGAGGATCAGGACCTCGAGGCGCCCGGACCAACCCAGGCCGCGGCGTCGACCCTTCACCGCCGAGGGCGGCGTCGTCACGACGCCGCCCTCGGGGTGTGCAGGATCAGCCGCGGGACGCTGCTCGTCGAGCGAGCTCTCGCGGAGTGACATGTCGGGTCGCCTAGGCCTTCTTGGCCGCGTCGCCGACGGTCTTGACGAGCTGCTCCGGGCTGCCGTCGCCCGCCATGAGGTCGACCACGCCGACGTTCATCGCGTTGCCGACGTTCAGGCCGTAGACCGTGTCGAGCCACTGGGAGACGTACGGGGCGTCGTTGTACGCCGCGAGGATCTCCTTGAGGTACGGCTCGGTGACCGCCTCCTGCGACGTCGTGTTCACGGGCGGGGCGTTGAACGCCGCGTAGTACTCCTTCTGCACATCAGCCGTGGCGATGTAGTTGAGGAAGTCGACGCACTCCTTCGGCGCCTGCGCGGAGCAGGAGTAGCCGTCGATGCCGCCCATGATGGAGCCGGCCTCGCCCTTGCCGCCCTCGATCTCCGGGAAGGGGAACCAGGAGAGGTCGGCCAGCGGCTTCTGGTCGGGGGTCAGGCCCGCGATCACGCCGGGGTTCCAGGCGCCCATGAGCTCCATGCCCGCCTGGTGGTTGGCGATGAGGCCGGCCGAGCTGCCCGCGCCCTGCTGGGCGGCGGTGGTGAGGAAGCCCTCGTTGAAGGGATCCGTGCCGGTGAGGTCCGTGAGGTCCTCGCCCGCCTTGATCCAGCAGTCGTCGCTGAAGTCCTTGTCCTTGGCGGCCTTCTCGAGCGTGTCGGAGCTGCACTCGCGGAGCGCGAAGTTGAAGTACCAGTGCGCGGCGGGCCAGGCGTCCTTGCCGCCGAGGGCGATGGGCGCGACGCCCGAGGCCTTCAGCTTGTCGACGGCGGAGTCGAGCTCGTCCATCGTCTTCGGCGTCTCGGTGATGCCCGCGGCGGTGAAGAGGTCCTGGCTGTAGAAGATGCCGCTGGGGAGCACGGCGACGGGCATGGCGTAGGCCTTGCCGTCGATCGTGTTCGCGTCGAAGGAGCCCTTCGAGATCTCCTCCTTCGCGGTGGCGGAGATGCCGTCGGTGATGTCCATGATCTGGCCGGCGGCGACCGAGGCGGCGAGCTTGCCGCCGCCGCGCTGCAGGAAGACGTCGGGGGCGTCGCCCGAGTTGAGCGCCGTCTGGAGCTTGCCGTCGAGGTCCTCGTTCTGGACCGACGTGGGCGTGATGGTGACGCCGGGGTTCGCGGCGTTGAAGTCCGCCGTGGTCTTGTCCCAGAACGCCTTGCCCGGACCGGTGGTGGAGTTGTGCCACAGCGTCATCTCGACGGGGCCGCCGTCGTCGCTGCTGCCCGAGCCGCCGCTGCAGCCGGTGAGGGCGAGGGCCCCCACGAGCAGGGCCGCGGATCCCGTGAGGATCTTCCGTGCCTTCATGTCGTTCTACCTGTCTCTTCTTTGAGCGCACCCTGGCGGGTGTCGGGGGTGGACGTGCACGAGCCGCTCGCCTGGTGCTGTGGTGGTGCGGCTCCGCCGGGCCCGCTGTCGCGTCGTCGCGTCGTCGCTCCGTCGTGACGGGGGGCCGGTCGGGCCAGTCTCGGTCGCGGTCGGATCTTCGTCAAACGTTTTCGAAATCCTTTTCCCCGGGCGTAGGGTCCAGTCCATGTCCCGCCGCCCCACCATCCACGACGTCGCCGCCGCCGCCGGCGTCTCGGTGTCGACCGTGTCCAAGGCGGTGAACGGGCGCTACGGGATCTCGGCCGAGACCTCGCAGCGCGTGATGGAGGTCGTCGAGCGCCTCGGCTACGAGTCGAGCCTCGTCGCGAGCAGCATGCGCTCCCATCGCACGGGCGTCATCGGCGTGCTGGTGGCGGGCTTCGAGCCGTTCAGCGCCGAGATCCTCAAGGGCGTGGGCGCGGCCCTGCGGAACTCCCGCTACGACCTCCTGGCCTACAGCGGATCCCGGCAGGTCGACAACACGGGGTGGGAGCGCCGGTCGCTCAGCCGGCTGAGCGGCACCCTCATCGACGGCGCGATCATGGTGACGCCCACGGTCGTGACCGCGCAGACCGAGATCCCCGTCGTCTCCATCGACCCGCACACCGGGCCCGCCGACCTGCCGAGCGTGGAGTCCGACAGCCTCGGCGGCGCGCTCCAGGCGACGCGGCACCTCATCGAGCTCGGGCACCGGCGGATCGGGTTCCTCGCGGGCCGCCCCGACCTCCGCTCCGCGAGCCTCCGCGACGCCGGCTACCGGCGCGCGCTCCAGGAGGCGGGGATCGCGTTCGACCCGGCTCTCGTGCGCGCGGGCCTCTTCCTCACGGCGCCCGCCCGCGAGCCGGCGCGCGCCCTGCTCTCCATGCGCGACCGGCCGACCGCGATCTTCGCGGCGAACGACCTCTCCGGCATCGCGATCCTGCAGGTGGCCGCCGAGCTCGGGATCCGCGTGCCCGAGGACCTCTCCGTGATCGGCTTCGACGACATCCCGGAGGCGTCGCAGATGACGCCGGCGCTCACCACCATCCGCCAGCCCATGCAGCGCCTCGGCACCACCGCCGTGGACCTGCTCATGTCGCTCATGGCCGGCACCGAGCCCGACGCGATGCGCGTGCAGCTGCCGACGCGGCTCGTGCGCCGCGCGACGACGGGGCCGCCGCCGGCACGGACGCGCTGAGCGGCACGGCGCCGGTCTGCCAGGCTCGCGGGATGGACCACGACGACGCCGGGCGACGGGAGCGGGCGAGACCCGCATGGACACGTCGCTACACGCCGGAGCAGATACGGGACGACGATGAGTTCCGCACGCAGAACGCCATCGTGAAGTTCTACGCGGTGATCCCGCTCATGATCGTGGCGGCGTTCCTCCCGGCCGGTCCCCTGCAGGGGATCTGGATGGCGATGGTGGTCGTGGGGTACGTCACCTGGAGCATCCGGCACTTGATGCGAGCGTCGCGGAAGCGCCGGGCGAGCGACGAGGCGCATGCCGCGTCGGCGGACGGCCGGGGCGAGCCCCTCGACGATCCCGGGGAGTGACCCGCTCCTGACAGGCTGAGCCCATGGACCACGACGACTGGGACGACCGGGTCGCCGCCTTCTGGGCGAGCGCCGACGACGAGCGCGCCGAGGAGACGATCGCGGAGATGCGGGCGCTGGTCGCCGAGCGGCCCGACGGGGATCCGCGCGGCCTGTTCGAGCTGGCCTGCGTGCACGACTTCGTGGGGCGCGAGGCGGAGGCCGTGCCGCTGTACCGCGCCGCGCTCGACGGCGGGCTGGATCCCGCGCACCGGCCGGCCGCGGTGATCCAGCTCGCGAGCTCGCTGCGGAACGTCGGCGAGCCCGCGGAGGCCGTCGCCCTGCTCGATGCCCTGCCCGACGACGCCGACGCGGCCGGGCGCGACGCCTTCCTCGCGCTCGCGTTGCACGACGCCGGCCGGCCGACGGAGGCGCTGGCCGTGGCGCTCCGGCGGCTCGCGCCGACGCTGCCCGGGTACGGCCGCGCGGTCGCGGCGTACGCGGAGGAGCTGGCCGAGCGCGCCCGGGCCGACGCGGCGGATCCCGCGGAGCGCTAGGCGCCGGGCGTCGTGCGGGCGGTGTCCACCGCGGCGGGCGCGGATCCCGTCTCCGGAGCGGCACCGTCAGCCTCCGCGGCTCCGGTCTCCGCCGCGTCCGCCTCCGCCTTCTTCTCGCGGGCGATGCGGATCGCCGCGCGCCCCGAGGGCAGCGAGACGGCCACCGCGATCACGACGACCGTGATGATCCCCGCCGCCACGAGCAGCGTCTGCACGCTGAACACGTCGGCGAGGGGGCCGAACGCGACCGCGCCGATCGGGGTCGCGAGCGCCATGACGATGCCGACGTAGCTGAACACGCGGCCGTGCATCTCGGGCGCGACGGTCTCCTGCACGAGCGTCATGAACGGCGCCGAGAACAGCGGCACGAACAGGCCGATCGCGAACATGAAGCCGTAGAAGACCCAGAGGTTGGGGCTCAGGCCGAGGCCCGCGGTGAAGATCGCGAAGCCGAAGCAGCTCACGATGATCAGCGTCATGCGGTCGGACTTCGCGAACAGCGTGGACACGAGCGCGCCGCCGCCGAGCATGCCGACGCTGAACGCGATCTCGAGCACCGTCACCATCCAGACCTCGGTGCCGTAGGTGCGCGCGACGAGCAGCGGGGTGATGAACGACGGCGCCACGGTGAGCAGGAAGATGATCGCGAACACCACGAGCAGCCAGCGCACGACCGGGTCGCCGCCGATGTAGCGCATCCCCTCGACGAGGTCCTCGCGGTACGTCGACGTCCTGTCGGCGATGGTGGCGAGCGTCGGCACGGCCACCGCCGCGAGGAACGCGATGCCGATGGCGGCGGTGATCGCGTCGACGAAGAACAGGGGAACGAGGCCGTAGGCCGCGAAGATCGCGCCCGCGGCCGCCGGTGCGAGCAGGGCCATGGCCGACTGGATGGTGCCGAAGATCCCGTTCACGCGCAGCAGCTGCTCCGGCGGGACGATCTGCGGGATCATCGCCTGCACGGCGGGCGTCTGGAACCCGGCGCCGACGGAGCGCACGGCGACCGCGAGCAGGATGATCCAGAGGTCGGTGACCCCGTTCATCATCAGCAGGGCGAGCGCGAGGGTGACGACGGCGATGCTGCTGTCGGAGACGATCACGAGCACGCGGCGGTTCATGCGGTCGGCGAGCGTGCCGCCGAAGATCGAGACGATGCCCTGCGGCAGGAACGCGCAGACCGCGTAGAGCGCGACCGCGAGGCCCGAGCGGGTCTCGAAGGTGACGTACCACATGACCGCGTACTGGACGAGCATCGAGCCGAACAGCGAGACGGTCTGGCCGCTGAGGAAGAGGGTCGCGTTGCGCTTCCAGCGCGCGGCGACGACGGCCGCGTCGGCCTCGCTCATGACGGGCATCTCGGGCACGTCGGCCGGGGCTGCCGGGTCGCTCATCGGATCCTCGCCTGCTCGCGTTTCCTCGGGTGTGGGACGCCAGGTTACGGGGCGGCGCGGGCGGCGCGCCAGGGGCGGGGCCGGGACTGGTGCAGAGGTGCGACGAGGAGGCAGACGTCCATCCGATCCGTCCGACGGCTTGGCCTTCGACCATGGACTGGGACGTCACCGGACTGCGCCGAGCGGGATTCACGGGCTTCGTGCCGTTCGACCGCGCGGTCGAGGATGCTCCGGAGGCCAGCGGCGTCCACGTCATAGTGCGTTCGCCCGCGACCCCTCCTGCCTTCCTGTCCACGAGCCCCGCGGGGTGGTTCACGAAGCTCGACCCGTCGTATCCACGGGAGAGGCTCGAAGCCGAATGGGTGGAGGGCAGCGCGATCGTCCGCATCGGCAAGGCCGGGAGAGCAGCGGGGAGCCGCCGGGGCCTCCGAGCACGGATCCGGGAGTACGCGGCCTTCGGATCGGGCAGGGCCGTCGGACATCGCGGGGGGCGCGCGATCCGGCACCTCGACGACTCCGCGCAGCTGCTCGTCGCCTGGCGGGAGATCGCGCCGACACGCAGGGCCGCGGATGAGGAGAGCGAGATGCTCGCCGGCTTCATGGCACACCACAGCGGTCGCCTGCCGTTCGCGAACATGCGCGGACCATCCCGCATCCGCCCGCTGCCCGGCTAGACGCTCGCGAGGGTGTCGGGGTCGAGCATCACCCCGTGGCGGAGGAACGACGGCGATGCACGCTCCCATCCGACGGGGATGTCGTACCGACCGGCTCCGAACGTCCATGGCGGATCGACCCGGAACTCCTCGGCGTCGACCCACGACGGGACCGGCAGGCCGACCTCAAGGAGACGGTGCTCCACGAGAACGGCGATCGCCGCATCCCAGTGCCGCTCGCCCGTGGTCTCCGGCCGGACGGCGCCGAGGACCGCGCGGTCGTCGCCATGCGCCGCCGCGAGGTCGTCCGCGAGCTGGATGAAGTGGCGCACGGCGTGGTCGCCCCTCCCCCGCGCCAGACACGACGAGATGCATCCGGCCACGTCGGCAGCGGGGGATCGGCGGGCGGCAGCGCTCATCGGCACCGGAGCCTAGAGGTCCCGGCTCGCCAGCACCACGTCGGAGTCGGACGGGGTGATCTGCACCGTGCGGATGCTGTCGACCGGGATGCTGGAGGTGGCGGCGAGCTGCCGCGACTCCGTCTGGCCTGCGCCCCATGTCGCGACGACCGTGCGGCTGCCGTCGTCGCCGATCGCGACGAGGTCATAGGCGCCCTGGCCGACGCCGCCGCCCGCGTAGGCGCAGCTCCAGTCGAAGCGCGTCCCGTACGGCTTGGGGGTGACGGCGAGCTGCGCCGTGACGCCGTCGTCGAGCTCGGAGCGCATGCTCACGGCGTCGGCGGGGAGGCCCTCGGCGAGCGGCGCCGAGGCGGAGGGGGACGGATCCACGACGGGCGCGCTCACGCCGGCACGGAGCGCGGAGCCGAGGCCCGCGCCGCCCACGAGGAGCACGACGGCGGCGGCCGCGAGGATCCACCCGCCCGTGCGGCGGGACAGCGGCGGCCGGCCGGGTGCCGACGGCGTGCGGCGGCGCCGGAGCGGCACGCGGTGAGCGGCCGGGGCCGGGGCCGGGCGCCCCTGCGGCTCGGGAGCGGGCTGCGGCACGGCCGGGGCATCGGGCTCCTCCAGGAGGGCGAGCGCGTCCTCGACGGGCAGCATGCGCAGCACGCCGGGCAGCCCGGCCAGGTCGGCGAGGGAGCGGGTGCACGCGTCGCAGCCCGTGAGGTGGGCCTCGAAGAGCGCGCGGTCGGTGGCGCTCAGGCTGCCGAGCACGTACGCGGCGTCCCACTCGTGGATGTCGTCGGCGCGGTCGTTCATCGGGTGACTCCTCGTTCCTGCAGGGCGAGCCGGAGCGCCTTGAGCGCGTAGTGGAGGCGGGACTTGATGGTGCCGGGCGGGACGCCCTCGCGTTCGGCGGTCTCCGCGACGGTCCGGCCGAGGTGGTAGCAGCTGACCACCGCGCGGCGGTGCTCGGCCGAGAGCGACGCGAGCGCCTCGGCGACGAGCAGGCGGTCGATGATGGCGTCGGAGGCATCCGCGACGGGATCCTCCGGCAGCGTGTCCGTCGGCGTCTCGCGGCCGCGCCAGGCGCTCCGCCGGTCGTCGATGACGAGGTTCCGCACCACCGTGAAGAGCCAGCGGCGGGCGGACTCGTCGTCCTCGGCGAGGATCGCGGGCGAGCGCCAGGCCCGCAGCAGCGCCTCCTGCACGACGTCCTCGGCGAGCGCCGCATCGCCCGTCAGCCGCAGCGCGTAGCGCTGGAGCGCGGGTGCGTGCGCATCGTGCAGCGCCCGCATGCGGGCCGTGCTCTCCGTGGTCATCCGTGCCTCCTCCTCCCACGACGAGATGGACGGCCGGAAGGTTCACCGCGGTGCGGGAATCCTCGCAGACGGATCCTGGGCGCGCCCGCGCACCCCCCGTTCGAGGCGGGGTTTTCGATAACGGCCCCCGCCCCTTGCTTCGTGCGCACCGGTGTGCATGATTGACCTCGTCCCGCCGTTGCCCGACGGCCGGTCATCTCCCCGCGCCCGCCCCGATCGAGCCGTGCTCCCACGTTCCCGCGTGTCTGCTCCCGGTGCGGGATCGCGCCTCACCCGAAGGCCAGCACCCGATGCACCGCTCCTCGACCGAGCCCTCCCCTGCCCTCCCGACCTCCGGGGCCGACGCGTCCGTCGCCCCCACCCCGTCCCGCGCGCGCCTGCGCGTGGCCGCCGCGCTCGTCGCCGGCGCCGTCATCGCCGGGACCGTGCTCCCCGCGGATCCCGCCCTCGCGGCCGACACCAGCGCGCCGTCGACGCCCGGCAGCCTCTCCGCGGACTACGCGGGCGGCGTCGGCACCGTCGTCCGGTGGGGCAAGGTCTCCGCGTCCGACCTCGCGGGCTACCGCGTCTACCGCAGCGCGACCAAGACCGTGACGGCGAACGCCGCCTCGCGCGTCGCGACCACCACGTCGCTCACGGCGACGGACGCGGCCATCGCCGCGGGATCCACCGGCTACTACGCCGTCACCGCCTACGACAAGACCGGCAACGAGTCGAAGCCGTCGAGCGTGAAGCAGATCACCGCGAAGGACGCGGACGCGCCCGACTCCCCGTCGAGCGTGAAGGCCACCGCCTCCGCGTCGGGCGTCGCGCTCGACTGGGCCGACTCCGACGAGATCGACCTCAGGGGCTACGTCGTCGCGCGCTCCACCTCGTCGAGCGGCACGTACACGACCCTCACCGCCTCGCCGGTCGCGGCCTCCGCGTTCACCGACGCGCAGGCGCCGGGCGGCGTCACCTCCTACTACCGGATCACCGCGGTCGACCTCACGGGCAACACCTCGTCGGCGGCCACCGCCTCGGCCAAGCGCCCCGCGGGCGCGCCGACCGCTCCCGCGGCCCCCGGCTCGCTCACGGCCAAGCTCTCCTCGTCGGGCGCCGTCGCGCTGACGTGGAGCGCCTCGACGGGCGCCACGAGCTACGTGGTCGCGCGCGGCACGAGCGCGGCCGGGCCGTTCACCCGCGTGAACGGATCCGCCCTCACCGCCACGACCTACACGGACGTGCCGCCCGCCGGCGCGACCGCGTACTACCAGGTGACCGCGGTCAACGCGGTCGGATCCTCGGCCGCCGCCACCGCGTCGGTCGCCGTCCCCGTCGACAAGACGGCGCCCAGGACCCCGTCGAGCCCCAAGGCCGTCGTGGTCGCGAACGGCGGCGGCATGACGATCTCGTGGAAGGCGAACGTCGAGCCCGACCTCGCCGGCTACATCGTCTTCAAGCGCGGCTCGGACGACGTCTACCGCCAGCACCTCCCCGCCGCCGGCACCGCGGCGCTCACGACCACGACGTTCACGGACGCCGCCGCGGGCGAGGGCAGCACGAACTACTACCGGATCCGCGCGGTCGACAACGCGGGCAACATCTCCGCGTACGTCGCCGTCACCGCGAACAACCCGAACGTCGCGCCCGCCGCGCCGGCGAGCCTCACCGTGAAGCCGAGCACCACCGCCGGCCTCGACCTGGCCTGGACCGCGCCGAAGGACACCGACGTCGCGGGCTACACCGTCTCGCGCAGCACCACGAGCAGCGGCACCTTCGTGCAGCTGTCGACCATCACGACCGCGGCCGCCGGATCCGCGCCCCGCTTCACCGACACGAGCGCGCCCCAGGGCGTGCCCGTCTTCTACCGCGTGACCGCGCGCGACCTCGTGGGCAACGTCTCCAAGGTCTCCAGCACGGTCTCCGGCACCTCCACGACCGCGCCCGTCGCGATCCCCGTCGAGTACACCGTGCTCACGGTCGGCGCCGGCAAGCAGTTCCCGACCATCGCGGCGGCCGTGGCCTCCATCCCGAAGAACGCGCTCGCGAACCACCGCATCGACATCGACCCGGGCACCTACCGCGAGTCGTTCTCCCTCGACCGCTCGAACGTGATGCTGCACGGGCTCGGCACCGACCCGTCGAAGGTCGTGATCTCCGCGGCCCAGGCCTCCGGATCCGCCGACCCCGACGAGCCCGACGCGACCCTCGGCACGGCGGGCAGCGCGGTCATCCGCGTCACCGGCACCGATGTCACGCTCGACAACCTGACCGTCGAGAACGCCTTCGACGAGAAGGCCCACCCCGAGATCACGAGCGCGCAGGCCGTGGCCCTCCGCGTCGAGGGCGACCGCTTCGTCGCCCGCGCCGTGCGCCTCCTCGGCAACCAGGACACCCTGCTCGCCGACACCCCGAAGCCCACGACGCGCATCCGCCAGTACTACGTGGACAGCTACCTCGAGGGCGACGTCGACTACCTGTTCGGCGCCGCCACCGCGGTGTTCGACCGGGTGACCTTCCGCTCGCTCGACCGGGGCAAGGCCAACAACGGCTACCTCACGGCGGCCAGCACCGACGAGGGCAGCAAGTACGGCTTCCTCATCACGGGCAGCAAGGTCGTGAGCGACGCGGCCGACGGCACCGTCAACCTGGGGCGCCCGTGGCACCCGAGCGCGGACCCGAAGGCGCTCGGCTCGGTGGTCATCAAGGACACCTGGCTCCCCTCCGCCATCGACACCGCGGCTCCGTGGGACGACATGTCCTCCACGAACAGCTCGGGCACCAAGGTGCCCTTCGCCTGGCAGGACGCGCGCTTCTCCGAGTTCCAGAACGTCGGCCCGGGCGCGACCGTCAACGCCAACCGCCCGCAGATGGCCGCGAAGGACGCCGCGAACGCGACGCCCGAGCGGTACCTCGCGGGCAAGGACGGCTGGAACCCCGTCGTCGCCGCCTCCGCCGCCGTGCCGGCCGTGCCCGCGGGCCTGGTCGCCGCCGCCGACTCGAGCGTCGTGCACCTCACCTGGGGCGACGACACCTCGGCGAGCGTGACCGGCTGGACCGTCTACCGCGCCGACGACTCGGGCGCCTTCGCGGAGGTCGCCTCCACCGACGCGCCCTCCTACAGCGACACGACCGTCGTGAACGGCGCCCGGTACCGCTACGCCGTCACGGCCGACTCCCGCACGGGCGTCTCCTCCGCGCCGAGCGACGCGGTCGAGGTGACCGTGCAGGCGGCGCCGATCGTGGTCGACATCACGGTGGATCCGCGTGCCACGGCGAACGGCACCACCGTCTTCACGACGCTCGCCGCCGCCCTCGCCGCCGCCCCCGCGGGCACCGCGACGAACCCGACGGTCATCGAGCTCGCCGCCGGCCGCTACCCCGAGTACGTGACCATCGCGAAGCCGCACACGAAGCTGATCGGCGCCACCGGCACCGCGCAGGACGTCGTGATCACGGGCGACCGCGCCGCGGGCACGCCCACCGGCACGACCACGGACGGGGTCGCCGACACGTACGGCACCTCGGGCAGCGCGACCCTGGTGATCACCGGGAACGACGTCTCCCTCCGCGACCTCACGGTCGAGAACGCCTACGTCGAGGGCACCTACGCCAACGGCCAGGCCGTCGCGCTCCGCACCACGGGCGACCGGCTCGTCTACGACGGCGTGCGCCTCCTCGGCAACCAGGACACGCTCTACGCCAACAGCCCGAACGCGACCACCCCGGCGCGCTCGTACTTCCACGACAGCTGGATCGAGGGCGACGTCGACTTCGTCTTCGGCCGCGGCACCGTCGTGATCGACCGCAGCACGCTCAGCGCGCTCGACCACGGCACCAGCCCGAACGGCGCGGTCACCGCGGCGAGCACCGACCGGAGCAACCCGCACGGGTTCCTCATCACGGGCAGCCGGATCATCGGCACCGCGCCCGACGGCTCGCAGAACCTCGGCCGCCCCTGGCAGCCGGGCAAGAAGCAGGCCGACGGCACCTCCATCGCCGACCCGGACGCGAACGCCCAGGTCGTCGTGCGCGACACCTGGCTCGGCCCGGTCGTCAGCAGGACGGCATGGACCGACATGGTCAACAGCGGCGTGACGACGAAGTGGCAGTCCGCGCGCTTCGCCGAGTACGCGAACAGCGGCCCGGGCGCGAGCACGGGCGCCGACCGCGCGCAGCTGACGGACGCGCAGGCGGCCGACAGCACCTCGTACGCCTACCTCGCGGGATCCGACGGCTGGAACCCCGTCGCCCCGCTCGCCGAGGACGCCGCCCCCGCGGCCGTCACCGGCCTCACGGCCACCGCCGCCGAGAAGCAGGTCGGCCTCTCCTGGGCCACCGGCGCGGAGAGCGACGTCGTGGGGTACCGCGTGTACCGGGCGACCGGATCCGACGCCCTCGTCGCCGACGCCGCGCACCTCGTGGCCGAGGTCGCGAAGCCCGTCTACCTCGACCGCGGCCTCGTGAACGGCACCGCCCATCGCTACCTCGTGGTCGCGGTGGACCGGGCCGGCCAGGCCTCGGCGCCGTCCGACGTCGTGACCGGCACGCCCGCGGTGAAGCCGCTCGTCGCCGACATCACGGTGGCGGCCGACGGATCCGGCGACGTCACCACCGTCCAGGCCGCCCTCCAGGCGATCCCGGCCGGCACGTCCGCCGCACCGAAGGTGATCCTGGTGGAGCCGGGCACGTACCGCGAGGTGGTGTCGTCGAACAAGGCGAACATCGTGATCGCGGGCACCACCGGCGACCCGCGCGACGTCGTCATCACGTACGACAACGCCAACGGCACCGCCAAGGGCGCCACCACCTGCCCCGCCGTCGTCGCCGCCACGTGCGGCACCGCCGGCAGCGCGACCGCGACCCTGTCCGGATCCGGCATCGTGGTGCGCGACCTCACGATCGAGAACTCGTTCTCGAGCCAGGCGCACCCCGAGATCGGCTCGAACAACACGCAGGCCGTGGCGCTCCGCGCGCTGGGCGACCGCCAGACGTACCGCCACGTGCGCCTCCTCGGCGCGCAGGACACGCTGAACGCGGACGCCTCGGGCAACATCACCGCCGACGGCACGGGCTACCCGCGCCAGTACTACGTGGACAGCTACATCGCGGGCAACGTCGACTTCGTCTTCGGACGGGCCGCCGCGGTCTTCGACCGGGTCACGATCCACGCCACCACCCGCAACGGCGGCACCGTCTTCGCCCCGAGCACCGCGTCGAAGAGCCGCGGCTACCTCGTGGTCGACAGCCGGATCACGGCCGACAACGACGCGCCCACCATGGCGCTCGGGCGTCCGTGGCGCGGCTGGGGCGACGGCACGCAGGCCGACATCTCGCGCGGCCAGACCGTGATCCGGGACAGCTGGCTGGACGGCGGCATCGCCGTCGCGCAGCCGTGGACCGACTTCGCGCCCAACGTGTGGACCGACGGCCGCCTGGCCGAGTACCGGAACACCGGCCCCGCGGCGACGGTCAACGACAAGCGCCCGCAGCTGAGCGCATCCGACGCCCTCGCCCAGACGCCGGCCGCCTACCTCGGCGGCACGGACGGCTGGGACCCGACCGGTGCGCAGGCCACGGACGCGGCACCCGTCGCGCCCTCCGGCCTCGTCGCCGGAGCCGGCGCCGCCCAGGTCGCGCTCGACTGGGCCGAGAGCACCGAGTCCGACGTGCGCGCCTACCGCGTGTACCGCGACGGGCAGCTCGTCGCCACGACGGCCACCTCGTCCGCCACCATCACGGGCCTCGCCAACGGCACCGCGTACGCCTTCACGGTGCGCGCGGTGGACGCGGCGGGCCAGGAGTCGCCCGCCTCCGCGAGCGCCTCGGCGACGCCGGCCCTCAAGGTCGACGCCACCGTGCACGCGGACGGCAGCGGCGACTTCCCGACGCTGCAGAAGGCGGTCGACGCGGCTCCCGCGAACGGCGAGTGGGTCGTGAGCGTGGATCCCGGCACCTACGCGGGCACCACGACGGTCGCGCGCTCGAACGTCACGATCGTCGGATCCGGTGCCACCGCCGCCGACACCGTGCTGACGAACGGCACCGCCACGGCGACGCTGTCCGTCACCGGATCGAGCGTCACCGTGCGGAACCTCGCGATCGCCAACACGACGGCCACCGGCAACGCCCCGGCGGTGTCGATGACCGGCGACAAGGTGCTGCTCGCCGGCACCGCGATCTCCAGCGCCGCCGGCCGCGCGGTCTTCGCCGACACGTCGACCTACACGGTCGCCGCGCGGCAGATGATCACCGGCTCCACCATCGCCGGCGGCAACGACGTGCTCCTCGGTCGCGGATCCCTCGTGGTCCACGACTCGACGATCTCCGTCCGCACCAACGGCACCGTCCTCACCCCGAGCACGGCCGAGAACGCCAAGGGCTTCCTGCTCATCGGCAGCCGGGTCGACACGACCGGCGCGACGAACGTGCAGCTGGGGCGCCCCTACCGCGCCTGGGCCGACACGTTCACGCCGCGCTCCGTCGGCCAGGCCGTCGTGCGCGACACGGTGCTCGGATCCGGCGTCAAGGCGAACCAGCCCTGGGGCACCGGCCCGTCGAACGAGCCGTGGACCCTCGGCCGCTTCGCCGAGTACGGCACGACCGGCGAGGGCGCGACGCAGGACCCGAACCGCCCGCAGCTCTCCCCCGCGGAGTCGCTCGGCGCGACCGTGTCGCAGTGGCTCGGAGCGCCCACGTGGTACCCGGCGGTCGCGGATCCCGCGGCCCCGGCCGACGTGATCGCCCCCGGAGTGCCCGCCGACCTCGTGGCCACGGCCGGTGACGCCTCGGCGTCGCTCGCCTGGACCGCCTCGACGGCCGACGACATCGCCGGCTACCGGGTGTACCGCTCCACCGCGGACAAGGTCGCGATCACGGCGGCGAACCTCGTCGGCACGGTCGGCACCACGCCGGCCTTCGCCGACGCCGGGCTCGCCAACCGCACGACCTACCGGTACGCGGTCGTCGCGGTGGATGCGGCGGGCAACGCCTCCGCACCCGCCACGGCGGAGGCGCGCCCCGTCGACACGGCGCCGCCCGCGGCACCCGTCGGCGTGGTCGCGACCGGCGCCGACGGCAAGGTCCTCCTCTCCTGGACCGCGAGCGCCGACGCCGACATCGCCGGCTACGACGTGTTCCGCGACGGTGAGAAGCTCACGAGCACCCCGCTCACGGCTCCCGCCTTCACCGACACCGGCCTCGTCAACGACACCGCGTACGCCTACACGGTGACCGCGATCGACGACACCGGCCTCGTGTCGGCGGCGTCCGCGATCGCCACCGGCACCCCGCGCGCCGGCGACGCCGTGGCCCCGGCCGTGCCCGCGAAGGTCACGACCGAGCTCGGCCGCGGATCCGTCACCGTGCGCTGGTCGGCCTCGCCCGACGAGGACGTCACGCGCTACGACGTCCTCCGCTCCACGGGCGGCGGCGCATCCGGCGTCGTCGGCACCGTCGGCCCGGGCGAGACCCGCTGGACCGACACCACCGCGGCCATCGGCACGGCGTACGCCTACTCCGTCGTCGCGACCGACGGCTCGGCCAACTCCTCCGCCGCCTCCGCGGTGGCGAAGGCGACGCCGATCAAGGTCGACATCGTGGTGGCGGCCGACGGCTCGGGCGACGCCATGAGCCTCGCGCAGGTGCTCGGATCCACCGACCCCGCCACCGGCTCGCTGCCGAACAACGCCGACTACACGGCGCAGGGCTACCGGACGATCCTCGTCAAGCCCGGCACCTACGCGGGCGGCGTCGTCTCCGGCAACCGCTACGGCGTGAACGTCGTCGGCGCGACCGGCGACCCGGCGGACGTCGTGCTCACCGCCCCCGGCGGCGCCGTCGCGACGCTCACCATCTCGGCCCCGCAGTGGACCCTCCGCGACGTGACCGTGCAGAGCGTCGCGACCGCGGTCGGCGCGCAGGCGACGGCCGTGCAGGTGAAGTCCGGCGACAAGCAGGTGCTCGACCACGTGCGCCTGCTCGGCGACAAGCAGACCCTGCTCGTCTCCACCGCCAACGTCACCACGTACAGCCGGGTCTACGTGACCGGCTCGTACCTCGAGGGCGGCGCCGACCTGATCCTCGGCCGCGCCGTCACCGTGGTCGACCGCAGCACGATCCACGTGCTCGACCGTCCGGGCGCCTCGCTCACCGACTCGTCCATCGCGGCGGGCTCGGCGTTCGGGTTCCTCATCGCGGACAGCCGCATCGTGACGGACGGCGCCGCCGGATCCATCGCGCTCGGCCGCCCGTACTCCACGACCGGCAAGGCGCAGGTCGTGGTGCGCGGCACCGAGCTCGGCGAGGGCGTCAACGCGGCCCGCCCGTGGAAGGACTGGGACGCGGTCACGCTGTGGACCGCGGGCCGGTTCGCCGAGCACCGCAACACGGGCCCGGGCGCCGCGATCGTGGATCCGGCCACCCGCCCGCAGCTCTCGGACGCCGACGCGGAGGGCTTCACGGCCCGGAAGTACCTCGCCGGCACGGACGGCTGGGACCCCACCGCCCGCTGATCCGCGGAGTACCGCACGCACCACCGGGACCGCCCGCCGACGCACGTCGGCGGGCGGTCCTGCGTCTGCGGAGGCCCTCGCCGGCAGCCCGATCCGCCTCCTGAACCTGGCAGGACCCTGTGCTCGTGAACGTTCTCCGGGGCTGGCCCGTCGTCCTCCATGTCGGCGCGTCATCTCGCGGCGCACGTAGACGCACCATCCGGATCAGGAGACCCCCATGCAGAAGAAGACCAAGATCATCGTCGGCACGAGCGCAGCCGTGGTGGTCGTGCTCGGTGTGAGCGCCGCCGCGTTCGGCCCCGCCTTCTACCGCGACGTGATCGTCGGCGCCCCCGCCGCCGCCCCGTCCGTCTCGGCCGCCCCCGCCGACTCCTCGCTCGACACGAGCAACCTGTCGGGCGACTGGCAGATCGGCGCCGGCAGCACCGCCGGCTACCGCGTCGCCGAGGTGCTCAACGGCACCGACGTGACCGTCGTCGGCAAGACCGAGGACGTGTCCGGTTCGCTGGAGGTCGACGGGACCGCCCTCTCCGCGGCCACCGTGAAGGTCGACGTCAGCACCATCGCGACCGACCAGCCGCCGCGCGACGACTACTTCCGCAGCACCGCGATGGAGGTCGCGAAGTACCCCGACGCGACCTTCACGCTGACGCAGCCCGTCGACGCGGCCGTGCCCTCCGACGGCAAGGTGTCGACGGTCGAGGCGACCGGCGAGCTCACCATGCACGGCGTGACGCAGACCGTCACCGTGCCGCTGCAGGCCGCGCTCTCGGGCGACGGCGTGCAGGTCAGCGGATCCATCCCCGTCACCTTCTCCGACTACGGCGTCGAGGCCCCGAGCCTCGGCTTCGTCAGCGTCCAGGACAAGGGCACGGTCGAGTTCCTGGTCAAGGCCACGCCCGCGAAGTAGTCGCGGACCGGCCCTCGGGCCGCCCTGGACGGAGGGGAGGAGGAGCGCATTCGGGTCGCTCCTCCTCCCCTTCGGCGTGCCCGGCAGGTGCGCGCGGTCGTCCCGCCTCCATGCACCTCCGCGGATCCCGCGCTCCGTCTGTCCACGGGCGGCAGCGCCTGGGGACGCGCGGGCCGTTCCCCAGGAACGCCGCGCCTAGGGTCATCGCGGTCCGGCGCGGGTCCTCCCGCCGAGACGCCGTTCACTGTCCACCACAGAGAGATGACACGACCATGTCCGTCACCCGCTCCCCGTTCCGCACCCGCCCCGTGGCCGTCGCCGCGCTCGCCACGCTCGCCCTCCTCGGCGTCCCCACCGCCGCGCAGGCCGCCACCCCCGCTCACGCGGCCGTCGCGGACAGCGCGTCCGCCCACCACCACGCGACGTACCGCGTCAGCAAGCAGAGGATCCCCGCCACGGACGGCTCGGGCTTCGGCGCCGCCACCCTCTTCACCCCGCAGGACACCGGCAAGAAGACCCTCGGCGCGATCGTCGTCGCCCCGGGCCTGAAGGGCGACCAGTCCGACCTGGGCTGGCTCGCCAAGGACCTCGCCGGCGAGGGCTTCATCGTGCTGGACATCGACACGCTGAACGGCTACGACCTCCCGAACCAGCGCTCCTACGAGATGCTCGCCGCGGCCGAGTACCTCGCCACCGCGAGCCCCGACAAGGACATGGTGAACCCCGCCGACATCGGCGTGGTCGGCTACTCGCTCGCGGGCGGCGGCGCCCTGGACGCGGCCGTGGAGCAGCACGGCCTCAAGGCCGCCGTCGCGCTCATGCCGTACGACTTCCCGGCCGGCACGACCGATCCCTACAAGCCCACCGCCTCGCCGACGTACCCCACCGACACCACCCCGACGCTGATCATCACCGGCCAGGACGACACGACCGCCCCGGCGTCGTTCATGGGCAAGCCCGCCTACGAGTCCATCCCGGCCTCGACCCCGAAGCAGTACCTGGAGCTCCGCGGCGCGGATCACTTCGCGGCACGGAACACGACCAACGGCACCGTCCGCGACGCCGTGACGAACTTCCTGAAGGCCTACCTCGACGGCGACAGCGCGTACGACGGGTACGTCTGCCCAGCCCAGCCGGTGTCCGCCGCCATCAGCGACTCCGCCAGCTCCTGCCCGAAGTAGGACCGAACGGCCTCCGGGCCCGATGAGAGCGGCGCGCGACCCCGGGTCGCGCGCCGCTCTCGGCGTCCCGGTCAGTGCGCGCGCAGCACGGCCCACGCGATGAGGCCGTCGGTGCGCCGGATGCGCAGGACGCCGGTACCGTGGCGGCATGCAGCTGACGCCCGAGCTCGCGGCCCAGCTCGCGCGCGTGCCGCGGACCCACGGCGGACTGCTGGCGCCGTGCCGCGTGACGCTCCGGTCGGGGCACGTCCGCGACCGCGTCCTCGTGGGCGAGCGCGCCGCCGTCGCCCGTGCGGGCTTCCGCGTGACGCGCGCCTTCGAGGTCGAGGACGTCGCGCGCATCGAGGACAGCCCCGTGCGCCTGCCCGCGGAGCTGGCCGAGCGGATCCACGCGGCGGGCGAGACCGGCATGGGGCACCTGCGGATCCTCGTGCGGATGCGCGACGGATCCACCCTGCCGTTCGTCACCGGCGGCATGGCCGACTTCCCCGCCTGGCCGCCCGGCGCCGCGCCCGCCGACGCGGTCGACGTGGTCCCGCACGGCGGCCGCGAGGTGTTCCTCCACCGCCAGCCGAGCCCGCACGAGGGCGCCGCGCCGGCGCTCTGGCTGCTGCACGACGCGTAGCGGCGGCGGGTCAGCCGGGGAGCACGACCTCCAGCAGCGCGCGGGCCGCCGCGCCCGCCGCCTGGAACGGGCGCGCGAACGTGCCCATGCCGAGCGTGACGAGGCCGCCCTCGTAGAGGAGCATCAGCGCGCGGGCGGTGGCGGCGGGATCCGCGGCGCCGGCCTCGCGGCACAGGTCGCGGATCAGCTCGAGCATCCACGCCTTCTGCCGCGTGGTCTCGGGGAGCACCTCGTGGCCGTCGACGTCGTCGTCCAGCTCGCCCTCGCCGAGCTCCGCGCGGGCGTTGATCGCGCTGCAGCCCTTGGGCGTGTTCGCGTCCGACCAGCTCGCCGCGGCGTCGAACACCGCGAGCACCCGCTCGATCCCCGGCTCCGGCGTGCGCGCCAGCCGCGTCGCGAGGTGCTCCCGCCACCGCGCGTCGCGGTGCTGCAGGTACGCGACCACGAGCCGCTCCTTGGAGCCGAAGCGGTCGTAGATCGTCTTCTTGGTGACGCCCGCGGCGGCCGCGACGGCGTCGACGCCGACCACGTGGATCCCCCGCGCGTAGAAGAGCTCGGAGGCCGCGTCGAGGACGCGGCGGGCGCCGGGCGTCAGCGGGGCGAGGTCGGGGACGGGGGTGCGCATGCGAGAACTATACCGATCTGTATAGTCGGAGCATGACACGTATACAGATCGGTGTACCTCGGCGGGCGGTGACGGTCGCGGCCGCCGCCGGGTTCGTCCTCGCGTGGAGCTCCGGCTTCCTCATCGCGGCCGTCGGGACGGTCGAGGTGCCCGCCACGACGCTGCTGCTCTGGCGGTTCGCGCCGCTCGCGGTGGTGCTCGCGGCGATCGTGGTCGCCACCGGCGCGGCGCGCGGGATCCCGCGGCGGACGCTCGGGCGGCAGGCGCTCATCGGCGGCTTCGCGCAGCTCGGCTACTGCGCGTTCGTGTACGCGGCGATCGGCGCGGGCGTCGCCACCGGCACCACGGCGCTCATCGACGCGGTGCAGCCGCTCGTGGTCGCGACGCTCGTCGGCCCGCTGCTCGGGCTCCGCGTGCGCGGCGCCCAGTGGGGCGGGCTCGCGCTCGGCGCGGTCGGGGTGGTGCTCGTGGTGCGGTCGCAGGCGGGGGCGGCGGACGCGGATCCCGTCGCCTACCTCCTGCCCGCGGCCGCGATGGCGTGCCTCGTCGCCGGGACCTTCCTCGAGCGCCGGTCGTCGGGGCGGCCGCCGGTGCTCGTGACCCTGACCGTGCACGTCGTCGTGACCGCCGTCGCGCTGCTCGTCGCCGCGGCCGCGACGGGCACGCTCGCGCCGCCCGCGGATCCGGCGTTCTGGATCACCACCGTCCTCGCCGCCCTCGTGCCGACCCTCGGCGCGTACGGGCTGTACTGGTGGCTGCTCGAGCGGGTGGGGATCACCGCGCTCAACGCCCTGCTGTTCCTCGTGGCGCCGACCACCGCGGCGGCGGGCGCGCTGCTGCTCGGCGAGCGGATCACGGTGGTGACGCTCGCGGGGTTCGCGCTCTGCGGCGTCGGGGTCGCGGTCGTGCTGGCGACGGAGCGGCGGGCGAGCGCGGCGGGCGCTCCCGCGGCAGCGCCCGACCACCCCAGTACGGGAGCGCCGCGCCGCGCGACCGCCGACGCGGCCGCGTGATCCCCTAGCGTCACGGCATGAGCGCATCGCGGACCACCGCCTCCTGGGCGGGCGCCTGCGCCGCCGTCGTCCTCACGCTGAGCGGGTGCGCGGCGCCCGGCGCGGCAGGCGGCGGGGCCGGCGGCGGCCTCGTGCGGGAGGAGCCGCCGATGATCCTGCCGACACCCACGGCGACGCCGACGCCGACACCCACTCCCGAGAGCCTCGTCACGGAGTGCGCCGACGCGTCGCCCGCCGCGCTCGCGGCCGTGAACGCCAGCATCGCCGAGGATCCGGGCCCCTACCCCGGGCTGCAGCTCGACGGCCTCGAGACCGTCTGGGACGACGACCAGCAGGTCTGGACCCTCGCCGGGATGGTGGTGCCGCCGGTCGTGGACGGCGTGCAGCCCGAGCGGTTCGTCGCGTTGTGGGCGACCGACCGGGATCCCACGCGCGCCGACTTCGCGGGCACCGTGTGGGCGGCGGTCAACGGCTCCGAGATGGTCTCCGCGGCCCCGCCGCTGGTGTCGTTCCCGCCCCTGACGTTGGACGGCCCGGGCCCGATCGGCCTCTCCTGCAGCGACTTCTATCCGGAGCTGGCGGGCCGCGTCGGCTGATCCTGGCGCGGCAGCCCCCGCAGCCACAGGTCGACCTCGCGGGTGGACCGCAGCCGCACGATCCGCAGGTGCGGGTGCTCGACGGCGGCGCGCACGATGCGCGCGCGCAGCTTCGCCCGGCCCTTCCAGCCCCACCGGACGATGTGCTCCGGGTTCGTGAGGATGGTCGCGAGGGGCGGCTCCACGTTGCCGTGCCAGAGCTCCGTGCGGCACCAGCGGCGGTGGAGCGTGCGGCGGATGAGGCGGCCCATCTGCACGGTCGCCGGCAGGTCGAGCCACACGAGCGTGTCGGCGCGCGACGGCAGGAGCTGGCCGAGCTGCGTCGTGTACTGCCACTCGCTGACCCAGGCGTCCTGCGACGAGAAGGCCTCGACGTCGTCGCGGAAGGCGGGCAGCTCGGTCCAGCCGGGACCGTGGAAGAGGGAGTCGAGCTCGCGGTACGGCACGCCGGTGCGGGCGTGGATGCGGCGCGCGAGCGTGGACTTGCCGGTGCCCGCGGGCGCGCCGAGGAGGATGCGCCGGGCGGGCGGATCCAGGCGGTCGAGGGCTCCGAGCATCCGCCGATCCTAGGGGGGACGCCTGCCATCCCGTCGGCTTCGGTCCCGGCCTTCCCGCCGCGCACCCGCGCCGGTAGTTTGGTGCCGCCCGCAACGAATCGATGCCGACCGGAAGGGGCCGATCATCCGATCGCTCTCGCGCGACGACGCGCACCTCGCGACCGCCCCCGCCCCCGCCCCCGTCTTCACGACCGACACCGCGGCGCCCACGTGGGAGGAGGGCGTGATCGTCGGCAGCGGCCGCATCGGCGCCGTCGCGCACGGGCCGGCCGACGCGATCACCGTCTCCCTCGCGCACGAGCGCTGGTTCCCGCCCGTGAACCCGAGGCCGGCCGCACCCGACCTGCGGCCCCGGATCGACGCGATCCGCGGTGCCCTCCTCGCGGGCGACGCGGATGCGGCGAGCGCCGAGCTGACGGCGGGCGCGCGGGACAGCGGGTACGGCTACGAGCTCGTGTGGACGGATCCGCTCGGCATCTGCGCGACCCTCGTGATCCGCACGCCCGGCGGCGTCGGCGCGGACGGCATGCGGCGCACGATCGACCCGGCGGGCGGCGAGGTCGCGATCACGTGGGCCGACCGCGACGGCGGCCGCCACACGGTGCGGCTCGTCGCGCCGCGGGACGGCGCCGCGTGCTGGATCGCGCTCGAGTCCGACCGGGCGGCCGACGTGGAGGTCGAGCTCGGCCTCGGTGCCGGCGACGCGACCTCGTTCGACACCGGCGTGCCGGATGCGGCAGCGGCGGTGCGGGCCTCCGTCGCGGGCGGCGCGCGCGGGATCCTCACGGCCGACGCCGGCGACGGCGCCCACGCGGTGCGCGCGGTGACGGCGGCGGACGCGGGCGGCGCGTGGACGGAGGCGGGCGGATCCGCGCGCACGACCGTCCGCACGGGCCCGGCCGCGACGCGGCTGGTCCGGCTGGCCGTCGCGACGGGACCGACGGCTGCGGCGCCCGTGCCCGACGCCCCGGAGGATCCCCTCCCCGCGTGGGAGGACCTGCGCGCCGCCCAGCGCGCCGGGCACGGCCGCCTCGTCGGCGCGTCGACGCTCGCGCTCGGCGCGTCGACGCTCGCGCTCGGCGGGGAGCCGCCCGCGCTCGGCGGGGAGCCGCTCGCGCCGCAGGGTCCCGGCGCCCCCACCACCGAGGACCTCTGGTCCGCCGCCCGCGCGGGCGACCCCGCCGCCCGCCGCCGCGTCGTGGAGGCGGCCTACCTCACGGGTCGCGCGAACGTGATCGCCGCGACGGGCGAGCTGCCGGCCACGCTCCAGGGCGTGTGGCAGGGAACCTGGCGCCCGGCCTGGTCGGCCGACTACACGCTCAACGGCAACGTGCAGAACGGCGGCGTCGCGAGCCTCATCCCCACGGGCACGCCCGAGCTCGCCCGCAGCCTCCTCGAGCTGGTGCTCCCCCACCTCGACGACTACCGCGAGAACGCGCGCCGCGTCCTCGGCGCCGAGGGGATGCTGCTGCCGGCGCGCATGTCCACGCACGGCCGCGCCGACCACCTCTCGGCCGAGTACCCGCACCCGTTCTGGCAGGGCTGCGGCGGCTGGATCCTCCGCATCGCCGCCGACGCCGTCGCGACCACCGGCGACCGCGGGCTCGTCGACGACCGGCTGTGGGAGCTCGCCGAGGGCGTGCTGCGGCTCGCCGAGACGGGCACCGTGCTCGTCGACGGGGTCCGGCGGCTCGTGCCCTCCTACTCGCCGGAGAACACCCCGCGCGGCGAGCGCGTGCCCGCCGCGACCGACGCGACCATGGACGTCGCGATCCTCCGCGACGCCGCCCGCGCCACCGCCCTGCTCGGCCGGGCCCGCGGCGACGACTCGCTCGACGCGCGCTGGGCCGCCGTGGTGCGCGACCTGCCGCCCTACCGGGTGGCCGCCGACGGCACGCTCGCCGAGTGGCTGGATCCGCGCTGGCCCGAGGAGATCGCGCACCGGCACGCCTCGCAGCTCCTGCCGCTGTGGGACGAGGTCGACCCCGCGTTCGTCGGCGACGGCGACGAGGCTGTGCGCCTGCGCGCCGCGGCCGCCCGGACGGTGGCGGCGAAGATCGCGTGGCGCGCGGAGGACCCGACGGCCCCGCCCGGCCGGATGGAGATGGCGTTCGGCCTGGTGCAGGTGGGCCTCGCCGCCGCGGCGCTGGGCGACGCGGAGGCCGCGCTCACCTGCGTCGAGTGGCTCGCGGTCGACCACTGGGGTCCGACGCTCACGACCCGCCACGACGCCGGCCGGATCTTCAACCTCGACGCGAGCGGCGGCCTGCCCGCGCTCGTGGCGGCGATGCTGCTGGGCTCCGAGGGCGACGCGCTCGCGGTGCTCCCGGCGCTGCCGGCGGCCTGGGCGCGCGGATCCGTCACCGGCCTCCGCGCGCGCGGCGGCCTCGTGGTCGACCGGCTCGACTGGGACGCCGAGGGCGCCGCGCTCACGGTGCGGCGCGTGCCCGGCGCCGGGTGGCTGGCGCCCGCCCACGGCACGGCGCTCCGGCTGCCGCCCAGGGCGGCGGCCGCCGTGCGGGTCGACGGCACGGCGCACGATCCCGCCGCCCGCCTCGCGATCGGCGAGGAGCCGGTGCGCGTCGAGCTCGCCTGGCGCCACGGGGACGACGCCTGAGATCGATCTCTCACTAGCCTCGGGCGCCGATCGACGGTAGGAATGGACCATGCCGCTCCCCCGCGTGATCCACCTGGCCGTCGACGGCGTCTCCGTCCTCCTCACGCAGGCGGACGACGCGCTGCCGGTCGTCGCGCACTGGGGCCCGCGCATCCACGCCTCCGACGAGGAGCTGGCCACCTACGCGCGCACGCCCGACCGGCCCGGCATGGTGGGCGGGTCCGACCGGCCGTACGAGCCGACGATGCTCCCGGAGAACGGGTCCGGCTGGGGCGCGCTCCCCGGGATCCGCGCCCACCGCGCCGGCACCGCGTGGTCGCCCCGGCTCGCGGTCACGGGCGTCCGGGTGGACGGCGGTGCGCTCGCCCCCGGCGCCGTGGCGCAGCGCGCGGGCGGGTCGGTCGTCGTCGAGGCGGCGGACGCGTGGGCCGGGATCGGCGTCCAATTGGAGATCGATCTCACGCCGTCGGGCGTCCTCCGCACGCGCGCGGTGGTGCGCAACGACGCCGCCGACGGGGAGCCGCTCGAGGTCATCGGCGTCGACCCGTCGTTCCGCGTGCCGATCGAGGCGCGCGAGATCCTCGACTTCTCCGGCCGCTGGGGCACCGAGCGCGTGCCGCAGCGGCACCCGGTCGTCATGGGCGAGCACACGCGCTCGTCCCGCCGGGGCCGCACCGGCCTCGACGCCACCACGGTCGTCGCGATCGGCACGCCCGGCTTCGACGCCGAGGCCGGCCGCGTCTGGCTCTGCCACGTGGGCATCGGCGGCAACCACCGGCACACGGTCGAGCGCACCGACGGCCACCTCGCCTTCCGCGGCGGCGAGCTGCTGCTGCCCGGCGAGGTGCGGCTGGCGCCGGGCGCGGAGTACGCGTCGCCGTGGATCCACGGCGCGTTCGGGCACGGCCTCGACGACGCCGCGGCCCGGTACCACGGCCTGCTCCGACAGGTCTCGCGCTCGTCGCGGCGGCCCCGCCCCGTGACCATGAACGTGTGGGAGGCCGTGCACTTCGACCAGGACCTCGCCACCCTCGCCGACCTCGCCGACCGGGCCGCCGCGCTCGGCGTCGAGCGGTACGTCGTCGACGACGGCTGGTTCCGGGGGCGCCGGGACGACCGCGCCGGCCTCGGCGACTGGACCCCGGATCCCGCCGCCTGGCCCGACGGCCTCGGCCCGCTCGCGGAGCACGTGCGCGGACTCGGCATGGAGCTCGGCCTCTGGGTGGAGCCCGAGATGGTGAACGAGGACTCCGACCTCGCGCGGGCGCGCCCCGACTGGATCCTCCGCGCCCGCCCCGAGCTGCCGCCCCGGTTCCGCTTCCAGCAGGTGCTCGACCTCACGAACCCCGACGCGTTCGCGCACATCCTCGACGCGCTCGACCGGCTGGTGCGCGACCTCGGCGTCGCGTACCTCAAGTGGGACCACAACCGCGACCTCATCGAGGCCGGCCACCCCGCGAGCGGCACGCCCGCGGTCCACGAGCAGACGCTCGCGGTCTACGCGCTCATGGACGAGCTGCGCGTCCGGCACCCCGAGCTCGAGATCGAGAGCTGCGCGTCGGGCGGCGGGCGGATCGACCTCGGGATCCTCGCGCGCACCGACCGTGTGCACACCTCCGACAACCACGACCCCCTCGACCGCTCCCGAATGCTCCGCTGGACCGGCCTCCTCGTCCCGCCGGAGATGCTCGGCTCGCACGTGGCGTCGCCCGTCTCGGAGGCGACCGGCCGCTGGAGCGACCTGCACACGCGCTGCGGCATCGCGTTCCTCGGCCACTTCGGCGTGGAGTGGGACATCCGCACGCTCGACGAGGACGAGGAGCGCGTGCTCGCCCGCTGGATCTCCGCCTACCGCGAGCACCGCGGCCTCATCGCGACGGGCCGCGTCGTGGGGGCCGGCGACTTCGACCCGGACGCGCCGTCGATCCGCGGCGTGGTCGCGGTCGACGGCTCGGAGGCGATCTACACGATCGTCACGGCCGGCCCGTCGCCCGACTCCCGGCGGCGGATCCGGCTGCCGGGCCTGCTCGCCGAGGCCCGCTACCGCGTGGAGGCCGCGCGCCCCGGATCCCTCGGGCCGGGCTGGCTGAGCCCGCGCTGGTTCGACGAGACGGTCGAGCTCGGATCCGACGCGGAGGCGCCCTCGTACTCCGGGAGCCTCCTGCGCGAGGCGGGCCTCGAGCTGCAGACGGCGCACGGTGAGAGGGTGCTCGTGCTGCGGCTCGTCCGCATCGACGCGGGCGCCGCCGCCTGACGCGGGCACCCGCACCCCGATCCGCTCGCGCACCGCCCGCGCACCCACCCACCCGCACCCACCCACCCACCCGCACGACCCGCCGCGGCATCGACGCCGCCCCACCGGAGGAGCACCCGTGACCACCACCATCACCGTCGACCTGGACCGGCCCGGCGCCACCATCAGCCGCCACCTCTACGGGCACTTCGCCGAGCACCTCGGCCGCTGCATCTACGACGGCTTCTTCGTGGGCGAGGACTCGCCGGTGCCGAACGTCGGCGGGATCCGCCTCGACGTGGTGGAGGCGCTCAAGGCCCTCGACATCCCCAACCTCCGCTGGCCCGGCGGCTGCTTCGCCGACCGCTACCACTGGCGCGAGGGCATCGGCCCGCGCGAGGACCGGCCGAAGCTCATCAACACGCACTGGGGCGACGCCGTCGAGGACAACGCCTTCGGCACGCACGAGTTCATGGCCCTCTGCGAGCTGCTCGGCGCCGACGCCTACGTCTCCGGCAACATCGGCTCCGGCACGGTGCAGGAGATGTCCGACTGGGTCGAGTACCTCACGGGCGCGGGCCAGTCGCCCATGGCCGACCTCCGCCGCGCGAACGGCCGCGACCAGCCGTGGACGGTCCCGTTCTGGGGCCTCGGCAACGAGGCCTGGGGCTGCGGCGGCAACATGCGCTCGGTCACCTACGCCGACCTCGCCCGGCAGTTCGGCACCTTCTGCAGGAGCGGCGGCGCCACCCCGCTGCACCGCATCGCGGCCGGCGCCGACACCATGGACACGGAGTGGACCGAGACGCTGATGCGCGTGATCCCGGAGATGGACGCGCACCCGTTCTCGTCCGTGCCGTGGGAGTCGATCTCCGTGCACTACTACACGATCGGCGGCAGCTGGACGGCGAAGGGCAGCGCCACCGACTTCGACGCCGAGGCGTACTGGAGCACCATCGTCGCCGCCCAGGGGATCGAGCCGCTGCTCCGCGCGCACGCCGCCGTGATGGACGTGCACGACCCCGAGAAGCGGTTCGGCATGGTGCTCGACGAGTGGGGCACCTGGTGGGACGTGGAGGAGGGCACCAACCCGGGCTTCCTGTTCCAGCAGAACACCATCCGCGACGCCATGGTCGCCGCGCTGCACTTCGACGTCTTCCACTCCTTCGCCGACCGGCTGCGGATGGCCAACATCGCGCAGACGGTGAACGTGCTGCAGGCGATGCTGCTCACGGATCCCGACGGCGGCGAGATGGTGCGCACCCCCACGTACCACGTGTTCGAGATGAACCGCGGGCACCACGACGCCGCCTCGCTGCCCGCCACGGTGGCCGGGCCCGCGCGCACGGTCGACGGCCGGGAGATCCCGCTGGCCTCCGCCTCGGCGAGCGCCAAGGCCGGCCGCGTGCTCGTCTCCGTGTCGAACGTGGACCTCGAGGAGCCGCTCGAGATCGACCTCGCGTTCCGCGGCGGCGCGGTCGACGACGTCGTGGGCCGCATCCTCACGGCCGACCGCCCCGACGCGCACAACCGCCCGGGCGACGCGGACGCCGTGAGCCCCGTCCCGTTCGACGCGTACGAGCGCACCGCCGACGGCCTCCGCCTCACGCTCCCACCGCACTCGTTCGCGACGCTCTCGCTGCGGATCGACGCGTGACCGCGGCGGGCGCCCGGCCGCCGCAGGGGTGGAACAGCTGGGACTGCTTCGGCGCCTCCGTCACGGAGGAGGAGGTGATGCAGAACGCCCGCTACCTGGCCGAGCACCTCCTGCCGCACGGCTGGGACACGGTCGTCGTCGACATCCAGTGGTACGAGCCGGATCCCGGCACGGCCGACTACCAGGAGGTGTCCGCGCCCGAGCTCGACGCGTGGGGCCGGCCGCAGCCCGCGGTCGGCCGGTTCCCGTCGTCGGCCGGCGGGCGCGGGTTCGCCGACCTGGCCGCGCGGATCCACGCGATGGGCCTCCGCTTCGGCGTGCACCTCATGCGCGGCGTGCCCCGGCGCGCGGCGGAGGAGCGGCTGCCCGTGCTCGGATCCGACGCCACCTGCGCCGACATCGCCGACCCCGCGAACCCGTGCCCGTGGAACCCCGACGACTTCGGCGTCGACATGACCCGCCCGGGCGCGCAGGAGTACTACGACTCGGTCCTCGCGATGCTCGCGGGCTGGGGCGTCGACTACCTGAAGCTCGACGACGTGCTGTACCCGCCGATCCAGGCGGCCGAGATCACCGCGGTCTCCCGGGCGATCGCCGCCTCGGGCCGCCCGATGACGCTCAGCCTCTCCCCCGGCAAGCAGCTCTCCCTCGAGAACCTCGACCTGCTGCGGGAGACCGCGCAGCTCTGGCGGATCTCGGACGACTTCTGGGACGACTGGGCGCACCTCCGCGAGCAGTTCCAGCGCGCGGCGAGGTGGGCACCGCACCAGCGGCCCGGCGGGTGGGCCGACGCCGACATGCTGCCGCTCGGCCGCATCGGGATCCGCGCGCACGTCGGCGACGACCGGCGGAGCCGCTTCACCCCGGCCGAGCAGCGCACCCTGGTCTCGCTCTGGTGCCTGCTGCGCTCGCCCCTGATGTTCGGCGGGCACCTGCCCGACACGGATCCGGCGACGCTCGCGCTCCTCACGAACGACGACGTGCTCGAGCTGCTCGGCAGCGACGCGAGCCGCGAGATCGTGCGCGACGGCGACCTCGTGGTGTGGGCGGCCGAGCGCGGATCCACCCGCTGGCGCGCGGTCTTCCAGCTGGGCGACGCGCCCCGCTCCGTCACCGCGCACCTGGCGGACCTCGGCTGCCCGGACGCCACCCGCGCCGTCGACGTGTGGACCGGCGAGGAGCTGGCCGTCGTCGACGGCGGCATCCCGCTCGAGGTCGAGGCGCACGGCGTGCGCCTGCTCCGCCTCGCCTGACCCGCGGCGATCCGCCCGCACGACGACGACGCCGGCCGCCCGGTCCCGCGAGGGATCCGGACGGCCGGCGTCGTCGTGGTCGTCGTGCGGCGGGCGTCAGCCCTTGAAGGCGCCGTCCATGATCCCCGTGATCATCCGTCGACCGACGAAGAAGAACAGGATCAGGAGCGGCAGCGTGGCCATGAACGACCCGCCCATGGCGAGCGCCACGTCGATCGACCGGTTCGCCTGGAGCTGCTTCAGCGCGATCTGCACCGTGAACAGCTCCGGCGACTTCAGCACGATGAACGGCCACATGAAGTCGTTCCACACGCCCGTGAAGGTGATGAGCCCGAGCACGAACGCGGCCGGCCGCACCACCGGGAACGCGACGCCCCAGAAGAGCTGCCACGAGTTCGCGCCGTCGAGCCGGGCCGCCTGGATGAGCTCGTCGCTCACCGTGGTGGACATGTGCTGCCGCATCCAGAAGATCCCGAACGCGCTCGCGAGGCCCGGCACGATGATCGCCTGCAGCGTGTCGACCCAGCCGAGCTGGCTGATGATCAGGTACTGCGGGATCACGCTGAGCTGCGCGGGCACCGTCATGGTGAGCAGCACGATGAGGAACAGCAGGTTCCGCCCGGGGAACGTGAGCTTCGCGAACGCGAACCCGGCCATGGCGCAGAGCACCGCGGACAGCACGGCGACGGTCGTCGAGACGATCACGCTGTTGAGCAGCGACAGCATGAACGGCACCGTGTCGAACACCTTCCCGGCGACGGTGAAGAAGTTCGTGCCCGGGAACAGGCGCGGCGGGATCGAGGTGACGGCGGTCGCCCCCACCGAGGCCACGACGAGCATGTAGTAGAGCGGGAACACCGAGATCAGCACGGCGATGCTCAGGAACACGTAGACGATCGGGCTGATGCCGCCGCCCTTGCCCCGGCGCCTGGGCAGCGCCGACCGCTTCGTGACGGGTGCGGCGACGACCGGTGACACGGTCTGGTCGATCACGTCGGACATCAGCTCGCCTTCCTCGTGCGGGTGGACAGGTAGAAGTTGAGGAGCGCGACGACCACGACGATCACGAACAGCACGACGCCGATGGCGGATCCGTAGCCGAACTTGAACTGGCCGAAGCCCTGCTCGTAGAGGAACAGCGCGAGCGTCTGGCACTGCCGGCCGGCGCCGCAGGTGAGGCCCGACTCGGGCGCCGCGAGCAGCGGCTCCGTGAAGATCTGCAGGCCGCCGATGGTCGACATGATCACGGTGAAGATGATGATCGGGCGGAGCGCCGGGATCGTCAGGTGCCGGAACTGCTGCCAGCTGGATGCGCCGTCGACGGCCGCCGCCTCGAACATCTCCCGCGGGAGCGCCTGGAGGCCGGCGAGGTACAGCAGCGTGTTGTAGCCGAACCAGCGCCACATGACCATGGCCGAGATGAGGATCCACGAGCCGTGGTTGGTCGCCATGAAGTTGACCGACGGCAGGCCGAACAGGCTCAGCACCCAGTTGATGAGGCCGAAGTTCCGGTCGAAGATCTGCGCGAACACGATCGCGGTGGCGGCCACCGAGGTGATGTACGGCACGAGCAGCGCCATGCGGAAGAAGTTCGCCCACTTGAGCCGGGCGTGGTTCAGGAGGTGCGCGAGGAAGAGCGCGAGCAGCAGCTGCGGGATCGTCGAGATCAGGAAGATCGCGAACGTGTTGACGAGCGCGTTCCAGAACCGGTCGTCGGCGAAGAGCTGCTGGAAGTTCGCGAGCCCGACGAAGGTCTGCTTGCCGATCGGGTTCCAGTCGAACAGCGAGACGTAGAACGTGAAGACCAGGGGGAACAGGCCGAAGACGATGAAGATGACGAAGAAGGGCGCGACGTAGGCGTACGGCGCGATGCGCTCGGAGAGCGACTGCGTGATCTGGCGGGCCTTCGGGACCGCGGGCGCCTTCGCGCGCCGGGAGGTCGGGGGTGGGGGTGGCTCGGTGCTCGTGCGGGGTGATGTCGCCGTCGACATGGGGTACCTCCGTCTGAGGGGCGGCCCGGAGCGTGAGCGCGCCGGGCCGCCGGGTGGGTGGGACGGGATCAGTCGCCGACGGCGGTCTTGGCCGTGGAGAGCGCCTCGGACCACGCCTTGTCGGAGGTGACGTTGCCCGCCTCCAGCTCGACGAGCGTGTTGAGGAGGGCCGCGTTGATGGGCGACGTGTCGGGCCCGTTGTAGAAGGACGGGAACTTCGTGACGGACTCGGACATGACCTGCCCGATCTTCGAGTCGCCGAAGAAGTCGTCCGTGTAGGCCGACACCGCCTCGCTCTCGACCGCGGCCGAGGCCGCCGGGAAGGTGCCCGTGCGTTCGAAGTGCTCCTGCTGGGCCTCACCCGACATCATCGTCTCGATGTACTGCCAGGCCGCCTCCGGGTGCTCGGCGCGCGCCGGGATGGCGATGACGCTGCCGCCCCAGTTGCCGCCGATGCCGGGGACGCTCGCCACGCGCCAGTTCCCGGCGGTGTCGGGGGCGTCGGTCTTGATGCCCTGGAGGATCCACGAGGGCGCGATGGTGACGGCGAACGCGCCGTTCGCGCGGCCCGGCGCCCAGCCCGACGACCACGCCGCGATGCCCGCGCTGATGCCGGCGTCGTGGGTGTCGACCGCGACCTGGAACGCGTCCTCGACCTGCGGGTTCTTGTCGTAGACCAGCTCGCCCTCGGGCGAGTAGTACTTCTCGCTCACCTGGTTGACGGTGGAGAAGAAGACGCTCGTCTCGATGTTGTCGACGAACGGCTTGCCGGTCGCCTTCGTGTACTGCTCGCCCATCGCGATGAACGAGGGCCAGTCCTTCCACATGGCCGCGACCTCGTCGGGGTCGGTCGGCAGGCCGGCCTGCTCGAACAGGTCGGCGCGGTACGCGAAGCCGAGGCCGCCGACGTCCGTGGGGATGCCGACGACCGAGCCGTCCTCCGCCGTGGCGGCGGACGCGGCCCACGGGAGGTACTCGCCCGCGATGTCGTCGCCGCCGAGCGTGCGGAGGTCGAGGAAGTTCGCGCTGTTCTCGACGAACTGGGGGAGGTCGTCGTTCTGGATCATGACGAGGTCGGGGACCTTGCCGCCGGCCAGCGCCGCGGTGAGCGCGGTGGCCGTCTCGGTGGTGGAGCCGACCTCGGTCAGCTTGACCTTCGCGTCGGGCTCCTTCTTCTGGTACTCGGCCACGCCGTCCTTGGCGCCGATGCCGGTGAACGACCAGAACGAGACCTCCGCGTTCGGGTCGTCCGATGCTCCGCCCCCTCCGCCGGACGAGCATCCGGTCAGGGCGACGGCGACTGCTGCTGCGGCGACGACGGCCGTCAAGCTTCTTCTCACGATGTTTCCTCTTCGTCGGGGATTCGCGCGGCTTCCTCGGAGCGTCAGCGCTCCGGCCGAGAGAACGATCTCTTGGCGTCACCGTAGCTCGCGTGCCACCATCGTGCAAGCGACGATGCGGAACCGAGACCGCACGGTGAGACATCGATCTCCGCCTAGGATCAGGAGGGCTTCGCGACCATGACGGCGCCTGTCCGGGAGGAGATCCATGCAGCCGAGGGCGAGCGCCTGGTGACGCGTCCCACGCTGGTCGACGTCGCGAAGGCGGCCGGCGTCTCCCGCGCCACGGCCGCGCGCGTGCTCTCCGGCGGCACCACGGTCGACGCCCGCATGGCCGCGGCCGTCGAGCACGCGGCGAAGCAGCTCGGCTACGAGGCGAACAGCGCGGCCCGCATGCTGCGCGGCGGCCGCTCCGGCGCCATCGCGCTGATCATCGCGTTCAACGAGCTCGACAGCCTCACCGGCACCTTCTTCACGTCGGTGATGAAGGGCGCGGCCAAGGGCCTGCACGCGGCGGAGATCCAGCCGGTGCTGCTGCCCGCCGACCAGGACGACGCCGCCCGGATCCCCCGCTTCCTCCGCTCGCGCGCGGTCGACGGCGCCGTCGTGATCCTCCAGCACGAGATCACGCACCTCGCCCAGACCCTCGCCGACTCCCCCGTGCCCGTGGCCTGGGTGGGGCGGCCGCGCGGCGACCTGGCGGACGACGCGATCATCGTCGACTCCGACAACCACGGGGGCGGGCGGCTCGCGGCGCGCGCGCTCGCGGACGCCGGGCGGCGGACCCTCGGGATCATCGCCGGCCCGCACGACATGGAGCCGGCCCGCGACCGCATCCGCGGCTGGCGCGACGAGCTCACCGCGCAGGGCATCGAGCACGGCGCCATCGTGCACGCCGAGTTCACGCTCGAGAGCGGCGCGGCCGCCATGGCCCGGCTCCTCCAGCGGCACCCGGCCATCGACGGCGTGTTCGCCTCCTCCGACCTCATGGCCGCGGGCGCGATCCGCATGCTCCAGGCCTCGGGCCGCCGCGTGCCGACCGACGTCTCCGTCATCGGGTTCGACGACGTGATCATCGCGACCACGTCGGATCCGCCGCTCACCACCATCCGCCAGCCGCTCGAGGAGATGGGCCGAGTCGCCGCCGAGACGGTGATCGCCGCCATCGAGGGCCGCGAGGTCGACCGGCAGCCGGTGCTCGCCACGCGCCTGGTGCAGCGGGAGTCGGTGTGACCGGGCGGACGCCCGCGCCGCACCGCCTCATCGTCAGCACCGACGCGGCGAACGAGGTCGACGACCAGTTCGCCGTCGCGCAGGCGCTCCTCACGGAGACGCTCGACGTGCGCGCGGTCGTCGCCGCGCACTTCGGACAGCCGGGCAGCATGGCCGCGTCGCGCCGCGAGATCGATCTCGTGACGGGCCTCGCCGGATCCTCCGTGAGGGTGCTCGACGGGGCGCCGGATCCGCTCCCCGACGCCCGCACGCCCGTCCCGTCGGAGGGCTCCCGGCTGATGGTCGAGGAGGCGATGCGCGACGCCGGCCGGCTGTGGATCGCCGTGCTCGGGCCGCTCACGGACGTCGCCAGCGCCCTGCTCGCGGAGCCCGCGATGGCGTCGCGCGACGTGGTCGTGGTGTGGGTCGGCGGGCCGCCGTACGACGGCGAGGTCGCGGCGTACCGGCCCGAGTTCAACCTCGCCAACGACGTGACCGCGGCGAACGTGGTCATGGCCTCAGGGCTCGCCGTGTGGCAGATCCCCCTGCCCGTCTACACGATGGTCGGCGTCGGGCACGCGGAGCTGCGCACGCGGCTCGGCGGCACGAGCGCGCTGGCCGACCACCTCGTCGACGGGGTGATCGCGTTCAACCGCACGATCCCGTACGGCCCGCTCGACCTCCGCTCGCTCGGCGACAGCCCGGCGATCGGCGCGGTCATGAACCCGGCCGGCGGCCGGTGGCGGATGCGGCAGGCGCCCCGCTTCACGGCGGACGGGGAGCTCGAGGCGGGCGAGGCGGCCGACGCGGCCGGCCCGCGGATCCGCGTCTGCGAGGCGTTCGACACGCGCTGGCTCATCGAGGACCTCATCGCGAAGCTGCGCGAGCACGGGACCCGGGCGGGCTGAGGCCGCCTACGCGCGCGGCTCCGCGACGGATCCGCGCAGCACCAGCTCGGTCTCCAGCTCCATGCGCGACCCGGCCGGCCCGGCCGCGCGCGTGCGGCCGGCGCGGTCCGCCTGCTGCAGCATGTGGAACGCCGCGGCGCCCATCTCGGCGATCGGCTGGCGGACGGTGGTCATGGGCGGCATCGCCCACGCCGACTCCTGCACGCCGTCGAAGCCGACGACGCTGAGGTCGTCGGGGATCCGCAGCCCCGCGTCGTCGGCGGCCTCGTAGACCCCGAGGCCCATCACGTCGGAGCAGGCGAAGATCGCGGTCGGGCGGTCGGCGCCCGCGAGCATGGCGCCCGCGGCGGAGCGGGCGCGCTCCCGGTCCCAGTCGCAGAAGACCACGCGGGCGTCGGGGACGGCGATGCCCGCCGAGCGCAGCGCCGTCATCAGGCCGTCGATGCGCGCGCTGCCGAACAGGTGCGCCTTCACGCCGCCGATGACGCCGATCCGCGTGTGCCCGCGCGCGATCAGCAGCTCCGCGGCGATGCGCCCGCCCTCCCAGTTCGTGGCGCCGACGCTCGCCACCTCGGCGGGCGGCCGGGTGCTCGGGTCGATCGCGACCACCGGGATGCCGGCGGTCGTCAGCGTGTGCAGGTGGGCGGGCGTCGCGTCGACGAGCACGAGGATCGCGCCGAGCGACGGCCGGCGGAGCAGCCGGCTGATCCACTCCCCGTCGGGCCGCGCCCGCGTCAGCACGAGGTCGACGCCCGCCACGGACGCCTCCTCCTCGATCGCGCTCAGCACCGGGCCGATCCAGCTGCCCTCGATGTGCCCGACCACGACGTCGACCACACGGGTGGCGCGCGCGTCCGCCGCGGTCGCCCGGGTGCGCGGACGGCGGCGGTAGTCGAGGGCGTGCGCGGCGGCCATCACGCGCGCCCGGGTCGCCTCGGAGACGTCCGTGCCGCCGTTGAGCACCTTCGAGACCGTCGGGACGGTGGTGCCGGCGCGCGCGGCGATCTGCGCCATCGTCGGGCGGGGCGCCGTGTTCGTGCTGTCCATGGGGCGGAGCCTATCCGAGCGACGGCCTGCCGAGTTGCGCAACTCCTCCTCGCAGCGTTGCCGGATCGAGATCCTGCTTCCCCTTGCCCCCGCGCGCTGGCGCAGAGGATGATGAGCGGATGCCGCGCGCGGCTCCCCCCGGAGTTGCGCAAGGTCTGTTCGATGGCGAACGCGGAGCGATCCGCCCGGCACACGGAGGACGACGATGACCCCCACCCCGCTCGTCGAGCTGCGGACCCGCCCCGCGGCCGCTCCCGCGCCCTGCCCCGCGATCGCGGAGGCCCGCGCGGACGACCGCCACCGCGGATCCGGCCGCCGCGTGCCGCCGACCGGGACCACCGCCTCCGTCGTCGCGGGCACCGCCGGCGTGCGCACCGCGGGACGCGACGGCCGCTCGGGCGCCGCCCCGGACGACCGCCGCGACGACCTCGTCTGGCGCAGCGGCCGACTCGAGCTGCGCTTCCGCCGCTCCGCGGACCGGCCCGTGATGCTCACGCGCCTGGTCGCCGGATCCGTCGAGACCCACTTCGCCCACCCCGTCCCGCTCGTCGAGGTGCTCGTCGCCGACCGCGTCGGACCCGGTGAGGCGTCCGAGCCCGTGGCCCTCGGCGCCGACCTCCGCTACGTCGCGCACTCCGTGTCCCCCGACGGCGCGACCCTCGAGATCGTCTCCGCGACGCCCGACGGCATCCGCGCCGCCGTCACCCTGCACGGCCGCGACGGCGCCGTCCGCAGCAGCGCCGTGGTGACGAACGGCACCGGCGCGCCCGTGCTGCTCGCCGCGGTCACGGGCTGGGCCGTGCCGCTCGGGGTGCGCCTCGACAAGGGCGACGCGCCGGATCCCGCCGCCGACTGGGTGCTCGTCGCGGGCCGCGTCGCCGGGTCGGGCTCGGGCGGCGAGCGGTGGGCCCTGCGGGCGCTGCGGGACGCGGACGCCGCGGATCCCTCGCGCTCGGCCGTCGCGCGCTCCGTCTCCGGCACGTCCGCGACCGGCGACCTGCTGCCCGTCGCCGCTCTCGTCTCCGACCGGCAGGAGGTGGCCTGGATGTGGGAGGTCGCCCACGACGGCCCCTGGCGCTGGGTGGTCGGCGCGCACGCGGGCGACCGCCACCTCGCGCTCACCCGGCCGGCGGATCCCGACGGCGCCGGCTCGCCGCTCGCCCCCGGCGCCTCCTCCGCGCCGGCGACCACGCTGGTCGCCGTGGGCACCGACCTCGAGGACGCGGCCGCCGCGATGACCCGCGCCCGCCGGGCCGCGCGCGCCGGGCGAGCCGACGCCGCGCCCGGAGCCGCCGCCCCCGCCGCGCCCCTCGCCGACCCGGTCGCCGTCGCGACCGCCCCGCTCTCGACGCCGCCGGAGGACGTGGCCGTGCGGATCCCCGCGCTCACCGGCCTGCCGCCCGAGGCCTGCGCCGTCGCGCTCGCCACCGGCCTCGCGGGCGGCCTGCGCGTGCACGACGACCTCGACGGGATCGCCGGCCTCGCCCCCGCGCAGCGCGACCTCGTCGCCGACGCCGCGCGCGCCGCCGACGACCTCCGCGACGGCCGCGGCCGCGCGCTGCCGCTCTGGCCGCTCGGCCTCCCCGCGGCGGACGACCGCTGGGTCGCCGTCGCGCACGACTCCGGCGACGCGGTCGTCGTGACGGTCTGGGATCGCGGCGACGACGCCGGCACCGCGACCCTCGCGATCCCGTCGCTCGTCGGCCGCCGCCTCGACGTCGCCGTCGTCTTCGGGCGCGCGCTCGCGGCGTGGGACGCGGAGTGGGACGCCGCCCGCGGGATCCTCACGGTCGGCTCCATCGCGGGCGGCCCGTCCGCGCGCGTGCTGGAGCTGCGCCGCCGGTCGTGACGGGGCGCCCCCGCCGCCCCCTCCCGCACCGCGATGCGGGAGGATCGCCGGGTGACCCGCGACCCCGCATCCGCCGCCCGCCTCCTCGCCGCCTACGACGCCCAGCTCCGCACCGACGCCGAGACCACCGACGCGCTCGACGTGCGGCGGCTCGGGCCGCTGCTGCTCGCGACGTTCCCCGGGGGCCGCGGCTTCATCACCTACGCCGACCTGGGCGGCCTCGACGAGGCGGCGCTCGGCGAGCTCGTGCCGCGGGCGCTCGCGCGGTTCCGGGACGATCCGGCGATCGCGTCGGTCGAGTGGAAGACCCGCGGGCACGACCGCGCGCCGGGGCTCGACGGGATCCTCCGCGCGCACGGCTTCACGCCCGAGGAGCGCGAGACGATCATGCTCGGCGAGGCGCGCGGCCTCGCCGTCGACGTGCCGTTGCCCGCGGGCGTGGCGCTCCGGCGGATCACGGCCGAGCCCGACGTGCGCGCGATGAGCGCCCTGCAGGACGAGGTCTTCGGCGGTGCCGTCACCCCCGACCACGCCGACGCGATCCTCCGCCGCGTCGCGACCGACCCCGCCATGGAGCTGTGGATCGCCGAGGCCGACGGGCTGGTCGTCGCGGCGGGGCGACTGCAGCCCGTGGCCGGATCCGACTTCGCGGGCCTCTGGGGCGGCGTCACCCGCGCGGGCTGGCGCGGCCGCGGCATCTACCGCGCGCTCACCGCGGCGCGCGCCCGCTCGGCGCTCGCGGCCGGCCGCACCCTCGTCCACAGCGACTCGACCGACCTCTCGCGCCCGATCCTCGAGCGCTCCGGCCTCGTCGCCTGCTCCACCACGACGCCGTACGCCTGGTCGCGCTGAGCCGACGCGCACGACCGCCCGCCCCGCCCCCACCGGAGTTGACTGGTCGGATGCAGACGTTCCTCCCCTACCCGGACCTCGCCGCGAGCATGGCCGTGCTCGACGACAAGCGGCTCGGGAAGCAGCGCGTCGAGACGCTCCAGGTGATGAAGGCCGTCACCGTCGCGGGCTACGGCTGGCAGAGCCACCCGGTCACGCGGATGTGGCGCGGCTACCGGCCGGCGCTCATGGAGTACCAGGAGGCGACGTGCGCCGAGTGGACCCGCCGCGGGTTCGCCGACACGTGCTTCGAGAAGACGCTCGCGATCATCGCCGAGGTGCCCGAGGACCTCGCCGCCTACACGGAGGGCCGCATCGAGCTGCCGCCGTGGTGGGGCCGCCCGGAGCTGCACCTCTCCCACCGCTCGAAGCTGCTGGCGAAGGCGCCGGAGCTGTACCGGCCGGCGTTCCCGGAGGATCCCGACGACCTCGACTACGTCTGGCCCGGCGCGAGCGCGTGAACGATTCCCCCACCCGGGGTACGGTGGCGGCGTGAGCATCACGAGCAGCGCGGCGCCCTCGGGGCGTGGGGAGGTCGTCGGCGGCTCGTCCGTCGGCACCAGGTAGTCGTCGGATCCGCCGCCGGAGCCCCGCACGGACCGGCCGCACCCGGCGCGTCGTCGATCCCGCGGGATCCGACCGCCTCCCCACGACACCCGTCCCCGCGGCATCCCGCCGCGACCCCGCACGAAGGGCACCCATGCTCCCCCTGACCGAATCCGCCATCCGCTCCTCCCTCGTCAACGCCTCCCAGCGCGAGGCCCGCGACATCCGCCTCCCCGAGGGCTTCGCCGAGCTCCGCTGGGACCGCCTCGACTTCCTCGGCTGGCGCGACCCGAAGTCGCCGCAGCGCGGGATCGTGGTCGCGCCCGTCGGCGACGAGCTGATCGGCGTGCTGCTGCAGCAGGCCGGCACCGCCCCGCGGTCCCGCGCCCAATGCACCTGGTGCCAGGACGTGCGCCTGCCCGCCCCGGTCGTCTTCTACGGCGCGCGCCGGGCCGGCGCGGCGGGACGCAACGGCAACACCGTGGGCACGCTCGTCTGCGCCGACTTCGAGTGCAGCGCGAACGTGCGGAAGCCCCGCCCGATCCCGTACCTCGGCTTCGACCCCGCGGCGGCGACCGCGCGGCTCATCGACGACCTGGGCGCCCGCGTGGCGGCGTTCGCGGCGGACGTGGCGTCGACGGCCTGAGCCGCCGACCGCCCGACCCGCGGGGCCGCGTCCCGGCCCGGGTCGGGTCGGGTCGGGTCGGCCATGCTCGGAGCATGCTGCTGCGCACCGTGATCCTGTTCGCCCTCGCCGCGGTCGCCGAGATCGGCGGCGCCTGGCTCGTCTGGCAGGCGGTGCGCGAGGGGCGGCCGTGGTGGTGGGCCGGCCTCGGCGTGATGGCGCTCGGCGCGTACGGGTTCATCGCGTCGCTGCAGGAGGACGCGTCCTTCGGGCGGATCCTCGCGGCCTACGGCGGCGTGTTCGTCGCGGGCTCGCTCGCCTGGGCGGCCGTCGTCGACGGGTACCGACCCGACCGGTGGGACGTGGCCGGCGCGGTGATCTGCCTGCTCGGCGTCGCGGTGATCATGGCCGGGCCGCGCGGGCAGGGCACCTGACGCGGATCCGTCGGCGCCCGGCCCGACTCAGGACGCCGGCGTGCAGACCGTCGCGAGCGCGGTGCGGAAGGCCTTGCGGTGCGCGTCGTCGAGGCCGCGGCCGAGCTCGCCGCGGGCGTCCGTGACGAGGTGGCCGCACGCCCGGTCGTCGAGCGCGTCGTGCGCGGCGCCGACGGCCGGGACGAGCCGCGCGTCCACCGCGTTGATGCGCGGGCGGACGCTCGTGGTGAGGTCGGGCGCGGTGGTGGGCGCCTCCTCGAGGTGCGCGTGCCAGCGGGCGATGAGGGCGACCTGCACCTGCTTGCTCGCCTCGATCTGCGCCCGCATGATGCGCTCGGCCGCGACCGGGTCGACCCCGTCGGCCTCCGCCGCGGCGACCGTGGCGTCGATGACCGCCTGCTCGCGCGCGGGATCCGCCACGGCCTTGCCCGACAGCCACTTCGACGCGGCCACGTCGTCGGCGATCTCGAGGCGGTCGAGCGCGGCGGACGCGACGGCGGTGACCGCCCGCTGCTCCGCCGGGTCGCGCGGGCACGCCTGCGCGGGCGCGGCGGCGCCGAGGAGCGCGGCGAGGGAGACGGCGAACGCGGACGTGGCGAGCAGGGCGCGGTGGGGCATGGGGATCCGATCGGGGTTCGGGTGGGCGGGTCGCCGTGAGCATAGGCAGGCGACCGCGCGCGCACCCCGCCGCCTCCACAGGGGTCACTCGATCGCGGCGCGCACCAGCCCCGTCTCGTAGGCGAGGACCACGGCCTGCACCCGGTCGCGCACGCCGAGCTTGGCGAGGATCCGGCCGACGTGCGTCTTCACGGTCGCCTCCGCGAGGAACAGGTCGCCCGCGATCTCCGCGTTGGAGCGCCCCTCGGCGACGCGGCGCAGCACCTCCGTCTCGCGCGGCGTGAGGGCGGCGAGCCGGGGGTGCACGCCCGCGGCGGCCGGCGCGGATCCCACGGGCAGCACGTCGGCGAACATCTCGAGCATCCGCCGGGTCACGCGCGGGGCGACCACGGAGTCGCCGGAGGCCACGACGCGCACCGCGGACGCCAGCTCCGCGGGCGTCGCGTCCTTGAGGAGGAAGCCGCTCGCGCCGGCGCGGAGGGCGGCGAAGGCGTGCTCGTCGAGGTCGAAGGTCGTGAGGATGAGCACGCGCACGGACGGGTGCCCCTCGACGATGCGCCGGGTCGCCTCGATGCCGTCGACCCCCGGCATCCGCACGTCCATCAGCACGACGTCGGGGCGGAGCGCGGCGACCTGGTCGATCGCGGTGCGCCCGTCGGCCGCCTCGCCGACGACCTCGAGGTCGGGGGCGCTCTCCAGCACGAGCCGGAAGCCCATCCGCACCAGCGACTGGTCGTCCACCAGCAGGATCCTCGTCATCGTCCGTCCTCCTCGTCGACGGGCAGCACCGCGCGCACGGCCCAGCCGCGGCCGTGCGGGCCCGCGTCCACCGTGCCGCCGAACGCGGCCGCCCGCTCCCGCATCCCGAGCACCCCGCGGCCCGAGCCGGGGGTGCGCTCCACGGGGACGCCCGGGCCCTCGTCGGCGACGACGACCTCGATCCGGCCGGGGAGCGCCTGGATCGCCACCTCGACGCCGGCGGTCCCGGGCGCGTGCCGCAACGCGTTCGTCAGCGCCTCCTGCACGATGCGGTGAACCGCGAGCTGCAGCGTGGCGTCGGCGCGCGCGAGCCGGGCGTCGGCGATCCCCGTCGCGCGCACCGGGAGCCCGGCCAGCCGGAACCGGTCGAGGAGCGGCGCGAGGTCGCGGATGCCCGGGAGCGGCGCGACCGACGGCTCCGCGGCGGCGCCGTCGCCGGCCGGGTCGGACGCGCCGGCCGGGGCGTCGTGCAGCACCCCGAGGACCCGCCGCATGTCGGCGAGGGCCGTCCGCCCGGTCCCCACGAGCTCGTCGAGGGCGAGGCGGGCGCGGTCCGGCGCCCAGTCGAGCGCCATGGACGCGCCGCCGCCGAGGGCGACCATCACCGAGATGCTGTGCGCGACGACGTCGTGCATCTCGCGGGCGATGCGGGCGCGCTCCGCCGCCTCCGCCAGCCGGGTGCGCTGCTCGGCCTCGCGCGCGACCGCCTCGGCGGCCTCCACGATGCGGGCGAGGTGCAGCCGCCGGCTCCGGACGCCGGTGCCCACGGCGACGGCGAGGAGCGCGAGCACCAGCACGGGCAGGGCCACGGGCTGCCATCCGCCGAGGAACGGGTCGGGGCCGGCCGCGGTGTCGGGCGAGAGGCCGCTCATCACGGCGCCGACCTGGAGCGGCAGGGGCAGGATCCGCGCCGCCGTGAGCATCGCCGCGACCGCGGGGACGAGGACGGCCCAGGTCACGAGCGGGCGGCGCGCGACCGCGACGGCGTGCAGGGCGAGCGCGAGCCCGAGGTCGATCCCCGAGGGCGCGCCGGTGAGGGCCAGCGCCGCCAGCCCGAGGACCGCCATGCCCGCCGCGACGACGACGGGCCTCCTGCGACGCGCCACGAGGAGCGCGCACCCGGCGGCCGTCAGCGCGAGGGACGCGGCCTGCATCCGGAGCACCTGCTCGGAGCCGAGGTGGACGTGCAGCGCGTACATCGAATCGGCGCCGACGCCGGTGACGAGCGCCCAGGCGGCGAAGCAGGCGATGAGCGCCGCGTCGCCGACGGCGGGGCGCCGCGCGAGGAGCCGGCCGACCGGGCCGACGGGCCGCACCTGCAGCCCGGCGAGGTCCGGCGCCTCGCCCCGCCCCGCGCTCACGCCCGCCCCTGGATCATCGGTCCCACTCTGGCAGGTCGCCGCCACGGGCCGGCCGGCCGCGACGGCCCCGGCGCCGCCGTCACGCATCCCGGCGCCGGAGGAGCGCCGTCGCCACGGCGAGCACCCCCAGCACCCAGAGGAGCATGACCCCGTACCCGCCCCACGGCGACAGCTCGGTGCCGTCCGCGACGGTGATCACGGAGCCGACCGCATCCGACCGCAGCAGCCGGCTGCCGGCGCTCGAGGGCAGGTGGGCCGCGAGGGACTGCAGCGGCGCCCACGGGATCGCGGCCAGGAGGTTCTCGACCACGAGCAGCAGGCCGACCACGATCGAGATGCCCGCGGCCGCGCTGCGGACGAGCAGGCCGATGCCGAACGCGAGCGCGGCCACCGCGCCGAGGTAGAGGGGCGTGCCCAGGATGAGCCGGGCGTCCTCCTCGCGCCGCAGGTCGACGGACATGCCGGTCGCGCCGAACCAGGGCGCGCTGGCGGCCCAGGCCGCGAGCACCGCGACGGTCGACGCGGCCACGACGACCAGCACCAGGACGACGGCCTTCGCGAGCAGCGCCCGGACGCGCGTCGGCGTGACCGTGAGCGTGGTGCGGATCTGGCCGGATCCGTACTCGCCCGCCACGACCATCACCCCCAGCACCGCGAAGGCCAGCTGGGCGAGCGCGACGCCGCCCGTGACGTACGCCGCGCCGACCATGCCCGCGGAGCCGACCGCCTCCGGGACGCCCGCGATGCTGATGACGCGGGAGACCGCGAAGGCGGGGACGACCGCGGTGCCGAGCAGGAGGATCCACCAGGTGGAGCGGAGCGAGCCGATCTTGATGCGCTCGCCGGCGACCATGCGGCGGAAGGTGACCGGCCGGACGGCCGGATGGTGCGCGACGGCGCGGGCGGCGGATCCGCCCTGCTGCGGGGTGGGTGCGGTCATGCTCGTCCTCCGGTGGGGGCGTCGTGGGCGGTGGCGGATGCGGCGGAGCGGTGCTCGACCTCCCCCGCCGTGAGCTGCATGTAGGCCTCCTCGAGGGAGACCGGGACGGGTGCGAGCCCGTGGAGGGCCACGCCCGCGGCGGACGCGGCGGCGGCGATGCCCGGCGCGTCCAGCCCCGACACGTCGAGCACGTCGTGCTCCACCGCGACCACGCCGACGCCGGGCCGACCGGCGAGCGCGCGCTCGAGCTCCGCCCGCATCGGGGTCCGGGCGCGGACGACGCGGGTCTGCGCGCGCTCCACGACGTCGCGGGTGGGGGCGTCGACGATCACGCGGCCGCGGCCGAGGATCAGCAGGTGGTCGGCCGTGAGGGCCATCTCGCTCATCAGGTGCGACGACAGCAGCACCGTGCGGCCCTCGGCGGCGAGCCCGCGCAGCAGCGTGCGGATCCAGAGGACGCCCTCCGGGTCGAGCCCGTTCACGGGCTCGTCGAGGATCAGGGTCCGCGGGTCGCCGAGGAGCGCGGCGGCGATGCCGAGGCGCTGGCCCATCCCGAGGGAGAACGTGCCGACGCGGCGGCGCGCGACGCTCGCGAGGCCCGCCATCTCGAGGACCTCGTCGACCCGGCGGGGGTGGATCCCGTGCGTCGCCGCCAGCGAGAGCAGGTGCGCCCGCGCGGTGCGGCCGCCGTGCACGGCCGTCGCGTCGAGCAGCGCCCCCACCTCCCCGAGCGGCGCCCGGTGCTCGGCGTACGCCCGCCCGTTGACGGTGACGCGGCCGGACGTGGGCCGGTCGAGGCCCACGATCATGCGCATCGTCGTGGACTTCCCGGCGCCGTTCGGCCCCAGGAACCCCGTGACGGATCCGGGTCGGACGGTGAAGTCGACGTGGTCGACCGCGCGTCCTCCCGGGTGGTCCTTGGTCAGGCCGGATGCCTCGATCATGTGCCCTCCTCTGCTCGGCACCTCGAGCCTCGCGGCGGGCTCCGCGCGCCGGGACGACCGGGAGGACCAGATCGGACGCGTCGTCGCGTACGCCGCGGGGATGACACGGTGCGCCCCCAGGGGCACGCGGGCCGGCGGGGCGGCAACGGCAGCGGCAGCGGCAGCGGCAGCGGCAGCGGCAGCGGCAGCGGCAGCGGCAGCGGCAGGGTCCTACCGCTCGCGGTCCCGGGAGCGGGCGGGCGTCCGGTCCGGCGGGTTCGCGCGTCGCGCTCGGCGGATGCAGAGCGCCGCGAGCGATGCGCAGACGACGGCCACGGGGATCGCCACGGGCCAGCCGAGGCTCGGCCCCGCCCAGCACCGCGGCGCCATGCCGGCGAAGGTGCTGCAGCCGCCCGACCACACGCCGACCGCGAGCACGGCGGCCGTGAGCAGCAGCGCGGCGGCGGCGTCCCAGAGCGGACGCGGGGTGGAGGGCATGCCCCGACGGTACGGGCCCGGGCGCCGTGCTGCGCGCCCCAGCTCGGGGCACGCGGCGAGGTCAGCCGGCGAGGTCGCGCAGCAGCCCGGGCAGGCGGCTCACGCGGAAGTGCGCTCCGCGTCCGCCGCCGCCTCGCGGGCCACGCCCGACGGGTCCACGAGCACGCGCGCGAACGCCAGCTCGGCCGCGCCGATCATCAGCCGGTCGGGACCGAGGGCCGCCCGGCGGATCCGCAGGGCCTCGCGCGCGCCGGGGAGCGCCTGGGCGGTGGCGCGGGCGAGGATCCGGTCGGGATCCGCCGCGTGCAGCGACCCGAGGAAGCCGCCGAGCACCACGAGCGACGGGTTGAAGATGTTCACGACGTTGCGCAGCGCGACCGCGAGGTTGTCGATCTGCCGCTCGACCTCGCGGGTGACGGCGGCGTCGCCCGCCTCCAGCGCCGCCGCGAGCACCTCGCCGAGCTCGTCGGCGCGGGCGCGCGGGAGGCCCGTGACCTCGAGCAGCGCGTCCTGGCCGACGGTCGTCTCCAGGCACCCGACGGCGCCGCAGTGGCAGAGCTCGCCGCCGGAGTCGACGAGCGTGTGGCCGAGCTCGCCGCCGTAGCCCTCCGCGCCGCCGAACGGGCGCCGGCCGATGAGCACGCCGCCGCCGACGCCCGACGCGCCGCCGTTGAGGTAGACGAGGTCGTCGACGTCGCGGCCGGATCCGAAGCGCCCCTCCGCGACGGCCGCGAGGCTCGCGTCGTTGGCGGCGAGCGCCGGGAGCCCGGTGGCCTCCGCGAGGAGGGCGGCGAACGGCTCGTCGACCCAGCCGAGGTGCGGCGCGAGGCGCACGAGCCCGCCGTCGAAGCGGACGAGGCCGGGCACGGCGACGCCGATGCCGAGCACGCGCGCGTCGGGCCGGGTGGCGCGGAGGTCGGCACGGATCTCCGCGATGATGGCGCTCGCGAGCTCGGCGGCCCGCGCGGCCGTGGGGATCCCGTCGGTGTCGCGGCGCACGCGCTGCTGCACGACCCCGTCGAGGCCCACGAGCCCCACCGTGACCGCGTCGATCTCGGGGTTGACCGCGAAGACGACCACGCGCGGATCCGCCGACACGATGGGGCTCGGCCGGCCGACGCGGTTGGTGCCGGGCGGCTCCGACTCCACGACGAGGCCCAGCTCCTGCAGCTCGCCCACGAGCGCGGCGATGGTGGAGCGGTTGAGGCCCGTCTCGCGGGTCAGCTCGGAGCGGGACGCCGGCCCGGTCTCGTGCACGATCTGCAGCACGGTCGCGAGGTTGGAGCGGCGCACGTGGTCGGGCGTGGTGCCGCGGGAGCGGGGATCCGGCGCGAGCGGGACGGCCCGGGCGGGATCCGCGACCGGTGCGAGGGGCTCGGGCGCGCCCACGGCGTCGCCCGTCTCGTGCCCGGTCACTGGATCCCCACCCGACGAGGCTACCCGGCGGCGGACGGGCGGGCGACGGCCGCGACGCCCGCCGGATCCCCGGACGCCGGCGGCCCCTGCAGCGCCTCGCGCACGCCCCGGTCGCGCCACTCCTCGAGCCGCGCGCGCACGTCGTCGCGCCGCTCGTCGGCGAGCGCGGTCGCGTGCGCGCGCTCGAGCACGTCGTCGATCGCGAGCCGCGTGCCCGTGTCCTTCGACTCGATCGCGGCCTCCACCATCGCGAGGCTCATCACGTTGCCGTGCACCTCGCCGTGCGGCCGCTCGCCGGTGCGCAGCGCGCGCACGAAGGCGCGGAGCGACCCGGCGATCTCGACGCCCACCGACTCCGCCGGCTCGGGCTCCGCGGGCGGCCCGTCGGGCGCGTCCGTGATCTCGCTCGTCGGGTCGTGGTCGCCGTCCCAGAGCGCGGTGCCGTGCGCGCCGCTCACCCGCCAGGATCCGTTCCACGACGTCTCCGCGCCCGGGCTGCACCAGCTGCCCGTGTAGACGTAGCGCACGCCGCCCTCGAACGTGAAGACGGCGGTGGCGCCGGCGTCGCCGCGGTACCAGCTCCACGCCGGGTTGTACGACTCGCAGTAGACGCTCACGGGATCCGCGTCGAGCAGGTACCGCACGGCGTCGAACTGGTGCACGGCCATGTCGAGCAGGAGCACGTCGTCCATCTCCTCGCGGAACCCGCCGAAGTGCGGGGCCTTGAAGAACTCGGTGGTGACGATGCCGACGCCGCCGAGGTCGGCCGCCCGCCGCCGGAGCGCGACGAGGTGGTCGTTGTACCGGCGCGACTGGCTGACCATGAACAGCTCGCCCGTGATCTCGGCCGCCGCCGCGAGCGACAGCCCCTCGGCGACCGTCAGCGCGACGGGCTTCTCGCCGAGCACCGGGATCCCGGCGAACAGCGCCTGCGTGGTGACGGGGTGGTGCGCCCGCGGGATGGTGACGTCGACCACCGCGTCGGGCCGCACCCGCTCGATGATCTCGCCGAGGTCGGTGGACCACTCCGCGGTGGCCCCGTGCGCGGCTGCGCCGGCCTCCGCGGCCCGCGCGTCGAGGTCGACGACGCCCACGAGCTCGACGTCGGGATCCTCCGCGATGGTCGCCAGCCACGCCTGGCCCATGCCGCCCGCGCCGACCTGCACGACCCGGAGGCGGGCGCCGCCGGAGGGCGCGACGATCCGGTGGTCGGCGCCCGCGCGCCGCTCGCCGTCGGTCATCGCTCGAGCGCCCCGGCGTAGTCGGCGCCCTGGAAGAACTCGCCCGACTCGTAGCGCAGCAGCGTGGGCGTCTCGCGCTCGCGATCCGGTCGCGCCCACTCGCAGGCGTTCGCGATCACGCGGCGGACGTCCCGGTGGTGGTAGACGGGGAAGTCCTGGTCTCCGGGCGAGAAGAAGAAGATCCGGCCGAAGCCGCGGCGGTAGGTCATGCCGCTGCGGAACACCTCGCCGCCGGTGAAGCCGGAGATGAAGACGAGCTCGTCGGGCGTGGGCACGTCGAAGTACTCGCCGTACATCTCCTGCTCGTCGATGACGATGGGGTTCGGCACGCCGCGCGTGATGGGGTGCTGCGGGTTCACGGTCCAGACCAGCTCGCGGTCGTGCTCGCTGCGCCAGCGCAGGGTGCACGTGGTGCCCATCAGCTTCGTGAAGATCTTCGACCAGTGGCCGGAGTGCAGCACGATGAGGCCCATCCCGGCGAGCACGTGGCGGTGCACGCGCTCGACGATCTCGTCGTCCACCTCGCCGTGGGCGGCGTGGCCCCACCAGGTGAGGACGTCGGTGCGGGCGAGCAGCTCCTCGGTGAGGCCGTGCTCGGGCTGGTCCATGGTCGCGATCTCGACGTGCGCGTCGGGCAGGTTCTCCTGCACGCCCTCGGCGACGGCGCCGTGCATGCCGGTCGGGTAGCGCTCCTGCACGTGCTGCTCGATCTGCTCGTGGCGGTTCTCGCCCCAGACGGTGACGCGCAGCGGGGTGGTGGTGTCGGTCATGGTCTTCCTTCTCATGGGGTGGTGCGGGTGACGGGGACGGCGGCGGCGCCGTCGGGGGCGCGGGCGCGCGGGAGGCGGATCACTTGACCGCGCCGCCCGTCGCGCCCGCCGCGATGAAGCGCTGCGCCGCGAGGAGCAGCACGATCGCGGGGAGCGACGCGAGCACGGCCGTCGCCATCACCGTGCTCCAGTCCGCGGTGTACGTCCCGATGTACTGGTAGATCCCGAGGGTGATGGGGCGCACGTCGTCCGTGGTCGTGAGCGTGAGCGCGAACAGGAAGTCGCTCCAGGTGAAGAGGAACGTGAAGAGCCCGGCGGTGATCACGGCGTTGAGGCTCACCGGCAGCACGATCGAGCGGAAGGCCCGGAAGTTCCCGGCGCCGTCCACCTTCGCAGCCTCGATGATCGACGGCGGGATGTTGGCCATGAACGCCCGCATGATGAGGATCGCGAACGGGATGCCGGCCGTGGAGTCCGCGAGGATCAGGCCCGGGATGGAGTTCAGCAGCCCCACGTCGTTGTACGCGGCGTAGAGCGCGTTGGCGACGACGATGCCCGGGATCATCTGCGAGATGAGGATCCCGAAGAGCACGGCGTTGATCCACCTGAACTTGAACTGCGCCAGCGCGTAGGCCGCCGGGGTCGCGATGGCGAGGCTGAGCACCACGCTGCCGAGCGCGATCACGAGGCTCGTGCCGAGCGCCCGCCCCTGCTCCGAGAGCGCCGTCGCGTAGCCCTCGAACTGCGCCTCGAACGGGAACCACGCGGCCTGGATGGCGGGGCCCGCGGGCTGCAGGGAGATGTTGATCATCCAGTAGACGGGGAAGAGCATCAGGGCGAGGATCACGACCCCGACGACCGTGGAGATCCAGCTGCGGTCGGCGCGCGGCTTCCGCGACCCGACCGGGCGCGGCAGGGCGGGACGGGACGCGGCGCGTGCCGGGGCGACGCGGGCGGCGGTGTCACTCATCGACGGCCTTCCTGTTCGCGCGGAGGTAGACCACCGCGAACACCGCCGAGATGGCGATGAGGATGTTGCTGAGGGCGGCGCCCGACCCGAAGTCGAACTGCTGGAACGAGAGCGTGTACGACTGCGTCGCGATGGTCTGCGTCGCGTTCGCGGGCCCGCCGTTCGTGAGGCCGAGGATGATGTCGAGCACCTTGATCGTGTAGACGACGCCGAGCACGAGCACCACGCCGACCACGGGGCGCAGCAGCGGCCAGGTGATGTGGCGGAAGCCCTTCCAGCCGGTGGCCCCGTCGAGGGAGCCGGCCTCGTACAGCTCCGGCGGGATGTCCTGCAGGCCGCCGTAGAGGATGGTCGTGTTGAACGGGATCCCGATCCACACGTTCACCGCGATCACCGTGATGAGCGCGAAGGCCGGGCTCGTGAGCCAGGGCACCGGGTCCTGCACGACGCCGGCGCCGAGCAGGAACTGGTTGAGCACGCCCGAGTCCTGGTCGAGGATCCACTTCCAGACCGCGCTCGAGACGATGAGCGGCAGCAGCCACGGCAGGAGCAGCAGCGCCCGCAGCAGCCCGTTGAGCGGGAACGAGCGGCGGAAGAACAGCGCGAGCACGAGGCCGATCACGAACTGGCCGAGGATCGACCCGGCGGTGAAGAGGAACGTGTTGAGCAGCGCCGTCGAGAAGATCCCCGACGAGAGCACGGACGCGTAGTTCGCGAACCCGACCCACGGCGCCTCGCCCGTGTAGAAGGTGGTCGTCGTGTACTCCTGGAAGCTCATGACGATGTTCTTCACGACCGGGAAGCCGAAGAAGAGCACGAGGTAGACGACCGCCGGCACCAGGAACATCGCCTGGAAGAAGCGCTCCCACCTGAAGCGGGGACGGCGGGGACCGGGTCGCGACGCCTCGGCCGCGACCCCGGCGCCCCGGGCCCGCCCGGCCGCCTGCGCGGTCGGGCGGGCGGGGACGGCGGTCGTCGCCATCAGCCCTGCTCGGCGTTCTTCAGCGCGTCCTCCGGGGAGGACTGGCCGGTCAGCGCCGACTGCACGGCCGTGTAGATCTTGGTGGCGGCCTTCGGCCACTCCTCGCCGAGCTGGCCGGTGCGGGCGCGGGCGTCGGCGACGAGGTCGACGAACACCTGCTCCTCGGGCACCTGCTGGCCGAACTCGGTGGCGACGGCGGTCTTCGACGGGATCGTGAAGCGCTTGGTGGCCATGTCGAGCTGGTTCTCATCGGAGTTCAAGCACTCGACGACCTTCGCGGCCGTGGCCTGCTTCTCCTTGTCGCCGGTCTGCGGCACGGTCCACACCTCGCCGCCCAGCGGGGCGACGGCGGTGCCGCCGGCGGTGGGCGCGGGGAGCTTCGCGATGCCGTACTCGACGCCCGACTCGGTGAGCGCGGGGATCTGCCACGGGCCGTTGATCATCATCGCCGTCTTGCCGGCCATGAACTGGTCGTTGACGTCGGACTGGGTCCAGTTGACGACGCTCTGCGAGGCCGACCCGTCCTTCACGAGGTCGGTCCAGAGCTGCAGCGCCTCGGCGGTCTCGGGGGTGGCGATGTCCTTCTCGTCGCCGCCGTTCGACCACATGAAGGGCAGGAACTGCCAGGTGCCCTCGTAGGTGGCGTTGGCGTCCATCGCGATGCCGTAGCGGTCGCCGTCCTTGAGCGCGGCGGCCGCGGTCTTCAGCTCGTCCCACGTGGTGGGCGGCTGGATCCCCGCGTCGGCCAGCATCTGCACGTTGTAGAAGAGCGCGATCGTGTTCACGGTGGGCGCGAGGCCGTAGGTCTTGCCCTCGTAGGTGCCGGCGTCGACGACGCCCTTCGCGTAGCCGTCGGTGGAGATGCCGAAGTCCTCGAGCGGGGCGAGCGCGCCGGTCGCGGCGATCTGCTGGAGGTCGGGGTTGTCGAGCATCAGCACGTCGGGGAGGGTGCGCGAGGAGGCCTGCTGCAGCACCTTCTGGATGAGGCTCGAGCCGGGGATCGACGTGCGCTTGATGGTGACGCCGAGCGACTCGCCGCACTTCGCGAGGGTGTCGCCGATGACGGCGTCGTCGTTGCCCTCGTTGTAGTAGTCGGTGACGGTGATCTCCGAGGCGCTGCCGCCCGAGGAGGATCCGCCTCCGCCGCCGCCGGAGCAGCCGGCGAGCACGAGGGGGAAGGCGGCCGCGAGGGCGGCGGCGCCGACGAGGCGGCGGCGGGCGGTGGATCGAGGGGACATCGCGTGGTCTCTTCCTTGAGGTGGCGGTGGGTCCGGGTCGCGACGACACCGTGATCCGCCAGCTCGCACGCATCCGGGTGGCGTCGTCGCGTACCCGATGGCGGCGACGCTAACACCGGATCAGGGGTCGTGTAAAGCGGTTAACCGGAAACGTTGCGGGCGGGACCCGGGCGGCGGCGGGCGACGGCGCGCCGGACGGGACGCGGCCTGGCGTCGAGACGTCCGACGTGCTCGACTGGGACGTCCCGCCGCACCCGCACGAGGAGATCCGCCATGACCGCGACCCGCGAGCTCCCGGAGCCGACGTGATCCCCTTCGCGGTCGCCGTGGTCGTCACCCTCGCGGCGCGGCTCCTCGGCCTCGCGGTCCCGGCGCTCGACGCCTGGCCGCCCGCCGTGGCGATCGGCCTCGCCGCCGGATTCGCCCTGGCCGCGAGCGCGCACTTCGTCGAGCCCCGATGCAGCGGGTTGATCGCGATCGTGCCGCCCCGCGTGCCGCGCGCGGACCTCGTCGTCACCGCCACGGGCCTGCTGGAGGTCGCGGGGGCGATCGGCCTGCTGATCCCGCCGCTGCGCACGCCGGCCGCGATCGGCCTCGCGATCCTGCTCGTCGCGGTGCTCCCGGCTAACGTGCGCGCGGCCGGCGGTCGGCGCCATCCGGCCGCCCCGACCACGCCGCTCCCCCTGCGCGCCGCCGTCCAGGCGGGGTACCTGCTCGGGTGCGCGGTCGTCGTGCTCGGCTGACAGGGGTGGGGGCTGTCCCCCACCAGGTCGGGCGGCCACCTCCATCGCCTGGGGAAATGCGTCCCCATACGGTGAGACACGTGAACACCGTGACCGTCCTCTGGACCTCCGCCGTCGACCTGCTGATCGACGCCGTGCTCGGCCTCGCCTGGGTCGTGATCCTCGTCACCCTGCTGTCGACGGGGGTCGGCACCCTGCCCGCGGCCGGCATCGGCGTGCTCGTGCTCGCCGCCACCGCCGTGCTGATCCGCGGCATCGGCGTCGTCGAGCGGGCCCGCACCGCCGCGGTGCACGACATCGCCATCACCCCGCCCGTGCGGAAGCGGACGACGGTCACGAGCGCGTGGCGCCACCTGACGCAGCCGCTCCTCGACCTCGTCGACCCGGTGACGTGGCGGCAGCTGCTGCACCACGCGCTGAGCATGGTGCTGGGCCTCGTCTTCGTCACGCTCTTCGGCGCCGTGCCGCAGCTCGCGGCCGCGGTCGGGTCGGGCGAGCTGCCGGCCGTCCCCGGGGGCGGGCTCGCCGCGACCATCACGGCGGTGCTCCTGACGGCGCTGCTGGTCCTCTACGTGTGGGGCGCCGGATCCCTCGACCGCGCGGTCTCCCCCGCCCTCCTCGGCACGAGCCGGACGGCCGCGCTCGAGAGCCGGGTCGACACGCTGACGGACGCCCGGCAGGGCGCCGTGGACGCCGCGTCGACCGAGCGGCTGCGGATCGAGCGCGACCTGCACGACGGGGTCCAGCCCCGGCTCGTGGCGCTGGCGATGACGCTCGGCATGGCCCGCGCCCGCATGGACAGCGATCCCGCCGCCGCCCGCGAGCTCCTCGACCAGGCGCACCGCGACGCCAAGGACTCCATCACGGAGCTGCGGCAGCTGGCCCGCGGGATCCACCCGGCCGTGCTCACCGACCGCGGCCTCGACGCCGCCCTCTCCGCCGTCGCGTCCCGCAACGCCGTGCCCACGACCGTCCGGGTGGACCTCTCCGCCCGGCCCCGCCCGGAGGTGGAGGCGGTGCTGTACTTCGCCGTCGCCGAGGCCCTCACCAACGTGGCGAAGCACTCGGGCGCGTCCCGCTGCTCCGTGGCCGTCGACGAGGTGCCCGGCGGGATCCGCGCCGTGATCTCCGACGACGGCCGCGGCGGGGCCACCCGCGACGGCAACCCCGGCGGCGGCCTCGGCGGCATGCACGACCGGGTGCGCGCCGCCGGCGGCACCCTGACCACCTCGAGCCCCCTCGGGGGCCCGACCGACGTGACCGTGGAGGTCCCGTGCGCATTGTGATCGCCGAGGACTCCGTCCTCCTCCGAGCGGGCCTCGAGCGCCTCCTCACCGACGCCGGACACGAGATCGTGGCCGCCGTCGACGACGCCGCCGCGCTGCTCGCGGCCGTCGACCGGGAGCGCCCCGACCTCGCCATCGTCGACGTGCGCATGCCGCCGACCTTCACCGACGAGGGGATCCGCGCCGCGGTCCTCATCCGGGCGCAGGACCGCGACGCGGCCGTGCTCGTGCTCTCCCAGTACGTGGAGGAGCGCTACGCCGCCGACCTCATCGCCTCGAACTCGGCCGGCCTCGGCTACCTGCTCAAGGACCGGGTCGCGGAGGTGGACGAGTTCCTCGCCGCCGTCGCCGAGGTCGGGGCGGGCGGCACGGTCTTCGACCCGGAGGTCGTGGCGCAGATCGTGGTGCGCTCCCGCCGCTCCGACGGGGTCGACGCCCTGTCGCCGCGCGAGGCCGAGGTGCTGCAGCTGATGGCCGAGGGTCGCTCGAACAGCGCGATCGCCGGCGCCCTGCACATCTCCGAGAGCTCGGTCGAGAAGCACGTCTCCGCCATCTTCACGAAGCTCGACCTCCCGCCCGAGAGCACCGGCAACCGCCGCGTGCTCGCCGTCCTGCGGTACCTGGCGCGCGCCGCCGACCCGCGCGGCTGATCCGCCGCTCCCGCCTCCGACCTCCCGCTCCTCCCGCTCCTCCTCCGACAGAAGGCCGCCATGACCACCATCGCCCCCGCGGGTCCGCCCGCCCAGCCCAGCCCGCCCGCGCCCCGCCGGCCGCGGACGCTCCGCACCGTGCTCGTCGCGGTCGGATCCGTCGCCCTCGTGGCGCTCCTCGCGCTCGTCGTCCTGCAGGTCGTCGCGGGCCTCGACCGCGGCGACCGCTCGCGCACCAGCACCGTGACCGAGCCCTTCGCCAGCGTGTCGATCGACGCGTCCGCCGCCGACGTGCGGGTCGAGCAGGCCGACGTCGACGCGACGCGCATCGTCTTCCGCTCCGGCGGGTCCGCCCTCCGCGAGACCCACGCGGTGCACGACGGCGAGCTCGAGGTGGAGCTGCGGAACCCCTCGTGGGGGATCCTCGACCTGCCGTTCGGCTCGTCGCCCGGCGCCGAGCTCGTGGTGCAGGTGCCCGCGGGGACCGGCGGCGCCGGCATGGACGTCGACGTCTCGACGGCCGCGGGCGGGATCGTCGTGGCCGGCGACTTCCGCGACGTGGACGTCGACTCCGGCGCGGGCGAGGTGCGCCTCTCCGGCAGCGTCGCCGACCTCGAGGTCGAGAGCGGCGCGGGCGACCTCACGGCCGACGGCCTCCGGGTGTCCGGCGAGGTGCGCGCCACGAGCGGCGCGGGCGACACCGAGCTCGACCTCGCGACGGCGCCCACCTCGATGCGGGTGGAGACGACGGCCGGCGAGCAGCGGATCCTGCTGCCCGAGGGCGCCTACGCCATCACGACCGAGACGGTGATGGGCCAGGTGTCGAACGCCGTCGGCAGCGACGCGGACGCGACGCGTCGGTACGTCCTCTCGGCGACGATGGGCGACATCACGGTCGACCGGCGCTGACGCCCGTCCGTCGCGCGTCCGCGCCGTGGCCACCGCTCGCGCGGGGTCGCGGCGTCGGCGCGTGCGCGGTCGCTTCGGCAGCGGCGGCGGGAGAGCGGCGGCGGCTCAGCGGACGGCCGCCCCCACCGGCGGCAGCAGCCCCTGCTCCGCGGCGGCGGCGCGGGCGATGAGGAGGGTCGGGTCCTCGATCCCGCCCGCGGCGATGAGCGCGTCCAGCTCGACGACGGGCATCCGCACGAGGCGCACCTGCTCGGACGGGTCGGAGCGGTCGGCGACGCCCGCGGTGGTCGGCGCGGTGCAGGCGAACACGTGCACGAGCCACGACGCGCGGCCCGGGTTCACGGCGTAGGTGCGCAGCGGGCGGATCTCCGTCGCGACGAGGCCGAGCTCCTCCTCGAGCTCGCGGCGGGCGGCGTCGGCGGGCTGCTCGGAGGCGTCGCCCGCGCCGCCGGGGAGGTCGAGGATCCACCGGCCGAGCGGGTACCGGTACTGGCGCGAGAGCAGCACGTGGTCGCCGTCGACCACGAGGGTCGCGACCGCGTACGGCACGCTCTCGTCCACCTCGTAGCGCGACGTCGACCCGTCGGGCAGCAGCACCCCGTGGTCGACGAGCACGACGCGGCCGCGGTGCAGGTCCCGCCGGTCGGTGGTGCTCCAGACGGGCTCGGGCTCGTGGTCGGGTTCCGCGCTGCTCATCCCGCGAGCCTAGGCGGGGGCGTGGTCCCCGCCCCGAGCACCCGGGACCACGCGACCTCGCGGGCGAGCTGCCCGCTGGCGCGGAAGGCGACGACCTGGTGCGCCTCCGGCAGCGCCGCGGCGAGCGCGTCCCGGTCGGCCTCCGCGAAGCCGAGGCCGCGCCAGAACGGACCCGAGCGCCGCGAGAAGAGCCAGGCGCGCTCGGCGCCGGCGGCCTCCGCCTCCGCGAGGGCGTGCCGGGCGAGCGCGGATCCGCGTCCGGACGACCGCAGCGCCGGATCCACCGCCACGCTGCGGACGAGCGCGTGCCGGCCTCCGGCGCCGAGCTCGAGACCCGCGCTGCCGACGACGCGGCCGTCCCCGTCCCGCTCGACCCAGAAGCCCGCGCCGGGCGCGTCGAGGCCGTCGACGGTGAGGTCCGCTGCCCGGAGGAACGCGCGCAGGTCGACGAGGTCCCCGGCGAGCGCCCGCCGCAGCGCGGTCACAGCCCCGCGCCCAGCGCGAGCCCCAGCCCCGCCGCCGCGATGCATGCGACGAGCATCCCGAGGCCGTTCGCGAGCGCCGCGCCCAGCCGGCCGGCCTGCGCCAGGCGGACGGTCTCGAGGCTGGCGGTGCTGAAGGTCGTGTAGCCGCCCATCAGGCCGCCGCCGAGGATCAGCAGGAGGTCGTGCGGGAGCCCCGCGTGCGCGGCCGCCCCGGCCAGGAGGCCCAGGCCGAAGGACCCGGTGACGTTGATGACGGTCGTGCCCCACGGATACCCGGCGCCCACGCGGCCCTTCACGGCGCCGTCGACGAGCAGGCGGAGGGCTGCTCCGATGCCGCCGGCCACGCAGATCAGGGCGAACACGAGCGGGCCGCTCACGACGCCGCTCCCGTCCCGCGGCCCGACGCCCGGCGCCGGTGCAGGGCGCCGCCCGCCGCGATCCCGGCCAGCGACGCGGCCGCGCCGACGACCAGCGAGAGCGCAGCGTAGGCGAGCGCCGTGCCGAGCGCGGATCCCGTGAGCGCGGCCGCGTCCGTGGCCAGCGAGCTGTAGGTGGTGAAGCCGCCGAGCACGCCCGTGCCGACCAGCAGCCGGACGGCCAGGCGGCGGCCCTCGTCGGGGCCGCGGAGGGCGAGCGCCTCGAGGAGCGCGCCGAGCGCGAAGGCGCCGACGACGTTGATCACGAGGATCGTCACCGGCAGGCCGCCCGCGGGCGCCGGCCAGGTGAGGGCGAGCGCCTCGCGGATCCCCGTGCCGACGGCGCCGCCGAGGGCGACGAGGCCGAGCGACGACCAGCGCAGGTGGACGGGGCGCGGCGGCCGCTCGCGGGGAGGCCGGGGTGCGGCCGGTCGGGCGGCGTGCGGACGGTCGTGGGTCATGCGGGTCTCCCATCTCGGCTGGCATGGCGATGCCGTGAGACAGGGACCGTCGTCGACGGGATGCCGAGGTTCGGGGACGGCGAGCCCCACCGCCGCGCCCCCCGCGGGAGGCCCTCCCGGAGGAGACCGGACCATTGAACCACGCGGCGGACGGGAGGCCGCCTGCCGCGCGCCCGCGCGGACGGCCGCCCGGTTCAGCCGTACGAGTACAGGTCGACGTCGACGTCGACCGGGAGCTCCAGCGGGCCGTCGAGGTCGTCCCCCCGCTCGTGCACCTCGAGGCGCACGACCGAGCGGGACGTGACGAGGACGGCGACGTGCACCCGGCCGACGCCGTCGAACTCCACGAAGCGCGCGCCGCCGGTGACCGCCTCGACGAGGCGTGCCTTCAGCGCCTCCACGTCCTGTCCGTCGGCGAGGAGGAATCGCTCCCCGTCGATGCGGATGCTGGTGGTGGTGTGCATGGGACCCTCGTGCCGTCTCGCGCCGGGGAGGCCGGCGTCCTGGCGAGCCGGCACGGGGTCCAGGTGCGGCTCGACGATCCCGACACTATTCCTCGGGTGGGCAACAGTCTTCCCCCTTGACACCGGGCAGGAGCGGCAGCAGCGGCAGCAGCAGCCGAGGCGCTCCGCGGCGGGATCGCCCCTGGCCTTCGCCGCGCCCCGCCGGTACCGTCGCAGCATGAACGCGCACGGCATCGTCGCCCCGCCCCCGCCGCCCGAGGGGCAGAAGGCGAAGGGGCCCGCCTCCTACTTCCCGGGCATCGAGAAGGCGCACGGGCAGCCCGTGCAGCACTGGATCGACCTCGCCGACGAGCGGCTCGACGTGGAGCCGCACATGCAGGCGGTCGCCTGGCTGAAGGCCGAGCACGGGCTCGGGCACGGGCACGCCAACGCGGTCGTCGCGTACGTGAAGGCGGCCCGCGCCGGCTGACGGGAACCGGGTGATCGGGCAGCCGCGCCGCCGCACCGCCCGCCCGCCGCACCGCCCGCCCGCCGGCCGCCGACCGCGCCCGTAGCCTGGGCGCATGCGCACCCGCCGGATCCTCGTCGCGCTGCCGGCCGCGCTCGGCGCCGCCGTCGCCGCGGTGCTCCTGGCGAGCGAGGGGATCCACCGGGCCGCCAGCACGCGCGGGCTCGGCATCTCCCCCGGCCGGCCCGACGGCACGGTGGGCCGCGAGGCCGTCATCGTGCTCGGCTTCGGCAACGCGGGGGCGCGCGCGAACCGCGTCAACCGCTACCGCGTGCGCGCGGCGCTCCGCTCGATGGACCCGAGCGCCACGTCGACCGCGCTCGTGCTGTGCGGCGGATCCGTGATGGGCGACGAGCCCGAGGCCCGGATCCTCGCCCGGTACGCCCGCGAGCTCGGCTACCGCGGCCCGGTCGTCCTCGAGGAGGCGAGCCGGAGCACGCGCGAGAACGTCGCGAACGCGATCCCGCTCGTCGAGGACGCCGACACGATCCGCATCGTCTCCGACCCCGTGCACGCCGAGGAGGCCCGCGTCCACCTGCGCGCCGCCCGCCCCGACCTCGCCGACCGGCTGGCCCGCGGCCGGGAGTACCGGTTCGGCGAGGTCACGTGGATGAAGCCGCTCGCCATCGCGGTCGCGCTGCTGCGCCGGGCCCGCGAGGCGTCGCGCGGCCGACCGGACGACTAGGCCCCGCGTGCGGCCTCCTCCTCGGCGAGCCGGCCGAGGAACCGCATCGAGGCCTCCGACATCTCCGACGGGACCCCGAGCGCGCCGAGGTGCTCGACCACCGACCCCATCTCGTGGCCGCGCCGCACGGCGTGCTTCCGGCTGCCCGACTCGTAGCGCTCGATCTTCGCGGCCACGTCGCCCGACAGCTGGCCGGCGATCTGATCGCGCACCCACTCCTCGCAGCCGGCCGCGCGTCCCGCGGTCACGGCCTCGACCACGACGGCCGCCAGGCTCTTCATCAGCACGCTGCGCAGCAGCTTCCGGCTGGTGGCCTCGCCGGCCGGCCCGTCGATCCGCTCGACCTCCGCGCCCAGGGAGACGAGGTACTCCTCGACGTCCTGCGCGGCGGATCCGCTCACGATCGTCGCCGTGCGCGCCCCCTCGGCCGGCACCGGACCGAGGATCGCGACGTCGGCGAAGCGCGCGCCCGCGTCCTGCACGAGCTGCGCGACGCGCGCCATGACCTCGGGCGACGCCGTCGTGAAGTCCGCGTAGACGGCGTCGGCGCCCAGGTGGGGGGCGGCATCCGCGGCGATGCGCTCGCTCAGCGCCGCGCCCGTGAGCACGACCACGAGGTCGGCGCCGGTGACGGCCTCGGCGAGGGTGGCGGATCGCTCGACGCCGTCCGGCGTGGTGGGGGCGGCCGGGTCGAAGCCGGCGACCTGGTCGCCGCGGGCAGCGGCCGCCGCCGCGTAGATGGCTCCGGCCTCGCCGAGTCCGATGAACGCTGTCCTCATCGTGCGTCTCCTCCTCTGCCGGCCGCCTCTCGCGACCCGGCGTCTACCGCTCCACGGCGGCTGCCGCTCGGCGCAGTTCCGGCACGCGCGCCTCGAGGCGCGCGTGCGTGATGGTCTCCGACGGCCCGGAGGCCGAGATCGCCGCGACGACGTCGCCGGACCGGTCGTGGATCGGGACGCTCACCGCGGCGACGCCCGTCTCCCTCTCGTCGATCGAGATGTGGAAGCCGTCCCGGCGCACCGTCTCGAGCTGCGCCCGCAGCTCGTCGGCCGACACCGTCGTGCCGCCGGCCGTGTCCGTGCTGCCGATCCGGGCGAGCACCCGCTCGCGCTCCTGCTCCGGGAAGGCCGCCAGGATGTTCTTCCCCGCGCCCACGTGCAGCGGCAGCCGCCGGCCGAGGGGCAGCTGGTACCGCAGCGGGTCCTCGCCGTCGACGCGCACCGTGAGGATCCTCTCCTCCCCGATCCGCACGTACAGCGACGCCGTGAGCCGCGTGCTGTCCGCGAGCTGCTGGAGCACGGGGCGGGCCCTGCCGCTCAGCCGGTCGGTGGTGAGGAAGCCGTTCGCGATCCCGAGGGCCGCCGGCCCGACGCGGTACTCGCCGTTCTCCGCCGTCACCCAGCCGCGGCGCTGCAGCGATCCGAGGATCCGCAGCACGGTCGCGTTCTGCAGCCCCGACCCGCGGCTCAGCTCCACGAGCCTGAGCGGCCCGTCCCCCCGCTCCAGCAGCTCGAGGAGGTCGAGCGCCCGGTCGACGCTGCGGACGGTGGACGAGGTGGTCTCCGCGGGGGTCGCGGCGCTGTCCGCGGGGGTGGCTGGCATGCTCCCCATCGTCCCAGGCGCCGGGTGTCATCGTGCGGCGACGATCGAGGCCCGGGTCGCGGACTCGTCCGCGTGCTTGGCCTCGGCCCGGTCGGCGACGGCCGACGCCTCCGCCGCGGGCACGATCGCGAGCCCGTCGGAGTCGCCCAGCACGATGTCGCCCGGGCTCACGACCACGGTCCCGATGGCGACGGGGACCTGGATCCGGTACGGCCCGTTGCGGTACGGGCCCGCGGGCGTCACGGCGCGGGCGAAGGCGGGGAAGCCCATCTCCTCGAGGTCGTCGACGTCGCGGAGGGCGCCGTCGATCACGATGCCCGCGCAGCCGGCGGACCGCAGCCTCTCGCCGATGAGCTCGCCGACGAGCGCGCGGTCGCGGAGCCCGTGGCCGTTGACGACGAGGACGTCGCCGGGTCGCAACCGCCCGAGGGCCTCGTGGATGCCGGCGTTGTCGCCGCCCGCGACCTCCACGGTGAAGGCGGGGCCGGCGACGCGCGCGCCGCGCCACACCGCGTGGATCCCGGCGTCGACGACGCCGAGGCGGTCCATGGAGTCGCCCACGTTGGCGACGGGGAGGGCGGCGAGCCGCGCGAGGGAGGATGCGTCCGTCATGTCGTGCCTCTTCTTCCGGTGATGCGGGTGGCCGTGCCGCCTAGTCGGCGGGCTTCCAGCCGTGGACGTAGGAGAGCAGGAGGGTCCAGATCCCGAGCACGCCGGCGACGCCGAACGTCCAGGGGCTGAGCGCCGCCGAGGCGCCGGCGATGAGGCCGCCGTCGACCACGACGAGGCCCGCGATCTGCAGCAGCACCAGCACCGTGCCGAGCACGAGCATCGCGACGAGCAGGGCGACGAAGACGGCGGTCATCACGCGGATGGCGCGCAGGCGGGCCGGGCCGTGGGTCGTCTCGGCGGGGGTCTTCTCTTCCGACATCAGCTCCTCCTCGGGGCGGTCGTGCGGGCGGGGACGGGACGGGGATGCGCGGCGGGGACGCGGGCGGCGGCCATCAGTGCGGCACCGGCAGCCAGCCGGGTCCGATGAGGGCGGCGATCACGAGGATCGGCAGCACGTACAGCACGATCAGCGGCACGAACGTCTTCACCGGGTTCACCTGCGCGATGCCGGTCGCGATGTAGATGGCCGACGCCCCGGGCGGGGACGCGCCCTCGGTCGAGGCGGCGACGAGCACGACGCAGGCCGCGAGCACGGGATCCACCCCGGAGGCCACCAGCACGCTGAACCCGATGCCGCCGATGGTCGCGATGGTGGCCGTCGAGCTGAGCGGCCCGGCGACGAGCACGACCATGACGGCGACGATGATCGACATCACGACAGGCGACGCGTCCAGCCCGTTGAGCACGCTGGAGAGCTGCTCCGCGAGGCCGAGCTCGGTGAGCACGGCGCCACCGGCGAAGGCGAACACGAGGGTCGCGCCGATGTCGCGGTAGCGGGGCGCGGTCTTCGCCACGAAGCCGTACCACTCGCGGCCCGACCTCGGCAGCCGACGCCAGCCGAGCGCGGCGGCGAACAGGCCGAGGAGGACGGGGATCCAGACGATGATGCTGATGGACTCCATCACCTCCTCGCCGAGCACGCCCGTGAGCGAGTCGCCGGTCGGCCCGAGGGTGACGAGCACCGGGATCACGATGCCGAGGAACACCAGCAGCGACGACCAGCCCTGCCGGAAGCTGCGGCCGAAGGGCAGGATGTCGGCGGCCGACACCCGCCCGATCCCGTGCTTCCGCACGAAGTAGAAGACGACGACGAGGCGCCAGAGGATGCACCAGGCCGCGGCCGCGAACATCGCGAGCAGCAGCTCGTCGATGGAGACGTACGGCGCGACCGTCGCGGTGCCGATGAGGATGAAGAACGAGGCGCTCGGCGGGATGACCGTGCCGTTGCCCGCGTTGCCGGCGATGAGCGTCGCGGCGACGTGCGGCGGCCAGTTCGAGCGCTTCATCCACGGGATCGCGACGGACCCCATGGTCGCGGCGTTGGCGGATCCCGAGTGGGCGACCGCGCCGAACAGCGCCGACCCGACCGTGGCCACGTACCCGGCCCCGCCGCGCAGCCGGCCGAGCAGCGAGTTGAGCAGGTCCACCTGCCGGTCGATCACCCCGGTGGAGGCGAGCAGGAAGCCGATGAACGTGAAGGCGAGCGCCGCGAAGACGATCTCCTGGTCGAACGCGGCCTGCATGCCGGTGAGGACGAGGCGGGGGAACTCCCCGCCGCCGAACGCGCAGACGACGAGGAACCCGACGACCATCGCCTCGCCGATGCCGCGCTTCAGCGCGACGCTCCAGACGACGATGATCCCGATGTACGAGATGAGGGCCCAGACAGCCAACCCCATGAGTGATCCTTCCGCTCTCCATTGAGTGGTGCAGTTCACTTGGTGAACTGAAAGTTCGTTTTGATGAGCATGGGGGTCCCGGCGCGGGATGTCAAGGCGGGCCGGCGGCGAGCTCCCGTACCGCATCCCGCATCCGCCCGCGCGATCCCTCCCGAGGGCGGGAGCCGTCTCCCCAGGCGGCCGTCGCCCGGCGGCCCGGACGGCTAGCGTCAGGCGATGCCCACGCTCCGCCCGCTCCTCGTCATGGACTACGCCTTCTCCTACCTGGGCGGCGCCCAGACGGCCGTCGTCCAGCAGGCGCTCGCGCTCGCGCGGGCGGGGCACGCGGTCACGGTCGCGGCGCCCGACGCCACCTCGTGCGCGGAGCTGCAGGGCACGGGCATCGCGCTGCACGACGTGCCGCCCAGCTGCCCGTTCCCGCTCCTCGGCCTGCCGCTCGTCCGCGCGGGCGCCGCCACCCGGGCGCGCCTCGAGCGGCTGATGGACGCCGCCGGCACCGACCTCGTCCTGACGCACTCCGAGCACGGGCTGGCCGCCGCCGCCCTGCGCGTCGGCCGCGGGCGGGGGATCCCGACGATGCACACGGTGCACACGTTCTTCCTCCGCGGGCCGGAGTGGGCCGGGTTCCTCGCGCCCGTCGCGCGGGGCATGCACCGCGCGTTCACCGGGCTGCCGGATCCGCGGGTGCGGCTCGCCCCGCGCCCGCTCGACAGCGCCCTCCGCGGCATGACCGTCGCGATCGGCCGGGAGGCCGACCTGGTCCTCTCGCCGTCCCGCCACCAGGCCGTCGAGCTGCGCCGCGCGGGCCTCGCCGGCGTGGAGGTGCTGTCGAACACGAGCTGCGCCGCGCGTGGACCGGCCGCGGCGCTCCCGGAGGGCGGTCCGCTGCGGCTCGTCTGGGCGGCGCGGTTCGCGCCCGAGAAGCGGCTCGCGGTGATGCTCGACGCGATGGCCCTCGTCGCCGAGCGCGCGGATCCCGGCACCGTGCACCTCGACCTGGCCGGCGGCGAGCCGCGCGCGGCCGTGCCCGCCGGGGTCACCGCGCACGGGCGCGTCCCCACGGCGGCGGTCGCCGCGCTGCTCCGCGGCGCGCACGCGGCGGTCATCACCTCGCTCGGCTTCGACAACCAGCCCATGATCGCCATGGAGGCGTTCGCGGAGGGACGGCCCGCGATCGTGAGCGATCCCGTGCTCGCCACGGAGTTCGGCGGCGCCGCGCTGCTCGCCGACGCGACGGACGCGCAGGGGCTGGCCGCGACGATCCTCCGGCTGGCCGCCGACCGGCGCCTGCTCGACGCGCCGGCCGCGGAGGCCACCCGCACGGCGGCCGCGGTCGCGCCGGCCGCGCACGCCCGGTCCCTCGAGGAGGCGCGCCTCCGCATCGTCCGCGCGGCCCGGGGAGCGGCGACCGCGTGACGGCCCGCGCGGCCGCGCCCGGGTCCCCGCCTATCCGCCCGTGGACGGTCGGCTCCCGCGCGCGGGCGGAAGTGCGACGGTATCCCGTGCGCATCCTCCTCTCCCTCGTCCGGTTCGCCACGGCGGCCGCGGCCCTCGTCGGCGTCATCGCCCAGTACCGCGTCAACCTCGACTACTGGACGAGCCTCGGCCTGCCGGGCATCGCCGGGAAGTCGCTCGACTTCGCGCTCTTCTTCACGACCGAGGCCAACCTGATCGGCGTGGTCGTCCTCGCCGTCGGCGGCGTGCGCCTCCTGCGCGGCCGGGTCGCGGATCCGAGCGTCGCGTGGGTCACGCTGCGGCTCGCGTCGACCGTCTACCTGCTCATCACGGGCATCGTGTGGAACCTGCTGCTGCGCGGCGTCCCCGGCCCGCCGGCCCTCGAGCTCGACTGGGCCAACCAGATCGTGCACGTGGCGGTGCCCGTCGTCATGCTCCTCGACTGGTTCGTCGCGCCGGACCGCCGGCCGCTCGGCGGCGGCGCCATCGGCCGCCTCATCGTCTTCCCGCTCGCGTGGATGGCCGTCACCCTCGGCCGCGGGCCGTTCACGGGCGACCAGGCCACCGGCAGCGCCACCTACTACCCGTACGGCTTCCTCGACCCGGCGTCCTCGCCCGGCGGGTACACCACGGTCGCGGAGTACGTGGTGGGGCTCACCGTCGCGGTCTGCGCCCTCGCGGGCGGCCTCGTGCTGGTCTCGCGCATCGGCGCGGGCGCCGGCGCACCGCGGGCACCGCACGCGCCGCTCCGCGCACCCGAGCGCGTCTGATCCCGCGCGACCGCCGCGACCGGCGCGGCGGTCCGCCGGGCTACGCTGAGGCGCATCCCGCCCGCACGCGACCGCGCGCGACCGCCGACCGCGAGGAGCAGCCATCCCGACCATGCGAGAGGTCGCCGCACGCGCGGGGGTCTCGATCGCCACGGTCTCCTTCGTCGTCAACGGCACGAAGGCCGTGTCCGACCAGACGCGGCGGGCCGTCACCGAGGCGATGCAGGAGCTCGGGTACCGCAACAACGTCGTCGCGCGGGCCCTCGCCAGCAAGCGCACCCGGATCATCGCGCTGCTGTTCCCCGCGGACGTGCAGCGCCTCAGCCGCATCGCGCTCGAGATCTTCATGAACGCGGCCACGCGCGCGTCCGAGCTCGGCTACCACCTCGTGCTCTGGCCCACGGGCACGTCGCCGGAGGACGTGTCCGACCTCGTCTCCGGGCGGCTCGTCGACGGCGTCATCGTGATGGAGGTGCGCATGGACGACACCCGCATCGCCGAGCTCGCCGAGCTCGACGTGCCCTTCGTCTCCATCGGGCGCACGGCCGACACCCGCGACCTGCCCTTCGTCGACATGGACTTCGAGCGCACCGTCGCCGAGGGCATCGACCACCTCGAGGGCCTCGGGCACCGGCGCTTCGGCCTCATGGTGGAGGACCTCGAGGGCGGGCCCCTGCGCGGCTACGGACCGACCACGCGCACCGAGCGCGCGTTCCGCGTCGAGGCCGAGGCGCGGGGGCTGGGCGGCGCCGTCGTCCGCTGCGCACCGACGCCCGCGGGCGGGCGCCAGGCGGCGGCCGAGCTGCTGGCGGCGGATCCGGGGATCACCGCGGTCATGCTCCTCAACGACCAGGCGGCGCGCGGCCTCATCTCGGGGCTCGACGCGGCCGGGAGGCGCGTGCCGGACGACGTGTCGATCCTGTCGCTCGCGTCGTCGACGGAGGTGGGCGCGCTCGTCGAGCCCGCCCTCAGCACCATGGACGCGCCGGGACCGGAGCTCGGGCGGCTCGCCGTCGAGACGCTGCTCGCGCGCCTCGACGGCACGGTCGCCGAGCTGCCGCACGCGCTCCTGCCGTGCGCGCTGCACGTGGCGGCGTCGACCGGGCCGGCGCCGGCCGGCCGCTGACGCGCGGGCGGCCGGCACCGGCTCGGCCGCGGGATCAGCCGGCGGGCGCGCGGTGCACGCGGGCGGCCGTGACCAGGGCGTCGAGCAGCACGAAGCCGACCAGCGGGATCCCGACGAGCGGCAGGAACAGGCCCACCACGACGCCGGTGGCCACGACCGCCGCGATCCCCCACCACGGCGCCCGTACGAGCGCACCCGCGGGCGCCGGGCTGCCGGCACGGGCGACGCCGGGCCGGCGCTTCCACCACATCAGGTAGCCGAAGACCACCATCGCGGCGACGCCGAGCGCCGTCACCGCGAGCAGGATCTGGTTCGGCAGGCCGAACATCGTGCCCTGGTGCGTGTCGACGCCCCAGCGGGCGAGCTTCGCGGGGAACGGGTACTCAGCGAAGTCGGTGCGGCCGACGACCTGGAGCGTGCTGCCGTCAACGGCCACCTGATCGACCTGCGTGGGGAACGAGCGCTGGATCTCGCTCACCGTCCACGCCGTGCCGGCCGTGGCAGGGGGCGTGATCTCCACGAGCCCGGTGTCGACGTTCACGCCCTGCGCCACGCGCAGGACGTCGTCGAAGGTCGCGGGATCCACGGCGGCGGCCGTTGCGGGCGCGGCGGACGCGTGGTGGCCGGCGTGCGGATCCGCCGCTCCCCCGCCCGTGCCCGCCTCAGCGCCGAGCGCGGTCGGCAGGGCCGGCGCCTGCCAGCTGAGCGCCGCGCGGAGGTCGGTCACGTTCTGGCCGGCGGACTGCGACCACGTGATGCCGGTGGCCGACAGGAACAGCGCGCCCGCGACCAGCCACACGCCCGTCGCGGCGTGCCAGGAGAGGACCCGCCGGTAGCCCGTGGCGCGCGGATCCGGCCGCACGAGGTCACGGCGGCGCGGCGACCGGCGCCAGCGCGCGATCCACAGGCCGAGGCCCGCGAGCGTGACGATGCCGAGCCAGCTGGCGGCGAGCTCGCTGTAGATCCGGCCGACGTCGCCGAGGCCGAGGGTGCGGTGGACGTCGCTGATCGCCGAGCGCAGCGGGAGGGCGCCGCTCGTGCCGTAGACCGGGAGGTCGCCGCGGATGGAGGCGTCGGCGGGATCCACGAAGATCGCGCGGCTCTCGCTCGCGCGGAGGCCCTCGCCCGTGAACATCACGCGCGTGGTGTCGCCGGGCGCGGGCGCGGGGCGCACGGCGACGAGGGTGCCGGATCCGCCCACCACGGCCTCCGCCGCCTCGACCTGGGCGGCGAGCGGGACGGTCGCATCGGTGGCGGGCGCGCGCAGCTCGTGCGCGTAGACGACGCGCTCGATCGACGGCGACAGGGCGTAGGCCGCGCCGCTCAGCGCCGCCACGAGGATGAACGGGCCCACCAGGATCCCCGCGAGGAAGTGCAGGCGGAGCAGCAGCGGCAGGAACCAGCCGCGCCGCGGGCGGGTGACGGTCGCGGCGGGGCCGGGCTCGGCCGGCCGATCGCGGGCGGCGCGGTCCTCCACGGCGGTCATCGGCGGGCGCCCTGCTGCGGGCGGCGCATGCCGAGGGTGAGGAGCATCACGGCGACGACGCCGACGACCAGGCTGCCGAGGCCGAGGAGGCGCGCGACCGGGTCGACGGGCGCGGCGGCGGGGGTCGCGGACGCGGCGTCGGCGGAGGGGGCGGTGCCGGTGCCGGTCGCGCTCGTCGCGTCGGTGAGCGTGACGGTCGGCGCCGGGTGGTCCGGCTCGGCGCTCGCGGCGGGCGTCTCGGCCCAGTCGGTGGATCCCTCCACGCAGGTCTGCAGCGTCGGGAACGCCACGACGTCGCCGGCGGCGCCGTCGACGGGGAGCAGCGCCTCGACCTGCACGGTCGCGCGGAGGGCGTCGGGCAGCGGGGTGTCGGCCGTGTAGGTGACGGTCGTTCCGTCGGCCGCCTCCTGCTCGGCGACGCTCCAGCCGGGCGCGAGCGTCGGCTTCACGGCCTGCACGTCGGCGGGGAAGCGGATCGCGAGGGCCGTGGTGGCGGATCCCTCGCAGCCGTGCCCGACCGCGAAGGTCAGGACGCTGAGGGCGGCGGGCGCCGTGGAGGAGGCGTCGAGCTCGACGTGGGCGGATGCGGCGAGCGGCGCCGACAGGGCGAGGCCGAGGCCGAGGGCGGCGCCGGCGACGACGCGGGTGCGGCGCGGGACGGGACGACGGGCGGGCCCGTCGGCGCGGGCGGGTACGGGGAGGCGGGCGGTGCGGGAGGGCATGGTGGTCCTTCGGTGGGGGCACGGGCGTGGCCGTGCGGATGTCCGGGCGTGCGGGGGCGCGGCGACGCGACGGCGACCGGTCCGGCGGCGCGGAGGCGCGGGCGGACCGGGTCGGCGGGTGACGACGCGGGACCGCGCCCGGACGCCCCGAGGGGACGCGGCGGGCGCGGGATCAGGCGGCGAGCGCGCCGAGCGGCGGGCCGCGGCGGCCCCGGATGCGCGCGGCGAGGAGCGCGACGAGGCGGCGGGGGCGGGTGTCCGCGCGGATCCGGCGGGGGCGCGGCGTGACGAGGGGCTCGGCGAGCGCGGCCGCCACGGCGACGGCGGCGGCCACGAGCGCGCCCGCGGCGCCGGAGATCGCCCCGCCGACGCGCAGCGCCAGGGCCCGCGCGACCCGGCGGACGGCGTCGGCTCCGACGCGCAGCGAGCAGATGCTGAGGATCCCCGCGATCACGTGCGCGAGCAGCATGGCTCCGTCGTGGTCGGCGGGCATCGCCATCGCGGACGAGGGCGCGGCGAGCGCGCGGGCGGCGGCGCCCGCGGCGTGCGCGTGGTCGTGGGCCGCGGATCCGTCGGTCGCCCCGGCCGCGCCCGCGGCCATGCCGGGGCCGTCGACGCCGAGGCCGCTCCCGCCGAACGTGAACGCCGCGTGCAGCACCCCCTGGGTCGCGCCGATCGCGAGCACGAGGTGGGCGAGCGTCACCCGGCGTCCGCCGAGCGCGAAGCACAGGGCGACGCCGGCGACGAGCGCGAGGCCGAGGACGAGCGGATGCGGGATGCCGCCGCCGGCCGCCGCGTGCGCGGTGGCCGTGACGAGCGTGCAGACCAGCGCGGACAGCGCGGCGCGCAGCGTCCGCTCCTGCCGTGCCTGCACCCGTCCGCCTCCCGGTCGTCCTGGCCAGGGTACGCGAGGGGCCGCGCGTCAGCTCGCGGCGGGATCCACCTGCACCCAGGCGCTGCCGTCGGCCGAGCTGCGCTCCACGGCGTCGAGCACGCGCTGCACGCGGAGGCCGTCGGCGAACGACGGCTGCGGCTCGCGGCCCGCGGCGATGTCGTGCACGAGGTCGCGCACCTGGTGGGTGAACGCGTGCTCGTAGCCGAGGCCGTGGCCCGTGGGCCACCACGCGGCCGTGTAGGGGTGCTCGGGCTCGGTGACGAGGATCCGGCGGAAGCCCAGCTTGTCGGCGGGCGCGGTCGCGTCGTACAGCTCGATCTCGTTGAGGCGCTCGAGGTCGAAGGAGATGGCGCCGTCGGATCCGCTGAACTCCAGGCGCAGCGCGTTCTTGCGGCCGGTGGCCATGCGGGTCGCCTCGAAGCTGGCGAGCGCGCCGCCCGCGAGCTTGCCGGTGAAGTACGCCGCGTCGTCGACCGTGACCTTCCCGCGCTCGCTCGACGCCACGCCGCCGAGGCCGCGCGTCTCGGCGAGCAGCGGACGCTCCTCGACGAAGGTGCGGAGCAGGCCGCTCACCGCGTCGAGCGTGTCGCCCGTGATGAACTGCACGGCGTCGACGATGTGGGCGCCGATGTCGCCGAGCGCGCCGGATCCCGCCGCCTCCTTGTCGAGGCGCCAGGTCATGGGGCCCTCGGCGTCGGTCAGCCAGTCCTGGAGGTAGAGCGCGCGCACCTGGCGCAGCTCGCCGATCGCGCCCTGGGCGACGAGGTCGCGGGCGAAGGTGATGGCGGGCACGCGGCGGTAGCTGAAGCCGACCATCGCGCGGATCCCCTTCGCGGCGGCCTTCTCCGCGGCCGCCGCCATGACCTCGGCCTCCTCGACCGTGTTGGCGAGCGGCTTCTCGCACAGCACGTGCTTGCCGGCCTCGAGCGCGGCGACGGCGATCTCCACGTGCGTGCTCCCGGGCGAGCAGATGTCGACGACGTCGATGTCGTCGCGCTCGATGGCGGCGCGCCAGTCGGTCTCCGCCCGGTCCCAGCCCCAGCGGTCCGCGGACTCCTGCGTGCGGGCACGGTCGCGCCCGACGACGGACACCATGCGCGGCGCGAGCGGCAGGTCGAAGAACGCGGGCGCCACGCGCCAGGCCTGCGAGTGGGCGGCGCCCATGAAGCCGTGGCCGATCATCGCGACGCCGAGGGCGGCTCCGGTCTCCGTGGCGGGGGCTGCGGGCTGCGTGTCGGACATGGGACTCCTTCGTCTCATACGGGGTGCGGATCCGCGTGCGGGTGATTCGTTGCGGGTCGCGTCAAATGTACGGGTCGGGCGCGCGGCGTGACAAGGCGACCGCCCGACCCCTCGCCCCGGGACGACCGCCGTCCTAGGGTGGAGGCGACCCGGCCGGAGGGGGGCGGCATGATCCCGCTGGACTTCCCGCGCGACGTCGCCTTCATGGCCGCCGTCTTCGGGGTGGCGACGTTCGCCTGGGCCGGGTGGGCGCAGGAGCGTCCGCCGCGCACCGCCTGGCGCATCGTGCTCGGGGCCCTCGCGCTGGCCGGCGTCGCCGTCGTGGGGCTGACGCTGCCCGCCGCGATCCGCGACTGGGGCACGCCGACCGCGCTCGTCGTGGACTCGGCGCCGTTCACCGTCTACGTCGCGATGGTCGCCGTCGAGCTCGTCGCTGGGGGGATCGCCGCCGCCGTCCTCGTGCGTCGGGGCACGCCGGAGCTCGTGGCCCCCGTCATCATGATCGTCGTCGGGATCCACTGGATCCCGATGATCTGGGTGTTCCAGCAGCCCGTGCTCGCGCTCATCGCCGCCTGGTGCCTCCTGGTCGGGATCGCGGCCTCCCTCCTCCCGCGGGGCCGGCAGGCGCCGAGCTTCTGGTGCGGGATCCTCGGCGCCCCGGCCCTGCTCGCCGTGGGCGTCGCGTGCGCCGTGGCGTACGCCGCCCGGCCCTAGCCCCGACCGCGGAGGGCGGTCGACGTGAGGGGTCAGGCCTTCCGGCGGCGGCGGCCCGCGGAGCGCGGCGGCGCAGCGCGCAGGTGCTCGGTGACCCGGCCGAGGATCCGCGCGAGGTGCCCCGCATCGGCGTCCGACAGCGGCGCGAAGAGGAGCCCGTGCACGGTCTCGATGTGCCCGGGGAACACCGCGGCGAGCACCTCGCGGCCCTCGTCGGTGAGGGCGACCACGGTGCTGCGCTCGTCGTCCGGCGACGGCGACCGGGTGACGAGCCCGCGCTGCGCGAGGAGCTGCGCCTGATAGGTGAGGCCGCTGCGGCTGTAGACGACGCCGTCGGCGAGGTCGGTCATGCGCAGGTGGACGTCCGGCGCGTCGCCGAGCCGTGCGAGCAGCTGGAACTGGACGTAGCTGAGGCCGCCCGCGTCGCGGAGCTGGGCCTCGACCGCCGGGCGCAGCAGGCTGCCGACCTCGGTGAAGGCGAGGTAGGCGCCGAGCTGGGTCGGGGTCAGGGATCGGGGCGTCTCCGTCATGGATCCCATCCTAGGTGTTGCTTCGGATTCGAAGCAATGTTAGCGTCCTGGTACTGCTTCGAACTCGAAGCACAATGCGAAGGGGAAGACCATGAAGGCAGTGCAGTTCCAGGAGATCGGCGGACCCGATGTCCTCCACGTCGTCGACGTCGCCGCGCCCGAGGCGGGTGCCGGGCAGGTGCGGATCCGCGTCGCCGCGTCGGCGTACAGCGCGGCGGACGCCGGGATGCGGGGCGGGTTCCTGCCCATCCCGATCGAGCTCCCGCACATCCCCGGCTACGACGTCGCGGGCACGGTCGACGCGGTCGGCGACGGGGTGACGGGCGTCGCGGTCGGCGACGCGGTGATCGCGTTCCTCCCGATGGAGCGCGACGGCGCCGCCGCCGAGCTCGTCGTCGCGCCGGCCGAGTCCGTGGTCGCGGCGCCGACGAGCATCCCGCTGGCCGACGCGGCCGGCCTGCCCTCGGTCGCGCTGACCGCGTGGCAGGCGCTCGTCGACGACGGCCGCCTCGAGCGGGGCCAGCGGGTGCTGATCGTCGGCGCCGGCGGCGTGGTCGGCAAGTACGCCGTCCAGCTCGCGAAGCGCCTCGGCGTGCACGTGATCGCGACCGCCAGCCCCCGCAGCGAGGCGGCCGTCCGCGCCGCCGGAGCGGACCAGGTCGTCGACCGCACGACCACCGACCTGCTCGGCGCGCTCGACGGCCGGGTCGACGTGCTGCTCAACCTCGCGCCGATCGAGCCGGAGCTGTTCGCCTCCTACGTCGCCGCGGTGCGCGACGGCGGCGCCGTGGTGAGCACGACGGCCTTCATGGCGACCCCCGGCGACGACGCGCGCGACGTGCGCGCGGCCACCGTGTTCGTCCGGCCGGACCGGGAGCGGCTCGCGGAGCTTGTGGCGCTCGTCGACGCCGGCGCGCTGACGGTGGAGGTCACGCGGCGCATCGCGCTCGACGAGCTGCCCGCGCTGCACGCGGAGGCCGAGTCGGGGCGCATCGTCGGGAAGGTGATCGTCCTCCCCTGATCCGCCGCCGCCGGATCCGCTACTGCGAGAGCTCGCGGTCGAGCCGGTCGAGGAGCGCCTCGAGCGAGACCTCGAACTCCTCGTCGCTGCGGTCCTCGCTGAGGAGCTCGCGGAGGCGGCGCACCTCGGGCGCGGAGTCGAGGGTCATGCTGCCGTCGCCCTGCGGGATGTCCGCGCCGCCCTCGTCGAGCGGCTCCTCGGCGGGCCCCGCCTCGGCGCCGCGGACCACGGACTGCAGGAGGAGCTGGCCGAGCAGGAAGCTGCTGAAGGCGCGGTACGCGTTGACGGCCTGCGCGTCCGTGAACCCGTTGCCGGTGAGCGCGGTGAGGAAGGTGTCGACGACCTCGACGCTGCGCAGCGGCGGACGCAGCCAGGGGGCCGCCGGGTGCCGGGTCGCCACGAGCGGGAACGCCTTCGGGTGGTCGGTGGCGATGCGGCGGACCTCGTGCGCGACGGTCTGCAGGAACGCCTGCCAGTGCTCCCCCTGGGCCTCGGCGAGGTGCGTGGTGAGGTCGCCCATGAGCGTCGCGACGATGCCCTCGAGCAGGTCCTCCTTGCCGTGCACGTACCGGTAGAGGGACATGGCCTCGACGCCGAGCTCCTGTGCGAGGGACCGCATCGAGAGGCCCTGGGTGCCCGAGCGGTCGACCTGCGCGAGCGCGGTCTCGACGATGAGCTCGCGGCTGAGCTTGGTCGCCGCTGCGCCCGACCTGCTCGCCCTCTCGCGTCCTGCCACGGCGGATGCCTCCCAGCGGATGCGCGGCCCGGGCAGCGCGGTGCTGAGGGCGAGCGCATCAGAGGGCTTCACGGTAGCGCGGCTTACGGCGTAAGGTCGGCATCGGGCTTACACCGTAAGGCCACCCGAAACCACGACCCTCCGGCCACCCCGCCGGGGAATAGGAGCATCACCATGATCGACTCCCGCGACATCGGCAGCATCGTCGGCGCCACCGTGCACGACGCGGACGGCGACAAGGTCGGCACAGTCGGCCAGGTCTACGTCGACCCCGAGACGAACGCGCCCCTCTGGGCCACCGTCAAGACGGGCCTCTTCGGCACGTCCGAGTCCTTCGTCCCGCTCGAGGGCGCGGACTGGGATCGCGAGACCCTCACGGTCCGCTACGACAAGGCGAAGGTCAAGGACGCCCCGCGCGTCGACGCCGACGGCGCCCTCAGCGAGCAGGAGGAGGACGCCCTGTACGCGCACTACGGCCTCGGCGGCGGATCCTCCACCGCCACGACCGGCGACGCCGCCGGCACGCAGGGCCTCTTCGACCAGGACGAGCACGCGGGCGTCGACGGCGACCGCGGCGTCGACGCGGACCGCGACCGCGACCGCGACGGCGTGGTCGGCCACGACACCTCCGGCCCCACGACCGACGACGCCATGACCCGCTCCGAGGAGCAGCTCCACGTGGGCACCGAGCGCGTCGAGACCGGCCGGGCGCGCCTGCGCAAGCACGTCGTCACCGAGCAGCAGACCGTGACCGTCCCCGTCAGCCACGAGGAGGTCCGCCTCGAGCGCGAGCCGATCACGGACGGCAACGTGGGCGCGGCGACCTCCGGCCCCGACCTCTCCGACGAGGAGCACGAGGTCGTCCTCACCGAGGAGCGCCCCGTCGTCCAGATGGAGACCGTCCCCGTCGAGCGCGTGAAGCTCGGCACGGAGACCGTGACGGATGAGCGCACCGTCACCGAGGACGTCCGCCACGAGGAGATCGACGTCGACGGCGACGCGGACGGCACCACCCGCCGCTGATCCACCGCACGACCCCGGTGCCGGGACGACCGCCGGTCGTCCCGCCACCGGCCGGGCGGATCCAGCCCGCCCGGCCGAGCACCACCGCACCACCGCACCACCGCACCACCGCACCACCGCAGCACCCTCCGCCGACGCCCCGCGTCGACCCACCCGACCCTGAAAGGGCCACCCCATGAACTTCCCCGCCGTACTCCAGGACGGGCTCGCCGCGGTCATCGCGTTCGTGCCCCTCGCCCTGCTCTTCCTGCTCATCCTCGTCGTCGGCCTGATCGTCGCGAAGGTCATCTCGAAGGCCCTCGACAAGCTGCTCGAGAAGGTCGGCTTCGACCGCCTGGTCGAGCGCGGCGGCATCAAGAAGGCCCTCGCCGGATCGAAGCTCGACGCCTCCGACATCGTCGCGAAGATCGTGTACTACACGCTCGTGCTCTTCGTCCTGCAGTTCGCCTTCGGCGTCTTCGGGCCGAACCCCGTGAGCGACCTGCTCCAGGGGATCATCGGCTTCCTGCCGAAGATCATCGTCGCGATCATCATCGTGGTCATCGCGTCGGCCATCGCCGCCGGCGCCAAGGGCCTCATCCAGAACACGCTGGGCGGCCTGTCCTACGGGAAGGTGCTCGGCAACGTCGTCGCCGTCTTCATCCTGTTCCTCGGGATCACCGCGGCCCTCAACCAGATCGAGGTCGCGACGACCGTCACCACCCCGATCCTCATCGCCGTGCTCGCGATCATCGCCGGCGTCATCATCGTCGGCGCCGGCGGCGGCCTCATCAAGCCGATGCAGGCCCGCTGGGAGGCGATGCTGACGAAGGCCGAGGAGGAGGCCCCGAAGATCCAGCAGCACGCGAAGGACGCCCCGAGCGTGCAGCAGCAGGCGAAGCAGGCCCAGCAGAAGGCGCAGGACGCCACGCGCCCCCGCCGCGCCTGATCCCCCCGCGTCCCCCGGACGCACCCGCACGCGACGACGGCCGGATCCCCTCGGGGATCCGGCCGTCGTCGTGCGTGGTGCGGGTGGTGCCGTGCCGCTACTCCGCGGAGCGCAGGCGGCGGCGGGCGACGAGCGAGCCGGCGCCGACGAGCGCGAGCAGCGCGCCGAGGCCGCCCAGGCCGAGGGCCGCGGCGCCGTCGGTGCCCGTGACGGGCAGCGTGTCGTCGTGGTGCGCGGCCGGCTTGTGGATCGGCTTCGGGGCGGTGCCCGCGGGGTCGATCGAGGGCGCGGTCGGCGCGGGGGTGGGCGTGCCGGGGAGCGTCGGCAGGCCCGGGATGACCGGTCCGCCGGCGTCCGCGCCGGTGAGCTCGACGGTGCCGCCCTGCGTGAGGCCCGACTCGAGGCCCGCGACGGAGACCTGGTAGGTGCCCGGCTGGATGTCCCCGAACAGGATGATCGGCTGCGCGAAGGTGCCGTCGACGTCGGCGCGCACGAGGTCCTTCAGCGAGCGCGTGCCGACGCCCACGCCGCCGTTGGCGTCGCTGAGCTGGATGACGCGGCCGTCGGGCGCGGTCACGGTGACCTCGACGGCCTCGTAGCGGAGGTAGCCGGTCGCGTTCACCTTGAGGCCGCCGAGGATGCTGGTCGCCTCGGTGACGGTGATCGGCGAGATGGTCGAGAACGACGCCTCGGCGCGCACGAACGGGCCGACGGGCGCCTCGGCGAAGCGCACGAGGCCGCGGATCTCGCCCTTCACGGTGAGGTCGAGGCCGACCTGCGTGAGGGTGACGCTCGCGGTCTTGGAGTCCTGCAGCAGCTCGGTGAAGCTCGCGGGGAAGGCGTACGCGCCGTCCGCGCCGACGATGCCGATGCCGGCGATCGACTTGACGCCCACGGCGTTGAAGTAGCTGGCGGTGACGATGCTGCCCGCGGTGCCGGTGCCGGCGAACGGCACGGCCTCGTTGATCGGGAGGGCGACGCCGCGGTCGGGCGTGGTCCAGGTGAAGGGCAGCTCGACGACGGGCGCGGTCGGCTCGAGCGACGGCAGGCCGGTCGCGGGCGCGCCGGGCGTCGGGGCACCCGTGGACGGGGTCGGCGCGGGCGTCGTCTCGGCCGGGGCGTCGACGGCGGGCGTCGGCTCCTCGGTCGGCGCGGGCGTCGGGGCGGCGTCCTCGGCGGGGGCCTCGACCGCGGGGGTCGGGGTCGCGGCGGGGGTCTCGACGGGCGCCTCGACGGCGGGGGTCGGCTCCGCGGCGGGGGTCGCCTCGGCGACGGGCGCGGGGAGGGTCTCGGCGTGGGCGGCGGGCGCCATCGCGAGCGGCAGGATCACGAGCGATGCCGAGAGGCAGGCGCCCGCGGCAGCGCGGCGGAACGACCTGCCGCGGCCGGCGGCGGGGGTGGGACGGGTCATGACATCTCCAGTGGTGCCGACCGCCCGTCCGCGTCGATGCTGTGCCGCGGCCGTGCGGGAGAGGGGACGCGCTCCGGGGTCTCGGGGACGCGGCGGGGAGGATCAGCTCCCCACCGCCGACTGTATTGATTTCCGCTACCCACCTGGGGAAATATTCGGGGCAGTGTGACGCGTGTGACTCGTGATCCCCGGAGTTGCGGGGGTGACACGCGGGATCGACCCCCGGACTGGGGTGGGCGCCAGCGGGCCGCGGACGGCCCGCGTCAGGACGAGGGGGCGAGCACGAGGTCGTCGCCCGCGACGCGGACCAGCACGACCTGGTCGCGACCGGCCACGCGACCCGTCACGGACGGCAGGTCGAGGAGCGCGCGCGGGGCGACCACGCCCCAGCCGCCGTCCGCCAGGCGGTGCGTCAGCTCGCGTCGGGACAGGCGGCGGGTCGGCTCCTCGGCGAGCGCGGCCACCACGGCGAGGTCCCTCGGATCCAGCGTCAGCGGCACGCCCGCGAGCCACGCCTCGCCCGAGGCCGGGTCGAGCACGAGGTCGCCCGCGGTGACGAGGGCCGGGGCCAGGCCGCGGCGGCGGAAGAGCACGCGGAGGGTCTCGACGACCTCCTCGAGGCCGAACGGCTTGGTCACGTAGTCGTCGGCGCCGGCGCCGAACGCCGCGAGCCGGTCCTCGAGCGAGTCGCGGCCGGTGAGGAAGAGGACGGGCGACGCGACGCCCGCGCGGCGGAGCTCGGCGACGACCTCCACGCCCGAGACGTCGGGGAGCGTCATGTCGAGCAGGATCGCGTCGGGCGCGGCCTCGACGGCGGCGTCGATCGCGGCCCGGCCGGTCGCGAAGACGCGCACGTCCCAGCCCTCCATGCGGAGCGCGAGCGACAGGAGCTGCGTGATGGGCGCCTCCTCGTCGACCACGAACACGCGGATCACGCGCGGCACGCCGGGCACGCCGGGCGCGGTCTGCTCGTCGTCGCGGGCTGCGGGGCTGACGGTGCCGGTCATGCGGATCCTCGTGTCGTCGTGGCCGCCGACCCGTGGGGGCCGGGCCGGCGGCGGTCGCTCCTCGCGGAGCGGCGCGGCCGGGGGTGGGCCGCTCCTCCATCCTCCGGGCCGCGGGGCGCCGGGTCGTCATCCGTCGGGACCGTCTCGGGTGGTCCCTACGGACTGCACGGGCGACGGATCGGAGACCGCCAGGAGGCGCACGGCGCGTCCGCAGGCGGGGCTGCCCGCGTGCGCGGCGCGGCGTCGGCCTACCGGCCCGGGCGGAGGATCCGGGAGACTGATCCGCACGCCGACCTCACGGATCACCCCGCCCCGGCGTCTACCCGGTGTGGAGATGATGCAGCCGTTCGACAGGGTCGTGACCGAGCACGGCGCCGTGGTGCTCCGCGTGTGCCGGGCCGTGCTCGGCGGGCACGCCGACGCCGAGGACGCGTGGTCGGAGACGTTCCTGTCGGCGCTCGTCGCGTACCCGCGGCTCGGGCCGCGGGCCGACGTGCGCGCCTGGCTCGTCACCATCGCGCACCGCAAGGCCCTCGACGCGATCCGCGCCCGCGGCCGCCGCGCGCTCCCCGTCGAGGAGGTGCCCGAGCGGGTCTCCGACATGGGCGTCCCCGGATCCGGCGACCCCGACCTGTGGGCCGCGGTCGCGCGCCTGCCCGAGCGGCAGCGGCTCGCGGTCGCGTACCGCCACCTCGGCGGGCTGCCGTACGCGGAGGTGGCGGCGATCGTCGGCGGGACGCCCGAGGCCGCGCGGCGCGCGGCGGCCGACGGGGTCGCGAACCTGCGGCGGACGATGGGGGCGGGCCCGCCGGGGACCGACCGCGCATCCGCATCCGCACCCGCCGCGACCGCTGGAGGACGACCGTGACCGACCCCGACGACACCACCCGCTTCCTCGACCCCGACGCGCTGGAGCGGGCGGATCCCACCGCGCCCGCCCTCGACGCCCTCCGCCTCCGCCTCGCCGACGCGGCCGAGGCCGACGGCGCCCTCGACGTGGGCTTCACGACCGTCGACTCGCCCGTCGGCCCGCTGCTCCTCGCCGCGACCGAGCGCGGCCTGATCCGCGTCGCCTACTCCCGCGAGGACCACGACACCGTGCTCGGCGACCTCGCGCGCCGGCTCGGCCCGCGGATCCTGCGCGCGCCGAAGCGCCTCGACCAGGCCGCCCGCGAGCTCGACGAGTACTTCGCCGGCCGCCGCCGCTCCTTCGACCTCCCGCTCGACCGCCGCCTCTCCACCGGCTTCCGCGACCGCGTGCAGCGGCTGCTCCCGGAGATCCCGTACGGATCCACGCGCACCTACCGCGAGGTCGCCGAGACCGCGGGCAGCCCGGCCGCCACGCGCGCGGTCGGCACGGCCTGCTCGACGAACCCGCTGCCCGTCGTGATCCCCTGCCATCGCGTCCTCCGCTCCGACGGCACGCTCGGCGGCTACATCGGCGGGCTCGCGGCGAAGACGACGCTGCTGGAGCTGGAGGGGCGCCGATCCGGGCGCTGACCGCATCCCCCACGAGGCGGACGCGCTCCGCGGGCCCGGCTCCCTAGCGTGGACGGCATGAGCGAACCGAGGACGCCCGCGGATCCCGACGACCCGGCCGCGGCCGCCGAGGACACGAACCAGAACACCGCCCTCGGCATCGTGTTCGGCATGCTCGGCCTGGCCCTCATGCTCACCCTCGAGGACACCCGCGTCGCCGGTCTGCCGTTCCTCGTGCTCGGCGTGACCTTCTTCGTGATGGGGATCCGCCCCGCCGGTAGCACGGCCGGCCGCACGACCGCGGACGGCGAGCAGCCCCCGCCTCCCGCGGCGTAGGCGGCGGCGCCGCGATGACCGGCGCCGCCCCCGCGGATCAGCTCGCGCCGTACCCCGTCGACCGGCTGCGCTCCGCCCACGCGTCGATGTCGGCGCGCAGGTCGTCGAGGGCGCCCGTGACGATCTCGATCGCGTCGCCGCCGAGCAGCAGGTAGTAGGGAGCACCCGCCTCGACCGCGTCGACGAGCACCTTCGCGCCGCGCGCGGGGTCGCCCGGCTGCGTGCCGTCGGTGGTGTCGTTCTCCTTGCGGCGCTTGCCTGCGGTCTCGGCGTAGTCGTCGATCACCGTGGCCGACTGCGTGAGCGAGCGGCCCGAGAAGTCGGTGCGGAAGGACCCGGGCGCCACGACCGTGGCGACGATCCCCAGCGGCTCGAGCTCGGTGCGGAGCGCCATGGTCATCTGCTCGATGGCCGCCTTGACCGCGCCGTAGTAGCCGGATCCCGCGCCCGTGCGGGCGGCCCCGATGGACGAGAGGTTGACGATCGTGCCGCTGCGACGCTGACGCATGCCGGGCAGCACCGCCTTGATCATGCGGACGCTGCCGTGGAACTGCGTGTCGAACAGGCGCGCGACGTCGGCCTCGTCGCCCTCCTCGACGGCCGCGCGGTAGCCGTAGCCCGCGTTGTTGACGAGCACGTCGACGCCGCCGAAGCGGGCGGTCGCCTCGTCCACGGCGAGCGACACCTGCGCCTGGTCGGTCACGTCGAGGTCGAGCGCGAGGACGTGCTCGGGGTAGCGGTCGGCGAGGTCCTGCACGTTCGCGGCGTCGCGCGCGGTGACGACGACGTCGTTCCCGCGCGACAGCGCCTCCTCGGCGAAGGCGCGCCCGAGCCCCGTGGAGCATCCCGTGATCAGCCAGGTCGTCATGCGCGTTCCTCTTCCTCGTGGATGCGGGTGGGCGCGGCCGGTGCGGTGCGCCCCCGTCGAGGCTAGGCGCATCGACGGGCGGTGGCCGGGCGGACGGCGTGCCCGCTCATCCGATGCGGGTGGTCGGATTGCGGATCTCGAACATGCGCGAGCCCTCCGTCGGCGAGGTAGCGAGTGACCTCATCAGCATTCGGTGAGCTCAGGCCACGTCCTCGGGCCGGACGTGCGCCTTGACGTCGTCAAGGATCTTCACGATGGCGGTCACGTCGGTCTCGTCGAAGAGGTAGTCGATGCCGCTCGGGGCCCGGTCGGTATAGGGCGATTCGTAAAGGCGCCCCGCGTCCATCACGCCGTTCGCCGTGAGCTCGTCGGCGATCAGGTGGATGAAGCGGATCTGATCGACCGAGAAGCGCGACCCGTCGAGGAAGCGAGCGAAGGACTCGAGCGCCGCCTCGCGATCCAGGCCGACGAGCGAGCGGATGAACGGCCCGAGCCCCTGCGCCTGTGCGGCCGCCAGCTCGATGTCGGCCTTCGAGCCCGCTCCGCTGGCGAGCAGCATCGTCTCGAGCGCGCTGAGGTCGTCCGGCGTCAGCTGTCGGTTGCGCCGTAGCCGCTGAAGCGCGAGGTGGTCCTCGTGCTGCCGCAGGTACACGGTCGCCTTCGCCCGGAACCGTTCGAGGTCGGTGCCCGGCGTGGTCTGGCGGAGCACGATCTCGGTGACTTCGCCGAGCTCGTCGATGAAGTCCGTATAGACGCGCGGGCGGGTCACATTCGGCACGAAGCGCACGAGAGCGCGGATGCGGAGACGCACGGCCTCGAGCATGTCGAGGGTCACGTCGACCCACCAGTCGTCGCCCGCGATCTCCTCCAACAGCACGAGCTGTTCCGCGACCGACGGGATCGCCGACTTCGACAGCAGCGCCGTCGCGATCGCCTGCACCTGCTGGCGGATGCGCTCGGCGGCGACCAGGTCGCCGTCGAGCTGCGCGAGCTGCCGCCGCAGGATCAGCAGATCGAAGCGCTTGGCGTCGGTGTCGTCGTCGGTGACGCTCGATGGCAGCCCGGCCAGATGCATGAGCACCTCGCCCGCGTCCTCGAGCGTCAGCTCATCCCACGCCGCCGCCTCGGCGAACCGCTCGACCCACCGCCGCGCCGGGCGCACGAGGAAGTTGTCGAGGTTCATCCCCGCCACGATCCGATGGAGGGTGTCGGCGGTCGAAGAACGCAGCTCCCGATCCAGCTGCACCCGGTCGAGCCCGGTGATCAGTCCGAGGCGCGCCTCGAACAGCCGCTGGGTGAGGGACTTCTGGATGGAGCCCTCGCTGCCGGGCAGGTCCTGGCTGAAGAACTCGAGGTTGCCGCAGAAGTCGAAGACGAGGAAGTCCTGCTTGTCCTGGCCCTCGCCGAACAGGTCCGGGCGCAGTCGCGTGCCGCGGCCGATCATCTGCCAGAACTTCGACTTCGACCGCACCGGCTTGAAGAACACGAGGTTCACGATCTCGGGAACGTCGATGCCCGTGTCGAGCATGTCGACGGAGATCGCGATGTGCGGCGCGTGGTCGGCCATCGAGAAGTCGTCGATCAAGCTCTGCGCGTACGGCGTGCTGTGCGTGATGGTCCGCGCGAAGTGCCCCGCGTGCTCGGGGTACTGCTCGTCGAAGCGACGCTGGATGAACTCGGCGTGCGCCTGGTTCTTCGCGAACACGATGGTCTTGCCGAGTCGGTCGCCGCCCGCGACCTTGTACCCGCGCGTCATGAGGGTGGCCAGCGCCTTGTCGACGGTGTCCTCGTTGAAGAGGAACCGGTTCAGCTCGTCCGCCTCGACCGAGGTCGGGGTGCCGTCTTCACCCCAGTCAAGTGCGTCCCAGTCCTCCTTCTCCGCCGGGCTGAGCTCGTCGTACCGGATGCCCTGACGCAGGAATCGGGTGCCGACAGACACCCCGCGCGGCGGTACGAGGAATCGTTCCTCGACCGCTTCATCGAGGCCGTAGGAGTCCGTCGGCACGCCATCCTCGAGGTGGAAACGCCGGTAGGTGTTGTGGTCGACCTCGTCCTTCGGCGTGGCCGTCAGCCCGACGAGCAGGGCGTCGAACCAGTCGAAGATCGCCCCGTACTTCTGGTAGATCGACCGGTGCGCCTCGTCGATCACGATCAGGTCGAAGAACCCCGGCCCGAATCGCCGCATCGAACCGCTCTCGCCGTCCGAGGTCTCATTGATCAGGTTCATCATCGTGGGATACGTCGACACGTAGACGCGCCCTTCGGCGTTCCTGTCGGTCACCAGGTTGACCGTCGTGGCTCCCGGCAGATGGGCCTTGAACGCGTTCGCAGCCTGCTTCACCAGCGCGGTGCGATCCGCGAGGAACAGGATGCGCTTCGCCCAATTGGCCTTCGTGAGCTGATCGGTCAGCGCGATGACCGTCCGCGTCTTGCCGGACCCGGTCGCCATGACCAGCAGCGCCTGCCGCTGCTTGCGGTCGAACGCGTCCCCCACCGCTCGGATCGCCTGCGCCTGGTAGTGCCGGCCCGCGATGGCCGCGTCGACCGCGGCCCCCGACAGCGGCAGGCGGGTCGAGCGGCGCTGGATCATCAGCTCGAGCTCGCTGCGCGTGTAGAACCCGGCGACCTGCCGCGGCGGATACCCCGCCTCGTCGTCCCACAGCCAGTGCTCGTACCCGTTCGTGAAGAACACGACAGGGCGCCGCCCGTAGGCCACCTCCAGGCTGTCGGCGTAGAGCTTCGCCTGCTGCTGCCCGACCTGCGCGCTCGCCCTCGTGCGCTTCGCCTCGACGACGGCGAGCGGCAGTCCGTCGGTGCCCCACAGCACGTAATCGACGAAACCGACTCCCGGCCCGTTGGGCATGCCCGTGACCTGGAACTCGCGATCACGCGGGTCAGTGAGGGGCCAGCCCGCTTCGGCCAGCAGCACGTCGATGAAGAGGTCCCGGGTCTCGGCCTCGGAGTAGTCGTGGTCGTCGGGACCGTGGTTCGTCGCCTGAGCCGCAGCGATCTGCTCGCGCAGGTGCTCGATCTCCGCGGCCTGCTCGGCCGCCAACTCGTCGCGGTCGGCGAGAGCCCTGGCGTGGGCTTGGTCCTGCGCAGCGAACCTGGCCGCCAGCCGCTGCACGTCGTCACGGGTCAGCGGTGCCGCGCGCGCGGCGAGCTGCGGATCGAACTGCTCACCAGTCGGCACGGCCTCCGGGTGTGCCGAGTGCCGGAACGTCGCCCACACCAGCACGTGGTGCAGTTCGCGCAGCGCCGCGAGCGCGATGTCGGGTCGGATCGCATGCTGCGCGTGCACCGCCTGGTTGCCGAGCTTGCGGATCAGGTTCAGCTTCTGCCCGATGCCCACACCCGCGACCCGTGCGAAGCCGGCGTCGTTGATGCGGGCGGCGAGGTCGTCCTGGTACGGGACGGGCAGGTCGAGCACGTCGTAGAGGTGACCCACGAGCTGCTCCACCGCGCGGCGGCTGTAGAAGCACGCCGACCGGGGGTCGCTGGAGAGGTAGGACTCCGCTCGGGATGCGTCCTCGAAGACGTCCGGCCAGGCGGCGCGCGCGAAGGCGAAGTTGGCGGTCACAGCTCGCCCCGGAATGCCCGTGCTTGCAGTGACGCAAACAAGCTGTCATCCAACTGCAATGAGCGCCTCACTTGAATCCGTCGAATGTCGACCGCCGCAACCATGGCGCTGAACGCTTGCTGTTCCTCGAGATCAGGCACCGGGACCGAGATCGTCGCGAAGTCCTTCGCGTACATCGCAACTACATTCGTGGTTCCCGACTTCCGAGACTCGAGCTGCCGGCGCCCTTCGCGCGACCACAAAAAGGCGTGTATGTACCGTGAATCCACTTGCTCAGTGAAACGAATGCGACTGATGTTATTATTATATAGGCACGGCAGCCCATGGAAGATTGCAGATTTACCTACCAGCTCCCGAGAATTCCTGGTATTTAGGAGTAGGTCGCCATTGTGGACCGTATATTTGCTCACTTCGTCGACCGATGCATTGACGTAAGTAAGACGCGCTAAATCCATGTGGCCATCCCGAGTTATGGCGTCCATCTTTATATAACCGTGCGAGCGATCGGCGCCCTGCTCACTAGAACGACGATCCAAACCAATCTGTTGCTCATCAATTAAGCGGCCCATCGGGACACGGTGTCCAGCTCGGTCTGCGAAGACCTCGTCAAATCGACGTGGCGCTAGGGAATCTAGAGAAGCTAGTAGCCGGCGGCGCTTAGTGCGCAGCGTTTCGGCGTGATCGAGAATCGCGGCGATCCGCCGTTGCTCCTCTAGCCGCGGAACAGGAATCTCGAATTCATTAAGGACAGATGGGCTTAGTCTAGGCAAGTTGGCGCCAGCCGCTCGGGACGAAGCGAATTCCACCATTACTGGCTGAGACAGATAATGGGCAAGGTAATCGCGATCGAGGTGCGGGCCAGGGAGCACGGGAAGAATATCCGTGCTACAGACGCCACTGAATGTCGGTCTACTGATCTTGCCAAGATTTGGACGGAGCTTCCCATAAAGGACATGTTTGGCAGAAAAAGTGAACTTTGAGCTGGATAGAGCGGCGCTACCCACCGTCTCATGGCCGATTATTCGACCGCCTCGAGCGAGGTGCTCGAGTCCAAGATAGATCGTATTTGGGTCGATTTTGTTTGGGTTAACAGATTGACGCTGAATGAGCGCCACGTCGCCGAGCCGTGCAGTCATCACGCGAGCATCGCCTTAAGCTGAGAGAGCCCCTCCGCTATCTCGGCCTCGAGGGCCTCGATGTCCGCGATGATCTCCAGCGGTGGCCTGTGCTCGACCTCATCGTGCACGACCTCCTTGTAACGGTTTATGGAAAGGTCGTAGCCCTGCGCGACGATGTCCGCCTTGGGGACCGTGAATGACTGGTCGGTGCGAGCCCTGTCGCGCTCCGTGGTCCGACGGTCCGCCCAGCGAGCGAGCGCATCCGGCAGGTCGTTGGCCTCGATCGGGTTGCGCTTATCGTCGAGCGAGAAGCCGTCGGCGCGCACGTCGTAGAACCAGACGTCGTCGGTGCCGCCGGAGTCCGTCTTCGTGAAGAACAGGATCGCGGTCGAGACACCCGCGTACGGGCGGAAGACACCGGAGGGCAGCTTCACGACCGCGTCGAGCTTCTGGTCCTCCACGAGCATGCGCCGCATTGCCTTGTGCGCCGTCGACGACCCGAACAGCACGCCGTCCGGCACGATCACGGCGGCGCGGCCGCCCGGCTTCAGCAGCTTCAGGAACAGGGCCATGAAGAGCAGCTCGGTCTTCTTCGTCTTCACGACGCGCTGCAGGTCCTTCGACGTCGACTCATAGTCGAGCGAACCGGCGAACGGCGGGTTCGCCAGGATCAGCGAATAGCGCTCCGAATCGGCGCTCACGCCCTCGGAGAGCGAGTCGCGGTAGCGAATGTCGGGCGATTCGACGCCGTGCAGCAGCATGTTCATGCTGCCGATGCGCAGCATGGTCGAGTCGAAGTCGAACCCGTGGAACATGCTCGAGTGGAAGTGCGAGCGCTGCGCCGCGTTCGTCATCACTCCGGGATGCTCGCGCCGCACGTACTCCGATGCGGCGACGAGGAATCCGGCCGTGCCGCACGCGGGGTCGCAGATCTCGTCCTCCGGCTGCGGCGCCGTCATCGCGACCATCAACTCGATGATGTGCCGGGGCGTGCGGAACTGCCCGTTCACTCCTGCGGACGCGATCTTCGACAGCAGGTACTCGTACAGGTCGCCGTTGGTGTCGCGCTCGGCCATGGGGATGTCATCGAGCATGTCGACGACCCGCGACAGCAACGCGGGCGTCGGAATCGTGAAGCGGGCGTCGCGCATGTGCTCGCCGTACGTCGACCCGTCGCCGCCGAGGTCCTGCAGGAAGGGGAACACCTCGTCGCGCACGACTTCGAACATGACCTCGGCGTCGATGTTCTTGAAGCGGCTCCAGCGCAGCTCCCTCTGCCGCGGCGGGTAGATCGGCTTCTCGAGCGCGACGCCGGTGGCGCGTGCCTTCCTCTCGGCGAGCGTCTGCAGGTCATCGAGCCGCCGCACGAACAGCAGGTAGGTGATCTGCTCGATCACCTCGAGCGGGTTCGAGATGCCCCCTGACCAGAACGCGTCCCAGACCCGGTCGATCTTGCTCTTGAGCTCTCCAGTGATCACGCATTGACGATATCCGCACCATGGCCGCTGGACGTGGCGCCGCACGCTGCTGCAGCTGACGCCTTCCGGCGGCGACCGGTCTACTGTCGGGACGGATGAGCGACGACGCCCCGCACCCGCATCCCGACCCCGACCCGCGGACGTCGTGGACCGCACGCCGCGGCCCGCTCCTCACCGTCGCGCTCATCGTCGGCATCTCGCCCTTCGCGACCGACCTCTACATCCCGGGCCTCCCGGCCATCGCCGCCGACCTCGACGCCTCGACGGCCTCGGTGCAGCTCACGCTGACCGCGTTCCTCGTCGCGTTCGCCGTCGGGCAGCTGGTCATCGGGCCGATCAGCGACGGCGTGGGTCGCCGCCGCATCCTCCTCGCCGGGACCGCGCTCTTCACCGTGGCGAGCGTGGTCTGCGCGATCTCCCCCGACGCGACGACCCTGATCCTCGCCCGCGTCGTGCAGGGCCTGGGCGGTGCGGCCGCCGCGGTCTCGGCCCGTGCGATGGTCGGCGACGCCTCCACCGGCGCCCTCCGCAGCCGCCTCTTCGCGACGCTCGCCGTCGTCAACTCCGTCGGCCCGGTCGTCGCCCCGCTCGTCGGGGGCCTCGTGCTGACCTTCTCGTCCTGGCGCGCCGCGTTCGTCGTGCTGGCCGCGCTCGGACTGGCCCTCACCCTCGCCGCGGCGCGCCTGCTGCCGGAGACGCTCGTCCGCAGCGGCGCCGGCGGCACCTCGCCCCGCGCCGTCCTCGGCCGCATGGCGGAGCTGCTCCGGATCCCCCGCTTCCGCTGGTACCTCGTCACCGGCTGCACCGCGACCATCGGCTTCTTCTCCTACATCGCCACCTCCTCGTTCGTGTTCCAGGAGCAGTACGGCTTCGGCGAGGGCCTCTACACGCTGGTGTTCGCCTCGAACGCGTCCTGCATGATCGCGTCGACGCTCGTCTTCCGCCGCCTCATCGGGCGCTTCGAGGAGGACCGCCTCTTCACGATCGGCCTGGCCACCTGCGCGGTCGGGTCGACCCTCGTGCTCGTCGGCGCGGTCACGGGCTCGGGTCCCGCGCTGGTCTGGCCGGCCCTCGCCCTCGTCACCGCGGGCTGGGGGTGGGTGATCCCCGGATCCATCACCCTCACGCAGGCGCTCGGCCACCGGCACCCCGGCACGGCCTCGGCGCTCGTCGGCGGGCTCCAGTTCGGCCTCGGGGGGCTGGCGACGCCGCTCGCGGGCGCGCTCGGCGGCACCGCGACCGCGATGGGGGCGCTGATGTGCGGCTTCATCGTGGTGGGACTCGCCGCGCAGCTCTGGGCATCGCGGGCCCGCGCGGGCGGATGACCGCGGTCCGCGCGTGCCGGGTCCCGGCGGCGGCAGCGCCCCACGACGCGACGGCCGGATCCCGAGGGGTCCGGCCGTCGTGGCGTGCGGGGAGCGGTGTCGCGCGCGCTACTCCGCGGAGCGCAGGCGGCGACGGGCGACGAGGGCACCCGCGCCGACCAGCGCCAGCACCGCGCCGAGGGTGCCGAGGCCGAGGGCCGCGGTCCCGTCCGCGCCCGTGACGGGGAGCTGGTCGCCGTGGGCCGAGGGCTTCGCGATCGGCTTCGGAGCCGTGCCCGCGGGGACGATCGCCGGCGCGGACGGCACGGGGACCGGCGTGCCGGGCAGCGACGGGACCGCCGGGTCCGCGGGCGAGCCGGCCTCGTCCTCCGTGAGGAAGAAGTCGATGCCCTGCGCCATGCCGGACTCGAGACCGCGGACGACGAAGAAGTACTTGCCCGGCTGGAGCGGGCCGTACAGGGAGAGGTCCTGGCGGTAGGTGCCGTCCTCGTCCGCGCGGACGCGGTCGTCGAGCGAGCGGGTGCTCATGCGCTCGTCGACGGGGATGCCGGGGTCGATGCCGGCGACGCTGTCGATCCTGATGCCGACGAACTGCCCGTCCTCGTCCTGGATGGTCACCTCGACGGACTCGTACCGGAGGAAGCCCGTCGCGGCGGGGCGGATGCCGATCCGCTTGTCCCTGGCCTCGGAGATGCTGAGCGTGGTCCGCTCGAGGGTGAAGCCCATCTCGCCGCGCACGAACGGCCCGACGGGGGCCTCGGCGAAGCGGATGGTGCGCGCGAGCGACTCCGTCACGGGCTCCTCGGTCTCGAGCAGCACCTGCGTGACCTCGACGCGGGCGGTCCTGGCGCCCTCCGTCAGGTCGCCGAAGCCGGCCGAGAACGACCACGCGCCGTCGGCCGCCACGAAGCCGTAGCCCGCGATCGCGAGCTGGCCGTCGGCGTTGGTGTACGAGGCCGAGACGAGGCTGCCCGGGTGCCCGGTGCCGGTGAAGGGCACGTCCTTCGAGATGGTGAGGGGCGATCCGAGGTCGGGCCCGGTCCAGGTGAAGGGCAGGTCGACGGCGGGGGCGTCCGCGGCGGGGGCCGCCGCGGCGGGGGCGGATGCGTCGGCCGCGGCGGAAGGGGCCGGCGTGGCCGCGAGGTCCGGCGCGGCGGTGGGCGCGGGCACGGGGGTGGGGCTGACCTCGACCGGGGCGTCGGCGAGGGGCGCCGATCCCTCGGCGGGGGCGGCGGGCGCGGCGGGCGCGGCGGTCGCGTCCTCGGCGGGAGCTGCCCCCTGGGGGACGGCCTCGGTCTCGGCGGCGGCCGCGGTCTCGGCGTGGGCGGCGGGCGCCATTGCGAGGGGCAGCAGGACGAGCGACGCCGAGAGGCAGGCGCCCACCGCTGCGCGGCGGAAGGACCGGCCGCGAACGGCGGTCGTGGTGGTGCGGGTCATGGCATCTCCAAGGTGTGCAGGACCGCGTGTCCGCACCATGGCTGTGCCGCGGACGCGCGGGAGAGGGGACGCGTCCCAGGGCCTCGGCGACGCGGTGGGGAGGATCAGCTCCCCACCGCAGACTGTATGGATCGGCCCCTCCTCCCCGAGGATGACGTTCGCCTGCCCCGAGTAGCACGTGCGCCGCCGTCGCCCGGAAGCATGCGGATCTCACGCGCCGATCGCCCCTGTACTGGGGTGTCCGTGGACGCCCGCCGGCATGACCGCACCCTGCACGCGCACCCCGCTCCCGACCGGAGGTGGCACGATGAGCCGACGATGCTGCCGGGCCCGACCGTCGCATCCGCGAGACGGGGTCCCGGCGCCGCCTCAGGAGGATCCCCGTGCACTGCCCGGACCACGGTCAGATGACGTCCCCGCTCCGCTCCGCCACCTCGGCGGCCCGGTCGTGAGCGCGCCGAAGCTGCTGCGCGCGCCCGAGCAGCGCCGAGCCCGCGCGGGCATCACCGCGTGGCTCCTCGACGGCCTGCCCGGCGCATCCGGCGCGCACCCCGGCCCGCACGCCGAGACCGTCGGCAGGACGCACTCCTGGTGGCGCGTCATGTGCCTCACGGGCGTCGACTACTTCTCCACGCTGGGCTACCAGCCGGCCATCGCGGCCGTCGCGGCGGGCCTGCTGTCGCCGCTCGCGACGCTCGTCCTCATCCTCCTGACGCTCCTCGGCGCCCTGCCCGTGTACCGGCGGGTGGCGCGCGAGAGCCCGCGCGGCGAGGGATCCATCGCCATGCTCGAGCGCCTCCTCCCCTGGTGGGGCGGGAAGCTCTTCGTGCTCGTGCTGCTCGGGTTCGCGGCGACGGACTTCCTCATCACCATCACGCTGTCGGCTGCGGACGCGACCGCGCACGCCGTCGAGAACCCCTTCGCGCCCGACTGGTTCCAGGGCAACGAGGTGCTGCTCACCCTCGTGCTGCTGGCCGCGCTCGCGTTCGTGTTCCTCCGCGGCTTCAAGGAGGCCATCTCGATCGCGGTCGTGCTCGTGACCGTGTTCCTCGCGCTCAACGCGGTCGTGATCGTCGTCTCCCTCTTCCACGTCGCCGGGAATCTGCAGGTCATCGACGACTGGTGGCTCGCGCTCACGGCGCAGCACGGCAACCCGCTCGTGATGGTGGGCATCGCGCTCATCGTGTTCCCGAAGCTCGCGCTCGGCCTCTCCGGCTTCGAGACGGGCGTGGCCGTGATGCCGCAGGTGCGCGGCGAGGACGACGCCGACGGGGTGCCGCGCATGCGGATCCACGGCACGAAGCGCCTGCTCGCGACGGCGGCGCTCATCATGAGCGCGTTCCTCATCACGTCGAGCTTCGTGACGACCCTGCTGATCCCGCAGGCCGAGTTCCAGGAGGGCGGCAAGGCGAGCGGCCGCGCGCTCGCGTACCTCGCGCACGACTTCCTCGGCGACGGCTTCGGCACCCTCTACGACATCAGCACGATCTGCATCCTCTGGTTCGCGGGCGCCTCCGCGATGGCCGGGCTCCTCAACATCGTGCCGCGCTACCTCCCGCGCTACGGCATGGCGCCGCACTGGGCCGCGGCGGTGCGCCCGCTCGTGCTCGTGTTCACGGCCATCGCCGTGCTCGTGACGATCGTCTTCCAGGCCGACGTCGACCAGCAGGCCGGCGCCTACGCGACGGGCGTGCTCGTGCTCATCACCTCGGCCTCGGTCGCGGTGACGCTGTCGGCGCGGAAGGCCGGGCAGCGCAAGCGCACGGTCGGCTTCGCGGCCATCGCGGCGGTGTTCGCGTACACGACCGTGGTGAACGTGATCGAGCGGCCGGACGGCGTGCGGATCGCGGCGCTGTTCATCCTCGGGATCCTCGTGGTCTCGATCGTCAGCCGCGTCCAGCGCTCGTTCCAGCTGCGCGCGACCTCGCTCACGATGGACGAGCGGGCGCGCGCCTTCGTCGTCGAGGACGCGGAGGACTACGGCGCGGTGAGCATCATCGCCCATGAGCCGGACGAGCCCGACGAGGCGCTGACGGAGGAGGAGCGCATCGCCGAGTACCGCCGCAAGGCGAGCGACGAGCGGCGCGACAGCGGGATCCCGGCCCGGGCCCCCGTGATCTTCCTCGAGGTGACCCCGGGCGACTCCTCCGAGTTCGAGGAGGACCTCGTGGTGCGCGGCAGCGTGCGCTGCGGGTTCCGCGTGCTCCAGGTCACGAGCGGCAACGTCCCCAACACGATCGCCGCCGTGCTCCTCGCCGTGCGCGACCTCACGGGCGTGAAGCCCGGCGTCTACTTCGAGTGGACGGAGGGGTCGCCCGTGGGCAACCTCCTCCGCTTCCTCGTGACGGGCACGGGCGAGGTCGCCCCGGTCACGCGGGAGGTGCTGCGGCGGGCCGAGCCGGTGCGGGCGCGGCGGCCGGACGTGCACGTGAGCTGACGTGCGGCGGTGCCGTCACGCGCGCGGCGGCTCCTGCGCGGAGCGGAGCCGCGCGGCCAGCACCCCGGCCGCCGCGCGCAGCTCCTCCGGCCCGACGACCGTGAACGGGGCGTCGAAGCGGGCCACGGCGGCCAGGACCCCGGTCCACGACCACGAGCCGACGGTGATCCGCGTCGACGTCGCCGACACCTCCTCCATCTCGCCGTCGCCGATCCACGGGGCGACCGCGCGGGCGGGCAGCTCGACGACCAGCTCGCCCGTGCAGGGCCAGCGATCCTCCCCCGCGGATCCCTTCGCCCGGGCCGCGAGGAACGTCCGCGCGTCCGCCGCGGGCAGCTCCCGCGGCGCGAAGCGCGGGCCGGTGGGCGTGCGCGGCAGCATCCGGTCGAGCCGGAAGGTGCGCCAGTCGTCGCGGTCGAGGTCCCACGCCACGAGGTACCACCGCGAGCGCCGGGCGACGATCGCGTGCGGCTCCACGCGCCGGGGCGGCCCCGCCTCCGCGCCGGCGCGGTCGAAGCGGAGGGTCAGCCGGTCGCGGACCGCCGCGCTCACGGCCTCCAGCACCGCCGGATCCACCCGGGGCAGAGCGCCCGCGGCCGGCTCCGCGCCCGTGAAGCGGACGCCGTCGATCCGGTGCCGCAGCCGCGACGGCATGACCTGCCGCACGGTCGCGAGGGCGCGCTCCGCGGCCTCGTCGACGTCGACGCCCATCGCGGGCACGGCCTGGAGCGCGACCGCGATCGCCACGGCCTGCTCGTCGTCGAACAGCAGCGGCGGCAGCTCCGACCCGGCGGCGAGCCGGTAGCCGCCGTCCGGCCCCTTCACCGAGCGGATCTCGTACCCGAGCTCGCGGAGCCGCTCGACGTCGCGGCGGACGGTGCGCGGCGTGACCTCGAGGCGCTCGGCGAGGATCCGTCCCGGCCAGTCGCGACGGGTCTGCAGCAGCGACAGGAGGGACAGCATCCGCGACGAGCTCCCGATCATGGACCCAGTCTCGCGGGAGTGGAGGACCGCGACTGTCCGCCACTGCCGGGAGGGTGCTCCTCAGCGGGCCGGATCCGGAGCCGCACCACCCAGCACGAGGAGACACCGTGAGCATCACGACCACCACCCACCTCAACTTCCGCGGCACCGCGCGCCAGGCGCTCGAGCTCTACCGGAGCGTCCTCGGCGGGGACGTCGTCGTCGCCACGTACGCCGACCTCGGCATGCCGGCCGGGGCGCCGGGCGCGGACAAGGTCGTCTTCGGCCAGCTCGAGACCGCCGACGGCCTCCGGCTCATGGCCTACGACGTGCCCGGCCACGACGACGCCGACGGCAGCGCGGTCGCCGGCACGACGACGCGCGAGCAGGGCGCGACGATCACCGACCGCACCTTCTTCCAGTCGCTGCGGGGCGCGTCCCTCGCCGAGGTCGAGCGCTGCTGGGCGGGGCTCGCCGAGGGCGCGACCGTGATCGAGCCGCTCGCCGCGTCCGCCTGGTCGGCGGGCTTCGGGATGCTCACCGACCGGTTCGGCGTGACCTGGGTCATCGACGTGCAGGCGCCGTCCGCCGGCTGATCCGACGGGCCGCAGGAGGGGCTGCTCGGGCGCGGACGCGGAGGGCCGCGTCCGCCCCCGCATTCGCCACGGGCCGACATCTCGCCTATCGTTCACCTGAACGATAACGAGGAGGGCCCGTCCCGATGCCATCGATCGTCACCACCCGCTCCGCGCTCCCCGCCGCGAGCGCACGCACCGTCCGCATCGCCGACCGCCCCGAGCGTCCCCGGACGCCCAGCCGCCGCGCCGTCGTCACCGGCACCCTCGGCGTCGCCGGGCTCGGCCTGCTCGCCCTCACCGGGTGCAGCACCGGCGCGAACAGCACGACCATCCCCGAGGGCGCCGCCACCGGCGAGGCGGCGCCCGGCGGCCGGCTGCGCGTGGCCCGGCCGGCCGCATCCGCCGCCGAGACCCTCGACCCGGCCAGCTCCCTCTCGGCCTACGAGTACCTCGGCGCGCTGTACAACCGGCTCGTGCGGCTCGACGAGCAGGGCCGGACGATCCCGGACCTCGCCGAGGACTGGTCGGCGAGCGCCGACGCCACGACGTGGACCTTCCGCCTGCGTCGCGACGTGCGGTTCCACGACGGATCCCGCTTCACGGCCGACGACGCCATCGCCTCGATCGAGCACATCATCGACCCGGCCACCGCCTCCCCGCAGGGCGGCGTGCTCGGCGACATGATCGCCTCCGGCAGCATGCGCGCGCCGGATCCGCACACGCTGCGCTTCGAGCTGAAGACCCCCAACGCGGAGTTCCCGTCGCTGCTCACGGCGTACCAGTGCTACATCGTGCCCGCCGCCGCGGTCGCCACGATCGGCCGCACGGGCATCGGCACCGGCCCCTTCCGCCTGTCGTCCTTCGCGCCGGCGGGATCCGGCAGCGTCGAGGCCTTCGACGACCACTTCGCCGGCCGGCCCGTGCTCGACGGCATCGACTTCTCCTCCATCCAGGACACGACGGCCCGCGTCAACGCCCTGCTCGCCGGGCAGATCGACCTCATCTCGCAGACGAACCTCGACTTCGCGACGGCCCGCGTCGTCTCCGCGTCGAGCCGCGCCACGGTCGCGCGCGTGGTCGACGCGCAGTGGTACACGATCCCGATGCTCGCCACGAGCGCCGAGTTCCAGGACCCGCTCGTGCGCCAGGCGATGAAGCTCGCGTACGACCCCGAGCAGATCGTCGCGACCGCGCTCCAGGGCACCGGCACCCCCGCCCGCGACAACCCCGTGCCGCCCGCCCTCGCCGCGTTCGTCGACGTGGAGCGGCGGTACGACCCCGACGAGGCCAAGGCGCTGCTCGCGCGGGCCGGCATGGCGGGGCTGCGGACCGAGATCCACACCTCGAGCTACGAGTCGGTGTTCACGCCCATGGCCGTCGCCTACCGCGACCAGGTGAAGGCGGCGGGCATCGACCTCACGGTGCGGAACTCCTCCGCCGACTCCTACTACACGGAGATCTGGATGCAGAAGCCGCTGATGGTGAGCTACTGGTTCACCGGCCGGCCCGTCGACCAGCTCCTCAACCAGGTGTTCCGCACGGGCTCCTCCTACAACGAGAGCGCGTGGTCGAACCCGGCCTTCGACGCCCTCCTCGACGACGCCCGCGCGGAGATGGACGACGACCGGCGGCTGATGCTCTACCAGGACGCCCAGCGGCTCGTCGTGGAGGACAGCGCGGACATGACCCCCATGTTCGGCGACCGGCTCGTGGGCATCTCCCGCGACGTCGTCAACTACCGCGAGCACGGCTTCGAGTTCGACCACCTCCGGATCGGGTTCCGACGATGACCGTCATCGCGCAGGTCCTGCGCCGCCTCGGCACCGCGCTCCTCACGGTGGTGCTCGCCTCCCTCTTCGTGTTCCTCGCGGTGCAGCTGCTGCCCGGCGACGTGGCGCAGCAGCTCCTCGGCCAGGACGCCACGCCGGAGGCCGTCGCGACCCTGCGCGAGTCGCTCGGCCTCGACCGGAACGTGTGGCTCCGCTACGGCGACTGGCTGCTGGGCGCCGCGCGCGGCGACTTCGGCACGTCGCTGGTGAGCGGGGACCCGGTCGGGCCGCGGCTCCTCGGCGCCTTCCGCAACAGCATGCTCATCGCGGTCCCGGCGATGCTCGTGGGCGTCACGGTGTCGCTCGCGCTCGGCGTGGTCGCGGGCGTCCGCCGCGGTCGCCGGAGCGACTCGGTGATCAGCGTCGTCAGCCTCGTGGTGATGAGCGTGCCCGAGTTCATGGTCGCGACCGTGCTGGTGCTCGCCTTCGCCATCGCCCTGCCGGTGTTCCCGGCCGTGGTGCTCCGCGGGAGCGACGCGACGATCGCGGAGCTGCTGCCCTCGGTGTGGCTGCCGGTGATCGTGCTGACCCTGGCCATGGCCGCGTACATCGTGCGCACCATGCGCTCGGCGACCATCGACGTGATGGCGTCGGAGTACATCACCACCGCCGAGCTCAAGGGCCTCACGACCCGCCAGGTGGTGTGGCGGCACGCGGTGCCGAGCGCGCTGCTGCCGACGCTCAACGTGGTCGCGCTGAACGTCGCGTGGCTGCTGGGCGGGGTCGTCGTGGTCGAGAACGTCTTCAACTACCCGGGCATGGGCAAGCTCATGCTCGAGTCCGTCTCCACGCGCGACCTGCCGACCATCCAGGCGATCGCGCTGCTGAGCGCCGGCGTGTACGTGGTCTGCAACCTCGCCGCCGACCTCATCGCCCTCGCACTGGATCCCCGGCTCCGCACCCGGCAGCGCCCCCGCCGCCTGCCGCGCGGCGCCCGACGGAAGGCCCGCGCATGACCGCCCCCGCTCCCGCCCGGCCCGCCGGCCGCACCGGCCCCGCCGACCGCCTCCGCGCGTGGACCGCGCCGCTCCGGGGATCCACGGCGCTCGCGATCGGCCTCGCCCTCATCGCGCTGCACGTGGTGCTCGCGGTGCTGGCGCCGTGGATCGCCGGGCACGACCCCGTGGCCACCGACTCCGCCGACGTGCTCTCCGGCACCACCTGGGCGCACTGGCTCGGCACCGACCAGTACGGGCGCGACATCCTCTCCCGCACGCTCAACGGCGGCCGGTACGCGCTCGTCGTCACGTTCCTGGCGACCACCATCGCGGTCGCGATCGGCACGGTCGTCGGCTGCGTCACCGCCTACGCCGACGACTGGGCCGACGAGGTCGTGATGCGCGTCGTCGACGCGCTGCTCAGCATCCCGTCGATCCTCGCGCTGCTCGTGGTCGTGACCGTGTTCGGATCCGGCCTCTGGGTGATCGTGCTCGCGGCGGCCGTGGTCTACGCGCCCGCCGTGACCCGGGTGGTGCGCGGCGCCGCGCGGACCGTGATCACGCAGGACTACGTCACCGCCGCCCGCGCCCGGGGCGAGCGACCGCTGAGCATCGTGTTCCGCGAGATCCTGCCGAACGTGCTCGACGTCGTGCTCGTGGAGTACGCGATGCGCGCGTCGTGGATCGTGCTGCTCATCTCCTCGCTCTCGTTCCTCGGCTTCGGCGCGAACCCGCCGACGCCCGACTGGGGGCTCATGGTGCAGGAGAACCGCACCGCGCTCACGGTCGTGCCGATGGGCACGCTCGCGCCGATCGTCGCGCTCGCGACCCTCGTGATCGGCCTCAACCTCAGCGCCGACGGGCTCAGCAAGTCGCTCGGCGTCGACCGCGCGCAGAAGGGGATGGCCTGATGCCCGCGAGCTTCCGCGACGCGCTGACCGGGGAGGTGCGGCTCGGCACCGTCGTGCGCGTCGCCGACCTGGCGATCTCCTACGCGGCGGGGCGCACCGACGTGCCCGTGGTCCGCGGGGTCAGCTTCGAGATCCGCGCCGGACGCGCCCTCGGGCTCGTCGGGGAGTCGGGCAGCGGCAAGTCCACGGTCGCCCGGACGCTCCTCGCGCACCTGCGCCGGGGATCCCGCGTGGTCGGCGGCTCGGTCGAGGTCGGCGGCGACGACGTCTTCGCGCTGTCCCCGCAGGCGAGGCGCGAGCTCCGCGGCGGGACGGCCGCGGTCGTCGCGCAGAACGCCGGCCAGGCGCTCACCCCCTCCATGCGCGTGGGCCGCCAGCTCCGCGAGGCGCTCGAGAGCCACGGCCTGCCGAGCGACGACGAGCGCGTGGAGGAGCTGATCCGCCTCGTGCGCCTGCCCGACCCGGCGGCCATCGTGCGGCGGTACCCGCACCAGCTGTCCGGCGGGCAGCAGCAGCGCATCGCGATCGCCATGGCCGTCGCCGCGCGTCCCCGCCTGCTCGTGCTCGACGAGCCCACGACGGCGCTCGACGTCGTCACGCAGGCGGCGGTGCTGACCCTGATCCGCGACCTCGCGATCGAGCTCGGCATGGCGGTGCTCCTCGTCAGCCACGACCTCGGCGTCGTCTCGACGATGGTCGACGAGATCGCCGTGATGCGCGACGGCGTCATCGTGGAGCAGAGGCCGACGGCCGAGCTGTTCGCGTCGCCGCGGCACCCGTACACGCGGGAGCTGCTGGCGGCGATCCCGGGAGGCCCGCGCGGCGGATCCGCGGACGCCGCGACGGCCGCGTCCGCGCCCCCGGTCGTCGTCGCCGACGGCCTCGTCATCCGCTACGGCCGCGGCCTGCCGCCCGCCGTCGCGGACGTGTCCTTCACGATCGGGCCGCGCGAGACGCTCGCCGTCGTGGGCGAGTCCGGCAGCGGCAAGTCCACGCTCGCGGCGGCCCTCGCCGGGCTCGTGCCCACGGAGTCCGGCGCCTTCCGGTTCCAGGGCGACGGCGTCGCCGGCGACCTGACCTCCGCGGTCGCGCACCGGCCGCTCGACCTGCGCCGCGCGGTGCAGCTCGTGTTCCAGAACGCGGACACCTCGCTCAACCCGCGGCGCACGGTCGGCGCCGCCGTCGCGCGGCCGCTGAAGCTCTTCACGGGACGCGCGACGCCGGCACGCGTCGGCGAGATCCTCACCGAGGTCGGCCTGTCGCCCGACTTCGCGGTGCGGCTGCCGAGCCAGCTCTCGGGCGGGCAGCGGCAGCGCGTCGGGATCGCGCGGGCGCTGGCGGCCGGGCCGCAGCTCGTGATCGCCGACGAGATCACGACGGCGCTCGACGTGCGCGTGCAGGCGGAGATCCTCGAGCTCCTCGCCGGCCTGCGCCGCGACAAGGGCCTCAGCTGCCTCTTCATCAGCCATGACCTCGCCGTCGTGCGGGGGGTCGCGGACCGCGTGGCCGTGATGACGGGCGGGCGCATCGTGGAGATCGGCCCGACCGAGCGCATCTTCGCGGGGCCGAACCACCCGTACACGCGGCAGCTGCTCGACGCGACGCTGGAGCCCGGCGCCACCGAGCTGCCGGTCGTCGAGGACGCGCGCGCCACCTGGCGCGACGCCGCGGGTGGAGGGTGGAGGGAGCTCGGCGACGGGCACCGGATCCGGGACTGGGAGGACGCACGATGACCGACGCCGCACGAGGGACGACCGAGGCCGCCGTGACGACCCGCGACGTGTGGATCCCGATGCCCGACGGCGCCCGCCTGCACGCCCGCATCTGGGCGCCCGCGACCGACGCGCCCGTCCCCGCGCTCCTCGAGTACCTCCCCTACCGGCTCGACGACTGGACCGCCCCGCGCGACAGCGAGCGCCACCCCTGGTACGCGGCGCACGGCTACGCCTCCATCCGCGTCGACATCCGCGGCACGGGATCCTCCGACGGCCTGTTCGTCGACGAGTACTCCGCGCAGGAGCTCGACGACGGCGTCGCGGTCATCGAGTGGATCGCCGCGCAGGACTGGTGCACCGGAGCGGTCGGCGTCTTCGGCATCTCGTGGGGCGGCTTCAACGGCCTGCAGCTCGCAGCCCGCGCGCCGTCGGCCCTCAAGGCCGTCGTCACGGTCTGCTCCACCGACGACCGCTACGACGACGACGTGCACTACATGGGCGGTGCCGTGCTCGGCATCGACATGGCCGCGTGGGGCGCGACGATGTTCGCCTTCAACTCCCGCCCGCCGCGGCCGGAGGTCGTGGGCGACGGCTGGGTGGAGCGCTGGCGCGAGCGGCTCGAGGCCAACCGGCCGATGACGCCCACCTGGCTCGCCCACCAGGAGCGCGACGACTACTGGCGGCACGGCAGCGTGTGCGAGGACTACGCGAGCATCAGCGCGGCCGTGCTCGCGGTCGGCGGGTGGGCGGATCCGTACCGCGACGCCGTGCTGCGGCTGGTGGAGAACGTGTCCGCGCCCGTGAAGGGGATCATCGGCCCGTGGTCGCACCAGTACCCGGACCGCGGGCTCGCACCCGGACCGTCGATCGGCTTCCTGCAGGAGACCCTGCGCTGGTGGGACCGCTGGCTGAAGGGCGTCGACACCGGCGTGGAGGCGGATCCCGCGCTCCGCGCCTTCCTCAGCGACTCCGAGCCGCCCGCCACGAGCTACCCCGAGCGCACCGGCCGCTGGGTCGCCGCCGCGTCGTGGCCGCCGCCGGCGTCCGTCGCGGCCTCGCCCGTCCTGCCGCTGACCGTGTTCCACGGGCCCGTCCCCGCGGGCGACGCCGTCGTGGTGCGCTCCCCGCAGCGCACCGGGCTCGACGCCGGCCGGTTCTTCCCCTTCGGCAACGCCACCGACCTGCCTCCGGACCAGCGCGCGGAGGACGGCCTCTCCGTCTGCTTCGACTTGCTGCTCGACGAGCGGCTGGACGTGCTCGGCAACGTGCTCGTCGACCTCGCGATCACGAGCGACCTGCCCGACGCGAACGTCGTCGTGCGCCTCTGCGACGTCGCCCCCGACGGCGCCTCCACCCTCGTGACCCGCGGCGCTCTCAACCTGAACAAGCGGATCGACCGCGCCCGCATCGACCCGATGGTCCCGGGCGAGGAGGCCGTCGTGCGCGTGCCGCTCGTCTCCACGGGCCACGCATTCCCGGCCGGGCACCGCCTGCGGATCGCCGTGTCGTCGGCGTACTGGCCGTGGATCTGGCCGCATGCCCGCGAGGCGACGCTCGAGGTCGCGCCCGCCCGCAGCCTCGTGACCCTGCCCGTCTGGACGCGCACGGAGGACGACGGCGTGCGCTTCGAGGAGGCCGTGCAGTCCACGCCGCTCGCGATCCAGCGGATCCCCGACGACTCCGGCCTGCCCGAGCGGAGCGTCACGCACGACGTCGCGACGGGCGAGTGGACGCTCGACGTCGACCCCGGCTACGGCGGATCCCGCGTCTACCCCGACGGCCTCGTCTTCACGGAGTCGAGCCGCGAGACGTACCGGATCACCGACGGCGACCCGCTGTCGGCCGTCGCGGAGTCGCGCTGGGCCATCAGCCTGGAGCAGCCCGGCTGGCGCGCGCGGCTAGAGACGACCTCGCGCGTCACGGCGGATGCGGACGCCTACCGCGTCGTCAACACGCTCCGGGCCTGGGCGCGCGACGGCGGGCCGGACGCGCCCGAGGTGCTGATCGCCGACCGCGTCTTCGACGACCTCGTGCCGCGGACCTCCGCGTGACGGGCGACGCGACGGGCGACCCACACGTGCACGCGCCCGCGCCCGTCTCCGCGGCCCGCCGCGGCGGCAAGCGAGAGAAGCCCGAGGTGCGGCGGGCGATGATCGTCGAGGCTGCCCGTGCGGTGATCCTCCGCCAGGGCCTCACCGCCACCGGCCTGCGCGACATCGCGGCCGAGGGCCACGTGTCGGTCGGCACCGTCACGTACCACTTCGGCAGCGTCGCGGAGATCCTCGACGAGGTGGTCGTGCTCGAGACCGACCGGTTCTACGCGTCGATCGTCCAGGAGGTCGACGCGGATCCGGATCCCGTGCACGGCATCCGCCTGCTGGTGGAGCCGCTCTTCACGGGCGGCGACGAGGCCGAGGCGCACTGGCGGCTCTGGTCGGACTACTGGACCGCGGTGGCCCGCCAGCCCGGCCTCTCCGCCGACCGCCTGGAGCGCATCCGCGTCTGGGAGGCGTGCCTCGTCCGCACGATCCGCCGGGGCGTCGCGGGCGGCGCGTTCCGGGCGGTGGACGCGTCCGAGGTGGCGCTCAAGCTCGCGGCCTACAGCGACGGGATCGCGACGCAGCTCTCCCAGAAGGTGCCGGGCCTCGACAACGCGCGGGCGCTCGCGTGGATCTGGACCTTCCTCGACGCCGAGCTCGCCGTCGGGGAGCCGCTCTTCCGCTGACGCGCGCGCGACGGGGCGCCGACCCGGGCCATGATGATCGAGGCGACGCGGCCCATCGGCACGCGGGACGCCGACCCGCCACCGCCCACCGCCGAACGCCCGGAGGACCCATGCTCATCGAACCCGTCGACGCCGCCCGCGCCCACGTCAGCAGCCACGTCGACCCGGAGGACTTCGACGCCTTCTGGGCCGACACCCTCGAGGAGGCCGGGCAGCACGACCTCGACGTGCGCCTCGCTCCGGTCGAGACGGACCTCGCGCTCGTCGACGTGCAGGACGTGACCTTCGCGGGATCCGGCGGCACCGACGTGCGCGCCTGGCTCCGCACCCCAGCCGGCGCCACCGGCCCCCTGCCCACCGTGGTCTCGTACGTCGGCTACGGCGGCGGGCGGGGACGCGCCGAGGAGACGCTGATCTACGCGGCCGCCGGCTTCGCCCACCTGCAGATGGACACCCGCGGCCAGGGCTCCTACTGGAGCGCCGGCGCCACGGCCGACCACGGCGAGGCGGGCCCCGCGATCCCCGGCTTCATGACCCGCGGGATCGCCTCCCGCGACACCTACTACTACCGCCGCCTCTTCACCGACGCGGTGCGCGCGGTCGACGTGGCCCGGTCGCTCGACGTCGTGGATCCGTCGCGCATCGCGGTGCAGGGCGGCAGCCAGGGCGGCGGCATGGCCCTCGCGGTCGCGGGCCTCCGCGACGACCTCGCCGCGGTCTCGGCCTACGTGCCGTTCCTCTGCGACATCGAGCGGGCCACCCACATCACCGACGCGTACCCGTACCACGAGGTCGTCGACTACCTGAAGACGCACCGGGGCCGCGGCGAGGACGTGCACGCGGTGCTGCGCTACTTCGACGGCGTCGCGTTCTCGCGCCGCGCCACCGCGCCCGCCCGCTTCTCGGTCGGGCTCATGGACGCGACCTGCCCGCCCTCCACCGTCTACGGGGCCTTCAACGCGTACGCGGGCGAGAAGGAGATCGTCGAGTGGGAGTACAACGGCCACGACGGCGGCGGCATCGACGACGAGCTCGGGACGCTCGCGTTCCTCCGGCGGCGGATGGGCTGAGGCCGGGCTCGCCGCGTCCCGGCGGCTCCGGACGGGTCGCGGCGGCACCCCGGATCGGGCGCGCGACCCGCCCGACGGACGGTGGTTCCGCGTACCCTGGGAGCACCTCGCCGATCGCGCGAGCGGAGCGGGAGGACGTCATGCCCCGGCCCCGCATCCGCCCCGCGAAGCCCTCCAAGCCGGGCGCCCCGCCGCCCTCCGTGGCCGCCCGCGTCGCCGCGGATCCGGCCCAGAAGGAGGTGCTGATCGAGGAGGCGCTGCTGCTCGTGGGCGTCGCGCTCCGGCTGCAGATGGAGAACCTCATCATCCTGCGCACCCTCCGGGAGCGCCGCCCGTACGACGAGGAGTCGCTCATCGAGGCGCTCCGCGGCGAGCTGGCCGAGCTCATCGGCGAGAAGCGCGGCGAGGCCGAACGCCTCCGGATGACCCGCGACCGCGCCGCCCTCCGCGACGGGAAGGGGCGGCGTCCCGACGACTACCGCGAGGGCGACGTGCCCGGCCTCCGGCTGCGCGCCGAGATCGCCGAGGAGATCGTGGAGCGGCTGGGCGCGCTCTCGCGGGATCCGCAGGCGCTCCGCGAGGTGCTCGTCATCGCGCGCGACTCGGCGCTCGAGCAGATCGTGCGCGCGCGGCTCGCCCCGCAGCTGCTGCCCGGCGCCGTCCCCGAGGAGGGCCGGGCCGACCGGGTCGACGAGCTCCGCGACGAGCTGGCGCGGCTGGCCGCGGAGCGCGAGCGGACCGCGGAGCGCGCGGAGGCCCGTGGTCCGGGACGCGTGCGCCCCGCCGGGCGGGGTCGGCCCCAGAAGGTCTGACCGGGGATCGCGCCCCGCGCCTCAGGGGGCGAGCGCGAACCGCGGCTCCACGCGCTCGCCCGTCGCCGCATCCGCCGCGAGGCTGCCGATGAGCGGCGCGAACTTGGCGCCGTGGCCCGAGCAGGGCGAGACGAGCGTGATCCCCTCGACCCGGTCGATCACGAAGTCCTCCGTGGGCGTGCTCGTGAACAGGCACGTGGACTCCGCGTACGGCACCGGGTCGACGCCCGGCAGGTTCCGGCGCACCCAGTCGACGACGCGGGCGCGGTTGGCGGGATCCACGACGCCGTCCTGGTGCGCGGCCGACGGGATCACCCGCCCGCCGTCGAACTCGGCGACCTTGTGGCCGCGGCCCTCCACGTCGCGGCCGCCGGGGAGCGCGTAGACCTGCATGCGCTCGTCGGCGTGGATGGAGGTCGGCACGGGCCGCGCGGGCGGCCCGTCCATGTAGGGGAAGTGGAACACCTGCTCCTGGCGCACGCGCAGCGGCGGGATCCGGTCGAGCGCCGCGCGCGGGAGCGGCAGCGCCCCGAGGAGGTCGGGCAGCCACGCGCCCGCGCCCACCACCACGCTGTCGCCCGCGACGCGGCGCCCGTCGTGGGAGGTGACGACGAAGCCGGCGCCGACCCGCTCCACGGACGCCGCCTCCCAGCCGCTGACCACGACGGCGCCGTGCGCGACGGCGAGGTCGAGCATCGCGCGCACGGAGGACTCCGCGTCGACGACGCCCGCGGCCGGGTGGAACAGCACGTCGGAGTCGAAGGACATCTCGGGCCAGCGGTCCTCCGCCTCGCGCGCGCTCATCAGCTCGTGCTCGATGCCGACGCGCTCGAGCACGCGGGCGAGCTCGGCGGGGCGGCGCACGAGGCCGGAGTCGACGGATCCGGTCGGGGTCACGAGCCGGGCGCCCGCGGTGCGCTCGAGGCGGTCCCAGAGCACGCGGGCGTCGCGCACGAGGCGCACGTAGAAGGGGTCGTCGTAGGCGTAGCGGAGGATGCGGGCGGATCCGTGCGAGCTGCCCAGCATGCTCGCCGGCCGGTCGCGCTCGAGCACCGTGACCTCGTGCCCGCGGCTCGCGAGCTGCCACGCGGTGGCCGCCCCGGCGAGCCCGGCGCCGATGACCACGTGGTGCGCTGCGCGCGCCCTCACCGTGATCCCCGCATCGGTCCAGGGTACGGGCGCACGTCGCCCACGACCGGGACCGGCGGGAGCCGTAAGCGGTGGGCGGACCTCCATCCTCGGGCCGGCGCGGCGCCGCCCGGGGCCGAGCGGGGCGGGACCTAGAGCAGGAACACGCGGATCACCCCGGTGACGACGTACCCGGCCGCGAAGACGCCCGTGATCACGAGCGTGCGGCGCGAGGCGCGCTCCTCGGTGACCATGCGCCTCGCCATGAGGCGCACGAACATCGCCATCGCGCCGACCGCGCACACGAGGTACGCCACCAGCACGGCCTTCTCGAAGCCGTCGCCCACGCGTCCGCCTCCGCTCGCCCCGCGTCGGATCGCGGCATCCCCTCCATCGTGGCCGACGCGGGACCGCCCGGCTGCCACCCGTCCGGGAGGATGGACGCATGCCCTTCCCCGTCACGCTCACCGCCCGCGCGCTCCTGCTCGACATGGACGGGACGCTCGTCGACTCGACCGCGCTCGTGGAGGAGATCTGGACGATGCTCGCGAGGCGCTTCGGACACGATCCCGAGGAGCTGATCCGGCGGATCCACGGCGTCCGCGCCGCCGACAGCATCGCCCGGTTCGCCCCCGCCGGCAGCGACGTGCCCGCGCTCCTCGCCGAGCTCGACCGGCTCGAGCTCGACGGCAGCCCCGCCACCGTCGAGATCCCCGGCGCCCGCGACCTCGTGGCCGCGCTGCCCGCCGGATCCCACGCCCTGGTCACGAGCGCCGGCCTCGCCCTCGCGCGCGCCCGCCTCGCCGGCGCCGGCGTCCGCGTGCCGGACACCCTGGTCACCGCCGAGGACGTGGAGGCCGGCAAGCCGCACCCCGACGGCTACCTGCTCGCGGCGGAGCGCCTGGGCGTGGATCCCGCCGACGCGATCGTCTACGAGGACGCCGAGGCCGGCATCCGCGCGGGACTCGCCGCCGGCATGCGCGTGGTCGTCGTCGGCGACCACGCGAGCGACGCCACCGTCGGCCTCCCCCGCGTCCGCGACCACCGCGGCACGACGGTCGAGGTCCACGACGGGATCCTCACGCTCACGCTCCCCGACGACTGACCCGGCCGCGCGGCCGCGCGGCCGCCCGCGTCAGCCCTTGACCGCTCCCCCGCCGAGCCCCGCCACGAGGTACTTCCGCGCGAAGACCGCGATGAGGACCACCGGGATCACGAGCGCGATGCTGGCCGCGGCGAGCGTCTGGTACGTCGAGATGTCGTCGGCGCCCTTCTGCGCGGCGATGAACACCGGGATCGTGACGGCCTGGTTCTGCGTGAGCGTCAGCGCCACGAGGTACTCCTGGAACGCGACGAGCAGCGTGAACACGCCCGCCGTCACCAGTCCCGGCCCCATGAGCGGCACGATCACGCGGCGGAAGGCGCCGAAGCGGCTGCAGCCGTCGATCATCGCGGCCTCGTCGAGCTCGGTCGGGATGTCGCGGAAGAACCCGACGAGCAGCAGCAGCGTGAACGGCATGTTCACCGCCACGAGGGCGGCGGTGAGCGCGAGCTTGGTGTCGTAGATCCCGAGGGCCTGGCTCATCTCGTAGAACGGCAGCACCACGGCGAAGCGCGGGATGGTGCGCAGCACGACGGCGAGCAGGAGCAGGATCGGCCCCACGACGCCCGCGTACCGGGCGAACGCGTACGCGGCGGGTGCGCCGACGACCAGCGCCACCACCACGGTGAGGCCCGCGACGATGAACGTGTTGACCAGCACCTCGGCGAACCGGGTGCCGCGCCACAGGTCGACGAACGCGTCGAGGCGCGGCTCGAAGATCCACGTCGGCGGGTTCGTGAAGGCGTCCTGGAACGGCTTGATCGCGGTGAGCAGCGCCCAGAGGAACGGGCTGAGCGCGACGATCACGACCACGATCAGCGCGGCGCCGGCCCACAGCGAGCCGATGCGCTCGCGCCGGCGGCGCTCCCTCGCGGTCAGCGTGCGGCCGGATCCCGTGGGGCGGCCCTCCTGCGGGAGGCGGGTGCGTCCGGTGGGCACGAGCGGGGTGGAAGCGGTCATGCGGCCCGCGCCCCCTTCCAGGTCTGTCGGAGGAACGGGATCAGCAGCACGAGCGTGATGACGATGGTGACCACGTTCACCGCGCTCGCCACCCCCAGCCGGTACGACTCCCCGAGGGCCACCTGGTACACGAACACCATGAGCGACTCGGTGCCGACGCTGCCGGCCGCCGGGGTGATGATCCGGATCGAGTCGAACACCTTGAGGCTGTCCATGAGGCTGATCAGCGTCACGAACGAGAACAGCGGCGCGAGCAGCGGCACGATCATGTACCGCTGGCGCTGCCACCAGCCGGCGCCGTCGAGCTGCGCGGCCTCGAGCGGCTCCTCGGGGAGCGTCTGCAGGCCGGCGAGCAGCACGAGGATCACGAACGGCGTCTCGTGCCAGAGCGCGTGCAGGCCGATGAGCACGCGGGCGGGCCCGGTCTCCGTCAGCCAGTCCACGTGGATCCCGAACACGGCGAGGCCCTGGTTCACGACGCCGCCGAAGATGTCGTTGAAGAGCCAGGAGAAGTTGAGCGCGCCGATCACGGTGGGCACCACGTAGCTCGCCATGAGGAGCCCGAGGATCACCATGCGGCCGCGCTCGATGCGGTTGAGCAGCAGCGCGATGCCGTAGCCGACGATGAGCTTCGCGGTCGTCATGACGATCGCGTAGGTGATCGTGAACGCGGCGTCGCGCCCGAAGCGGCGGTCGGTGAAGATCTCGACGTAGTTCGCGATGCCGTTGAAGACGCCCGGCTGGCCGACCGGCACGTTCTGGAAGCTCCAGACGAGCGTGGTGATCAGCGGCACGATCAACAGCCCCGCCATCAGGATGATGGCGGGGGCCGTGAACGCGGCGAAGGTCTTGAGCCTCATGCCCGGGGGCGGAGGCGGGACGGGGTGCCGGGTGCGCGCATCAGGGCGCGAAGCCCGCCGTGGCGATGGCCTGCACGGCCGCCGCCTGGAGCTGTGCGGCGCCGTCGGCCGAGGAGAGCGTGCCGTCGACGACCTGCGCGAGGATCGGGGCCATCGCGGCGAACACGTCGGACATGTACGGCACGAGCGGCAGGCCGTTCGGCTTCTCGCTCTCGAGCACGTCGCGCGCGGCCTCCTCGAACGGGAGGTCGGCGGCCTGCGCCTGCGTGGTGCGGGCCGGGATCGTGGCCTTGGCGGCCTCGGTCGCGGCGTCGGCGCCTGTCGCGACGCCGAGCAGGTCGAAGAGGAGGTCCTTGTCGACCTTCGAGTTCGCGGCGATGGAGAGGCCGTCGACCGAGAGGCTCGTGGCGGGCGTGCCGCCCTCCTGCACCGACGGCGGCACGGCGAACGCGAACTTGTCGAAGTTCTCGGTCTGGCCCTCGTCGAGGAGCGCGGACACGCGGCCGGCGAACAGCATCGACATGGCGGCCTGGCCGGTCTGCAGCTGCGTGATCACCTCGGGCGACGACCACGAGGTCGACTGCGTGCTCATCTGCTGGTACGTGGCGCGGAGGGTGTCGAGCGCGGCGATCGACTCGGGGCTGTCGAGCGTCGGCGTCGCGCTGCCGTCCTCGAACCAGGTCCCGCCGAGCGAGCCGAGGTACTGGTTGTAGGCGCTCGAGTTGTCGCCCGCGGCGTTGAACGGGAGGGCCAGCGGGTTCTCCATGCCGGTCTCCGTGCGGATCCGGTCGGCCGCCGCGTACATCTCCTCGAACGTCGTCGGCACCTCGATGCCGAGGTCGGAGAGGATGTCCTCGCGGTAGATGAAGATGATCGTGCCCCAGAAGGTGGGGATGCCGACCTGCTCGCCGTCGTACTGCAGCGACTCCAGCAGGGTCGGGTCGATGTCGTCGATCCCGAGCTCGTCGCCCTTGTCCGCGATGCGGTCGTCGAGCGGCTCGATCCAGCCGCGCTCCGCGTAGAGCGGGTAGACGGTGCCGTAGACCTCGACGAGGTCGTAGCTCGGGTTGGCGCCCGACATGGACTGCACGGCGCGCTGGTTCTGGCCGCCGAAGTCGGTGGTGGGGGCGTTGACCGTGAGGTTCCCGCCCGTGCAGCCGGTGGCGATCGCGTCGGTGAACGGGTTCGTCGACGGGCTGTTGTACGAGAGCACGTTGACGGTGGTCTTCGCGTCGGGCTGCGGGATGTCGCAGGCGACGCCGGCTCCTCCCACGTCGGCGCCGGCACCGCAGCCGGTGAGGGCGACGGTCGCGGCGGCCACCGCGGCGCCGAGCGCCAGGCGGATCGGGCGGCGTCGCCGGCGGGTGGTCGAGGGGGCTGTGTCGCGCATCGGAGTCCTTCGGGGTGCGGGTCGCGCGAGGCGACGGGACGAGGAGGATGCACGCGGGCGTGCGGTCCGGGTGGTGCCCGGCCCCGGCGGGCTCTCGTGCCGGAGGGACGCCGGCCGCGTTCCCCCGACCCGCGACAAAGGGCCGTTGGTCCACAAACTACGGGTGCCCTCATGGTCTCGGTCGGAATCGCCTCGGGACCGTCAGCAAGACGAAAGAGACGCCCGCGGGATGTCGGGCCGCGCGACCGGGCGCCGCGCCCGGATGGGACGATGACCGCATGGCATGGACGGACGCGGGCGACCCGCAGCGGTACGGGGCGGGCATCCTGCAGGGCGAGCGGATCCGCCTGCGGGCGCTCGAGGACGCCGACCTCCCCGACCTCGTGCGCTGGTGGCGGGATCCGGAGTGGGCGGTTCTGCAGCAGCTCACGGTGCGGCCTCGGCCCGAGGGCGACGTCGTCGAGCAGTTCCGGAAGTGGAGCGCCAACTCCGGCGCCGGCGGGGACGTGGGCTTCAGCGTCGTGGACCGCACCTCCGGCCGTCTCGTCGGCCACGTCACCCTCTTCGGCGCCCTCCTCCTCACGCGCGCGGCGACGCTCACGGTGATGATCGGAGCCGAGCACGTGGGTGCGGGCTACGGCACGGATGCGGTGCGCACCCTCGTCGACTACGGGTTCCGCGAGATGGGGCTGAACCGGATCGAGCTGCACGTCTTCGCGTTCAACGCGCGCGCCCGGGCCGCGTACGCGAAGGTCGGCTTCGTCGAGGAGGGCGTGCTCCGCGAGAGGGTCTTCCACGACGGCGCGTTCCACGACGAGGTCGTGATGTCGGTGCTGGCGCGGGAGTGGTCCGCAGCCGCGCGCTGACCGCCCGCCTGTCCCCTACTGCGGGTGCGGCGACTCCCCGCGCTCGAGCATCGCGACGAGCTTGGCGAGTCGGTTCGCGCGCACGGTCGCGTTCGGCGCGGTCGCGACCCGGTGGATCACGGCGTAGCGGTTGACCTTCGTGAGCGTCGCGAAGGTGGCCGCGGCGGCGGGCGATGCGGCGAGCGCGGCCAGCAGGTCCTCGGGCTCGGCGGCGGAGGCCTGGCCCGCGTAGGCGCGCTCCCAGCGACCGTCGGCCTGCGCGCGCTCCACCTCCATCACGCCGCGCGGCCGCATCCGCCCCTCCGCGGTGAGCGTCGCGACCAGGCCGATGTTGCGCTCCGACCAGAGCGACGCCTTCCGCCTGGGGGTGAAGCGGCGCCGGAAGATGCGCTCGTCGATGCTCGCGGTCTGCCCGTCGATCCACCCGCTGCACAGCGCCTCGTCGAGCGCCTCGGCGTAGGTGAGCGAGGTCGGATCCGTCGTGCCCTTCTTCGCGAGCACCAGCCACACCCCGTCGGACGTCTCCTCGTGCCCGTCGAGCCAGGTGCGCCAGGCGGCCCGGTCGGGGACGGTGAGGAGGTCGTGCACGGCGGCGGGCATGGGTCCGATGCTACGGATGACCGCCGTCCCCTAGAGCGCGACCACGAGCTTCCGCGCCGAGACGCCCTGGCGCAGCCGGTCCATCGCGGGCTGGATGCTCGTGAGCCCCTCGCCCACGACCTCCGCCTGCGGCGCCGCGACGTAGCGGCCCTCGGCGAGCGCGGCCGGCAGGAAGCGCTCCCAGAGCATCGGGCCGACCTCGTCGTGCATGAGGGCGCTGCCCCAGATGAAGGTCGCGCGGATCCCGCGGACGCGCGCCCGCAGCATCAGCGCCGGGGTGGCCGTGCCCATGCGCAGGCCGAGGCGCACGAGCGGCAGGCCGATGCGGCCGCCGCGCGGCAGGGTCTCGAACGAGACGGGCGGGCTCGCCATGCTGACGCGCGTCGCGCCCGTGGCGATGGCGACGTCGACGGCCGGGCCGCCGGATCCGGTGCCGATCGCGAGCACGCCCGCCACGCGTCGCCCGGCCAGGTGCTGCACGATGTCCTGCACTGCCGTCGGGCTCCGGTAGTCGAACGCGCGGCTCGCGCCGAGCGAGCGCACGAGCTCGTGGTTGCGCGGCGACGCGGTGGTCACGACGTCGTAGCCGGCGGCGACGGCGAGCTGGATCGCGTTCATGCCCACGCTCGTGGATCCGCCCCACACCACCACGGTCTCCCCCGTCGCCGGCATGGTCGCGTCGGGCATCCGCAGGCCGAGCTGGCCGGCGCCGAAGAGGCCGGACGCGGCGGTGGAGATGCCGAGCGGGAGGACGGCGGCGTCCTCGAAGCGCAGGGCGTCGGGGATCGGGGCGGCGAGGTCGGTGCGCACGATCGCGCGCGTCTGGAAGCCGCCCTCAGGCGCGTGGCGCCGCCCCTTCTCCATGCCGACCGCGTACGCGACGACCCGGTCGCCGACGGCGAAGCGCGTGACGCCCGGGCCGACCTCCTCGACGACGCCCGCGACGTCCTCCCCCAGCACCGCGGGGTGCGGCAGCCAGCGGTACATGAGGTCGCCCATGTGCTGCTTCATGGTGTCGAGCGGGTTGATCGCGACGGCGCGGACGCGGATCGCGACCTCGCCCTCCCGGGGAGCGGTCCGCGGCGCCGGGCCGACGGTGAGGTCGGCGGCGGACGAGGCGAGCCAGGCGGCGGACTCGGGGGATGCGGTGGGCACGGCGGATCTCCATCCGGTCATCGCGACATCCGATGACATCGCGTGTCATCACCATACACATCGATGGCACGCCGTGTCATCACTAGGATCGACGCATGAGCAGATGGCAGCCGGACACGCGCGAGCGCCTGGCCGCCGCCGCGCTCGAGCTGTTCCGTGAGAAGGGCTTCGCGGAGACGACCGTGCCCGAGATCACCGCCCGCGCCGGCCTCACCACGCGCACCTTCTTCCGCCACTTCGCCGACAAGCGCGAGGTGCTGTTCGCCGAGGAGGACGAGCTGCCGGCGCTCGTCACGCGCATCATCCGCGAGGCCGCGCCCGACCGCTCGCCGCTCCAGGTCGTCGAGGACGGCTTCCCGGAGGTCGTCGCGTCGCAGTTCGCGGAGGGGCGCGCGACGCTGCTCGCGCGGAAGCGCATCATCGTCGCCGACGCCGGTCTGCAGGAGCGCGAGATGCGCAAGGTCCAGGCGATGCAGGAGGCGGTGCGCGCCGGCTTCGTCGAGCGCGGGGTGGATCCGCTCACGGCCGTGCTCGTGGCCCACGCCACCGCGACGGTCTTCGGCGTCTCCATCGGGCGCTGGCTCTCGGACGAGGGCGGCGCCACCGACCTCGCCGACGTGCTGCGCGAGACGCTCGCCGCGTTCCGTCGGGTCATGGCGGCGGGCGCGTGATGCGGGTCACGTACGACCCGGCCGCGGACGCCGCGTACATCGCGCTGGCGGAACCGATCGGGGACGGCGAGGCGGCCACGACGATCCACTCGATCATGACCCCCGGCGACCGCGGCGAGGTCGCCCTCGACTTCGACGCCGACGGCCGCCTCCTCGGCATCGAGGTGCTGCACGCGAGCGCCGCGCTGCCGGCGGCGGTGCTGGCGGAGGCGGAGCGGATCGGCTAGCTGCCTCGCAGCACCTTCACCATCGGCCGGCCGCGCGCGATCTCGTCCACGAGCTTGTCGAGGATCCGGATCTCCTTCATCAGCGGATCCTCGATCTCCTCGATGCGGACGCCGCAGATCACGCCGCGCACCTGGTCGGCGAGCGGGGTGAGGCGGGCCGCCGCGAAGAAGTCCTGGAACGTCGTCTCCGCGTCGAGGTGGCGCTGGAGCTCGGCCTGATCGAAGCCGGTGAGCCAGGTGATCGCCTCGTCGACCTCCGCGCGCGTGCGGCCCTTGCGCTCGACCTTCTTGACGTAGAGCACGTGGACCGACGCGAACGACGTCGTGTAGATGCGGTGCATGTCCGGAGCGTAGGCCGACGGGCGCGGGAGGTACAGGTACCGTCGCCTCATCCCGACGAGAGGACCTCCCATGTCCGCCGAAGACGAGACCTCCCACCTGCTCCGGAACCCGGGCGGCGCGCGGCGACTGCTCGCCGCCCTCGAACGCGCCCGGCGCGGTGAGTTCGAGGAGCGCGAGCTGAGCGAGCCGCAGATCACGACCGAAGCGCAGCGGACGCGGGAATAGGCGGGCGCCCCGGCGCGGTTCCGTTCCATGCAGACGCATCCACCCGGATCCGTCGCCGTCGAGCACCGAGGAGCGCCCCATGGCCACGAAGATCGGCTTCCTGTCGTTCAACCACTGGCAGGACGTGCGCGGATCCCGCGTGCGCACCGCCCAGGACTCGCTGCTCCAGTCGATCGACCTCGCGGTCGCGGCCGAGGAGATCGGCATCGACGGCGCGTACTTCCGCGTGCACCACTTCGCGCCCCAGCAGGCGGCGCCGTTCCCGCTGCTGGCCGCCATCGCGAGCCGCACCAGCCGGATCGAGATCGGCACCGGCGTCGTCGACATGCGCTACGAGAACCCCCTCTACATGGCGGAGGAGGCGGCCATGACCGACCTCATCTCCAACCGCCGCGTGCAGCTCGGCATCAGCCGCGGATCGCCCGAGCAGGTCGAGGCCGGCTACGAGTCATTCGGCTACGTGCCGCAGGACGGCGAGACCGACGCCGACATGGCCCGCCGCCACACGGGCCTCTTCCTCCGCGCGCTCGAGGGCGAGGAGCTCGCGACCGCGGCCCCGCAGCGCGGCATGATCGCGGGCGGCGTCGCGCTCACCCCGCAGTCGCCGGGCCTCCGCGAGCGGATCTGGTGGGGCGCCGGCACGCGCGCCACCGGCCAGTGGGCGGCCGAGCAGGGCATGAACCTCATGTCGTCGACGCTCCTCTCGGAGGACACCGGCGTGCCGCTCGACGTGCTCCAGGCCGAGCAGATCCAGCTGTTCCGCGACGGCTGGGCTGCCGCCGGGCACGCGTGGGAGCCGCGCGTGAGCGTGAGCCGCAGCATCATCCCGATCGTCGACGACGAGTCGGAGCGCTACTTCGGCATCCGCGCGCAGATCGAGGGCCAGGACCAGGTCGGCGAGGTCGGCGGCGAGAAGTGGCGCTTCGGCCGCTCCTACATCGGCACCGCCGAGCGCCTCATCGAGGAGCTCGGCGCCGACCAGGCGATCGCCGCGGCGGACACGCTGCTCGTCACGATCCCGAACCAGCTCGGGGTGGACTTCAACCTGCGGTCGCTCGCGGCGATCAAGCAGATCGGCGAGGCGCTGGGGTGGGACCGGACTGACGTGTCCGTGGGCGCGTCGGCCTGATCCGTCGCTGACGCGGGCGCCGTCTCCTTCTCCGGAGGTGGCGCCCGCTCTCATTCCCCGGTCGGCCGCTTGCGCTGCTGCTTCGTCGCGGACCGCTGCGTCTTGGCCGCGAGGCGGCGGCGCTGCGAGCCGCGCGTGGGACGTGTCGCGCGGCGCTCCGCGGCCGCCGGTGCGAGCGCATCGGCCACGATCTCGCGGAGCGCGTCGATCGCGGCGACCCGGTTGCGCAGCTGCGACCGCTGCTCGGACATCGTCACCGTGACCGTCCCCGCGACCAGGCGCCGGCCGATCCGCTCGAGGATCCGCTCCCGCTGCGCCTCGCTCAGCACGAGCGATCCCACGACGTCCCACGTGAGCTGCACCCGGCTGTCCGAGGTGTTGACGTGCTGCCCGCCGGGACCGGACGACCGCGAGAACCGCCACTGCAGCTCCGCCGCGGGGATGGTCAGCGCGGGGCCGACCTCTAAATCCATGTGGCAAGGGTCGCACGGGTCTACCCGAGCGTGCTCCGGTTAGCGGTGCCGGCGGAGGTTCATGCGCCGGATGATCACCCGCCCGATCAATACGAGCACGAGCATCACGACCGCCATGACGACGACGCGCATGACGAGGTCGAGCTCGACGAATGCGAGGGCGGACGCGGACATGAAAGCGGTCACCGCGATCAGCACGAGTACCTGACGAGGCGACAGATCACCCGTCAGCTGCAGCCGTGCCGCGGAGTCGTCCTCGAACATGCGTCGGTCTGCCATGGGTCCACCGTCGCACACGACCGGCGGGTCAGCGCGTCGGGCCCGCCTCCACCGCCTCCGGCCGCCTGGCCGTCAGGTACAGCCGATGCGCCGTGATCACCAGCGCCAACCACGCGCCGCTGAGGAAGAAGGCCGCGAGCACGTCCGTGAACCAGTGGTGGCCGAGGTACACGCGGGAGATGCCGACGGTCACGGCGAAGACCACCGCCACGGTGATCGAGAGCACGCGGGTCGCGCGGCGGTGCTGGCGGAGGAGGAGCACGTAGGCGAGGATCCCGGCGATCGCGACCGCGTTCAGCGTGTGACCGCTGGGGAACGACGGCGACGTCTCGTACGGCGGCACCGCGTCGGCCAGGTCGGGGCGGGCGCGGCCGATGATGTTCTTCCCCGCGATGGTGAGCAGCAGGGATCCGGCGCCCGCTGCCGTCACGAGGATGATCGGCGTCCACGAGCGGCGCCGGATGGCCAGGAACAGCATCGTCACGACCGCGATGATCGGCATGATCACGACGCCCGCGATGTCCGTGTACGCGGTCGCCGCGGTGTCGAGCCCCGGCGACCGGAGACCGAGCATGAAGGTGAGGAGCGGCTTGTCGAGGCCGGCGACCCCGTCGGCGTCGGTCACGTTGTCGTAGACCTGCGCGGCGATCGCCGAGAGGCCCACGGCGAGCGCGAGGCCCACCAGCAGCGTGATGACGAGGGCGGCGTGCGGGCCGAGCACGCGCATGATCCGCTGCACGACGCGGGCGAGCACGCGCCCGACCGGCGTCACCCAGCGCGTGAGGTCGCGGTCGCCGAGGAAGCGGTCGCGGCGGAGCTCGCCCTCCACGCCCTGCTCGGTCGGGTCGAGGGGCTCGAGGGGCTTCCGCCTCGGGGTGTCGGTCATGTGGTCCTCCGTGCTCCGCGGAGGGATCCGCCCCTCGACGCTACCCAGTGCCGGCCGGGGACGGCCCGATCGAAGTGTGTGATCGCACGCCCACGGCGAGCGGGAGGAGCAGGTCGCCTGCCGAGCTAGTCCGCTCGTCCCGTGACCGAGATGTCCCCCGCTTCCGCGATCACCAGGGGCAGCGTGACGGTCGCTCCGAAGACGGTCGTGTAGCTCTGCACTCCCCCCGATGCCGCCGTGAAGGAGATGATGTCGTCCTCCAGGAGACGGGTGCCCGGGGTCCCCGCGACGGACACGAGGATGGTGTCCTCCCAGAACACGCGCGAGTATCCGGGGTCCTTGGTCATGTTGACTCGGTAGCTCCCCGAACCCGCATCCTGGATGATGCGCCCTTCGAAGCGGTAGTAGGTGCCGATGACGCTGTTGCCGGAACGGAACAGATCCTCGAATGCGACCGGTCCTGCAGCCGCCTTCGCCGCAGCGGTCTTGGCCGCTCGCTGTTCCTCGGCGATCCGTTCCGTGCGCGCCGACACGTCGTCCGCCACGGCGACGCGCGCATCGTTCACGCTCTTCGACGCGCCCCGCGCCTCCTCCTGAGCCTCCGTGAGCTCGGCGGCGGCGGCTTCCACTTCCTCCCTGCTCCGAGCGGCGGAGTCGATGTACTCCACATCCGTCCCGGTGAGGCTCTCCTGCGCCGCGTCGACCTGTGCCCTCAGCTCGACGAGGAGATCCACGTCGTCGACCTCGTCATCTCCCGTCACCCCCGTGAGCGATTCGGCGTTGGCGATGGCGGTGCGGAGGCCCTCCAGCGCACTCCCGTGCGAGGTCTGCGCTGACGTGTACGCGGAGACGGCTTCCGCCTTGGCCTCGGCCTGCTCCCGGAGGAGGTTCGCCACGATGAGCGCGGCCACTACGAGGAGGACCAACGCCAGCACGGACGAGCCCACGATGATCCAGGTCCTTCGAGAGACCTTGTGGCGCGCTGGCGTCACCTCTCCTTCGACCTCCGCGGGCAGCGCTGCGACATCGGGTTCGGGATTCTCGTGGACCATCACATCTTCTCTTCCATGACGAGCCGGAGCGCAGATCTGCGCATCGCTCCAGCGCGGGCAGCGCGGAACTCGACGGAACTCGTGGGGGGCTTGACTGGCGGGTAACCGGCTAGAGCCTATGAGGCTGCGTGGTCCCGCGAAGGGGCCGAGTGGCCCCCAGTTCGGGCGGCTCGAATGACCGGCAGCACCGTCGGCCGATCCCCACTGCCCCTCTCTCCGCGCGTCCGCTCGATGTCCGCTCCCCGCACGCGCGGGCCGCCGCGCACCGCCCGGTGCTTCGCTGGAGGGGACGCCGCCCGCGGGACCCGCCCGCCGCCGCCCGCGTCCGCCGACGAAGGAGTCCGCATGCCCGACATCACCAAGGTCACCGTCCTCGGCGCGGGGGTGCTCGGCGCGCAGATCGCGTTCCAGGCCGCGAACCACGGCAAGACCGTGACGAGCTACGACGTCGATGACTCCGCACTCGAGGCCGCACGCGGGCGGCTCGACGCGATCGTCGCGCAGTACGTGTCCGAGTCGGGCGAGGAGACCCGGGAGTCCGCGACCGCGGCCGCCGCCGGGATCACGCTGACGAGCGACCTCGCCGCCTCCGTCGCCGACGCCGACCTCGTGATCGAGGCCGTCCCCGAGCGCCTCGACCTCAAGCAGGACGTCTACCGCCGCATCGCCGACGCCGCCCCCGAGCGCACGGTCTTCGCGACCAACTCCTCGACGCTCCTGCCGAGCGCGATCGCCGACTCCACCGGCCGCCCCGACCGCTTCCTCGCCCTGCACTTCGCGAACCACGTGTGGCGGCAGAACACGGCCGAGATCATGGGCACCGAGCGCACGTCGCCCGAGGTGTTCGACCGGGTGGTCGCGTTCGCGGAGGAGATCGGCATGGTCCCGATCCCGCTGAAGAAGGAGCAGCCCGGCTACGTGCTCAACTCCCTGCTCGTGCCGCTGCTCGATGCAGCCGCGGGCCTCGTGCTGACGGGTGTCGCGGATCCCAAGACGGTCGACACCACCTGGCGCATCGCCACCGGCGCGCCCCTCGGCCCGTTCCAGATCTACGACGTGGTGGGCCTCCGCACCGCCCACGCCATCTCCGCGGCGAGCGACGACCCGGGCGCGCAGGCGTGGGCGGCGCACCTCAAGAGCGAGTACCTCGACAAGGGCAAGCTCGGCGTGGAGTCCGGCGAGGGGTTCTACGCGTACGGGTGATGCGGGGCCGGGTGACGCGGGGCCTCGTGCGGCCGGCAGCCGTCACCCGACCGGCGCGGCCGACGCCTCCCCGCGCCGCGACCGGAACGCGGGCGCCAGCAGCGCACCCACCAGGAACAGCACGGCCACCGGCCACAGCGCGGGCAGGATCCCGAAGCCCTGGGCCAGCAGGCCGATGAGCGGCGGTCCCACGAAGCCGGCGACGTACCCGACGCTCGCGACGAGGGTCACGCGCGCGGTCGGGTCGTCGCCCTCAGCCGCGGCGGACATCCCGAGCGGGAAGCCCATCGAGACGCCGACGGACCAGAGGACCACGCCGATCACGAGCGGCACCGTGCCGAGGTCGAGGATGAAGAGGACGACGCCCGCGAGGCCGAGCGCGGAGGTCCAGCGGATCATCGCCGCGCGTCCGAGGCGGTCGACGAGCGGTCCCGCGGCGACCCGCACGACCACCTGCGCCGCCGCGTAGATCGCGATCGCGGCGGCCGCGAAGGCCTCGGGCCGGCCCATCGCGTCGCGGACGGCGACGCTGATCCAGCCGTTGGCCGCGCCCTCGCCGAACTCGGCCCCGAGCATCACGACGCCGATCGCCAGCAGCCGGGCGTCGACGTGCGGCGCCCGCCGGGCACGTGCGTCCCTGCGCCGGCGCCGCGCACGACGCGTCCCCCGGCTCCCGGACGGCACCGCCCGCACCAGCACCAGCCCAGCGGCCGCGATGACCGCCGCCTGTCCGATCAGCTGGACCGACGGCGCGACCCCGAGCGCCGCGCACCCCGCGCCGACGCCCGCCCCGACGACCGCGCCCGCCGGCCAGGCCGCGTGCATCAGCGGCATGAGGGTGCGGCGCGACAGACGCTCGATGACGGCGCCGTCGATGTTGAGGAGCACGTCCAGCGAGCCGAGGCCGACTCCCGCGATGGCGAAGCCCGCGAGGAGGACGGCCACGCTGCCGATCGCGGCCCCTGCCCCCACCGTCCCGACGCCCGCGGCCATCGCGAGGGCCGCCGTGGCGAGCCCCCTGCGCGCTCCCCCGCCGCTGAGCAGCAGGCGGGAGGCGAGGAGCCCCGCGCCGGATCCCGCGGTCGTCGCCAGCAGGACGAAGCCGAGCTCCGCGTCGCCCAGCTCGAGGGCCGCGCGGATGGAGGGCAGCCGCGCCGCCCAGCTCGACAGGGTGAAGCCGCCGAGGGCGAACCCGCCGAGGATGGCGAGGAGCCACCGCCGTCGTGCCCACGCGGGATCGAGCCGGTCCATGGTGCCTCCGATTACAACGTTGTAACGCAAGCCTAGGCCGCGCCTCCGACAGCGGTCCGCTCAGCCGTGCGCCCCGCCCGACCCCAGCACGAACCGCACCAGCCGCGTCACGCTCTCCGCGTGGTCGGCCTTCCGGCCGAGCACGCGCAGCACGATGACGCCGAGGATCGCCTGGCCCAGCTCCTCGACGGGGGCGTCGGGCGGGAGCTGGCCCGCGCGGATCCCCGAGGCGAGGCGCTCGGACAGGTCGCGGTCGACGCCGAGGCTCGCGCCCAGGCGGTCGCCGACGGCCTCGTCCTCCGCGGCCGCGGCCACCAGCGATCGCACGAGCGGACCGCCGGCCGGGGCGTCGAGCACGGCGAGCACGTCGGTCAGCCAGCGCTCGATGTCGGCGAGGAGGTCGCCGGTGTCGGGCACCGCGAACTCCACGGGGATCAGCCGGCCCTCGGTCATGCAGTCGGCGATGAGCGCCCCGCGGGACGGCCACCACCGGTAGATCGTCTGCTTGCCGACGCCGGCCTCCTTGGCGACGCCCTCGATCGTGAGGTGGTCGTAGCCGACGGCGTGGATGAGGCGCACCGTCGCGCTCAGGATCGCCTCGCGGGCCGCCTCGCTGCGGACCCGCCCGGTTCGGTGCTCGTTCACCTGCACAGGGTAGCTCCAGAAACTAGACGAGACGTAGCGTATCGTCGAAGCGTCTGAGGGAGATGACATGGCATCAGTGCTGTACCGGCTCGGTTCGATGGCCGCGCGTCGAGCGTGGGTCGTGATCATCTCGTGGGTGGTGATCCTCGGGATCGGCGTGGGCTCGTTCCTCGCCTTCGCGGGCACCCTCGGCAACAGCTTCGACATCCCGGGCACGGCGTCCGGCGCCGTCACCGACGAGCTCGCCCGGACGCTCCCGGACACCGCGGGCGGCACCGGCACGGTCGTCTACACGACCACCGACGGCTCGGCCTTCACCGACCAGCAGAAGGCGGACATCTCGGCCCTCGCGACGAGCGCGGGCGACCTCGATGGCGTCGCCTCCGTGGTGGATCCCTTCGCCGTCACCCAGCAGCGCGCCGACCAGGCCGCGCAGCTGCAGAGCGGCGACGAGCAGATCACCGCGGGCCGCAGCCAGCTCGACCAGGCGCAGCAGCAGCTCGACGCCGGGAAGGCGCAGCTCGAGGCCGGCCAGCAGCAGCTCACCGCCGCGCGCCAGCAGGCCGAGGCCGCGGGCGCGCAGGCGGCCCAGCTCGCGCCGCTCGACGCGCAGCAGGCCCAGCTCGACCAGCAGACCCAGGCGCTCCAGGAGCAGCAGGCGACGGTCGACGCGAACCGCACGCAGCTCGAGTCCGGCGCCGAGCAGGCCGAACTCGGCCGCACGCTCCTCGGCCTCACGGACGGCATCGGCGTCGTCTCGGAGGACGGCTCGACCGCGATCGTCAACGTCTCCTTCACGGAGCCGCGCCTCGAGCTCTCCGAGGAGACCAAGCAGGAGGCCATCGCCCACTTCCAGGACTCCCCCGTCGACGGCACGCGCGTCGACTTCGCGACCGACCTGGCGCAGGGCGTCCCCGAGATCTTCGGCATCGGCGAGGTCGTCGGCCTCGTGTTCGCCGCCATCGTCCTGATCGTGATGCTCGGCACGCTCATCGCCGCCTCGCTCCCCATCGTCACCGCGGTGGTCGGCGTGGGCGTCGGCGTCACGGCCTCGCTCGCGTTCTCCGGCGTCGTGGACATGGCGTCGGTGACCCCGGTGCTCGGCGTGATGCTCGGCCTCGCGGTCGGCATCGACTACTCCCTCTTCATCGTCAACCGGCACCGCAAGCAGATGCTCGCCGGCACGGGCGTGCGCGAGTCGATCGGGCTCGCCAACGGCACCTCGGGAACGGCGGTCGTGTTCGCGGGATCCACCGTGATCGTCGCGCTCCTCGCCCTCAACATCACGGGCGTGCCGTTCCTCGCGCTGATGGGCACGGTGGGCGCCGTCTGCGTGCTCGTCGCGGTGCTGGTCGCCATCACCCTCACGCCCGCGGTGCTCGGCCTCGCCGGCGCGCGCGTGCTGCGGAAGCGCGACCGCGAGCGCGCGGCGGCCGCCGACCCGGCCCGCCCGCAGGACGCGGCGAAGGCCCTGAAGCCCATGTCGAACGCGCGCGCCGTGCTCACGGTGCTCGGCACGGTCGTGGCCCTGCTCGTGGTCGCGATCCCCAGCCTGTCGATGCGCCTCGGGCTCCCGGACGGGTCGAGCGAGCCCGCCGGATCCACCAGCGAGCGCGCCTTCTCCACGGTCGCCGCCGAGTTCGGCGAGGGCGCCAACGGCCCGCTGCTCGTGGTCGCCGACGTGCCCGCGGGCGTCGCCGAGGCCGACCTCCTCGCCACCCAGGTCGACGTCGCGCAGGCCCTGCACGACCTCGACGACGTGGTCGCCGTGGCACCCGTCGCGAACACCGACGACGGCACCGTGCTCGCGTTCCAGGTGCTCCCCGAGGAGGGCCCGAACAGCGAGTCGACCGAGCAGCTGGTGCAGGACATCCGCGCGATGCCCGAGCTCGACGGCGGGATCTCGCTCGGCGTCGCCGGGCAGGCCGCCACCAACATCGACATCTCCGAGGCGCTGGCCGCGGTGCTGCCGCTCTACCTGCTCGTGGTCGTGGGGCTGTCGCTGCTGATCCTGATCGTCGTGTTCCGCTCGATCCTCCTGCCGCTCATCGCGACGGGCGGGTTCGTGCTGTCGCTGTTCGCGACCTACGGCCTCATCGTCGCGGTGTTCCAGTTCGGCTGGGGCGCGGGGCTGATCGGGCTGGAGAGCCCGGGGCCGATCCTGAGCTTCCTGCCGGTGATCCTCGTCGGGATCCTGTTCGGCCTCGCCATGGACTACCAGCTGTTCCTCGCGAGCGGCATGCGGGAGGCGTACGTGCACGGCGCCGAGGCGCGGCTCGCGGTGGTGCAGGGCCTCCGGGCCGGGCGCGCGGTCGTGACGGCGGCGGCGCTCATCATGGTGTCGGTGTTCGGCGGCTTCATCTTCTCGGAGTCGACCATCATCCGGTCCATCGGCTTCGGCCTCGCGTTCGGCGTGCTCCTCGACGCGTTCGTGGTGCGGATGCTGCTGATGCCCGCGCTCATGCACCTGCTCGGCCGCTCGGCCTGGTGGCTGCCGCGCTGGCTCGACCGGATCCTGCCGGACGTCGACATCGAGGGCGCGGCGCTCGAGCGCACGCACCCGCACGCGTCGGCCGCTGCCGGGGTCCCCGCGACCGAGCTGCCCGAGGGGCTGCCGGCCGACGGCGGGCACGGGGCGCACGCGGCGCCGCCCACGGCGTCGACCGTCCGGGCCGAGACGGAGGCCGCGCCGCACGAGCGGTAGGCGGCGGTCGGCCGGGCGCCCGGGTGCCCGGCGCCCGGCCCGCGGCGGTCCTCCCGGCCCGCGGCGATCCTCCCGGGACGGTCCCACCCGGCTGCGCGAGAGTGGATCCCGAGCACGTCCGCCCGGCCTCCCGCGACAGAAGGACCCGCCCATGACCGACGCCCCCGCCCGCGCGATCCCCAAGCCCGAGCACCCGCGCCCGCAGACCACCCGGCCGGACTGGCTGGTCCTCAACGGCTCGTGGGGCTTCGAGCGCGACCGCGGCGACTCCGGCCTCGAGCGCGGGCTCGTCGAGCGCGAGCTGGCGGAGGAGATCCTGGTGCCGTTCGCGCCGGAGTCCACGGCCTCGGGCATCGGCGACGTCGACTTCCTCGCGGCCGTCTGGTACCGCCGCACCGTGCGGATCCCCGCGGGCTGGAGCGGCCGACGCGTCCTCCTCCACTTCGGCGCGGTCGACCACGACGCGACCGTCTGGGTCGGCGGCGAGGAGGTCGCGCGGCACCGCGGCGGGTTCACGTCGTTCACGGCCGACCTCGGCGTGCGGGCCGAGGAGGAGGAGCTGACCATCGTGGTCCGCGCCCGCGACACCCGCGACGAGCCGCAGGCCCGCGGCAAGCAGGCCACCTGGTACGCGAACACCGAGTGCTTCTACACGCGCACCACCGGGATCTGGCAGACGGTGTGGCTGGAGCCCGTGCCCGAGGCGCACATCCGCTCGGTGCACGTCGAGCCGCAGCTCGGCGACGCCTCCTTCACCGTGACGCCCGAGCTCGCGCCGCGCACCGCGGGCCTGCGGTTCGAGGCCGTGCTCGCGGACGCGGCCGGCGAGATCACGCGCGCCGCCGTGCCCGCGGTCCTCGGCGCGCGGGTCGTGCTGCGGCTCCCCGAGGACCGGGTGCGCCCGTGGTCGCCCGAGGACCCGCACCTGTACGACATCGCGCTGCGCCTGGTCGACGGCGACGGCGACGACGCGCGGGTCGTCGACGAGGTCGCGTCCTACGGCGGCCTCCGCTCCATCTCCATCGACGGGCAGGACCTGCTCCTCAACGGCCGCCGGGTCTTCCAGCGCCTCGTGCTCGACCAGGGCTACTGGCCCGACACGCTCATGACCTCGCCCGACGACGCCGCCCTCGTGCGCGACATCGAGCTGTCGATGGCGGCGGGCTTCAACGGCGCCCGCCTGCACCAGAAGGTGTTCGAGGAGCGCTTCCTCTTCCACGCCGACCGGCTCGGCTACCTCGTGTGGGGCGAGTTCGGCGATTGGGGCGCGGGCGGCGGCCTCGGCAAGGACGCGCAGCAGCCGACGGCGTCGTTCATCACCCAGTGGATCGAGGCGGTCACCCGCGACCGCTCCCACCCCTCGATCGTCGGCTGGTGCCCGCTCAACGAGACGTACCAGCCGCTGCACGACCGCATCACGCAGCTCGACGACGTGACCGCCGGGATGTACCGGGCGACGAAGGCGGCGGATCCGTCGCGCCCCGTCCTCGACGCCTCCGGCTACTCCCACCGCGTGCCCGCCGCCGACGTCTACGACTCCCACTCCTACGAGCAGGATCCCGCCGCATTCCGCCTGGAGCAGGCCGGCCTCGCCGACGGCCGCCCCTTCGTCAACGACCTCGACGGCCGCGCGATGTCGGTGCCGTACGCGGGCCAGCCGTTCTTCGTCTCGGAGTACGGCGGCATCTGGTGGAACCCGGCCGAGTCCGACGCGGCGGCGGCCGCCTCGTCCTCCGCCGACGGCGACGACCCCGAGCGCGCGGTCTCCTGGGGCTACGGCGAGCGCGTCGCGAGCGAGGAGGAGTGGCACGCCCGGTTCCGCGGCCTCACCGAGGTGCTGCTGGAGGATCCGCTGATGTTCGGCTACTGCTTCACGCAGCTCACCGACACGTTCCAGGAGCAGAACGGCGTCTACGACTTCCACCGCCGGCCCAAGTTCGACATCGCGCGCATCCGCGCGGTGCAGGAGCAGCGGGCGGCGTACGAGATGCGCGACGACGCCTGATCCGGAGGCGGCCCGAGCGTGCCTAGTGGCCCACCTCGATGAGGACGACCCCGACGATGATGCAGGCGATGCCCGCGCTCATCAGCCAGGTGAGCGGGTCCTTGAAGAGGAGCCGCCCGAGCACCGCGGTGAGGGCGACGCCGGTCGCCGCCCAGACGCCGTAGGCGACCCCGATGGGGAGGCCGAGCGCGAGGGCTCCGGCGAGGAGCGAGAAGGCGACGACGTAGCCGATGCCGACCACGACGTACCAGCCCTTCCTCCCGTCGGTCGCGAGCTTGAGGCTGATCGTCGCGGCGACCTCGCACAGGATGGCGATCGACAGCAGCACCCAGCCCATCAGACGGTCCCGCCGCTGTGATCCGCGGCACCGCGGGCGCGTGCCGCATGCGCACGCTGCGAGCCGAGCTCCACGAGCAGGACGCCGACGATGATGAGGACGAGGCCGACGACCATGACCCCGGTCAACGGCTGGCCGAAGAGGACCGAGGCCATGACGGCGGTCAGCGCGACGCCGGCGGCGCCCCAGATCCCGTAGGCGACGCCGATGGCCATGCCGGCCTTCAGCACCCGGGTCAGGCAGACGAACGCCGAGAGGTAGCCCGCGACGACGAGCACGTACCAGCCGGGGGCGTCGACGGCCGCCTGGAGGGCCAGTGAGGCGGTCACCTCGACGGCCACGGCGGAGGTGAGCCAGAGCCACTTCACGATCCGCTCCCTTCCAGCAGCGCGGCGACGGACCGGGCGGCCAGGACGATGGAGGCCTGGGCGGCCTCGTCGTCGCGGTCGGCGAGCCAGGAGTTCGCGATGCCGTCGGCGACGGCGATGAGCAGGGCGGCGATCCGCGGCGTCGGCGCCGACCACCGGAGCCCGTCGGACGCCGTCCACTCGTCGACGTCGCGCGTCACCTCGCGCCGGTACTCCGCCTGCTCCCACCGGGCGAGATGCGCGAGGGCCGGGTCGCGGTGCGAGAGAGCCGTGAGCTCGACGAGGGCGAGCGCGTGGTCGGGCCGCGCGGCGACGAGGTCGAGCCGCGCCCGGAGGCCGAAGGCGATGCGCTCGACCGGTGGGAGGGCCTCGGCGGGCGGGTCGAAGGCCGCCACGAGGACGGTGCGGAGCTCCTGGCTGAGCACCGCCGAGAAGAGGTCGGCCTTCGAGTCGAAGCAGTAGTGGAAGGACCCGTGCGGCAGCCCCGCGCGGGTCGTCACGGCGCGGGTCGTGACGGCCGCGACCCCCTCCTCGGTCATGACGGCGACGGCCGCGTCGATCAGCTGGCGCCGTCGTTCGTCCTGGGGGCGGTGTTCGCGGGGAGGCATGAGGAGACCCTACGGTAATTTGGCCAAGTGGCCAACTCCGCTCGGAGGATCCCCAGCTCGCCCCCGCGAGCAGCCGGGCTCGACCGGATCGAGACGCGCGCACCCGGCGGCCGACGGCGGCATCGTCACCGGGCTCCCCTCCTCCGGGCGCTCGATCACCCGCCGACGTACGCCGCGAGGTGCTCGCCCGTGATGGTCGAGCGCGACGCGACGAGCTCGGCGGGCGTGCCCTCGAACACGACCCTGCCGCCGTCGTGACCCGCGCCGGGCCCCACGTCGATGATCCAGTCGGCGTGCGCCATGACCGCCTGATGGTGCTCGATGACGATCACCGTCTTCCCCGACTCGACGAGGCGGTCCAGGAGGCCCAGCAGCTGCGCGACGTCGGCGAGGTGCAGGCCCGTCGTCGGCTCGTCGAGCACGTACACCCCGCCCTGCCTCTCGGCCATCTGCACCGCGAGCTTCAGCCGCTGCCGCTCGCCGCCGGACAGGGTCGTGAGCGGCTGCCCGAGCGTCACGTACCCGAGCCCCACGTCCTCGAGCCGCGACAGGATCGCCACCGCCGCCGGCGTCCGCGCCTCGCCGTCCGAGAAGTACGCGCGCGCCTCGGCGATGGGCAGCGCGAGCACCTCGCTGATGTCCTTGCCGCCCAGCGTGTACTCGAGCACCGAGGCCATGAAGCGCTTGCCGCCGCAGTCCTCGCACGTCGTCGACACCGTCGACATCGGCCCGAGGTCGGTGAAGATGACCCCGGCGCCGTTGCAGGTGGGGCACGCGCCGTCGGAGTTCGCGCTGAAGAGCGCGGGCTTCACCCCGTTGGCCTTCGCGAACGCCTTGCGCACGGGCTCGAGCAGGCCCGTGTACGTGGCGGGGTTGGAGCGGCGGGAGCCGCGGATCGCCGTCTGGTCGATCGACACGACGCCGTCGCGCCCGGCGACGGAGCCGTGGATGAGCGACGACTTGCCGGAGCCGGCGACGCCGGTCACCACCGTGAGCACGCCGAGCGGCACGTCGACGTCCACGTCCTTCAGGTTGTGGGTGGACGCGCCGCGCACCTCGAGCACGCCCGACCGCTCGCGGACCGCCTCCTTGAGGCGCGCCCGGTCGTCGAGGTGCCGCCCCGTCAGGGTGCCGCTGGCACGCAGCGCCTCGACCGTCCCCTCGAACCGGATCTCCCCGCCGTGCGACCCCGCTCCCGGGCCGAGGTCGACGACGTGGTCGGCGATCGCGATCGTCTCGGGCTTGTGCTCGACGACCAGCACCGTGTTGCCCTTGTCGCGCAGCTGCAGCAGCAGGTCGTTCATGCGCTGGATGTCGTGCGGGTGCAGGCCGATCGTCGGCTCGTCGAACACGTACGTCACGTCGGTGAGCGCCGAGCCGAGGTGCCGGATGAGCTTCGTGCGCTGCGCCTCTCCCCCGCTGAGCGTGCCGGAGGCGCGGTCGAGCGACAGGTAGCCGAGGCCGATCGACACGAACGAGTCGAGCGTCTGCGCGAGCGACTGCACGAGCGGCACGACCGTCGGCTCGTCGATGCCGCGCACCCAGGCGGCGAGGTCGGAGATCTGCACGCTGCAGGCCTCCGCGATCGACAGCCCCGCGACCTTGGCGGACCTCGCCGGCGCCGCGAGCCGCGTGCCGTCGCAGTCGGGACACGTCTGGAACGTCACCGCGCGCTCGACGAACGCCCGGATGTGCGGCTGCATCGACTCCTTGTCCTTCGACAGGATCGACCGCTGGATCTTCGGCACGAGACCCTCGTAGGTCATGTTCATCGAGTCGACCTTGACCTTGGTCGCCTCCCGGTAGAGGAAGTCGTGCCGCTGCTCGTCGGTGAGGTCGCGGATGGGCACGTCGCCGGGCACGAACCCGGAGGCGGCGAAGATCCTCACGAGCCAGCCGTCGGCCGTGTAGCCCGGCACGGTGATCGCGCCCTCGAGCAGCGACCGCGAGTCGTCGACGATCTGCGCGAGGTCGATGTCGTTGACGCGACCGAGGCCCTCGCAGCGCGGGCACATGCCGCCGAGCATCGTGTGGTCCTGCGCGACCGCGTGCGTCGCGGCGCCCCTCTCGACCGTCATCGAGCCCTGCACGCGCACGCTGGGCACGTTGAACGAGAACGCGTTGGGCGAGCCGATGTGCGGGTCGCCCAGGCGCGAGAAGAGGATGCGCAGCATGGCGTTGACGTCGGTCGCGGTGCCGACGGTCGAGCGGGGGTTCGCCCCCAGCCGCTCCTGGTCGACGATGATCGCCGTCGTCAGGCCCTCGAGGCGATCCACCTCCGGCCGCGCGAGCGACGGCATGAAGCCCTGCACGAACGACGGGTACGTCTCGTCGATCATGCGCTTGGACTCGGCCGCGATCGTGCCGAACACGAGCGACGACTTGCCGGAGCCCGACACCCCCGTGAACACCGTGAGGCGGCGCTTCGGGATGTCGAGCGAGACGTCCTTGAGGTTGTTCTCGCGTGCGCCCTGCACGCGGATGAGGTCGTGGCGGTCGGCGGGATGGGGTGCGGCGCTCATCGTGCTCCTGGGGTCGGCGTCGCGCACCTCGGCGTGCGTGACGCGCCGCTCAGCCTAGGACCCATCCGTTCGCGGACGAAGCGTCCGGCGCCGTGCACGGCGAGAGCCCGCCCCCGGATCCGCGTGGGATCCCGGAGCGGGCTCTCGTCTCGCGCGCGGCATCACCCGCGCACCGGCCGCCTCACCTCCCGGCGAGCGACCCGCCGATCCCGCCGACGCTGAAGTACTTGTTCAGGAAGGCGAAGATCAGCACGGGCGGCAGCATCATGATGACCGCGACCGCCATCACCGAGCCCCAGTCGGCCGCGTTCTGCTGGAAGAACGTGTTGAGGCCGATGGGGAGGGTGTACTTCGTGAAGTCCTGCAGGAACAGGAGCGCGATCAGGTAGTCGTTCCACGCCAGCAGGAACGAGAAGATCGCGGTCGAGAGGATGCCCGGCAGGGAGTTGCGCATCACCACGTGGATGAAGCCGCTGAACACGCTCGCGCCGTCCATCCACGCCGCCTCCTCGAGGGTGATGGGGATGGAGTCGATATAGGCCGCCATCATCCAGATCGCGACCGACATGGTCGACCCGATGTAGATGATCGCCACGCCCTGCAGCGTGTTGATGAGGCCCATGGCCGAGAACGTGATGAACAGCGGGATCGCCGCCGTCACCACCGGCAGCGCCTGCACCACGAACAGCACGAGCGAGTACCCGGACACGAGCCGCGACCGCGAACGGCTGAGCACGTAGCCGGCGGGCGCGGCGATGACGACCGAGACCACGACCGTCACCAGCGCGACGAGCAGGCTGTTGCCCAGCCAGATCATCACGTCGGTGCCGCCGAGCACGCGCTGGAAGTTCTCCAGCGTGAACCCGGTGGCCGTCGAGTTCTGCCCCGGCTGGGTGGAGAGGAACAGCACCGCGAGGATGGGCGTGATCACGATCAGCGTGATGATCGCGATGAACAGGAAGCGCCACCACTGGCCCTTCTGCTCGCGCTCCTTCGCCGACGTGCGCTTGATGTCGCCGACGGTCGCCGAGGTGGCGCCGACGGCCGCGAGTGGCTGGCTCATTCGATGTCCGCCTTCTTGATCTGCCGGTACAGCAGGGTCGACACGATGACCAGCACGGCCGTCATCATGAAGGCCACCGCGGTCGCCGGGCCGGTCTGCAGGTTCTGGAACGCCTGCTGGTACGCCAGCACGATCAGCGACGTCGTCGCGTTCACGGGACCGCCCTGCGTGAGCAGGAAGATCGTCGGGAAGTCGTTGACGCAGAAGATCGTCATCAGCACCCAGCTGATGTAGGTGGTCCTCGAGATGATCGGGAGGGTCACGCCGCGGAACGCCTGCCAGGCGTTCGCGCCGTCCATCTTCGCCGCCTCGTAGACGTTGGTGTCCACCGACGCGAGCGCCGAGGACATCATCATCAGCATGAACGGGAAGCTGATCCAGACCTTGAAGACGCAGACCACGACCTGCGCGAGCACGGGGTCGCCCAGGAAGTTCGCGTCGGGGAACCCGAGCGTCTCCAGGATGATCGGCACCGGGCTCTGGGGCGTCGCCACCAGCCAGTTCCACGACGTCGACGAGACGACCACCGGGACGATCCACGGCAGCAGCAGCAGCACCTTGAAGAGCCCGTTGGCGGGGATCCGGGTGCGGAGCAGCAGCGCGAGGGCGAGGCCCACGAGCCACGAGCCGAAGACGCCCACGACGGTGAACACGATCGTGAACGTCGTCGCGTTGCGGAACTGCTCCGACATGAGCACGTCGGTGTAGTTCTGGAGCCCGACGAACGGCGTCTCCCACGGCAGCGTCGACGGCGTCCCCTGCTGCAGCGACTGCAGGAAGGAGTAGACGACCGGGTAGACGTTGAGCAGCACGAGCAGGATCAGCGACGGCAGCGCGAACAGCGCCAGCGTCGCGCCCGCGCGTCCGAGCGGCGTCTTCCCGGAGCCCTTGCGCGGGGGGCCGGGCGGGCGGCCGGAGCCGGCCACGCCGACGCCGCGGCGGGCCATCCCGATCTTGTCGGTGACGCGCGTGTCGACCGCCATCAGCTCATCCCGTCCATGTCATGACCTCCCGGTGGACGCGCATCACGCGCCGGCCTCGAGCTCCTTCTGGAGCTTCTCGAGGGACTCGCGCGCGGTGACGGTGCCGCCGAGGACGGCCTGCGCGAACGAGATCGTCGGCTGCGTGCCGTCGACCTTGGTCACGTTCTGGAAGACCGTGTTGGAGCCGGGGGCGCCCCACGTCTTCGAGATCGGCTGCCAGTCGTTGAGGATCTTCGTGGTGTTCGCGTCGTCCGCGTACGCCTCCTCGGCGATGGACTTCAGCGGCGGCAGGCCGATGCCGGTCTGCTTCGTCCAGAGCGACTTCATGTTCTGGTAGTAGTACGTGAGGAACGCCTCGCTGTTCTCCTGGCTGGGCGTCGACTTGTACATCATGATGTTGTTCGGGAAGTAGAGCGCGCCCTTCTCGCCGCCGGGGCCCACGAGCGGGTCGCCGACCACCATGTTCGCCGCGGTCTCCGGGCTCACGTTCGCCGTGGCGCCCGCGCCGTCCCAGAGCATGCCGAACGTGCCGGCGTCCATCTGCTGGTACGCGTTGTCCGAGGTGTAGGTGGCGCTGCGGGGGTCCACGTAGCCGTTCTTCACCATGCCGAGGACCCACTCGACGGCCTCGATGTTCTTGTCGGTGACGACGTCGGGGTTCTGGTCGGGGTCGAAGAGGCCGCCGCCGTTGTTGATCATGTGGGCGACGATCTGGTGGAAGCCGGTGAAGGCGCCGGCGCCCGAGCGGGTGCCGTAGCCGTAGACGCCGATCTTCTTGAGCCCGGCGCACGCGGCCTCGTAGGAGTCCCAGTCGGTGGGCGCCTCGACGCCGGCCTTCTCGAGGAGGTCCTTGCGGTACCAGTACATGCGCATGTCGAGGTTGTACGGGACGGCCGCGTAGCCGTTGGCCGTCTTCAGGGTGTCGACGAGGCCCGGGAGGAAGTCGTCGTAGATGCCGTTCGACTTCCACGACTCGATGAGGTCGTCCGCGTACGCGATCTTGCCCTGCGACTCGAAGAGGAACGCCGTCGTCCCGCCTCCGGAGCTCACGGCCGGACCGTTGTTCGCCGCGACCGCGGTCGAGAACGTCTGCGTGAAGTTGGCCCACTGGACCTGCTGGTAGCTGACGCCGCCCATGCCGCTGGCCGGCTTGTAGGCCGCGGAGATCGCCTTGTCCTCGGTGAGGAAGGCGGGCGCGCCCCAGGGCATGTTCCAGAACTTGAGGGGGGCGCCGGCGCCTCCGCCCGCACCTCCCCCGCCGCCGCTGCAGGCGGCGAGGAGGCCGACGGCCGCCGCGCCGACGCCGGCGCTCAGGAGGGATCGACGGGTGAGTCCGTTGCCGAAGGCGCTGGATGACTGCTGTGGCATTTCGTGCTCCGTTGCATGTTGTGGTGCCTGATGTGTGGTGGAGGGGAAGGGATCGTGGGTCAGCTCGGCGGCTCGCCCGCCAGCGCGGGCGCGGCGGCGAGGAGGGAGCGGAGGTCGGCGACGTCGGCGGGGGCGCATCGGCCGTGGGCGGCGTCGCGGGCGAGGCGCATCGCGGTGCGGTGGCCGGACTCGAAGACGACGGGGAGGTCCTCGCGGCCGGCGGCGTCGGTGACGCTCGCGCGGCCGGGCGCGGCCGTGTCCGGCGCGGGGAGGGCGACGTGCGCGGCGCGGTCGCCGACGACGAGGCGGAAGGTCGCGCAGCCGTGGCCGTGGGCCGCGACGACGGCGCTGAGGATCACGTGGACGCCGGAGGCCATCTGGCCCGTGAGCATCAGGTGGTCGGGCGTCCGGGCGAGCGTCGTCAGCTCCGCGATCGGGGATCCGGCGAGCGCCTGTGCCGTGAGCGCGAGGGCCCGGGCGGCGCCGGCGAGGTCGTCGGCGCCGGCCACGGTGGCCCGCGCCTCGAGCAGGGCACCGGGCGCGACCAGCCGGTGGATCCGCGGGGCGACCCGACGGACCGCCTCGTCGTGCCGCCACGGCACGTCGAGGACCACGGGCGCGCCCGTCTCCTGGAGCGCGGCGAGCTCGGCGTCGTCGGCCGGGCCGGGGTCGAGCACGAGGAGGGCGCGGGCGCCCGCGCGGGCGGCGTCGGTCGCGCGACCGGCCCAGCCGGATCCGCCGGCGACGACGACCACGTCGCCCGCGTCGTCGGTGCGGCGGAAGGACTCCGGCAGGGAGGCGAGCGTGGCGACGGCGGCGCCCGCGTGCACGGGGGACGCGGCCGGGTCGATGCGGAGGGTGAGCGCGCTCATGCGGCGACCTCCGTCCGGGCGGAGCGCTCGGCGGCGGACGACGCGGTGCCGTCGGCACCCGCGCGGATCAGCGCGGCGCTCTGCTCGGCGATGTCGATCGCGAGCGCGAGGTCGGCGAGCTGCGCGTCCATCGACACGGGCGCGGCACGGCCGGTGACCACGTCGTGCACGTGCTCCCACTCGCCGAGGTAGCCGTTGTCCGGGAACGGACCCCAGCCGGTGGTGCTGCGGGCGTCGGCGAGGGTGGCGGTGCTGGATCCGGCGTGCACGTAGGAGAGGGAGAAGTCGAGGTGGAGGGAGCGGTCGCGGGCGACCGCGTCGAGCGTCCACTCGGGATCCCACGAGGCGCCGCCGACGCCGTGCACCTCGAGGACGGTGTCGCCGACCAGCGCGACGATCTCGTAGCCCCACGGCCGGAGCGCCCGGGCGCTGACGACGCGCGGCGGGGCGTCGGGGAGGAGCCGGCGCGCGAGCGGCAGGTCGTGGATCGCGAGGCCGAGCACGCCGCCGGTCACCGCGAGCGCCTGCGCCTCGACGTCGGGCTCGCCCGCGGGGCGCGGCGCGGGCCGGCCGACGATCTCGGTGGCGGAGTCCTCGGAGTCGGGGTTCGGCGGGATGACGGCGGAGATGCGCACGGTGTGCGCCGGCGCGCCGGACGCGTCCCAGCCGTCGAGCGCCGCGATCCAGGCGGGGTCGAACGCGTGCATCGTGCCGACGATCACGGGCACGCCGTGCTCGGCGGACGCGCGGGCGATGGCCTCGCCCTCCTCGGCCGAGACGGCCAGCGGCTTCTCGCAGAGGACGGCGCGCTTGCCCGCGCGGCACGCGGCGATGACCTGCTCGGCGTGGAAGCGGTTCGGGCTGCCGATGACGACGACGTCGACGGCGGGATCCGCGATGAGCGCGTCCGCGTCGGTCGAGTGCCGGGCTCCCGCTCGGGCGGCGACCCGCTCGGCGACCTCGGCGTCGACGTCCATCACGTGGACGACCCGGAAGCGGTCGGGCATGCGCGCCAACGTCGGCAGGTGGATGGCCTGCCCTACCGGTCCGGCCCCGATCAGGCCCACACCGAACACCTCTTCGCCCACGACGCCCTCGTCCCTAGCTGATGACCGCACGACGAATGCTGACGCACCGTTTACGGTTGAGTCACCATACGTCGGCGTCCACGGAGGCACAAGGGGCAGGATCGAGATCGTGACCGAGTCGAGAAGCGCCACCCCGAGGCGCCGCGAGTCCGCCGGGCCGGAGGAGCCGTCCCCGCGCCCGGATGCGGATGAGAGCGCGGCCACGGGATCGGGCCTCGAGACCGGCACGTCGTCCCGCGGCCTGTACTCCACCGGCGTGCGCCGGCGTGCGGAGATCGTCGCCGCGGCCGTGCGCGTGTTCGGCGTCCGCGGCTACGGCGCCGCGACCATCAAGGAAATCGCCGACGAGGTGGGCGTCTCCCCCGCCGCCGTGCTGCGCTACTTCCGCAAGGAGGAGCTGCTCACCGAGGTGCTCCGGCAGTGGGACCGGCAGCAGCCGTTCGTGGCGGATGCGGCTCCCGGCCTCCCCGCGATCCGCGCCTTCGTCGACCTGATGCGGTACCACGTGGAGCACCGCGGCTTCCTCGAGCTGTACCTGACCTTCGCGACCGAGACCAGCGACGCGACGCACCCCGCCCACGAGTACATGCGCGGGAGGTACGCCCGCACGATCGCGCAGATCCGCCGCCGCATCGCCGAGGCCGTCAGCCTCGGCCAGGTGCCGCCGATGGACGACGCGACCCTCGACTACGAGGCCGCGTGCTTCCTCGCGATCCTCGACGGGCTCGAGATCCAGTGGATCCACAACGCGCGGCTGGACCTCCCCGCCCTCGTCGGCGAGTACGTGGAGCAGTCGATCGCGCGGTGGAGCGGGGGGACCCGGGCGGCCGTCCGGCCCGGCTCCGCGTCCTGGGACTGAACGGAGCTGGGCCGGTCGTTGCGGCCTAGTGCCCCGCCACGCCCTCCGGCAGCGGCTCCGCCGGGCGGCGCACGAAGAACGACGCCACGATCGCGGCGAGCGAGATGAAGCCGCCGATCATGAAGGCCGCCTGCACGCCGGCCGCGGTCGCGGAGACCTCGGAGAGGCCGTCGGACAGGCCGCCGACCGTGGTGGTGGTGAGCACCGTGACGAACAGCGCCGTGCCGGCGGCGCCCGCGAGCTGCTGCATGGTCGAGACCGTCGCGCTGCCGTGCGAGTAGAGGCGGGGCGGCAGGGATCCGAGGGCTGAGGTGAACAGCGGCGTGAACATGAGCGCGAGGCCCGCGTTCAGCACCAGGTGCACGCCGATGACCCAGCCGATGGACGTGCCCTCGTGCAGCATCGCGGTCATGCCCCAGAGGGCGATGGAGACGACGATCGCGCCGGGGATCACGAGCGGACGCGGGCCGACGCGGTCGAAGAGGCGGCCGACGAAGGGCGACATGACGGCCATGAGCGCGCCGCCGGGGAGCAGGAGCAGACCGGTCTCGAGCGTGCCGAGCTCCAGCACGTTCTGGAGGTAGAGCGGCAGGACGATGAGGCTGCCGAAGAGCGCCATCATGCTGACGGCGACCATGATGATCGCGACCACGAACGGGCGGCTGCGGAAGGTGCGCAGGTCCATGAGGGCGCGGTCCTCGCGCTGCAGGCCGATCTGGCGGGCGATGAACGCGGCGAGCGCGATGACGCCGACCGCGATGGGGATCCACAGCGGCAGGGGCGCGTTGCCCTCGGCGGACTCGCCCAGGCTGCTGAGGCCGTAGATCAGGCCGCCGAACGCGAGCGTGGAGAGCACGACCGAGAGGATGTCGAAGGGCAGCTTCCGCGGGGTCGTGAGGTTCGTGATCTTCCAGAGGCCGAGCCCGAGCGCGATGAGCGCGATGGGCAGCACGATCCAGAACATGAAGCGCCACGACAGCGAGCTGAGGATGAGGCCGGACACCGTCGGGCCGATCGCCGGGGCGACCGCGATGACGATGGAGATGACGCCCATGAGGCGGCCGCGACGGGCGGCGGGCACCAGGTTGAGGACGGTCGTGAACAGCAGCGGCATCATGATGGCCGTGCCGCTGGCCTGCACCACGCGGCCGACGAGCAGCACGCCGAAGCCGGGCGCGATGGCCGCGACGAGCGTGCCGATCGAGAACAGCGTCATGGCGGCGCCGAAGACCTGGCGCGTCGAGAAGCGCTGGAGGATGAAGCCGGTCGCGGGGATCACGACGGCCATCGTCAGCATGAAGCCGGTGGTGAGCCACTGCGCGGTGGCGGTGGTGATCTCGAGGTCGGCCATGAGGCTCGGCAGGGCGACGCTCATGATCGTCTCGTTGAGGATCACGACGAAGGCGGCGACGACGAGCAGGCCGATGACGAGGCCGGCGCCGTGCGGCAGGCGCTCGTCCTCGGGGGCGACGGCGCGGTCGGCGGCGGCGCGGTCGGCCGCCGCGTGCGCGGCGGCGGGCAGGGTCTCGTCGCGTGCGGTGTCGGCGGTGGGCGGCGTGCTCATGTGATGCGTTCTCCGGGAGTGGAAGGCGGGGCGCGCGCGACGCTGCGAGGCCGGGGAGGTCCGGATGTCAGACTCGGACCAGGTGGCAGTCTATGACAGAATCGACGTCGACGACAGATGCGGCCGGACGCCGCATGCGAGTGGACGGCGGTGACGGGATGGGCGCGGTGCGGACGAGCGCGGACGCGGGCGACGCCCCGGCACCCGCGGGCGCGGGCGCGGGCGCGGGCGCGGGCGCGGGCGCGGGCGCGGGCCTCCGCGAGCGGCGCCGCATGGCGACGACCACCGAGATCAGCGAGGCAGCGCTCGCCCTCTTCGAGCAGCGCGGCATGGCGGCCACGACGATCCACGACATCGCGCAGGCCGCGGGCGTCTCCGACCGCACGTGCTTCCGCTACTTCCCGAGCAAGGAGGAGTCGGTCCTCACGCTCCACCCCGTCTTCGACGCGCCGCTCGACGCCTGGCTCGCGGCGGTCGACCGCGGATCCGCGCCCCTCCCCCAGCTCGAGGCCGTCTACGAGCAGGTGCTCGCGACCCTCGACGGCGACCTCTCCGCCATCGCGCACCAGCAGCTGCGCGTGCGCCGGCTCATGGCCGACGAGCCCCAGCTGCGGTCCACCGCGGTGTCGATCGACGCGACGCGGTCGTGGGAGCTGGCCGAGCGGATCACGACGGCGTTCGGCGGCCGCATCACGGCCCAGGAGGCGCGGCTCGTCACCGAGCTCGCGGGCGTCGCGGTGCGCGCGGCCTTCGACGAGTGGGCGGATGCGCGCACGGCCGGCCTCGACGCCACCCTCGTCGCCTCCTACGCGGCGGTGCGCCGCCGGCTGCGCGAGATCGCGGGAGCCGCCGGGGCCTGATCCGCGCCCGGCGAGCCGGCGCTCCCGCCCGCCCGCGCGCCGGCCTCAGCCGGACGCGCGCCGCGACGCGAACTCCGCGCGCTCGACGAGCGCCCGCGGCCTCGCCCACGGCACGCCAGGCCGGTCGCGACGCACCCGCAGCGCGGGGTGTGGACGGTCGCGCGCCGATCCCAGCCCCGATGCCTACCCTCCTCGGGACCGCAGCGCTCCCGCGTGCGACGAGGGAGATCCAGCATGCGTCGCGCCGCCCGACCTCACGGCCTGCCCCTCGCCCTCGGCGTCGTCGCCCTCGGCTCCGCGTGCATCGCCGCGGGGGCCGTCGGGGTCCTCGCGGTGGGCGTGATCCGGTTCCAGCGGCTGCTCCTCGCGGATCCGGTGGCGCCGTGGCCCGACGCCGCGCACCCCTGACGCGCCGCACGTCACCGCACCTCCGCCCTCCCTCCTGCGCGCCGCGCGCCCCATCGGAAGCAGCATCGTGTCCTCCTACCTGCTCTGCGCCCCGCCCATCTACGGGCACCTCGCGCCGCTCGTCACCGTCGGCAGCGGGCTGGCCGCACGCGGTCACGGGATCACCGTCCTCACCGGGGACAAGTACCGCGACCTCGTCACGGGGGCCGGGCTCCGCTTCGCGCCGCTGCCCGCCGACGCCGACTTCGACGACGCCGACCTCGAGGAGCTGCTCGCGAGCGCCTCCGCGGCGCGCGGCGTGGCGGCGATCCGGGAGGGGATGATCGCCGTGTTCGTGCGCGTGATCCCCGGGCAGCACCACGCCCTGCTCGCGCTCCTCGACGCCGAGCCGTTCGACGCCGTGCTCGCGGAGGGGTCGTTCACCGGGCTCGTCCCCTACCTCGCCCGCCCGCCGGCGGAGCGCCTGCCCGTGCTGGGCATCGGCACCACGCCCGTCGTGCTCGCGAGCGTCGATGCGGCCCCGTTCGGGACGGGCCTCCCGCCCGGCCGCGGCCCGCTCGGACGGCTGCGGAACCGGGCGCTCGCACTCGCCGTCCGACCCGGGCTCACGCGGCCGCTGCGCGAGGCGGTGGACGCCGTGCTCGCGGGGATCGGCGCGCCCGCCTCCCGCGCGGACCCCTTCGACTACGCCTACCGCTGCTTCGACGCGCTCTTCCAGCTGAGCCCCGCCGAGCTCGAGTACCCGCGCCGGGAGCTGCCGGGCACGGTGCGGTTCGTCGGGCCGCTGCGGGAGGCACCGGGCCTCGCCGACGAGATCGCGCTGCCGGAGTGGTGGCCCGACCTCGTCGACGGCCGTCCCGTCGTGCACGTCACGCAGGGCACCATCGACAACGCCGACCTCGGCCGCCTCATCGCCCCGACCCTGCGCGCGCTGGCCGACGAGGACGTCCTCGTCGTGGCCAGCACGGGCGGCCGTCCCGTCGCGGAGGTGGAGCGCGCGCTCGGCGGCCCGCTGCCGGCCAACGCGCGCGTGGCGGAGTTCCTCCCCTACGACCTGCTGCTGCCGCTGACCGACGCGGTCGTCACGAACGGCGGGTTCGGCGGCGTGCAGCGGGTCATCGCGCACGGCCTGCCGCTCGTGGTCGCGGGATCCACGGAGGACAAGCCCGAGGTGGCGGCGCGCGTCTCCTGGGCCGGCTGCGGCCGCGACCTGCGCACGGGATCCCCGCGGCCGGACGCCGTGCGCCGCGCCGTGCGCGAGGTGCTCACCACGCCGTCCTACTGGATGCGGAGCCGCGAGCTCGCCGCGGCGATCGCGGCCCTGCCGGATCCGGTCGAGGTCATCGCCGCGGGGCTGGAGGCCGCGGTGGCGGCGCGCCGGGGTCCGTCGGCCGCGTCCGGCGCCTGAGCTCGCGTCGCCCGCGTCGCCTGCGCCGCCGTCCCCGTCCCCTACGGGCGGTACTGCGAGAGCGCGAACAGGATCCCGCCGATCACCAGCACCACGGCACCGGAGGCGAGCAGCCCGACCGAGGCCACCGCGATCCCGCCCCCGATGAGGCGCGGACGCTCCGCCGGGTGTCGGCGCGCGTCGCGGATCCCCCGCCGGACGGCCGCGATCCCGAACGCGAACGTGACGACCGACACGACGGCGAACAGGATCACCCCGACGTAGAACTGCACCTCGCGGAGCAGCTGCACGAGCACGATCGACGCGACGACCCCCGCCGGCCCGATGAGGCTCAGCCAGCCGAGCAGCCAAGCGCGGGAGCGCGGTCGGAGTGCGACGTCGTGCGGATCCGTCATGGGTGCAGGGTATTCGGGTCCCGGGACCCGCTGCCGGCCGCGCGCCCCCGTCGCGCCCGCTCGACACCGGCCGACGCGGACGCCGATCACGCGATGCGGATCAGCTTCCTGTTCGCGAACTCGTCGACCGCATGGCGGCCGAGCTCGCGGCCCGAGCCCGAGCGCTTCACGCCGCCGAAGGGCAGCTCGGCCGCGTCGCCGAGCACGAGGTTCACCCACACCATGCCCGCGTCGATGCCGTCCGCCACCCGCAGCGCCTGCTCCGGATCCGTCGTGTAGACGTACGAGCCGAGGCCGAACGGGGTGTCGTTGGCGATCCGCACGGCCTCCTCCTCATCCGCCACGCGGTAGAGCGCGGCGACGGGGCCGAAGAACTCCTCGCGGTAGGCGTCCATCTCGGGCGTCACGTCGGCGAGGACCGCGGGCGGGAACATGTTGCCGACCGGCTCCCCGCTCGCGAGGAAGGTCGCGCCCTGCGCCACGGCGCGGGACAGCTGCTCCGTGAGGCGCTCGGTCGCGGCGCGCGAGGAGAGCGGGCCGAGCAGGGTCCCGTCGGCCATCGGATCCGCGGGCTGGGCCGCCGTGAGCGCCGCCGTGAAGCGGGCGGCGAAGTCGTCGTAGAGGTGGTCGACCACGAGGAAGCGCTTGGCGCCGTTGCAGGACTGGCCGTTGTTGTCGAGGCGCGCGTTGACCGCATCGGCGACGACGGCGTCGAGGTCGTCGGTCGACAGCAGGATGAACGGGTCGGATCCGCCGAGCTCCAGCACGACCTTCTTGAGGTGCCGGCCCGCGATCTCGGCGACGGCGGCGCCCGCACGTTCGGATCCCGTGACGGAGACGCCCTGCACGCGCGGGTCGGCGATGACCGTCTCGACCTGCGCGTTCGTCGCGAGCACGCTCGCGTAGACGCCCAGGTCGGCGCCGAGCTCCGCCGCCGCGTCGCGGTACATGCGCTGGATCGCCTCGGCCGACTCCGGGCACTGCGGCGCGTGCTTGAGCAGGATCGTGTTCCCGGTCACGATCGCGGGGCCGGCGAAGCGGGCCACCTGGTAGTACGGGAAGTTCCACGGCATGATCCCGAGCAGCACGCCGAGGCCCGAGCGGCGCACGAACGCGGAGCCGGTGCCGTCGGCGAGCGCGATCGGCTCGTCGGCGAGGAACTCCTCGGCGCCCCGGGCGTAGTAGCCGAGGATGTCCGCCGCGAAGTCGACCTCGCCGAGCGCCTGGTCGAGGGGCTTGCCCATCTCGCGCACGATGATCCGCGCCAGCTCGTCGCGGCGCTCCACGTGCAGCTCCGCGACGCGGGCGATGAGGGCGGCGCGCTCGGCGATCGCGGTGCGGCGCGACCAGCCGCGGTACGCGCCCTCGGCGGCTGCGATCGCGTCCTGCAGCTCCTCGTCGGTGATCTCGGGATGCTCGGCGACGGTCTCGCCGGTGGTCGGATCGGTGACGGCGTAGCTGCTCATGGTGCTCCTCCTCGAACGCCGCGCGGGTGACGCGGGTGGGGCCCACGATATCGAGCGGGCGGCGCGAGGTCGCCCCGGCCTGCGAGGCGGATGCGGGCCATCCGCCGCATCCGCCCCGCGAGACCGCTGGGTCGTCCAACGCCTCACAGGTGGGTAGCGTCGGGGGATGGGATGACGGCGAGGAGGCCGACGATGACGAAGTGGTTGATCTCGTTCCCGAGCGGGGAGATGGACGTGCCCGACGGCGAGTGGCAGACGGTGGTGGACGAGTCGCACGCCGTCGTGCGGGAGGCGAAGGCCGCGGGCGTGTGGGTGTTCGGCGGCGGGATCGACGAGTCCGTCCCGCCCGTGCGGGTGGCGGCCGACGGATCCGTGACGCCCGGCACGTACCCGCAGACGCGGCGGCTCGAGGGCGGCTACTCGATCCTCGACCTGCCGACCCGGGAGGCCGCGTACGGCTGGGCGGCGCGGATCGCGGCGGCGTGCCGGTGCGCGCAGGAGGTGCGCGCGTTCGGGGACGACCCGGAGAGCTGAGGGGTCAGCGGGTGGGGCGCCGGTCGGTCTCCCAGTACAGGAGCTCCACCGTGTCGTCCGGCCCGAGCAGGCCCGCGAGGATCGCGATCAGCCGCTGCCCCTCGGCCGCGTGCTCGCGGGCGACCGCGCGATCCCGCCAGCCGCGGTCCCACCGGAAGCCGGCCTGGAACACGGCCGCCCACTCGCGGACCGCCGCCTCGACCGGCGGCGGGAGCTCCGGCGTGCCATCGGGGCAGAGGCCCTCGTCGCCCCAGAGCGGGCGGTCGACGTCGTACTCGTTCATCAGCCGGTAGTGCATGCGGGCCTCCGGCTGCTCCGGTCCACGCGCCGCGGCCCGCGTCGAGCATGGCAGGCGGGGGCGCGGATCAACCCTCGGGGTCGCACGGCCACTGCTGGCCGAAGGCGGCGCGCACCTTCTCCAGCGCTCCGCGGGGACCCCAGGTCGTGACGTCGGCGCAGCCCGGGCCGTATCGCGCCGCGATGACGCCGTAGTCGCCGACCGTGGAGTAGACGAGCCACACGTCGGGATCCGTGGCCGACGACGCGCCGCCGCTGCCGGCGAAGACGTCCGCGCGCTCCCCGTCCGGGAACACGAGGGTCGATCCGACCGGCACGCAGGGCTCCCGCACGGGGTCGTCGAGCTCCTCGACGGGGATGTCGCGGATCCACGGGCACTCCGGGTCGTCGATCTCCGTCGGTCCCAGGGTCAGGAAGCCGTCGTCCGCCGGCGCGCAGCCGGTGATCGACGCGGCGACCGCGACGGCGACCGCGACGACCGTCGCCGCGCGGAGCGTCCTGCTCCGCGTCGTCCCCTGCTGCATCGGCGCTCCCCCGTCGTCTCCCCGATCATCCCGCCCGCGGGGCAGCCGTGCCAGTCGCGGGCTCGCTAGCGTCGGGGGATGGACGACGGACGGGACGCGGGGCTGCGGGACGCCGTCGGCGACCTCCTCGGGCGACCGGTCGTCGAGCTGGTGGACGTGCGCCGCGAGCCGCTCGAGTACGACGCGTTCCTCGCGCACCGGGCCGTGACGCGGATCCGCGGGCAGGCCGTGCTCGCGGGCGGCGCGCGGCTGCCGTGGTCGCTCGTCGAGAAGCGTACGGAGGGGCCCGCGCTGGCCGTGCCGTACCTCGTCGCGAACGGCGCCCGGGAGCTGGCGGCCTACCGGTCGGGACTGCTCGACGCGCTGCCCCCGGGGATCCGGGCGCCGCGCGCGCACGGGACGGCGCACGACGCGGACGGCGGCGTGACCCTGCGGCTCGAGGAGGTGCGGCACGCGGCGCCCCGGCCGCTGGGTCCGGCCACGCTGCTCGACGCCGCGGAGGCGCTGGGTTCGCTCGCCGGACGCTGGCTGGGTCGGCCGCCTGAGGATCCGTGGCTCTTCGCCGGGTGGATCGACCGGCACGCGCAGCCCGCGGCCGCGGCGGCCGGTGCGCGCGCGCTCGCCGCGCCCGGGCCGCGCGCGACCGCGCTGCTCGGCGAGCGGATCCCGGCCGCCGCCCGGCTCCTCGCGCACCAGGACCACGTGCGCGCCGCGCTCGGGGGCCTGCCGAGCACGCTCTGCCACCACGACGCGACGGGCGCCAACGTGTTCGCGGACGACGACGGGATCGTGCTCATCGACTGGGAGTCGGTGGGGCCGGGGCCAGTGGGCGCGGATCTCGCGTCGCTGCTGTTCTCCTCCGTCCGGCGCGGCGACGCCTCGGTCGTCGACGTGTCCGCCGTGCTCGACGACGCCGTGGTCCGGTACGCCGAGGGGATCCGCGCGGTCGGCGGTCCCGTGCCGCTGGATCTCGTGCGCCGTGGCCTCGACGCCGCGATCGCCCTGCGTTGGAAGCTCGCGGCCGACCTCGTGGTCGCGCTCGACGCCGGGTCGGCGATGCGCCGCGGCAGCCTCCCGGACGAGCCGGCGGAGCACGCGCAGGCGGAGCTGACGGCGCTGCTCGACGTGCTGCTCGCGGCGGCGGATCACGCGCTCGACTGAGTCCGGGACCGATCGGGACGCGCCTGCCGCGTACGCTCCCGACATGCCCACCCGCATCCGCCTCGCCGCCGCCCGCGACCTCGACGCGCTGCAGGGCATCGAGGACCGGGCCGACCGGATCCTCGTCGAGCTGCTCCGGCCCGCCGAGTGGTGGCCGGCGCCGACCGGGGCGGAGCGCGCGGCCGAGCCGGGGTTCCTGCTGGTCGCGGAGGACGCGGAGGTGGGCGACGGCACCCTCGTCGGCTTCGCGCACGTGCTCGAGGTCGACGGCCTCGCGCACCTCGAGCAGGTGGCGGTGCCGCCCGAGCACGGGCGCCGCGGGCACGGCGGCGCGCTCGTCGAGGCCACCGCCGAGGAGGCTGGACGGCGCGGGCACACGCGCATCACGCTGCGCACCTTCGCCGACGTCCCGTGGAACGCGCCCGCGTACTCCCGCGCCGGGTTCGTCGAGGAGCCGCCGGTGACGCACTTCCACCTCCGCCTCGCGGAGACGGAGGCGCGGCTCGGGCTCGATCGGCTCGGGCGGCGGATCCAGATGGGGCGCGCGCTGGTCTGAAGCGCCGGGCGCGTGGGCTCGTCAGCGCATCAGCGCGTCAGCGGAAGCCGCCCACCTGCCGCTCGACCGGGACGGTGCCCGGCACGATCACGTCGCCGGTGTGGGCGGTGGTGACGGTCTCGATGAGGACGATCTCCACCTCCTCGTCCGCCACGGGGTTGTGCTGCACGCCCCGCGGCACCACGTGGAACTGCCCGGGCCCGAGCACGACCTCCTCGTCGTCGGGCAGCTGGATCCGGAGCCGGCCCGAGATCACGAGGAACATCTCGTCCTCCGCGTCGTGCGCGTGCCAGGTGAGCTCGCCGAGGAGCTTCGCGACCTTCACGTACTGGTCGTTCACCCGCCCGACGACTCGCGGGGTCCAGTGGGCGGTCACCTGGCGGAGCTCGGCGGCGATGTCGGTCGCGGGGAGGGCGGTCATGGGTCCATCCTCCTCGCGCGGGATCCGCCCGGGGACGCGCTCACGATGCGCGTCCCCTCGCGAGGATCGACCCGACCTCGGCGAACGCGGTCGCCTGACGCTCCTGCCGCTCGGCCCGCACCTCCGGGTCGGGGTGGAAGAGCGCCTGGCGACCGGGGTGGATGGTCGCGACGACGGGGAAGCGGATCCCCTCGGCGAGCGTCCCGTCCAGCTCGACCGCGTAGCGCCAGATCCGCTCGGCGTCGCGGCCCTGCAGCAGCACGACCTCGAGGTCCGGCAGGAGCGCCACGAGCTCCACGAGCGCCCGGGCTCCCACGCGCCCCTGCGCCGCATCCGGCGCCGCGTTGATGTACCAGGGGTACGCGTTCCACGGCATCACGTCGCGGTCGCGGATCCCGTGCTCGGAGAACAGCGCGGCCTGACGCTCCGCGGTCGGGTCGTCGTTCTCGATGCTGAGGAAGCCGGATCCGACGCCCACCTGCGTCGCCGGCCCGGGATCCCGCAGGACGCTGAGGACGCGCGCGTCGGTGCCGCCGTGGTGCGGGGCGATGCGGGGGACGAACCCCTCCGGGTCCGGCTCCGAGATCGCGGCGACGAACGCGTTGATCGGCGCCATGTGCGGCGCGGTCTCGGCCGTGTCCTCCTGCGAGGTGCGGAAGTCGTCGTCGGCCATGCGTCGGGTCATGCCCCGAACCTACGCGGCGCCGCCGCCCCTACCGCCCCCGCGCCGCCCGCCCGCGCCACAGCAGCCACACGAAGTACGGCGTGCCGACGAGGGCGGTCACGAGGCCGGCGCCGAGCTGGGCGGGGGCGATCACGGTGCGGCCGAGCAGGTCGGCGAGGGTCACGAGGGCGGCGCCGAGCAGGATCGCGACCGGCAGCACGCGCGCGTGCCGCGAGCCGACGAGCGCGCGGGCTGCGTGCGGCGCGACCAGGCCGACGAAGCCGATCACGCCGACCGCCGCGACCGCCGTGGCCGTGAGCACGACCGCGATCGAGAGGGCGAGGAGGCGCGAGCGGCCGAGGCCGACGCCGAGGAGGCGCGGGGTGTCGTCGTCGAGGGCGACGAGGTCGAGCATCCGGTGCCGCGGGGCCGCGAGCGCCACGGCGAGCGCGAGGGCGACGAGCACCGGCAGGGCGTCGTCGAGGCCGCGGCCGTACGTGGATCCGGAGAGCCAGGTCAGCGCCTTCGCCCCGTTGAAGGGGTCGGTGAGCACGATGATCATGCTGATCGCCGCGGCCGTGCCCGCCGAGACGCCGACGCCGATGAGCACGAGCCTGTTCTGCGGGAAGCCGCCGCGCGCGGCCAGGCCGAACACGACGCCCGCCGCGGCGAACGCGCCCACGCCGGCCGCGCCCGCGATGCCCCAGCCGGACGCGAGAGGCGCGGTGGTCACGAACAGCACGGCGCCGAGGCCCGCGCCGCCGGAGACGCCGAGGATCGCGGGATCGGCGAGCGGGTTCCGCGTCACGGCCTGCACGAGCACGCCGGCGAGCGCGAGCGCCGCGCCCGCGAGCACGGCGGCGAGCACGCGGGGCACGCGGGTGTCGAGCACGTAGCTGACGACGGGGCCGGCGGTGCCGCGGATCCCGTTCACGACGTCGCCGAGGAGCAGCTTCGCGTCGCCGAGGAGGACGGACGCGACGAGCAGGCCGACGAGCACCGCGACCAGCGCGCCGACCACGAGCGCGACGCGGCGGCGGGTGACCACGCCGTGCCGCTCGGTGGGCGCGGGCGTCGCGCTGTCGCGGGCGCGGACGGCGAGCACCACGAGCACGATGGCACCGATGAGGGAGGTGACGAGCCCGGTCGGCACCGCCACGGACGCCTCGGCGCCGAGGACCGCGCGCAGCAGCACGTCGGCGAGCAGCACGACGGCCGCGCCCATCAGGCCCGCGACGGGGATGAAGACCCACGAGCGGCGGACGCCCGGCACGAGCCGGCGGAGCGGCCGCACGAACGCGGGCGCGTACAGGCCGACGAAGCCGATCGGGCCGGCGACCGTGACGGCCGCGGCGGCGAGGAGGACGGAGGCGAGCACGGCGAGCACGCGGGTCGCGCGCACGTCGACGCCGAGGCTGCGGGCGGCGTCGTCGCCTAGCCCGAGCGCGTCGAGCCGGCGGGTGAGCAGCAGCAGGATCACGAGCGCGACGACCACGACGGGCGCCATCTGGGCGACCGCCTCGAAGCCGTTCTGCCCGATGCCGCCCTGGCCCCAGCGGTAGAGGCCGCCGGTGCGCTGCGGGAAGAGGAGGAGGAGCGCGCTGGTGACGGATCCGAGGCCGAGCGCGAGCGCGCTGCCCGCCAGCACGAGGCGCACGGTGCCGGATCCGAGGCCCGAGACCGCGAGCACGATCGCCGCCGCGACGAGCCCGCCGACGAACGCGACGCCCGCGCCCGCGAGCACCGGCAGGGTCAGCCCGGTGACCGCCGCGACCGCGAGGGCGGCGTAGGCGCCCGCGTTCACGGCGAGGGTGTCGGGCGAGGCGAGCACGTTGCGGCTCACGGTCTGGAGCGCGGCGCCGGCGGCGCCGAGGGCGAGGCCGACGAGGATCCCCGCGGCCATGCGCGGCAGCCGCGACGCGACCACGACGGACGCGTCGCCCGGCGTCGCGCGGCCGAGGAGGGCGTCCCACACCTCGCGCGGCCCGACCGCGGCGGTGCCCTGGGTGACGTCGATCACCGCGAGCACCGCCACGACGAGCGCGAGGAGGCCGACGACCGCGATCGCTCGCACCGGGATCCGGCCCGCCCCGTCGGCGCGCGCGACGGCGGCGAGCGACGGGACGGGGGCCGGGACGGCCACCCGCTCGGCGGACGCGACGGGCGCGTCGGCCGGCGGGGGCGCGGTGCGGGCGGGAGCGGTCATCGGATCGGGAGGACGGGCGGGATCAGCCGACGAGCAGGTCGGCGAGGTCCTCCGCGTACGCCGTCATGGACGCCGGGCCGCCGAAGACCCACACGCCCTCGGGCATGCGGTGCACCTCGCCCGCCTTCACGAACGGGAGGGACTGCCAGACCGCGTTGCCCGCGAGCTGGGTCGCGAAGGGGTCGTCGCCCTGGGTGGCGTTCGCGTTGTAGACGAACTGCACGTCGCCGACGGTCGTGAGGCCCTCGACGTCGGTGGACCCGAGGCCGTAGGCGGGGTCGACCTCGCCCGTCCACGCGTTCTCGAGGCCGAGCTCGGCGGTCACGTCGCCGATGAGCGAGCCCTTCCCGAACGGGCGGACGGTGACGGCGCCGGCGTCGACGTAGGCGTCCGCGAACAGGAACTCCGCCCCCGCCAGGCCGGCCGCGTCGAGCTTCGCCTTGGCGTCGGTGACGGCCTGGTCGTAGGCGTCGATGACCTGGGTCGCCTTGTCCTCGGTGCCCGTCGCCTTCGCGATGAGCTCGAGGTTGTCCTCGCTCTGCTGGATCTGCTTGGTGCCGTCCGCCGACTTCACCTGCAGCACGGGTGCGATGGCCTTCAGCTGCTCGACGGCGTCCGCGGGCAGGTCGGTGGTCGCGACGATGAGGTCGGGCGCGAGCGACGCGATGGTCTCCACGCTCGGCTCGCCGCGCGTGCCGATGTCGGCGGGCTCGTTCACGAGCGGGACGGCCGACGACCAGGCGCCGTAGCCCGCGACGTCCGCGACGCCGACGGGATCCACGCCCAGCGACACGAGGTTCTCCACGACGTTCCACTCGGTGCCGACGACCTTGGTCGCGGGCCCGTCGAGCGTGACCTCCGCGCCCGTGCCGTCGGTGAGGGTGATCCCCTCGCCGCTCGGGGTGGATCCGGCGCCCGTGGATGCCTCCTCGGTGGTGCCGCATGCGGTCAGCGTGAGCGCTGCCGCGGCGGCGAGGGCGGTCATCGCCAGGGTTCGTCGTCTCGTGATCACGGGTGGAGCCTCTCGTTCCTGTGGTGGTGGCGGGCGACCGCGCGGGTGCGCAGGCTGCCCGTCGTCGGGTCCGCGTGGACCTCGACGGGGATGCCGTAGACCTCCGTGAGGAGGTCGGGGGTGAGCACCTCGGCGGGGGTGCCGGTCTTCACGATCCGGCCGTCGTGCAGCAGCGCGACGGTGTCCGCGAGCGCCGCGGCCTGATCGAGGTCGTGCAGCACCACGCCGACGGCGATGCGTCCGTCGTCGGCGAGGTCGCGCACGAGGTCGAGGAGCTCGACCTGGTAGCGCAGGTCGAGGTAGGTGGTGGGCTCGTCGAGCAGGAGCACGCCGGTCTCCTGGGCGAGGCAGCTCGCGAGCCAGACGCGCTGGAGCTGGCCGCCGGAGAGCTGGTCGACGCCGCGGTCGGCGAGGGCGACGAGGCCCGTGAGGTCGAGCGCGCGGTCGACGGCGGCGCGGCCCTCGGGATCCGCCCCGCCGAAGCGGCCGCGGTGCGGGTAGCGGCCGAACTCGACGACGTCGCGGACGCTGAGGCCGCCGGGCGTCGGCCGACCCTGGGTGAGGAGCGCGACGCGGCGGGCGAAGCGGCGGAGGGAGAGGTCGAGGGCGTCGGTCTCGGCACCCGCCCCCTCCTCGACGAGCGCGAGGGATCCGGAGCGGGCCGCCTGCAGCCGGGCCATGGTGCGCAGGAGGGTCGACTTGCCGCTGCCGTTCGGGCCGACGAGCACGGTGACGCAGCCCGGGCGGATCTCGAGGCCGGCGCCGTGCACGACCTCCGTGTCGCCGTACGCGACCGTGACGTCGCGGGCCGCGAGGGCGGATCCGGCGGGACCCGCCGCCGTCGGATGCGGCCGGGCCGGCTCGGCGGCGCGCGGGACCGGGGCGGTCGAGGCGGGGGAGGTCACGATTGGTGAGGTTAGCCTAACCTCAGCCGCGGGGACAAGCCGCGGCCCCGCACGGCCCTCCGGAGGGGATCAGCCGCGCGCCTCGACGAGCGCGTCGGCGAGGTGCGCGCCCCACGTCCGGTAGGTGCCCTGGTAGCGGCTCTCCTCCCCCTCGGGCCGCCACAGCGAGCGCGTGAGCTCCTCGGGGAAGGTGATCGCGCGGGTGAACCCCAGGCCGTCGATGACTTCGCGGGTGCGCCGGTTGAGCGCCTCCGCGTGGATCCCGGCGGCGAGCCGCGCCGGCCGCGACAGGCTCCCGGCGTTGTCGAGGGGCGGGATGTCGGCGACGAGGATCCACGCGTCCCGCGGCAGGTGCTCGCGCAGGGCGTCGATCGCGCTCCGCATCTGCCGGCCCCACGCGCGCACGGAGGTGACGCGCAGCACGTCGGTGATGCCGACCAGAAGCACCACGGCGTCCACGCGGACGAGGTCGCACTCGGCGCCGGCGATGACGGCGGACGCTTCGCGGAGCCGCGAGCCCGGCAGGGGCGCGATCGACCAGACGACGCCGCGTCCCGTGCGCGCCGCGTGGTGGCGGGCGAGGAACGCGGGCAGGGCGATCTGGTGCGTGCGCACGCCGAGGCTGATCATGCCGGTCTCGCCCACGACGGCGATGCGGTCGGGATCCGGGCCCTCGACCGTGCCCTGGCGCGCGTCGTCGGGGTGGATGTCGCCGGACGCGTCCGAGCGGCGGAAGAGGAACTCCGCCCCGCGGGCGGCGATGCCGGGGAGGGCGAGCACGGGCAGGAGACGGGGGAGCAGTCGGCGCATGGGGATCCTGGGGGAGCGGGCGGATCCGCCCTGCCGGCGTCCGGCCGCCGACGGCGGTGGTCCGCGCGGAGGGGCGGGTGTGCCGGAGAGCGTGCTCTCCGTCGTGCGGGCGGCGGGTGCCGCGCTGGCCCGGCGTTCAGGGGTCGCCCCACCGTAGGCGCGCATCCGGCGACGCGGCCCGATCGCGGGCGGATGCCCGGCGAGCGTTCACGAGACGCCCGGCGGGCGGGCCGGCGGGCGGGCCGGCGTCAGGCCGTCGGCGGCAGGTCGCGCGGACTGAGCCGGTGCGCGTCGCGGAGCCACGCGACGAGGTCGTCCGCGGTCGCGTCGGCGACGGACGGCAGCGGCTCGGCGCTCGCGAGGGCGTGCTCGATGCGGCCGGGCGCGCTGCCGAGCACCGCGGCCAGGAGCGCGGCGCCGCGGAGGCCGACCTCGCCGAGCAGCTCCACCTCGCGGGCGTTCAGGCCCACGGGGAGGTCGCCGTTGCCGAGGTCGGTGCCGTAGGCGATCCGCCCGCCGAGCGCGGCGTACCGGCGCGCGTTGTCGAGGGCCGTCGCGAGGTCGGCGCCGTCGTGGATGGCCAGGGTCGAGATCCAGAGCACGTCGCGCGCCGCGGACTCCCGCAGCGTGGCGTCGTCGAGCCGCTCGGTCCACGGGACGTGCACGAGCACGTCGGCGCCCGCGCGGATCGCCCGCCCGGCCTGGCCGGCGCCCTCCGCGTGCACGGCCGCCCGCATGCCCGCGGCGTGCGCGGCCTCGACCAGCGCGGCCAGCACGTCGTCCGCGAGGAGCGGCCCGCCGTCGTGCAGCACGATCTTGACCGCGCCGGATCCGCCCGCGCGCGCCTCCGCGACGGCCCCCGCCGCGTCCGCCGCGCGCGCGACCTCGCGGACCGCGGCGGCGGGCGCCCACGCGCGATCCGAGGGGTAACCTCCCACGGCGGTGTGGAACGGACCCGCGTAGCGGACGGTCACGCCCGCGGGAGGGCGGGCGGCGATGCGGGCGATCTCCGCCGGATCCCACCCGAGGTCGACGACCGCCGTGACGGGCGATCCGGCGAACCCGGCGGGGTCGACGAGCCCGAGGTGCACGTGCCGGTCGACCACGCCGTGGCTGATGCTCAGGTCGAGCCGCCCGCGCACGGGATCGGCCGGGTCGGCGAGCGCGACGCCCCCGCCGCCGATCCGCACCGCGACCTCCCGCTCCGTGCGCTCGAGCCGCAGCTCGCGCACGATCCAGACGCCGTCGGCCGGCAGGCGACCCACGCCCGCGCCGCCGCCCGCGCCCGCCCCGCCCGTCATCGCGTCAGCGGATCCGACAGCCCGAGCGACCACACGGCCACGCCCCCGAGCCCCAGCTGCCTCGCGAGCGAGACGCGCGCGTCGTACGACCGCGCGTCCGACCACCAGACGACCGTGCCGTCGCGCAGCGTGGCGCGCCACTCCTGCTGCGGGACGCTCCACACGGGCGTCGCCCTCTGCGCCGCCACGAGGTCGCGCGCCGCCTGGTCGGAGAGCTGCCGTCCCTCGCCCGTGCGCGGCCAGGTGTAGCCGTACCCGGCGATCCCGAGCTGGATCCGCGCCGTCGGCACCGCCTTCCGCACCGGCGCGAGCGCGGCCCTCACCCACGGCATGCCGCCGACGGGCCCGGCGCCGGACCACGTGGGCCCGTGCTGGTCGTACGCCATGAGCACCACGTGGTCGGCGGCGCGGCCGAGCGCGGCCAGGTCGTAGCCGAGCGGGCGGTAGTCGCCCGTGGTCGCCATGAGGCAGACGGAGACGCTGCGCGCGGATCCGAGCGCCGCCTTCAGCCCCGACACGAACCGGGTGAGGCCGGCCGGGTGCGCGCCCGACAGGCTCTCGAGGTCGACCGTGACCCCGTCCCAGCCGCTCCTCGCGACCTCGGCGGCGAGCTGGCGCACGACCCGGTCGACGTTCGCGGCGGATCCGAGCAGCGCGTCCGAGATGCCGGGCGAGAAGTCGCCGAGGGCCTCGTCGTAGTTCCCGACCAGCAGCTCGACCCGCTCGCCGCGCGCGTGCGCCTGCCGGAGCACCGCGAGCGCCTCGGCCGACGGGGCGCCCACGCCCCGGCCGTCGGCGTTGACGTTGACGCCGTCGACCACGACGGAGGTGAGGGCGGCGGCGCTCGCGTCGAGGCGGGACACCGGCGTGGATCCGCCCTCCGCGTACCCGACGACCTCGAACGGCGCCGCCGCGTGGGCGGGCAGGGACGCGCCGACGAGGGCGAACGCGACCGCGGCCCCCGCCGCGACGGCGACGGGACGGCGGGCGCGGCGGGAGGGGCTCATCCCGCGAGCGTAGGCGGCGGCGCGGGCGGATCGCGCATCCGGCCGCGGCTCAGTGCAGGAGCGCGCAGCGCGCCCGGGTGTGCAGGACGCGCGACGACGGATCCGCGCCGCCCGTAGCCTCGTGCCCCTCCCGTCCGCGCCGCCCCGAGGTCCCATGCCGCACGCTCCGCACCCGCGCCCGCACGTCCATGCGCCCGGCGCGCGCCACGCGTCCTCGGGCCGCCCGAACGCCCGCTCCCGACCCGGATCCGCCGCGTGCTGAGCAGCCCCGACCGCGACGACGACCTCCTGCGGGAGCGCCTGCGCGCGCTGCACGACGCCTGGCCGGGCGATCCCGCCGACGACGACCCGCTGCGCGCCGCCCGCCGCGAGGCCGCCGCCGCATCCCGCCCGCGCACCGCCGCGCTGCTCCGCTCCTCCTGCCGCGCGATCCTCGACCGCCTCGGCGCCAGCGCGACCGGACTCCCGCTCCGGCCCGCCCGCCGCCCGCGGATCCGCCCGGCGCCCCGCCCCGCGCCCTCAAATAGCCCGCCGGCCGTCGGTCGGCCCCGCGCGTCGCTACCGTGGACACGTGCTCCCCGCCGCCCCGCTCCCCGCGCCGTCGCCCGCGTCCGCACGGATCCGCGCGTGAGCCGCCCGGGCGCCGCCCCCACCATCCACGACGTCGCCGCACGCGCCGGCGTCTCCAAGTCCGTCGTCTCGCGCGCACTCTCCGGCGCCCCGGGCGTCGCGGCCGCCACCCAGCGGACGGTCCGGGACGCCGCCGCCGACCTCGGCTACGTCGCCAACGCCCACGCTCGCGGCATGTCGGCGCACCGCACGCACACGCTCGGCGTCCTCGTGCGCGACGCCTCCACCCCCTTCTACGGGCACCTGCTCACGGCCCTGCAGCAGCGGGCGTCCGAGCGCGGGTACCGCGTCGTCACGACGACGGGCTTCGGGTCCTTCGACATCGCCGAGGAGCGCCGGGCCCTCGAGACGCTCGTCTCGCTGCAGGTCGAGGGGCTCATCGTGTGCAGCGGCGCGCTGCCGGTCGAGGACATCCTGCCGTCGGCCCGGCGGATCCCCACGGTCGTGGCGGGCCGCCCCGAGGTGGACGCCTCCCTCAGCAGCGTCTACTGCGACGAGTCCACGGGCGGCCGGGGCCTCGCCGACCACGTGGCCTCGCTCGGGCACCGCCGCATCGCCGTCGTCACGCTGGCGCCCGCGCTCTCCCTGACGATCTCCGCCCGCACCTTCGCGATGCTCGACCGCCTGCGCGAGCTCGGGCTCGACGTCGTGCACGTCCGCGGCGAGGACCACGCGGCCGGCCACATCGACGGGGCCGACGGCGTCGCCCGGGCGATCGTCGACGCGGGCGGCGTGACCGCGGTCATGGCGCCGAGCGACGTCTGGGCGCTCGCGATCCTCGACGGCCTCGGCCGCCGCGGGATCACCGCCCCCGACGGCATCTCGATCACCGGCTACGACGGCCTGCCGCCCTTCACGAGCGAGCTGCTCGGCTTCACGTCGTGGCGGCAGCCGCTCCCCGTCATCGGCGCGCTCGCGGTCGACGCCGTGGTCGACCGCATCGACGGCACCGTCACCGGCACGCGCCACACCGCGGTCGACGGCGACCTGCTCCCGGGCCGCACGGCCGTCGCCCTCCGCGCCTGATCCGGGCCGCTGCCGTCCGCCGATCCGCCCGATCCGCCGCGACGACCGGGCCCGCCGCGCCGCCGCACCGTCCCTCCACCCGCCGTTCACCCGGCGGCCGTGCGCGTCCGGCCGCGCTGTGGCACGGTGGGTCCTCGCCCTCTAGGGAACGTTCCCTAGCCGCCGCCCCGCAGGAGGACCCATGGATCACGACGACCCCACCGCCGACGCGCTCGCCGACCCCGACACCGCGCCCGCGTCGGCGGCCCGGACGGACGACCGGCCGCATCCGTCCGCGTTCCCCCGCGACGACAGCGACCCCTTCCGCTACGGGATCTTCCTCCGCCCCGACCCGCGCACCTGCCGGGCCGTGACCGTCGTCACCGACCAGCTCCGCGCGCAGTACGGCTTCGTCTCCGCCGGCGCGTTCCCGCCGCACGCGACCCTCGTCGGCAGCCAGCCCCTCGGCCGCTCCGAGGGCCTCGTGGTCGCCGCCGTCACCGAGCTCCTCGCCGACCGCCCCGCGTTCCCGGTGCACAACGCCGGCGTCCGCGAGCAGGGCTTCGGCTTCGTGTACGACGTCCACGGCCTCCCCGACGGATCCCCGAACCCCGACCTCCTCGCGCTCGCGGCCGACATCGACCGCGTCGTCGCGCCCTTCCGCCGGCCGATGCGCTCGCCCGAGCAGCACGTGTTCGACCCGGAGCGCTTCCGCGCGCACCTCTCGCTCGCCTCGCACGACCTCTGCACGCGCCCCGACCTGCACGACGAGGTCGGCGCCTTCATCCGCGGGCTCGACCAGCCCGTCCCCGCGGGCTTCGTCGGCGACACCGTCGTGATGTACCGCACGGCGTCGCCGGACTGGTCGGGCCGCTGGTGGACCACCCTCACCTGGGAGCACGTGCGCACCTGGACCCTGGGCGGCACCGCGGCCTGACCCCGCGCACCACCCGGCTGGACACAGACCCTCACGTAACGGTAGAGTCGGGCGCAGACACCCTCACGCAACGTGAGGGTCATCCGAGCCGCTCGGCTCCCCCACCCTTCCCGCGTCGGCCCCGCGCCGCGCGCATCCGGCGCGCCGTCGCGCCGTCCAGCCACCGCGGGCACCGCCCGCCCCTCCCGAGGAGATCCATGACCCGGACCGCCCCCGCACCGGCGCCCGCGCCCGTGCGCACCAGCCCCACCGTCCTCCAGGCGCTGAAGGACCCGCGCCTGCTCATCCGCGAGACGCTCGCCGGCCTCGTCGTCGCGCTCGCGCTCATCCCCGAGGCCATCTCGTTCTCGATCATCGCGGGCGTGGATCCGCAGGTCGGCCTCTTCTCCGCCTTCGTGATGGCCGTCGTCATCTCGATCGTCGGCGGCCGCACGGCCATGATCACGGGCGCGACCGGCGCCATCGCGCTCGTCATCGCCCCGGTGATGCGCGACCACGGCCTCGACTTCCTCATCGCCACCGTGATCCTCGGCGGCCTCATGCAGCTCGCCCTCGGCGCGGCCGGCGCGGCCAGGCTCATGCGCTTCATCCCGCGCTCCGTGATGGTCGGCTTCGTGAACGCGCTCGCGATCCTCATCCTCGCCGCGCAGCTCCCGCACCTCGTCGGGGCGCCGTGGATGGTCTGGCCGATCGTCGCGGCCGGCATCGGGATCATGGCGCTGCTGCCCCGCCTCACCCGCGTGATCCCGGCGCCGCTCGTCGCGATCGTCGTGCTCACGCTCGTCACCGTGCTCGCGGCCGTCGCCGTGCCTACCGTGGGCGACGAGGGCACGCTGCCCGACAGCCTGCCGACCCTCTTCGTGCCGCAGGTGCCGCTCACGCTGGAGACCCTCGGGATCATCGCGCCCTACGCGCTCGCCATGGCGGTCGTCGGCCTCCTCGAGTCGCTCATGACCGCCAAGCTCGTCGACGAGGTCACCGGCACCCGCTCCCCGAAGACGCGCGAGGCGCTCGGCCAGGGCATCGCCAACGTCGCCTCCGGGTTCGCGGGCGGCATGGGCGGCTGCGCGATGATCGGCCAGACGATGATCAACGTGAAGGCGTCCGGCGCCCGCACCCGCATCTCCACCTTCCTCGCGGGCGTCTTCCTGCTCGTGCTCGTGGTGGGCCTCGGCGACGTCGTCTCGGTGGTCCCCATGGCCGCGCTCGTCGCCGTGATGGTGATGGTCGCCGTCGGCACCTTCGACTGGCACAGCGTCCGGCCGGCCACCCTCCGCCGCATGCCGGTCGGCGAGACCGTCGTCATGGTCGCCACCGTGGCGGTCGTGGTGGCCACCGACGACCTGGCCGTCGGGGTCGTCGTGGGCGTGATCGCCGCGATGGTCGTCTTCGCCCGCCGCGTCTCGGGCTTCACGAGCGTCACCCGCACCCTCGAGGCGGACGCCGACGGCGAGCGCGCGCTCTACGCGGTCGACGGCGAGCTGTTCTTCGCCTCGAGCGACGACCTCACCACGCGCTTCGCCTACGATGACGACCCGCCCCGCGTCGTCATCGACCTGTCCCGCTCGCACGTCTGGGACGCCTCCACGGTCGCCGCGCTCGACGCCGTCGAGACGCGGTACCGGGCGCACGGCACGACCGTCGAGATCCGCGGGATGAACGCGGCGAGCAGCGCCATCCACGGCCGCCTCGCGGGGCGCCTCGGCGGCGCGCACTGACGCCGCCGGGCGGTGCGCCGCGCCCCGTCGTGCGCCCAGCGGACATCCCCGGCCCGGCGATCGGAGCCCGGCCGACGGCCCCGGATCCGCATGACGGCGGGCCGCTCACCCGCGCCTCACCCTCGGATCACCCGCGCTTCGCGCATCCGTGTCCCCCAAAATGAGGACCGGCCGCGTAGAGTCGTGATCACACAGCGGGTTCCCCCCGATGCCGCTGTGCGAATGGATACCCGAGGAGCGCCCCGCCGCGTCCCCCCGCCCAGCGGGCCGCTCATCAGATCCCTCCGCGCACCGACCCGAACGGACGCGGCAGCAGCAGGAGCCCGGCACGACCCGTACCCGCGGACGCGCCGGGCTCTTGCCGTCCGGGATCGCCGCGTAGTGCCCCGCACGGCTCCGCGACCCGGCAGGATGGTCGGACGGGGACGAGGGGGACACATGCGCACGACCGTCTACACGAGCACCGCCACGCGGCGCCTCACCGACGAGGATCTCGCGGAGCTCCTCCGCCAGTGCGTCCGCAACAACGAGCGGACCGGCCTGACCGGCCTCCTGCTCCATCGCGACGGCCGCTTCATGCAGGTCCTCGAGGGACCGGACGAGGCCGTGGAGGCCGTCTTCGCCGTCATCGCCGCCGACGACCGGCACACGGAGGTGCGGCAGCTCCTCGACGAGCGGATCCCCGCGCGGCAGTTCCCCGCCTGGTCGATGGGCTTCCGCACGGTCGACGACGCGACCGTCCGCGAGCTCGACGGCTACGACGACTTCCTCGACCGCCCGGCCTCCGCGGCGGCCCGCCCGGACGCGCCGTCGCGCGCCCGCTGGCTCCTGGAGTGGTTCCGCACGCATCCGGCGTGATCCGCGGGGCCTCGACACGGGCCCCGGCCGCGTGCGACCCTATCGACATTCGTTGCAACGACTGTCGATAGGACTCCCATGACCACCTCCCCCCTCGTCGGCACCGGCGGCTCCGCGCGCATCACCCGCGGGATCCTCCGCGCGGCCCTCGTCCTCGCCGTGGTCGTCGCGCTCCTGGTCGCCGCCGCGGCCGCCCTCAGCGCCGTCGAGACCGTCCGCACGGGCGTCGTGCGCACGTCGCTGGAGATGCGCGGGTCCCTGCCCGCCGGCGCCGACGCCGGTCCCGCCGACCTCCGCTCGGGCGCCTACCGCACGGCCGACGTCGCGGTCGGCGACCTGCCGGGCGGCATCGTCGCCATGCACGTGGTCCGCATCGCGCTCGACGCCGCGGTCGGCATCGCGCTGGCGGGCACGGTCGCGCTCCTCGCGCGGCGGCTGCTCCGGCCGGATCCGCTCGCCCGCCGCCTCAGCCTCGTGGTGACGGTCGCGGGCGGCATCGTGATGATCGCCGCGCTGCTGTCGCTCGGCGTCCGCACGGGCGTGGCGTGGATGGTCGGCGAGGCGCTCAACGACCCCACCGCGGGGCTCGACGGGTTCTGGCCCGTGGCGGCGGAGGTCGACGCGTCGACCATCGCGCTCGGCTTCGCCCTGATGATCGTGGGCCTCGTGGTCGAGCACGGCGAGCGCCTGCAGCGCGACACCCGCGGCCTCGTCTGATGGCGGGCGACGACGACGGCCCCACCGGGGTCCACTGCCGGCTCGACGAGCTGCTCGCCGCCCGCGGCATGACGCTCACGCGGCTGAGCGCGATCGTGGGCGTCAGCCAGGTGAACCTGTCGGTGCTGAAGAACGACCGCGCCCGGGCGATCCGCTACTCCACGCTCGTCGCGGTCTGCCGCGCCCTCGAGTGCGAGATCGGCGAGCTGCTGGTGCTGGATCCGCCGGCGTCCGGAGGCGCGGCGTCCTGACGGCCCGTCGGGATCCCGCGGCGCCTCACCCGCGCAGCGCCGCCAGCACCTTCTCCACCCGGCGGGCGCGCGTCCCGTCCGTCCTCGCCTCGCCGATCGGATCCACGAGCGCGCGCTGCCGGCTCGACGACAGGGCGGCGAACGCCTCGGCCAGGGCGGGCTCCGCGGCGAACGCCTGGGCGACCTCCTCCGGCACCACGGCCTCGCGCGGAGCGGCGTCGAGCTCGATCGTGACCTCGACCTCGTCGTCGGCGGCGATCCCGGAGGCGGCGCGATGCGCGGCGCTCAAGGGGAGCAGGTGCTGCCCGCCCATGGTGCCGACGGTCGTGCGGTACGAGTACCCCGCGACCGTGACGACCACGGCCGGCCGCTTCCCGGCGCCCAGCTCGTCGAGCGCCTCGGCGGGCACCGGCAGCCCGGTGGCGTTGACGCGGGCCTGCAGGACGCGGGTGCGGAAGGTCGGCATGGCGGCTCCTCGGTGAGCGGGCGGCGCGGGTCGCCGGCGGTGGCCCGAGGCTAGGCCCGGGGATCCGCCCGCGTCGAGACGGCGACCGTGAACTTCGCGTTCCGTCCCGCCTCGCGCGTCGGGCCCACGATCCGGGTCAGCTGCGGGCGGTAGCCGAGCGGGCTGTTGTAGACGGTCCAGAGCTCGCCGCCCGGGCGGAGCATGCGCGCCGCGGCGGCGAACAGGCGCGGCGCGAGGCCTGCGTGCACGGTCGCGCCCGTGTGGAACGGCGGGTTGAGGAGCACGAGGTCGGCGGATCCGTCGGGCACGGTGGACCCGGCGTCGTCGCGCACCACGGTCACCCGCTCCCCGAGCCCGTTGGCCGCGACGGTCGCGCGCGCCGAGTCGACGGCCGCCCAGGACTGGTCGGTCGCGATGACGCGGAGGTCCGGCCGGGCGAGCGCGACGGCCGACGCGATGACGCCCGTGCCGCAGCCGAGGTCGACCGCGACGCGGGCGTCGGCCGGCAGGTCGGGCAGGAAGGAGAGCAGGAAGCGCGTACCGATGTCGACCTTGGATCCCGCGAAGGCGGCGCCGTGCGCGCGCACCTCGAGGCCGAGGTCGGGGTGCGACTCGCGGCGGGGGTACGCGTCGACCGCGGCGTCGCGCAGGGGCCGGCGCGCCACGAGCACGCGCGACTTCTGCCGCGCGAGGGTCGCGTGCACGTCGCCGAAGCGGCGGCGGAGCACGTCCGTCATCGCGGGCGTCATGTGCTTGACGCGGCCGCCGGCGAGCACGGTCACGTCGTCGGCCGCGGCGCGCGCGACCACGCCGGCCCACTCGTCGAGCGCGTCGAGGCTGCGCGGCAGGCGGGCGAGCACCACGCGAGCGCCCGCGGCGAGCGCGTCGTCGAGCCCGTGGTGCGCGATCCCGGCGGTCTCGCCGATGAGCACCGCGTTGAGGTCGAGGGCGGTCTCGGAGGTCAGCGCGTCCTGGTGCACGCGGAGGCGGATCGGATCCGCGGCCCCGGCCCCGGCTCGGCGGAGCGCGGCGGCGGCTCCCAGCGCGAGGGCGCCGTAGGCGTCGCCGACCACGACGAGCTCCGCGGCCTGCACGGGGCGTCCGGCGTCGGCGGCGGTCGCGAGCAGCGCGACGAGCTCGTCGAGGAGCAGGCGGTCGGCGGCGTCGGCCGCGAACAGGTTGTCGGCCTCGACGTCGGGCCGGCGCCGGAGCGCGCCCAGGTCGAGGAGGTCGTCGGCGGCGGATGCGGCGGATGCGGCGGGGTCGCTCACCGCGGGCCGCGCCCGTCGGGATCGGTGCCCGCATGCGCGTCGGCGTCCTCGCCCGGATCCGGCGCGTGCCGCGTGAGCGCCGCGCGGTAGAGCACGACCTCGGTCTGCCGCGAGGGCCGCACGCCCGCGCGCAGCGACACCACGTCGCCGTCGCCGCGGGCCGCGAAGACGCGGCGGCCGGGCCGGGAGAGCAGCTCGTCGGCGAGGGCCGACTCGAGCTGGCGGACGCGGCCGCGGAGCTCCGACACCTGGTTCTCGAGCTCGAGGATCCGCGCGATCCCCTCCAGGCTCACGCCCTCCGCGCCCAGCCGGGCGACCTCCCGCAGCTGCACGATGTCGCGCATCGAGTAGCGGCGGGAGCGCCCGGCCGTGCGGGTGGGCGACACGAGCCCGAGGCGGTCGTACTGCCGGAGCGTCTGCGGGTGCATGCCCGAGAGCTCCGCCGCCACGGAGATCACGAAGACGGGGGCGTCCTCGTCCATCGCGTCGCGGGGATCCACGTCAGCCCCGGGCTCGCTCGATGAGCTCCGCGCGCGGGTCCTCGGCGGGGCCCGAGCTGGCGAAGGCGTCGAGCGCCACGCGCTGCGCGTCCGTGAGGCGCGACGGCACCGCGACCTCGATGCGCGCGAGCAGGTCGCCCGTGCCCTTCGGGGTCGTGACGCCGCGGCCCTTGACGCGGAGCACCTTGCCGCTCGACGTGCCGGGCGCGACCTTCAGCCGCACCGGATCGCCGCCGAGCGTCGGCACCTCGATGGTCGCGCCGAGCGCGGCCTCGGGGAACGTCACGGGCACGTTGACCCGGAGGTTCAGCCCGTCGCGCTCGAACACGGGGTGCGGACGCACGTGCACGGTGAGGATGATGTCCCCCGACGCGCCGCCGTCCCCCGAGGGCTCGCCCTTGCCGGCGAGGCGGATCTTCTGCCCGTCGGAGACGCCGGCCGGCACGCGCACCGTGAGGGGGCGGCCGTCGGAGTCCTGCAGGCGCACGACGTCGCCCTGCACCGCGGTGAGGAAGTCGATCGTGGTCGACGCCGTCACGTCGCGGCCCTTGGTGGGCGCCCCGTACCCGCGGTAGCCGCCGGTCGACTGGCCGAAGCCGCCGTTGCCGAACATGCCGCCGAGGATGTCCTCGAACCCGCCCTGGCTGTACTGCGGCTGGCCGGATCCGAACCCGGCGCGCCGCCCGCGGCCGCCGGCCTGCTGGCCGAACATGCCGCCGAAGACGTCCTCGAAGCCGCCGCCCTGGGCGCCGGCGCCGGGCGCGCTGAAGCGGGCGCCGGATCCCATCGCGCGCACCTGGTCGTACTCGCGGCGCTGCTCCTTGTCGGACAGCACGGCGTTGGCCTCGCTGATCTCCTTGAAGCGCGCCTCGGCCGACGGATCCGGGTTGCTGTCCGGGTGGTACTGCCGCGCGAGCTTGCGGTAGGCCTTCTTGAGGTCGGCCTCCGAGACGTCCTTGGACACTCCGAGGACCTTGTAGAAGTCCTTGTCGAACCAGTCCTGGCTGGCCATCAGACGCCTCCCTTCTTCTTCTCGTGGTGGGGGCCGCACGACCCGGTCCGGGCGCCCGCGCGTGCGGACGCCCGGACCGGGGTGGGTGCAGCCGGATCGATGCTGCGGATGATGGCGCTACTCCGGCTTGTCGACGACGACCTTCGCGGCCCGCAGCAGCGTCTCGCCGATGTAGTAGCCACTCTCGACGACGTCCGCGACGGTGTCCACCTGGACCTCGGGGTTCGGCTTCTGGAAGATCGCCTCGTGCACCTGCGGGTCGAAGGCGTCGCCGACGGCGCCCACCTTGACCAGCCCGATGCGCTCCACGTTGGTCCGCAGCTTGGCGACGATCGCGGTGAGCGGTCCGCCCTCCGCGAGGTCGCCGTGCTTCTCGGCGCGATCGAGGTCGTCGAGCACCGGGAGGATGCCCTTGACCACGTCGCCGACCGCGCGCTGGCGCTCGATCTCGCGGTTGGCCTCGGTGCGCTTGCGGTAGTTGGCGTACTCGGCGGTGACGCGCTTCAGGTCCGCGAGGTGCTCGGAGTCGCCCTCGACGGGCTCGTTCCGGGTCTTCTCGATGAGGTCCTGCAGCTCCTCGTCCATGGGGTCGGTCGTCTCGACGTCGGGGCCCTCGGCCTCGACGAACGCGCCGTCCTCGCCCGGGACCGAGGCCGCGTCGGCCGCGGCGTCCGCCGTGGCGTCAGGCCCGGCCGGGGCCGAGGAGGCCGACTGCTCGGCTCCCTCGTCCTCGGGCACGCGGCCCTCGCCGTTCGCGGTGTCCTCGGTCATCGGTCGGTCTTCTTGTCCTGCTCGTCCTCGTCCACGACCTCGGCGTCGACGATGTCCTCGTCGTCCTTCTTCGCCTCGGGCGCGCCCTCGGACGCCTCACCGGCGGCCTGCTCCTGCTGGCCCTGCGCGTAGATGGCCTCGCCGAGCTTGGTCTGGCTGGCGGAGAGCTTGTCGAACGCGGTCTTCACGGCGGTCTCGTCGTCTCCGGCGAGGGCGCTCTTCAGGCCGTCGACGTCGCCCTGGACCTCGGACTTGACGTCCTCGGGGAGCTTGTCGTCGTTCTCCTTGATGAGCTTGTCGATCGAGTAGGCGAGCTGCTCCGCGTTGTTGCGGACCTCGGCCTGCTCGCGGCGCGTCTTGTCCTCCGCCGCGTGCTCCTCGGCCTCGCGGACCATGCGCTCGATGTCCTCCTTGCCGAGCGAGGATCCGCCCGTGATGGTCATCGACTGCTCCTTGCCGGTGCCCTTGTCCTTGGCGGACACGTGCACGATGCCGTTGGCGTCGATGTCGAAGGTGACCTCGACCTGCGGGATCCCGCGGGGCGCCGGCGCGATGCCGGTGAGCTCGAAGGTGCCGAGGTTCTTGTTGTCGCGGGTGAACTCGCGCTCGCCCTGGAAGACCTGGATCGCCACGGACGGCTGGTTGTCGTCGGCCGTGGTGAAGGTCTCGCTGCGCTTGGTCGGGATGGCCGTGTTGCGCTCGATGAGCTTGGTCATGATGCCGCCCTTGGTCTCGATGCCGAGGCTCAGGGGGGTGACGTCGATGAGCAGGACGTCCTTGCGCTCGCCCTTCAGCACGCCGGCCTGGAGCGCGGCGCCGACGGCGACGACCTCGTCCGGGTTGACGCCCTTGTTGGGCTCCTTGCCGCCCGTGAGCTTCTTGACGAGCTCGACGACGGCGGGCATGCGGGTGGATCCGCCGACGAGGACCACGTGGGCCACGTCGCCGACCGAGACGCCGGCCTCGCGGATGACGTCCTCGAAGGGCTTGCGGGTGCGCTCGAGCAGGTCGTTCGTGAGCTCCTCGAACTTGGCGCGGGTCAGCGTCTCGTCGAGGTTGGCCGGGCCGTTCTCCGTGAGGGAGAGGTAGGGCAGCTGGATGCTCGTGCTGGTGGAGGAGCTGAGCTCCTTCTTCGCCTGCTCCGCGGCCTCCTTGAGGCGCTGCTTGGCGATCTTGTCGTTCGAGACGTCGACGCCCGTCGACTCCTTGAAGCGCTTGACGAGGTGGTCGACGATGCGCTGGTCCCAGTCGTCGCCGCCGAGGCGGTTGTCGCCCGCGGTGGAGCGGACCTGGATGGTGCTGAAGTCGTCGTCCTTGCCCACCTCGAGGAGGGAGACGTCGAACGTGCCGCCGCCGAGGTCGAAGACGAGGATGAGCTCGTCCTCCTTGCCCCGGTCGAGGCCGTAGGCGAGCGCCGCCGCGGTGGGCTCGTTGATGATGCGCAGCACGTTGAGGCCCGCGATCTCGCCGGCCTCCTTCGTGGCCTGGCGCTCGGCGTCGTTGAAGTACGCGGGGACGGTGATGACCGCGTCGGTCACCGTGTCGCCCAGGTACTGCTCGGCGTCGCGCTTGAGCTTGCCGAGGATGCGGGCCGACAGCTCCTGCGACGTGTACTTCTTGGCGTCGATGCCGACGGTCCAGTCGGTGCCCATGTGGCGCTTGACCGACGAGATGGTGCGGTCGACGTTGGTGACGTTCTGGCGCTTGGCGGTCTCGCCGACCAGCACCTCGCCGTCCTTGGTGAACGCGACGACGGACGGCGTGGTGCGCGCGCCCTCGGCGTTGGCGATGACGGTGGGCTCCCCGCCCTCCAGGACCGAGACCACCGAGTTGGTGGTACCCAGGTCGATTCCTACTGCACGAGCCATGGGGTGTTCTCCTTCTGTTGCCGCAGGCCCCGGATCACGGGGTCGCTTCGTGGGTGACGCGGGTGTCCCGCGGAGTCTCGCTCGCGGTGCCGCTTCGTCAGCGGCGTGCTACTTGAGCCGCGATGACTCAACTCTACTCGCGCGCCGCGGAGCGTCAAGTCGCGGGAGCAGGAGTTGAGCGATGTCGGCTCAACTCACAGGATCCACCGGGATGCGCCGCTGGGTGCGCCTCGGTCGGGGGGCCTGGGTCCCGGAACGGGGGCTACTGGTTCACCTAGATCGCCACTGGGTCCCTTTTCCCCTGGTGATCGGCCGATCTACCGTTGCCGAGGCGAGGCCGGGGGGCCTCGCGCCGCTCCTCCGGGAGGGCGACGTCCAGGGGGTGGTCGAGGTGGATCGAGCGCGTGCGCGCCATGCCGCCGAGCCGTCCCGCACCGTCCGCGGACCGCGATCGCGCCCGGTGCTCCGCCGCGTCGCCGCGCTCGTGGCGGCCGCCGTGGGCGCCGCCCTCCTCGTGAGCCTGCCGGCGCAGACCGCCACGGCCGCGTCGCAGCTGATCCGCGAGTCGTTCGCCGGCGCGAGCGTCACCGATCCCGCGTGGAAGCCGCTCGGCAGCGCCTGCCTGACCCGCGCGACCTCCGCCCCGGCCAGCGGCAGCTCGACGCTGGGCGTGTGCGGCAGCCGCACCCAGGCGCCTCCCGCCAGCGCGAACCCGGGCGCCCTGCAGCTCACCGACAACCGCCCGAGCGCCGTGGGCGGCGTGGTCTACGACTCGGCCATCCCCGCGAGCGGCGGCCTCGACATCACGTTCGACCAGTACCAGTACGGCACCTCCTCGGGTGGCGCGGACGGCATCGGCTTCTTCCTCACGGACGGATCCGTGCCGCTCACCTCGGCGGGCGCCGCCGGCGGATCCCTCGGCTACGCCCAGACCACGAACGTCCCGGGCGTGGCCGGCGGCTACCTCGGCGTCGGCCTCGACGCGTACGGCAACTTCTCCAGCGGCACCGAGGGCCGCGGCACCGGCTGCGTCACCGCCGGCGTCCTCGCCAGCCCCGACACCATCGCGCTGCGCGGCCCCGGCACGGGCACGAGCGGGTACTGCTACCTCGCCGGCGCACGGCCGTCGACGTCGCTCCGCGCGACCACGACGCTGAGCACGCCCACCGCCGACCTCGGGCGCAGGATCCGGATCACCGTCTCGCCCGCGCGCTTCCCGGTCGTCACGGTCTACGCGGGCGCCACCGCGGGGGCGTCGGCCGCCTCGCTCACGCGGGTGCTGCAGTACACGATGACCACGGCCGCCCCCTCCTCCTACAAGCTCGGCTACCTCGCCTCCACGGGCTCGTTCACCGACACGCACCTGATCCGCGAGGTGAGCGTCTCGAGCATCGATGACCTCAGCCCGCTCAACCTCGTGAAGCAGGTGGACCGCACGAACCCGCAGCCGGCGGCGTACGCCGAGGGGCAGACGGTCCCGTACCAGTTCGTGCTCAGCAACACGGGCGGGGTCGTCCTCTCGAACCTGACGGTGACCGATCCCCTGGTGCCGTCCGTCACGTGCCCCGGGATGCTGCTGGGGCTGGGCCTGCTCCTCATCGGGGCCTCGACGACCTGCGTGGGCGGTCACGTCGTGACGCCGGCGGAGGCGATGTCCGGCACCCTCGTCAACACCGCGAGCGCGCGCGGCGTCAACACGCTGCTCTTCGGCGTCACGAGCAACACGAGCTCCGTGACCGTGCCGATCGTCGCGCCCGCCCCGGGGCTGACGCTCACCAAGACGGGCACGCTCGCCGACGCGAACGGCAACGGGCGGGCGGACGTCGGCGAGCGGATCGCGTACGCGTTCCAGGCGCGGAACTCCGGGAACGTGTCGCTGTACCAGGTGGCGGTGGCCGATCCGCGCGTCACGGGCATCAGCCCGGCCAGCGTCACCCTCGCGCCGGGCGCCACGCAGGCCTTCACGTCGACCGCGTACGTCGTGACCCAGGCCGACGTGGACGCCGCGACGCCGATCGTCAACACCGCCACCGTCTCCGGGCGCACCTTCGCCGGGCAGGCCGCGCCGACGGCGACCTCGAGCACCAGCACGCCCGTCGCCGGCGCCGCGGCGATCGCGCTCACCAAGACCGCGACGCTCACGGGCAGCGGGCCGGGCGCGACCGTCGCGTACTCCTTCGTCCTCCGCAACAGCGGCTCCGTGCCGCTCACCGGGGTGGCGCTCACGGATCCGCTGCCCGGGCTCTCGAGCGTGACGTACGCCTGGCCCGGCACCGCGGGGACCCTCGCCGTCGGCCAGTCCGTCACGGCGACCGCGGGCTACACCGTGCGGCAGGCCGACGTCGACGCCGGGCAGGTCGCGAACACGGCCACCGCGCGCGGCGCCAGCGCGGGCGGCGTCGCGGTGCAGTCGACGGCCAGCGCCACGGTGCCGCTCACCCGCACCGCGACCATGGACCTCCAGAAGACGGCGTCGACGCAGAACGTGCCGGCCGCAGGCGGCGTGGTGACCTACGCGTTCCGGCTGCGGAACACCGGTTCCACCACGCTGACGAACGTCGCCATCGCGGATCCGCGCACCGGCGTCTCCGCCCTGGCGTACACCTGGCCCGGCACCGCGGGGACCCTCGCGCCCGGCCAGGTCGTCACGGCGACCGCCACGTACACGGCCACGGCGGCCGACGTGCAGGCGGGATCCATCGTCAACACCGCGACGGCCACGGCGACCGCGCCGACCGGGCCGGTGCAGGCCACCGCGACGGCGACCGTGCAGGCCGTGCCGGATCCGCTGCCCGACTCCGCGACCACTCCGCAGGGCGTCCCCGTCGTGATCGACGTCCTCGCGAACGACGGCCGCGCGGCCACGGGCGCGACCCTCAGCCGCGCGCAGCTCTCGGCGACCCCGATCCTCGTCGGCGGCGCCGCGGGTCCCGTGCCCGCGTCGCCGACCGCCGGCAGCGCCACGTGCGTCGCGAGCGGCACGGAGCGCGGGCGCTGCACCTACCGGTCCGCCGTCGGGTTCACGGGCGTCGACGTCTTCGACTACGCGCTGCAGGGCGCGGCGGGCACGTGGAACGTGCGCGTCACCATCACGGTCACGCCGTTGAACGGCGCCCCCGTGGCGCGCGCCGACCGCCTCGTGGCGACGATCGGCGGCCCCGCGGTCACCCTCGACCCGCGCGCGAACGACACCGACGCGGACGGCGACGCGCTCGCGGTCACCGGCGCCGTGCCGCCCGGCGGGATCCCCGGGTCCTTCTCCTGCGCGGCCGACCTGTGCACGTACCGGGCGCCGACGTCGGGGGCCGCGGGGTCCTTCGCGGTCGCGTACTCGATCACCGACCGGCCGGCGGCGCCCGCCACCGGGATCGTCGCGTCATCCACGATCACGGTGTTCCTGGATCCCGCGCCGCTCGTGCCCCGCGGGTTCACGCACCGGGATGACGCGACGCTCGGCGCCTCCACCGGCAGCTGGACCTCGACGACCACCGTGACCTCGGCGGCCGCGAGCTGCGTCGCCGGCCGGCCCGTCACCGCCGTCGCGTGGGCCGCGATCCCCGGCGCGACCGACCTCCTCGTCGAGCGCCGCGTCGCGGGCACCGCCCCGGGCGCCTGGATCACGGTCGCCCGCCTCGCCGGTGCCGCGACGACGTTCTCGGACGACCGGCTCGGCGAGTCCCGCTCCTACCAGTGGCGCGTGCGTCCCGACCTGCAGCGCTGGGTCGGCATCCCGAGCGCCCCCTCCTCCGCGGTCGCCCAGCCGGCGGCCGTCTCCGCGGCGGGCTGCTGATGCCCGCCCCTCGACCCCCCGTGCCGCATCCGCCCCCGGATGCGGCGACACGCCCCGCCGGGGCAGCCCATCACCGCACCAGCACCAGCACCAGCACCAGCAGCACGACCCGCGCACACCGCGCACCGCGACACCCATCGAGAGGAACCACCATGAGCACCACCACAGCCCCCGCGCGCCGCCGCCCGTGGAACAAGATCGTCGCCACCGGCGCGGTCGTCGCCGTCGGCGCGATCGTCACCGGCGGGGCGTTCGCCATCTTCACCGACTCCGACACGGCCACCCTGCAGGCCGACGCGGGCCAGCTCGACATCGTCGCCACCGGCTCGTACACGGTCGCCGACATCGCGCCCGGGGACACCGTGCAGCGGGAGATCCTCCTGGCGCTGCCGGACGCGACCAACGACGGGGACCTCGTGGCAGCCGTGGAGCTGTCCTACGCGGTCACGGCGGAGACGCTCGGGACGGACGACGCGGCGCTCCCGGGCGGCGGCGAGTCCCTCGTCACCGGGGTCGACGGCCTCACCTACTCGCTGCAGACCTGCGTCGGCGGCGACTGGACCTCGGCCACCGACCCGGTCGGCGCCTACACGTGCTCGGGCACCGTGGAGGAGACGGGCACCGGCACGCTCGCGTCCATCACCGGCGCGGGCAACTCCACCACCCTCGCGCCCGCCGACTTCGGCGTCACGCCGACGGCCGACGGCACCTTCCCGAGCGACGGCGCGGCCCTCGAGCTCGACACCCTGATGGTCCTGCAGCTGCCGGACACCGCGGACAACGACTACGAGAACGCCTCGGCCCAGCTGACGTTCACGGCAGCCGCGATCCAGCGCGACGGCCTGCAGCGCTGATCCCGTCCGTCCGGGCCCCGGCACGCGCCGGGGCCCGGGCGGGTCCCACCCGCACGACCCGCTCGACCTCGCACGACCCGCCCCGTCCGTCCCGCACGCCCCACCCCGAGGATCCCAACATGCGCCCCCACCGCGGCCCCGGCACCATCGCCGCCGCCGCGCTGTGCCTGGCGCTGGTCGCCGCGACGCCGGCCGTCGCCGCCGTCGCCCCCGCCGAGGCCGTCGCCCGCGCCTCCGTCGCCGCGCCCGCCGCTGCCGCGCCCGCCCTCGAGGTGCAGGAGCTGACCGGCCCCGAGATCCCCCTCGACGACCTCGCGCCCGGCGACACGGTCGACTGGGCCGCCCAGGTCACCAACGTCTCCGGCGACGGCTCGCCGCTCGCCGTCCGCATCGACGCGGCCACGTCGATGGCCCTCACCGGCGATCCCGGCGGCGGCCTCCAGCTCGCCGTCCGGCTCTGCGAGGGCGGCTTCACCTCCCTCTCCGCACCCATGCGCTGCCGCGGCGCCGTCGAGCCGCTCGGATCCGGTCCCGCCGCCACCCTCGACGGCATCGTCACGAGCACCCCGCTCGAGCCGGGCGAGACCGTCGGCGTCGCCGTGCGCGTCCGCTTCCCCGCCGAGGCGGACAACCGGATGGAGTCCACCGACGGCCGCCTCCGCATCTCCTTCGCGCTGGCCGACGACGCGGGCGCCGTGCCGGTCCCCGGCGTCGACGCGCCCGGCGGCGGCCCCCTCGCGCCCGCCGCGTCCGCGCCGTCCGCCGACGCGCCGCACGACCTGCTCCCCGTCACCGGCCGCGACGTCGCCTCGGCCGTCGTCGGCGCCCTGCTCGCGCTCCTCGGCGGCGGGATCCTCCTCCTCGCCTCGCGCCGGCGCCGCCGCGACCCCGGGACCGCCTCGTGACCCGCTCCCCGGCCCGCCGCGCGCTCGGCGTGCTCGGCGGCCTCGCCACCGCCGCGGTCGCCCTGGCCGTCATCGCGGTCATCGGCCTCTCCGCGCTCGGGATCACCCGCTTCGTCCCCGTGCTCTCGGACTCGATGGCGCCCGGCATGCCGGTGGGCTCGATGGCGGTCACCGCCCCGGTCCCGCGCGCGGACGTCGCGGTCGGCGACGTCGTCGTGTTCACGGCCCCGGTCGGCCCGCGGGTGCGCGTCATCCACCGGGTCACCCGCGTCTTCGGGCCCGAGGACGCCGAGCGGCTCGAGGGCTGGTCGGCCGACCGGCTGGCCATCGAGACGAAGGGCGACAACAACCCCTCGGGCGATCCGTGGATCGTCACCATCGGCGACGACGCCGTCTGGGAGCGCACCTCGGTGGTCCCGTTCCTCGGCTGGCCCTTCGTGTGGCTCGGCGACCCGCTCGTGCGGATGATCGCCTTCGCCGTCGTGGGCGCGGGCGCCACCGCGTGGGCGCTGGCCGCGATCTGGCGGCGCCCCGCGGCGCCCGCGGACGCCGGGGTCGAAGCAGCACCCGTCGAGGCCGCATCCGCGGCCGCCCGCACGACGGGCGGATCCGCCTGATGGCCGGCGCCCGGCACCGCGCCGCACCCGCGCCCGCCGCGGATCCCGCGACCCCCCTCCCCCACGGCCGCCGCGCCGCCGCGCGCCCGGCCGGCTCCGCCCGCCGCCTCCGCCCGCTGCTCGTCCCCGCGATCGCCGTCGCCCTCGCGATCGCGGGTTCCGGCACCGCCTACGCCGTGCTCGCCGACCGCGCGACCACCTCCACGACCGTGGGCGCCGGCGCCGTCGAGCTCGACTGGGGCGGCGGCGGCGCGGATCAGCTCGCCGTGCCGGTGACGGGCCTCCGCCCCGGCGACGCGCAGGTGCGGCTGGTCGACCTCGCCAACACGGGCACGGTCGCCGCCCCGCAGCTGATGCTGACCCTCGGCGGCACCCCGGTCGCGAGCACCTCCGACGGCCTGCAGGTCGCGCTCGACCGCTGCTCCGTCGCCTGGACCGGCGCCCCGGGCACCGCCACCTGCGCGGGCACGATCACCGCCGTGGCCGCCGACCGCCCGGCGCAGGGCCGCGTCGCGCTGGCGGACTCGCCCGCGCGCGCGGTCGGCGGCCGCGACCACCTGCGCCTCACGGTCCGGCTCGCGACCTCCGCGCCGCCGGCCGCGCAGGGCGTCGGCGGATCCGTGACGCTCCGGGTCGACGGCGAGCAGCGCCCGGGCACGCAGCGCTGAACCCTCCCGCGGTCGCCCGTGACGGGGCCGTGACGCCGGTCGACGGGCCGCGCAGGTCACGAAAGCATCACGGGACCCAACCGTCCGGCGAGGGGCGCCGAAGGACCTTGCGACTCCAACCGGCGACCACGTCGGCCGCCCTGACCATAAGGAAACACCATGCGCAACCTCACCAAGTCCGTCTTCGGCCTCGCCACCGCGGGCTTCCTCGTCGTCGGCCTCGCGGCCTGCTCGACCCCCGCCGAGAGCCCGTCGTCCTCCTCGTCCGCCGCGCCGTCCGCGTCGGCCACGACCGAGGCGAACCCCACGCCGCTCGCGACGATCCCGACCCTCACCGGCGTCGACACCAAGGTCACCCTCGACTCCGGCTTCACCGGCGCCCTCACGACCCTGGGCCTGACCCCCGGCGTCATCGGCGGCGCGACCCTCGACGGCGCCACCGGCACCCTCGCGTTCCCCATCACCGGCGGCAACGTGAAGTACTTCGACCCCGAGATGGACTACCGCCCCTACGTCCAGGGCGAGATCGACCACGACGGCTCCGGCATCAGCCTCACCGCCGGCGACACCGTCGTGAAGCTCACCGACTTCGTCATCGACCCCGGCACCAGCCGCCTCACGGGCTCGGTCCAGGTCGGCGAGGGCGAGATCATGAACGACGTCTACATCTTCAACCTCGACGGCACGACCCTGAAGCCCCTCGCCATGGAGGGCGACAACGCCGTCCTCGAGGGCACCACGGTCAAGGTCAGCCCCGACGCCGCCGCCCTGCTGAACAGCACCTTCGGCACCGACGCCGTCACCGACGAGCTCGTCGTCGGCATCGCCAAGATCACCGTCAACACCAAGTAGCACCCCGACCCGGGCACGCCCCGGACAGCACGACGCACGGCCCGGCCCTCGACGCCGGGCCGTTCGTCGTGCGTCCGGCGTCGTCGCAGACCGACGGCGCCCCCCCCCGCACGCAGGGAAGCCCCCTCGCATGCGGCGCCGACGACGCGCGCGCCCCGACGCAGGCAAGCCCCTCGCACGCGGCCGCCGACGACGCGCGCCCCTGACGCAGGGAAGCCCCCTCGCATGCGCAGCGAGAGGGCCCCTGCCGGGCGACTCGGGTCCCGGTGCGTGGCCTTCGGAGCCGACGTGCGTTCGGGCGGGCGCGCGGGACCGGTGCGATCCCCGGCGGCCACGCCGTACCAGGAAGCCCCGATGGACGCGGCATCCATGCACATCGGACCCTCCCAGCCGCGGGTCGCAGGGTACGTGCATGAACGTTCAACGAACCCCCGCATCCCTGCTCCTCCGCGGCACGGCCGCCCTCGCCGGAGTGGTGGTCCTCGCCGGCTGCCAGGCCCCCGGGCTGGCGTCCGCCTCGCCCGGGTCCGCCCCCGACGCGACCTCCGCCGTCGCGGCATCCGCCTCCGCGGGCGACGGCGGCACCACGGCCGACCGCGCCGACTCCGCCACGGAGGACGCGAACGCCGAGGTCATCTCGACGCTCTTCGAGACGGCGTTCCCCGACCCCGGATCCGACGCCGCGCAGGCCGCCGCCCTCGCGGCCGTCGCCCCCGACGCCACGGCGCACGGCACGGGCGCGAAGGCCGGCCCCGGCGGCGTCCTCGCCGGGTTCGACGCCGCGCACCAGCGCGTCCCCGGCGCCCAGGCCGTCATCAAGCACATTGCGGCCGACGGCGACCTCGTCGCCGTGCACTGGCAGGTCGCCTCGAACCCGGACGACGAGCGCACCGGCGAGGCCGCGGTCGACCTCTTCCGCCTCGCCGACGGCAAGGTCACCGAGACCTGGTCCTTCGACCAGCCCATCGCGCAGGGCACCCCCGCGAGCGGCAACACCAACACGATGTTCAGCGACCTCTACCGGGGATCCGACGACCAGGCCCCGCCCACCGAGCAGCAGGAGGAGGCGGACCGGCAGCTGGCCGTGGGCGCCTACGACACCCTGTTCCGGGATCACGACGCGAGCGTGCTCGACCGCTCGTTCGACCCGGCCTACCTCCAGCACAACGCCGTCGCGGCGAACGGCACGGCGGCGCTGAAGGCGTTCTTCTCGGGCGGCGCGCAGTTCCCGGCGCAGCAGTCCGTCATCTCGATCGCGGACGGCGACCTCGTCTGGACCTTCTCGCAGCCCGTGGGCGCGAAGGCGGACGACCCGTTCCTCGCCGCGGACATCTTCCGCGTCGACGGCGGCCTCATCCGCGAGCACTGGGACGTGGTGCCCGCGAGCTGATCCGACGCACGACAGACGACAGACGACGCACCACGACGGGACGGTCCGACGACCGTCCGTCGTCGCGTCAGCGGCCGGCGGTGTAGTGGGCCTGCACCTGCGCCGGCGTGAGCGCCGTCTTGTAGACCGCGGCGAAGCGCATGCTGCCGACGAAGTAGGCGGATCCCGCGTTCGGCCAGCCCGACGTGTTGTCGTAGCCGATCCGCCAGTAGCCGCTGTTGCTCTCGGGCGCCGTGAAGGCGGCGTTGCCGGCGACGCGCGCGCCGTCGAGGTAGAGCACCATGCCCGCGGACGACATCGTGGCCACGACGTGGTGCCAGGCGCCGTCGGCGACGCTGGCGGGGCTCACGATCGTCTGGTACCCGCCGTTGTAGGTGCCGAACGCCAGCTGGCCCGTCGTGGAGATGTAGGTGTGGCGGTCGTAGGCCGACGACGAGCCGGACTGCGAGTTGCCGAAGCCGATGAGCTTGCCGCCCTTGACGGTCGTCTTGAACCACACCTCGGTGCTGAACACGGCCGGGCCGCGGGCCTGCAGGGCGTTGGTGACGAAGTCGGAGCCGTCGAGCACGTACGCGCCGCCGGTGTCGCGGGGGCAGGCCCGCGTGCTGGTCGTGTCGCTCGCCATGGCACCGCGGTAGGTGCCGGGGTAGGCGCCGGTCGCCGCGTCGACGGCGGTCGTGGATCCCGTCGCCTCGTTGAGCGGGTAGGCGAACAGCGCGTCGGCCCGGTCGGCCGCGAAGGCGCTCGAGCAGGTGAAGAAGGCGGCGGACGACGCGGCCGTGTTGTTCGTGTTCCTGATGGAGGCGGTGTACGCGCCGTTCGTGCCGGGCGCGAGGAGCAGCACGGCGCCGAGGGCGGCGGCGGAGACGGCCGCGGCGATGCCGGCGAGGCGCGAGGCGCGGCGGGGGCCGGCGGGCGCGTCGGATGCGGCGGTGCGGCGGAGGAGGCGGGCGACGACGCTCATGCGCGGCGCCCCTCCTTCTCGGCGGGGAGGCCGACGACGAGCGTGTAGAGGAGGGGGACGGCGCAGAGGCCGTAGAAGACGACCCAGCCCCAGAGCGGCAGGTCGAGGGTGGAGGAGATGTCGTGGAACTGGCCGGCCTCGCCCGCAGGGGCCGTGATCGTGCTGACCGCGCCGGAGACGACGGAGGTGGCGGTGCCGCCCTCGGCCGCGACCCGGATGGGCAGGAGGCCGGTGTTGACGATGGTGGCGCGCACGTCGGTGCCGGCGGTGACGGCGTCGAGGACGACGAGGCCGACGAAGGGCTTCAGGACGAAGACGGTGAGGGCCGCGACGAGGGATCCGCCGAGCATGCGCATCGAGGCGCGGTGCGTGGGCGAGGCGATGAGGCGGGTGAGGATCGTCACGATGACGAGGCCCGCGAGCATCAGCGGCAGGCCCTTCGCGAGCCAGCCGAAGCCGGGGAGGATCGTGGTGGCCTGGCCGATGAGGTGGTGCTGGTCGGTCTTCCACGGATCCACCGCGCCGTTGATGTCGCCCTGCGTGGTGAGGCCGTCGGCGTCGACCGCGATGACGCGGTGCGTGTAGGTCTCGTCGGGGGTCGTGGAGGGGTGGAAGCTCACGACGTCGCCGGGCTGGACGTCCTCGACGAGCACGGGGGTGGTGAGCAGCAGCGTGCCGACGGGGGCCGTGGTGCCCATCGAGGGGGTCTGGACGACGAACCAGCGGCCGCCGGAGGCCTGGAAGAGGAGCGTCGCCGCGACGAGGAGCGTGAGGAGGACGGTGGCCGTCCACATCACGACGGTGCGGCGGCGGAAGGAGCGGGAGGTGCGCGCGGCGCGACGGGCGGCGCCGCGCGCGGGGAGGGCGGAGGAGGCGGGGTCGTGGTCCGCCTCCTCCGTGACGACGTCCAGGGCGACGGCATCCCGGTCGACGGGCTCCAGCTCGACGACGTCGAGCTCGAGGAGGTCCAGCTCGAGGAGGTCGAGCTCGAGGGCGTCGATCGCGGAGGCGTCCGTGCGGCCGGAGGCGTCCGTGCGGCCGGAGTCGGTCGCGGGGCCGGTGGAGCGGTCCTGGATGTCGGTCATGGGGCACCTCCCGGGTCAGGGGCTTCAGAGGGGATGGTCGTGCGGGTGGGCGGGGCCGCCGAGGCGGCCCCGCCGGGTCGAGCGGGTGCTAGGCCGCGAAGGTCCAGGTGAGGGGCAGCGAGGCGGCGAGGCCCTGGTACGTGTTGCCGGCGGAGGAGTCGAGCGTGACGGCGAAGGTGAAGTCGCTGCTCGCGTTCGCGGCGAGGGCGGTCAGCGTCTTGGCGGAGGAGCCGGCGAGGGTCGCGGCGGTGCCGGTGAAGACGTTGACGCCGCCGGAGGTGATGACGACGCTGAGCTTGGAGCAGAAGTCCGTGGCGGTGCCGTTGACGGTGCCGCTCTTGGTCTGCGTGCAGGCCGCGCCGGGGGTCAGCGTGAAGGTCGAGGCCTTGGAGGTGCCGACGTTCTTGATGTTGACGACGCTCGTGACCGTCTGGCCGGGGATCATCGTGGTCGAGCCGCCGAACTTGTTGATGGTGGAGCAGGTCGCGGCGTTGGAGTCGACGCCGGTCGCGGCGCTCGTGCTGAGGCAGGTGACGGTGGGGGCGCCGTTGGCGCCGGCCTGCGACTCCTGCATGACGAGCGAGCCGGAGGCCGCGGTGTTGGTGTCGTTGGTGATCGAGGCCACGAAGCCCGACAGCGTGCCGGACATCGAGACGGAGAGGAGGACGGCGGCGGCGACGCCGGTCGCGATGGCGAGGGGGGCGAAGCGGACGCGCTTGGTCTTGGCGGCGGGGGCGATGTGGTTCGACATGATCTGACTCCGGGTGCGTAGAGGGGGAAGGGGCTGGGTGAGCCCCCGACGAGAAGTTGGTGACTCGCTTTGCAAGTAACTCGAATGTATAGCTACTCCAGGATCGTGCGAAGTCCCCACTCCGGGGGGCATGCGTCCGCCGCAGGGGACGGGACGGCCGGTGTCGCGTTACAGTCGCTGGACCGCATCCGGGACCCCGCCCGGAGCCCCCGACGCAGGGACGCCCGATGACCCCGGAGAGAACCGCTCCCCGCCGCCGCCGCGACGACGACGCCACGGCCGTGGAGGCCCTCGCGAACGCGCTGCACATGGTCGAGACGGCCCAGCGGCACCTCCGCACCCGCATCGCGCAGGACATCGGCGTGAACGTGACCGACCTCACGGTGATCAGCGTCGTCGGCGACCTCGGCCGGATGACGCCCAAGATGCTGGCCTCCGAGATCTCCATGGGCACGGGCGCGGTGACCGCCGTGATCGACCGGCTGGTCGGCGCCGGCCACCTCGGCCGCGTGCCCAACCCGCGGGACCGCCGGAGCGTCTTCCTCGAGCTCACGGACGCGGGACGGAGGACGCTCGCGCGGATGACCGACGACTACCGGGCCGCCGCGGCGGTGGCGCTGCACGCGTCGCCCGCGCTCGGCACGGAGGAGACGGCGGAGGACATCGCGCGCGCCGCCGTCGCCATGACGGCGCACACCATCGACGGGCCGGACGCGGCGGCGGGGTCGTGAGCGACGGGCCCGACCCCGCCGAGGGATGCCAGGTGGTGCTCGTCGACCGGGCCGGGCGGATCCTGCTGCAGCTGCGCGACGACATCCCCACCATCCCCTTCCCCGGGATGTGGGCCGTCCCCGGCGGGATGCTCGAGCCGGGCGAGACGCCGCTCGCGTGCGTCGTGCGCGAGGTGGAGGAGGAGCTGGGCGCGCGGATCCCGGCCGAGGAGGTGACGCACCTCCTCACGCGCACGCGCTCCTACGGGATCGAGCACACCTTCGCGGCGCGGCTCGACGTGCCGGCGGAGGAGATCCGCCTCACCGAGGGGCAGCGCGTCGCGTGGTTCGCGCTCGACGAGGCCGTCGCGATGGAGCTGGCGTACGAGGACGCGGACGTGCTGCGGGAGGTCGCGGGGCGGCTGCCGCGCGGATGAGGCGCGGGACTCAGCGGGCGCGCTCGGCCTCGAGGATCCGTCGGAGGACGGCCGCGTCCGCCTCGTAGAGCACGGCCTCGTCGCGGAGGTGCGGCTTGCCGAGCTCGTCGGCCTTCTCGTCCGACATGGCGGCGAGGTCGTGGAGGCGCAGCATGGCGACGCGGATCACGTCGGCCCACGTCGCGTCGGACCCGTACGCGTCGAGGAGCAGCCGCACGCGACGACGCGCGTCGTCCATCCGGGGCGCGCCCTCCGGCGTGGATCCCGTGAGCGGCACCGCGCGGGTGGCCAGGTACGCGAGATCCCAGATGCGCGGGCCGGGCGAGCACATGTCCACGTCGATCACGCCCGTGAGGCGGCCGCCCGCGAAGACCAGGTTGTGCGGCGCGAAGTCGTTGTGGCAGATCACCTCGCTCGGCACCTTCGTGTTCGACTGCCAGATCGCGCCGTCGAGCGCGAAGCCCACGCTCGCGTCGTGCAGCTCGCGGAGGCGGCGGCCCGCCTGGACGAGCACGTCGTCGGCCCAGATCCAGTCGGGCAGCGGGTACACGGGCACGTCGCCGGGGAGGAAGGAGAGGCGCTCGCGGTCGCCCTCGATGCCGAGCGGCTCCGGGATCCCCTCGACGCCCGCGAGCGCCAGGTGACGGAGGTAGCGGTGCACGGTCGGGGTCCAGGGGCCGGCGTCGCGGAGGACGGTGTCGCCCTCGCGCTCGACGCGGTTCATGTTGCCGCCTGCGAGGGGTCCGTCCATCGGGCCAGCGTAGGGCGGGGCGGGCGGCCGCACGACCCCGGCGCGACACACCCACCCGCTAGGTTGCGAGCATGAGCACCACCGCGCCCGGACGCACCGACGAGCCCGCCGCCCCGCCCCGCCGACGCGTCGCCGCGTGGGCGCTCTGGGACTGGGGATCCGCCGCCTTCAACGCGGTCGTCACCACCTTCGTGTTCAGCACCTACCTCGCCAGCAGCCTGTTCGTGGATCCCGCGATCGTCGCGGCCGCGGGCGACGACGACCGGAACCCGGCGCTCGTCGCGGCGAAGGCCGACACGTCCGGCGTGATCTCGCTCGCGCTCACCGTCGCGGGCCTCCTCATCGCCGTGCTCGCCCCCGTGCTGGGGCAGCGCTCCGACGGCTCCGGGCGCCGGCGGCTGTGGCTCGGGATCAACACGGGCGTCGTCGTGCTCGCGATGCTCGGCATGGTGCTCGTGGAGCCCGTGCCCTCCTACCTGTGGCTCGGCGCCGTGCTGCTCGCCACCGGCAACGTGTTCTTCGAGTTCGCGAGCGTGAACTACAACGCGATGCTCGTGCAGGTGAGCACGCCGCGCACGGTCGGCCGCGTCTCCGGGCTCGGCTGGGGCATGGGCTACGTCGGCGGCATCGTGCTGCTCGCGCTGCTGCTCGCGCTCTTCCTCTTCGACTTCGGGACGCCCGGCGCATCGGGTCTCCTCGGCCTGCCCTCGGGCGCCGAGGGCGGCGCGCTCGACGTGCGCATCGCGATCCTCGTGGCCGCGATCTGGTGCGCCGTGTTCTCGATCCCCGTGCTCGTGGGCGTGCCCGAGATCCCCGCGACGCCGGGGCGCGCGCGCCAGGGCATCGTCGCGTCGTACCGCACGCTGTTCCGCCGGATCGCCGAGCTGTACCGGGAGTCGCCGCGCGTGCTCGTGTTCCTGCTCGCGAGCGCGGTGTTCCGCGACGGGCTCGCGGCGGTCTTCACGTTCGGGGCGATCATCGCGGCCCAGGTCTTCGGCTTCACGACCACGGAGGTGCTGCTGTTCGGCGTCGCGGCCAACGTGGTGGCCGGCATCGGGACCTTCGCGGCCGGCTGGTTCGACGACCGGTTCGGCGCGAAGCCCGTCATCCTGGTGTCGCTCGCGTGCCTCATCGTCGGCGGATCCGCCGTGCTCGCCGTCGGCGACGCCAAGGCCGGCTTCTGGGCGACCGGCCTCTTCCTCTGCCTCTTCGTGGGGCCCGTGCAGTCGTCGAGCCGCACGTTCCTCGCGCGCATCTCCCCCGCCGGCCGCGAGGGCGAGATGTTCGGCCTCTACACGACCACCGGCCGCGCGGTCTCGTTCCTCGCGCCCGGCCTCTTCGGCATCGCCGTGGCGATCACGGGCGACACGCGCTTCGGGATCATCGGCATCGTGATCGTGCTGCTCGCGGGGCTGCTGCTCATGCTGCGGGTGCGCGGGGCGGACGCGCGGGTCTGACCCCGCCGCGGATCAGTCGAGCGACCCGCCGCCCACCTTCACGTCGGTCGCGTTGGCGAGCGTCGCGCGCACCACGGCAGTGAGGGCCGTCGCGAGCTGGTCCATGCGCATGTAGGGGCGGTCGGTGCCGATCGCCTCCTCCGTCGAGTACGGGATGTGGACGAAGCCGCCGCGGGTGCCCGGGCGCTCGCGCAGCTCGTGCATCAGCAGGTAGAAGACGTGGTTGCAGGTGTAGGTGCCCGCGGTCTGCGAGACGATCGCGGGGATCCCCTTCGTGCGCACGGCCTGGACTGCCGCCTTGATCGGCAGGGTGCTGAAGTAGGCCGCCGGGCCGCCGTCGACCACCGGCTCGTCGATGGGCTGGAAGCCGGTGTTGTCCGGGATGCGGGCGTCGTCGACGTTGATCGCGACGCGCTCCACCTCGAGCGTCTCGATGCCGCCGGCGAGGCCCACGGAGATCACGACGTCCGGCTGCACCTCGGCGAGCGCCGCCCGCAGCGCGTCGTCGACCTTCGCGAAGTCGACGGGCAGCTGGCGCACCTGGATCTCCGCGTCGCCGTCCCAGCGGTCGCGCACCTCCTGCACGGCCGTCCACGAGGGGTTGCTGGTGTCGCCGTCGAAGGGCTCGAATCCGGTGAGGAGGACGGTGGGCATGCGGGGGCTCCTGACGTGCGGGGGTGGGGGCGGATGCCACGCTACGCCCCCTCTCGAGGCGGACCCCTACGGGGGGATGCGGCGAGCGGGGGCACGGAGGAGCATCGACGCGGGGACGAGGACGCCCCACAGGGAAGGAACCACATGATCCGCATCACCGGGGGACGACGACTCCCGCTCACCGCACTGGCCGTCGTGGTCGCCGCCGGCACCGCGTTCGCGGGCGTCGCGCCCGCGCAGGCCGCGACCGCGCCGACGCCCGCTCCCGCCGCTGACGCGGCCGCCGCCGCGATCCCCATCCCGGCCCCCCAGGTGAGGCCGAGCTCGTTCGAGTTCGGCTCCACGCCGGTGTTCCACGGCTTCGTCACCGCCGACCTGTCGGGCCTCCCCGACGGCGCCGACCGCGACCTCCGCTACGAGTACCAGGTCGACGGCACGGGGACCTGGCGCTCCGCCGGATACACCAGCGTGTCCGGGTTCGACGACGACGAGGTCTACCTCCCCGGGGCCTCCGGGACGCACCTGCTCAGCGTGCGCGTGGTCGGGACGGTGGACGGCGTCCCGGTCACCGGCGCCGCATCCGCGCCCCAGGAGGCCCGCTTCGTCGGCGGGACGCTCGAGACCACGCCCGAGGTCGTCGTGGACGGGCCGTCCGTCACCTTCCGCTGGGACGTCCGCGAGGCCCTCAACGGGGTCACCCCCGAGGAGAGCCGCATCTTCTACCAGCTCGACGACGGCGCGTTCGTGGAGGTCGGCGGCGTGGGATCGGTCACGGTCAGCCCCGGCTACGGCAAGCGCGTCGGCTTCGACCTCACCTACGGCTTCATCGCCGACACCTACCTGACCGTCCACGTCGACGGTGTCACGGCCGACGCCCCGGGTGCGAAGCGCCTGACCGCCGCGCCCCTGCCGTCGATCGTCGGCTCCGCCGACTTCGGCCAGACGCTCTCGGTGCGCACGGGCGCATGGCAGCCCGCACCCGTGACGCTCGAGTACCAGTGGTACCGCGACGGCGTGCGGACCGGCGTCCAGACGCCGACCTACGAGGTGCGCGGCGCCGACATCGGGCACCGCATCACGGTCTCTGTGCGCGGATCGCGTGACGGCTACATCGCGCAGACCCGCACCTCGGGTCCGACCAAGAAGGTCGCGGAGCCCGTCGTCACCGCGGGCACGCCCCGCGTCACCGGCAACCCGGTCGTCGGCCGCACGCTCACCGCGCAGCCCGGCGTCTGGAAGCCGTCGACGCTGGAGCTCGGCTACCAGTGGAAGCGCGACGGGAAGGTCATCCCCGGCGCGACCGCGAAGACGTACACGCTGACGGAGGCCGACCGCGGGCACACCGTCCACGTGGTCGTGAGCGGGGTCATCTACCTCTACGACCGCGCCGCCGTGGCGAGCGCGGGCGTGAAGGTGCGCTGACCCGCGCATCCACCGCCCGACGGGCCCGGCTCCTCCACGGGGCCGGGCCCGTCGGCGTCCGCACCACGTGCGACGGGGCCTCGCCCTGGTGCGCCCGCGGCCGATAGCTTCGGGGCATGATCTCCTCCCCCGGCATCGGCTTCGGCCTCACGTGGTACCTGTTCGTCACGCTCGCGGTCGTCGTGCTCTCCGTCGTGCTGGCCGTCGTGCTCATCCGGCTCGCGCTCGCGGCCCGGCGGACGCTGCTCGTCACGACGACGCTGCAGGAGGCGCGGCTCGAGCTGATCCGCGAGCAGACGGCTCGGCTGCAGGCCGACGACGGGGATCAGCCGGGCGGGCCGTACGCGCCCGGCGCGGGGCCCGTCGGACCGGTCGCCTGAGCGTGGACGACACGTACGACAGCATCGTGCTGCCGACCGGCTACGACGTGGTCTGGTCGATCGTCACGGTCGTCGTCCTCGTCGCGATCGTGATCGCGCTGGTGGCGCTCAGCCGATCCCTGCGCGCCGGCCACCGAGCACGGGTCGCATCCGCGGCGCTCGACGAGGCCCGGCTCGAGCTGGTGCGCGACCGCACGGCTCGGTTGCGCGCGGGGCTGCCGGACGTCGGGGGTCCGGGGTCGGAGGATCCGGCCGCCTGACGGCATCGCGTCCCGGATCAGCCGACCGGCTCCGCGAACACGACGCGGTTGTCCTCGTAGTGGCCGACGCTGCGGTCGAAGATCCCGCCGCAGGTGATGAGGCGCAGCTGATCCGTGGGCTGGGCGCCGAAGACGCGCGCGGTCGGGAAGTCGGCCTTGGCGAAGTCCGCGACCTCGGTCACGGCGTAGCGCGTCGCGCCGCCGTCGACGTCCTGCACGGACACCTCGTCGCCGACGCCGAGCTCGGCGAGCCGGGCGAACGCCGCGGGCCCCACGCGCGAGTCGACGTGCGCGGCGATCACGGTGGGTCCGCGTCCGCCGGGGCGACCGCCGCCCGTGAACCAGCCGACGTCGTCGAAGTCGACGGGCACCTCCATCCGGCCGTCGGGCGCGATGCCGAGGTCGATGAGCGGCTCGTCGAGCTCGATGGCGGGGATGGCGACGCGGGTCGGGACCGCGCCGAGGCCCTGCACGACCTGGGGGTCGGTCGTGGGCTGGGCGCTCGGCGCGGCGTTCGGGGGCGCGGACGCGGGAGGGGCCGCCGGAGCGGGTGCCGGATCCGCGGGCGCGCATCCCGCCAGCACGGCGAGCGGGATCAGCGCGGCCGCGAGCACCGTGGCCCGACGGGCGCGCCGCGCGGGCGACGCATCCGCCGGACCGCGGTGCACGGGGATCAGGACTCCTGGGCGCGGTGGCGGCGCATCAGCACGACGCCGGCCGCGGCGAGCGCGACGGCACCGCCGCCCGCGACGAGCGGGAGGGCGGCCGAGGGGGAGGCGGCGGATCCGCCGGCGCCCGTGTCGACGCCGCCGACCGGCACCTGGGTCAGCTGGCCGCGCACGGCGCCCGCCGCGAACGACGCGGTGTGGCTGTCGGCCGCGAACGCGGACGGGTCGGCCTCGATCTGCGCGACCGTGAAGCCCTCGCCGGTGTCCTTGCCGTCCGGGGCGATGCCCGTGGTGAAGGGCCCCTGCATGCAGCCGGAGCTGGTGCGGGTGCCGGTGCCGGCGTCCGCGGGGTTCGGGAAGGCGATCCGGGGCGGGCCGGCCTTGCCCGCGGCGGCCTGGTGGATGTGCGTGGCCGTCTTCGCCGGGCTCTTGTACTCGCCGGTGACGCCCGTGAGGGTGATGTCGTAGCAGATCGTGTTCGACGTCGAGTCGAGGCGCAGGTCGAACCGGCCGGTCGCGCCGGGCTCGCCGGGGGTCGCGACGCCGTCGGCGTTGAGGACCTGGTCGGGCGTCGCCATCACGGTGAACGCGCTCGTGAAGCGGTCGGGCTCGGGGACGGTCGTCTCGGCGGACGCGGGCGTCGCGGCGAGGAGGGTGAGGGCGACCGCGGCGGCGCCCCCGATGGTCGTGTTCCGGACGAGTCTCGTGTGCGTCATCGCGTGCAGCCTCTCGTGGTGGGGCGCCCGAGCGGGCACCGCTTCTGACAGGGCATACGCACGGCGGGCGGCGGGCGTTCATCGGGTGCCGGGATCGATCCGGGCGATCTCGTGCGGGCGATCTCGTGCGGACGATCCCGTGCGGGCGGGGGTCCCTCCCGGCCCCGCGATGAACGCCGGCGCCTCCGCCGACGTATCCCCCGGTGAGGGCGCGCACCCGCCGCCTAGGCTGGGGATCACGATGGCGCTCGTCCTGACGCGTCCGGCACCTGCACCCGAGCGGAGCACGATGAGCGCATCCCCGCCCGGCCTCGACGTGCGCCGGGCGTTCGCGGAGCACGGGAGCGCGCTGCTCGGCTTCGCGGTCAACGCCCTGCAGGACCGCCAGCTCGCCGAGGACTGCGTGCAGGAGACGTTCCTCCGCGCCTGGCGCGCCCGCGACTCCTTCGACGGCGAGCGCGGCAGCGCGCGCACCTGGCTGTTCGCGATCGAGCGGCGGGTGATCCTCGACGTGCACCGCGCCCGGGCCCGCACCCCGCGGATCGTCGCCGAGGAGGAGGCGCCCGAGCAGGCGGCGCGGGAGGCGGATCCGCTCGACCGGCTCGGCATCGTCGAGGGCCTCGCGCGCCTCAGCGACGCGCACCGCGAGGCCGTCGTCGCCGTCCACCTCACCGGGCTCAGCTACCAGGAGCTCTCCACGGCCACGGGCGTCCCCGTCGCCACCCTGCGCACGCGCGTCTTCCACGCGCTCCGCGCCCTCCGCACGCATCTCGACGAAGTGGATCCCGCATGACCGACGACCGCACACCCGGATCCGACGCCGCAGGACCCGACGACCGCCGCGGCGAGCTCATCGCCGCCGCCCTCGCCGACGACCTCTCCCCCGCCGAGGCCGCGGAGCTGGAGGCGATGCGCGCGGCCGACCCGACGATCGACGACGAGATCGCGCTGCTCGGCGGGCTGCCGTCCGCGATCCGCGGGGTGGGCGCGTGGCAGGAGGCGGAGCCGAGCGCGGAGCTGGCGCGGCGGATCGGGCTGATCGCGGACGGGCGCGGGGAGGGCGCGGCGACGGCCCCTGCTGCGGCGACGGCGGACGCCGGGCTGCCGGAGATCACGGCACGGCCCGCCGACCTCGACGGGCACCGCGCGCGCCGCGGATCCCGCCCCCGCCGCACCGCGCTGCTCCTCGCCGGCGCCGCCGCGTGCCTCGCGCTCGGCGCGGCCGGCGGCGCGATCCTCGCGACCCCGCGCGCCGACGTCGCGACCGGCCCGGCCGGCACCCTCGGCGCGCTCGAGGACGTGTCGTTCGCGGGCGCCCCCGCGGGCGTCGACGTGGAGGGCGACGTCGTCGCGCACACCTGGGGCACCGAGACCCTGCTGTCGGTCGACGGCCTGCCCGTGGGCGACTCGTTCTCGGTGGTCGTGATCGACGCCGACGGCGACGAGCACGCGTCGGGCACGATGCTCGGCTCCGCCGTGCGCATCGACTGCCGCCTCAACGCCGACGTGATGCGCCGGGACGCGGCCTCCGTCGAGATCCGCGACGCCGCGGGCGAGCGGGTCGCGGTGGCCGAGCTGCCGCCCGTCACGGCCTGACCCGACCCGCGCGCCCGGACGACTGGCGCGACGCGCGACGCGCTACGCCTGCGAGGGCTGCCCGTTGCTCGCCGTGGTGCCGCCGTCGACGGGCAGGATCGCGCCCGTGATGAAGGACGCGTCATCGCTCGCGAGGAACGCGATGGCGGCCGCCACCTCGTGGGCCTCGCCGCCGCGGCCGAGCGAGATGCGCTTCGCGAACTCCGCCTTCAGCTCCTCGTCGTCCTCCTTGCCGGCGACCAGCTCCGTCCAGATCAGGCCGGGCGCGACCGCGTTCACGCGCACGCCGTCGACGCCGTGGTCGAGCGCGGACGCCCGCGTGAAGTTGCTCACGCCGCCCTTGGCCGCGTTGTAGGCGCTCATGTGGTGGTCGGCCGCCATGCCCGACACCGACGAGACGTTGACGATGGATCCGCGCGTCGCGACGAGGTGCGGCAGCGCGGCACGGGTGCCGTAGAAGACGCCCGAGAGGTCGGTGTCGATCACGCGGTGCCACTCCTCGTCGGTGATGCCCGTGATCGGACCGGCCTGGAAGGTGCCGGCGTTGTTGACCAGCACGTCGAGCCGGCCGTGCGCCTCGAGGGCGGTGGCGACCGTGCGGTCGGCGTCGGCCGAGACGGCGGCGTCCGCGACGAGCGCGGTGGCGGTGCCCGCGGGGAGCGAGTCGGCGACCGCGCGGATCTTGTCCTCCACGCTGTCGGTGATCACGACCTTCGCGCCCTCGGCGACGAAGCGGCGGGCGGTGGCCTCGCCGATGCCGGATCCAGCGCCCGTGATGATGACGACCTTGCCGTCGAAGCGTCCAGCCATGGTGATCCTCCTGAGGGGTTCGCGGGGACGACGGGCAGCGTCGCCGCGAGGCGCGCGCACCGCCGTCGGGAGCATCCAGCCGACTCCTGACGGGCGTCACCGTCAAGGTCCGTGGAGGCGACTCGGAGGCGCCGGGCGGCTCCGGGCGGGCGGGCGGCCGCCAGGTCCCCTCGCCGGTCCGGCGGCGGAGTGTAGCGCTCGGTCCGGGACCCGGGAACCTCGGAGGAAGCGGTCGTTTAGTTGTGTCAATGCAACTAATGACACTGGTCCCGTGGGAGGCCCTCCTGCCGGGATCCGTGGTCGTGGCGACCGCGGACGACGACGTGGACGGGACCCTCGTCGAGGACGAGCGCGACGCCGTCATGACGGCGCTCCCCGCCCGCCGCGCCGAGTTCACGACCGGCCGCGTGCTCGCGCGGCGGGCGCTCCACGCCCTGGGCATCCGGCCCGCGTCGATCCCCGCCGCGCGGAGCGGTGCGCCGGTGTGGCCGCCCGGGGTCGTCGGCAGCCTCACGCACTGCGTCGGGCTCCGCGCGTGCGCCGTGGGACGACGCGACGAGCACGCCGGGATCGGCATCGACGCCACGCCCGCACGGACCCTCCCCGGAGGCGTGCTGGCGCGCGTCGCGGATCTCGGCAGCGCGCCCGTCGCCGCGGGCCTCGACGCGCTCCGGGCAGCCGGGGTCGGGAGCCCGGACAGCGTGCTCCTCGCCGCGGCCGAGGCCGTCGCGAAGGCCCGGACCTCGGCGCACGGCGGGTGGCACGGCATCGACGGCGCGCACGTGGCGCTCCGCCCGGACGGCTCCTTCGCCGTCCGCGCGCGCCGGGGGCCGTCCTTCGCCGCGACCGGGAGGTGGGCGGTGGCCGGGGGGATGGCGCTGGCGGGCATCGCGCTCGACGCGCACGGAAGCCGGAGCGCAGGCGCGCGCCGGGACGGATAGAGGAGAGGACGGACAGCATGGGGATAGAGCAGACGGGGACCGAGCAGGTGGGGATCGAGCAGACGGGGACCGAGCACGACGACGCGTCGATCGGGGCGATCTTCGAGCGGCACGCGGAGCGGACGGCGCTGCGGCAGCGCTCCGGGGCGGAGATCACCGACACGAGCTTCCGGGAGCTGTGGGAGCGGGCCAGCGCGCTGGCCGCGGCGCTCGGCGGGACCGTGTCCGCCGGCGACCGGATCGCGGTGCTCGGGTCCGCGACCGCGGACGCCGTCACCCTCGACCTCGCCACGTGGATCCTCGGCGCGGTGAGCGTGCCCCTGCAGGCGAGCGCGCCCGTCGCGGCCCTGGACGCGATCGTGGAGGAGACGGCGCCGGTCTGGATCGCGGCCACCGCCGAGCAGTCGGCGACGGCCCGGGCGGTCGCGGAGGCGTCGGGCGACGGCATCCGCACGATGCTGCTCGACACCGGCACCAGCACCAGCACCAGCACCGACGCTGACACCGACCTCACGCTCGACGGGCTGGTCGCCCGCGGCGCCGGCCTGCCGCGCGTCGGCCCGTGGCACCCCGCACCGGGCGAGGATCCGCTCGCGCTCCTGCTCTACACGTCGGGCAGCACCGGCACGCCGAAGGGCGCGATGTACACGCGCTCGATGGTCGAGCGGCTGTGGCACGCCGTCGGGCCCGACGCCGCCACGGGCGCCGGCGCGGCCGACGCCATCGTCGGATACGCGTACCTCCCCCTGAGCCACCTCACCGGCCGCGCCGCCCTCCTCGCCACGCTCGGCCGCGGCGGCACGGTCGCGCTCGCGACCTCGACCGACCTGTCGACGCTCTTCGACGACCTCCGCGCCTTCGCCCCGACCGAGTTCGTCTTCGTGCCCCGCGTCGCCGAGATGGTCCGGCAGGAGGGCGACCGCGAGGAGCAGCGGCGGCTCGCCGCCGGCGGCGCGGACCCGGACGCGGTCCGCGCCGCGGTGCGGGCCGACCTCCGCGTCCGCGCGTTCGGCGGCCGGATCAGCCAGGCGATCTGCACCAGCGCCCCGCTGACCCCCGAGCTCCGCGCGTACGTCGAGGAGTGCCTCGGGATCACGCTGCACGACATGTACGGGTCGACCGAGGCCGGCGGGATCCTCCGGGACGGGGTCGTCCAGCAGCCTCCCGTCACCGAGCACAAGCTCGTCGACGTCCCGGAGCTCGGGTACCGCACCACCGACCTCCCGCACCCGCGCGGCGAGCTGCTCGTCAAGAGCGCCGCCGTGATCGCCGGGTACTTCCGCCGGCCGGACGTCACCGCCGCCGTGTTCGACGAGGACGGCTTCTACCGGACCGGCGACGTCATGGCGCGGACGGGACCCGGCACGTACGAGTACCTCGACCGCCGCAACAACGTGCTCAAGCTGTCGCAGGGCGAGTTCGTCGCGGTGGCGTCCCTCGAGGCGACGTACGGCGGGACGCCCGAGGTGCACCAGATCGCGCTGCACGGCGACAGCCGGCACGCGTTCCTCGTGGCGGTCGTCGTGCCGACCGAGGCCGGGGCGTCCGAGCGCGACGTCCTCGCCGCCCTCCAGCGCACCGCGCGCGAGCACGGCCTCGCCCCCTACGAGGTGCCCCGCGGCGTCATCGTCGAGCCGCAGCCGTTCACGGTCGACGGCGGCATGCTCTCCGACGCCGGCAAGCTCCTGCGCCTGCGCCTCACCCAGCGCTACGGCGAGCGCCTCGGCGCCCTCTACGACGCGCTCGAGGCGCAGCAGAGCGGCACCCTGGCGGCCGCCCTCCGCGATCGCGACGCCGACGAGCCGACCGTCGACACGGTGGTGCGCGCCGCCCTCCTGCTCCTCGGGGCCGAGGTGCCGCCGGCGACCGCGGCCGCGGCCGCGGCCCGGTTCTCGGACCTCGGCGGGGACTCGCTGTCCGCGCTGACGTTCTCCGGGATCCTCGAGGACGTGTTCGGCACCGAGGTGCCCGTCGGCGTCATCACCGACCCGACGAACCACCTCGCCGCCGTGGCCGCGTTCGTGGACCGCTCCGCCACCGACGACCGGCCGACCGTGACCCGCGTGCACGGCGCCGGCGCGTCCACCCTCCGCGTGGGCGACCTCCGGCTCGAGCGGATGCTCGGCGGCGTCCCGACGCCGGTCCCCCGCGCGTCGGCCGCCCGGCCGGGAGCCCGGACCGTGCTGCTCACCGGCGCGAACGGCTACCTCGGCCGGTTCCTCGCCGTCGACTGGCTCGAGCGCCTCGCCCCGGAGGGCGGCACGCTGGTGTGCGTCGTGCGCGGCGCCGACGACGCCGACGCCCGGCGCCGCCTCGAGGCCGCGTTCGCCGCCGACCCCGCGTTCGCGCGGCGCCTCGCCGAGCTGTCGGGATCGCTCGAGGTCGTGGCCGGCGACGTCAGCGAGCACCGCCTCGGCCTCGACGAGGAGCGGTGGATCGACCTGGCCGCCCGGGTCGACCTCGTCGCGCACGCCGCGGCGCTCGTCAACCACGTGCTCCCGTACCCGGCGCTCTTCGGCCCGAACGTCGTCGGCACCGCCGAGGTGATCCGCCTGGCCATCGCCGCCGGCAGCGTCCCGGTCACCTTCGTCTCGAGCGTCGCCGTCGCGGGCGGCGCACGGCCGAGCGCCGCCGCCGACGCCGAGCCGTCCGCGCCCGGCCCGCTCGACGAGGACGCCGACATCCGCGCCACGATCCCCGAGTGGGCCGTCGGCGACGAGTACGCGAACGGGTACGGCGCGAGCAAGTGGGCGAGCGAGGTGCTGCTCCGCGAGGCGCACGAGCACCACGGCGTCCCCGTGGCCGTGTTCCGCTCCGACATGATCCTGGCGCACCCGCGCTGGCGCGGTCAGGTGAACCTCCCGGACGTCTTCACCCGGCTGATCTGGAGCGTGCTCACCACCGGGCTCGCCCCGGCGTCGTTCGTGCGGCGCAGCCCCGACGGCGAGCGGCAGCGGTCGCACTACGACGGCCTGCCCGCCGACTTCACGGCGGCCGCGATCGACGGGATCGGCGCCGCGCTCACCGAGGGGCACCGCACCTTCAACGTCGTGAACCCCCACGACGACGGCGTCTCGCTCGACACCTTCGTCGACTGGCTCCGCGAGGACGGCCATGACATCGAGCGCGTGGAGGACCACGCGGAGTGGGTCGGCCGGTTCCGCGCAGCGCTCGGATCGCTGCCGGACGCGGACCGCGCCCGGTCCGTCCTGCCGCTGATGCACGCGTTCGCGGCACCCGAGGAGCCGCACGCCGGCTCGGCGATCCCCGCCGACGCGTTCGCCGCGGCCGTCCGCGAGGTCCGCCCGCTCGGCAGGTCGGAGATCCCGTCGCTCGACCACGCGCTCATCGCCAAGGTGGCGGACGACCTCGCGTTCCTGGGACTGCTCGCGCCCACGCCCGCGCCGACGCCGGTGGCGGCTCGGTGACGCCCGCGCTCGGGGCCTGAGACGGAGGGGCCGGCAGCCGCGCGCTGCCGGCCCCTCCGTGCGCGCGGACGTCCGCCGAGGGCGCCCGGATCCGTCGCGCCGGAGAAGATACACGCCGGTAACACGAGGGAAACGGCCGCGATACCGGGCAGAACCACACTGGACGGAAATACCTATCGCTCGATAGATACTCCGACCGGGCAACCGGATCTCCGGCGCATCCGCAGCACCGCGCCCTCGTGAGAGGCCAGAAGATTGAGCACCCCGCACACCCCCTCGTCGGCCGCGGCACCCGCCACGGCACCCGCCCCCGTCGTCCCGCCCGGCTACGCCCAGGAGCTGCATCGCGGCGTCGGGCCGTTCTCCTCGTTCGCGGCCGGGTTCTCCTTCGTGTCGATCCTCACCACCGTGTTCCAGCTCTTCGGCCTCGGCTTCGGGCTGGGCGGCGCGGCCTTCTTCTGGGCGTGGCCCATCGTCTTCGCGGGCCAGCTCCTGGTGGCGCTGAACTTCGCGCAGCTCGCGGCATCGTGGCCCATCTCGGGCGCGATCTTCCAGTGGTCGAGCAGGCTGGCGGGCACGACCTTCGGCTGGTTCACCGGCTGGACGATGATCGTCGGCCAGATCCTCACGGTCGCCGTCGCGGCCATCGCGGTGCAGGCCGTGCTGCCGTCCATCTGGGCCGGGTTCCAGATCGTGGGCGGGCCGGATGCCGACCCCTCGGTCGCCTCGCCCACCGGATCCGCGAACGCCGTGCTGCTCGGCATCATCATGCTGGCCGTCACCACGGTCGTGAACATCCTCAGCGTGCGGCTGATGGCCCGCGTCACGACCGCGGGCGTCGCCATCGAGATGGTGGGCGTGGTCGCGCTGGTCGCCGTGCTGTTCCTGCTGCCGAAGCGCGGACCGGAGGTCGTCTTCTCGACGGCCGGGTCGGTCAGCACCGAGCCGTACGTGTGGGCCTTCCTCGCCTCCTCCCTCATGGCCGCCTACGTGATGGTCGGCTTCGACTCCGCGGGCGAGCTCGCCGAGGAGACGCACAGCCCCCGCAAGACCACGCCGAAGACGATCATCCGCGCGCTCACGGTCTCCGGGCTCGGCGGGGCGCTCCTCATCGTCGGCGCGCTCGTCGCGGCGCCCAGCCTCACCGACGGGAAGCTCGCCACGCAGGGCCTCGCCTGGGTCATCACCTCGGTCGCCGGCGAGGTGGGCGGCCGCCTCCTCCTCTGCGCGGTCGCGGTGGCGGTGTTCGCGTGCACGCTCGCCGTGCAGACGTCGGGCACCCGAATGATCTACTCGATGGCCCGCGAGAAGGCGCTGCCGTTCCACCGCCAGCTCGCGAGGGTGTCGCCGCGCACGGGCACGCCCGTGCTCACGTCGGTCGTGGTCGGGGTCGGCGCGGTCCTCGCGCTCGTCGTCAACGCCGGCCAGTCCGCCATCTTCACGGCGCTGTCGAGCCTCTGCATCGCGATGCTGTACCTCGCCTACCTCGGCGTGACCGGCCCGCTGCTGGTGGCCCGGATCCGCGGGCGCTTCCCGGCCGGCGGCGTCGACGAGGACGGCAAGCCGCTGTTCACGCTCGGCCGCTGGGGGATCCCCGTCAACGCCGTCGCCGTGCTCTTCCAGGCGGCCATGGCCGTGAACCTCATCTGGCCCCGCCCCGAGATCTACGACCTCACGGGCGAGTCGTGGTGGCTGCAGTACAGCGCGCTGCTGTTCATCGGCGCGACCCTCGCCGTGGGCTGGGGCTACCACGCGTGGCGGCACCGCTCCGACGGGCCGCTCCAGCTGACCGAGGTGCCGACGACCGCGACGATCCCCGTGGTCGAGCAGGCGGGGGCGGGCATCCGATGAGGGACCTGCACCTGACCGACAGCGTCACCGCGTCCCGCGCGGACGCCCGCGCGCAGGCCGACCGCCGCAGCGAGTGGATGCCGTACGTGCCCGCGTCCTCGTCGCCGCACCGGCCCGACGGCGTGGCCGCGGAGGAGCTCACCTGGGCCGAGACCGTCGCGCCCGGCGGGTACGCGCACCGGGTGCTGGCGCGCGGATCCCGCCTCCGCCTCGACGACCCCACGGGCGACGCCTCGGCGCACCTCGTGCTCTACGACGCGCTCGCGCCGTGGGAGCGGCTGAACGCGGCGGACACCGTGAAGATCCCGTGGCAGGCGTACCTCGGCGAGGGCTCCCCGCTGCTGAGCGGCGACGGGCGGATCCTCGCGAGCATCGTCGAGGACACGTCCGGCCACCACGACGCGCTCTGCGGCACCTCGACCGACGCGCTCAACGACCGGCGCTACGGCGGATCCGCACCCGAGGGCCCCACGCCCAGCGGCCGGTCGCTGCTCGTGAAGGCCGCCGCGAAGCACGGCCTCACCCGGCGCGACCTGCCGCCCGGCGTCTCCCTCTTCCAGGGCGTGCGCGTGGAGGAGGACGGCGCGCTGCGGCCCACCGGATCCGCCGGGCCCGGCACGCACGTGACCCTCGTGGCCGAGATGCCGCTCCTGGTGCTCCTGGCGAACGTGCCGCACCCGCTGGATCCCCGGCCCGACCACGTGGTGGGCCCGCTGCGCGTGCACGCCTGGCGCGGCTCCCCCACCGGCCCGGACGACGCGCGCTTCCACGCGAGCCCCGAGATGACCCGCGCCTACCTGAACGCGATCGACCACTGCGAAGCGAGAGGAACCCGATGACGCACGTCCCGGCATCCACCGTCCCGACCGGCGCCGTCCACGCGCCCGACGCCGTGCTCGACTGGGGCTCCCCGCTCGTCGACGGCACCGTCGTGCGCGACGACCGCGTGGCCCCGCTCGCCCCGTGGTCGGCCGTCGTGCGCGCCGGCGAGGTGCTCACGATCGTCGACGTGGGCGGCAACCAGTCGGCCGACTGCCTCGTCTACGACGCGGAGGACCCGGACGAGCGCTACAGCGTGCCCGACACCCTCGTGGCGCAGGGGAACGCGTACATCCGCACCGGGACCGTGCTCATGTCGAGCGAGGGCCGACCGCTGATGACCGTGGTGGGCAACGAGATCGACCGCCAGGACACCCTCGGCGGCGCCTGCTCGAAGGAGTCGAACACGCTCCGCTACGGCCACCACACCGCGCACCAGCACGGCTGCCGCGAGAACTTCCTCACGGAGGGCGCGCGGCACGGGCTCGGGGCCCGCGACGTCGTGTCCAACATCAACTGGTTCATGAACGTGCCGGTGGAGGAGGACGGATCCCTCGGGATCGTCGACGGCCTCAGCGCGCCCGGGAAGCGGGTGGCGCTGCGCGCGGAGCGGGACGTGCTGGTGATCGTCTCCAACTGCCCGCAGATGAACAACCCCTGCAACGACTTCAGCTGCACGCCGCTGCGGATGATCGTGGTCGCGCCGTGAGCCGCGCGCTCGACCTCGACACCGTCCTCGTCGCCAACCGCGGCGAGATCGCGTGCCGCGTGATCCGCACGGCGAAGGCCATGGGGATGCGCACGGTCGCGGTCTTCTCCGACGCCGACCGGGCCGCTCCCCACGTGCGCGAAGCCGACGAGGCCGTGCGCCTCGGGCCGGCGGCGCCGCGCGAGTCGTACCTGCGCATCGACGCGATCATCGAGGCGGCCCGCGCGACGGGCGCCGGCGTCATCCACCCCGGCTACGGGTTCCTCAGCGAGAACCTCGAGTTCGCGTCCGCGTGCGAGGAGGCGGGGATCCGGTTCGCGGGCCCGACGGCCGACCAGATCCTCGCGTTCGGCGCGAAGCACACCGCGCGCGAGCTGGCCGAGGCCGCGGGCGTGCCCCTGCTCGCCGGCACCGGGCTCCTCGCGGACGCCGACGAGGCCGTCCGCGAGGCCGCGCGCGTCGGCCTGCCCGTGATGCTCAAGGCCACGGGCGGCGGGGGCGGCATCGGCATGCAGGCGTGCGCGACCGCCGACGAGGTGCGGGAGGCGTACGGGCGGGTGACGCGGCTCGCGGAGTCGGCGTTCGGATCCACCGGCATCTTCCTCGAGCGCCTCGTGCGCCCGGCCCGGCACGTGGAGGTGCAGCTCGTGGGCGACGGCACCGGCCGCGTGGCCGTGATCGGCGACCGCGACTGCTCCCTCCAGCGCCGCAACCAGAAGGTCATCGAGGAGGCGCCCGCGCCCGCGCTGCCCGACCGCGTGCGCGCCCAGCTGCACGCCTCGGCGCGCGCGCTCGCGGAGTCGGTCTCCTACCGCAGCGCCGGCACGGTCGAGTTCGTCTACGACCCGGTGCGCGAGGAGGCCGCGTTCCTCGAGGTGAACACGCGCCTCCAGGTCGAGCACCCCGTCACCGAGGAGGTGCACGGCGTCGACCTCGTGGAGCTCATGCTGCGGCTCGCGCGCGACGGCGCCGCGGGCCTCCCCGACGACCTCTTCACGCGCGAGTGGATCCCCGAGGGCCACGCCGTCGAGGCCCGCGTCTACGCGGAGGACCCGGCGAAGGGGTCGCTCCCGTCGAGCGGGCTCGTGACGCAGGCCGTGCTCCCGACGGGTCCCGGGATCCGCGTCGACGGCTGGATCGAGACCGGCCTCGAGGTCTCCGCCTCCTACGACCCGCTGCTCGCCAAGGTCATCGCCACGGGCGAGACCCGCGACGACGCGCTCGACCTCCTCGGCGAGGCGCTCGACGGCTCGCGGATCGACGGCATCGTCACGAACATCGGCCTGCTGCGGGCGCTCACCGACGACCTCGAGCTCCGCACGGCCACGCACTCCACGTCGACGCTCGACGAGACGGACGACCCGGCGCCGCGCATCGACGTGATCGCCCCCGGCACCATGACCACCGTGCAGGACCTGCCCGGCCGGCTCGGGTACTGGCAGGTGGGCGTGCCGCCGAGCGGCCCGTTCGACCCGGTGTCGCTCGCGGAGGCGAACCTCGCGGTGGGCAACCCGGAGGGCGCGCCCGGCCTCGAGATCACGGCCGACGGACCCGTGCTGCGCTTCTCGACCGCGTCCGTGGTCGCCGTGACGGGCGCGCCCGCGCCCGTCACGGTCGACGGCGAGCCCGCCGCGATGTGGGAGCCGATCGAGGTCGCCGCCGGGCAGACCCTCGCGATCGGCCGCGCCGACGGGCCGGGGCTGCGCCTGTTCCTCGCCGTGCGCGGCGGGATCGACGTGCCCGCGTACCTCGGGTCGGCGTCCACCTTCACGCTCGGCCGCTTCGGCGGGCACGCGGGCCGGGCGCTGCTCGCGGGAGACGTGCTGCGGCCCGGATCCCCCGACTCCGACGCCGACCACCCCGCGTTCCCCGCGGGCGCGCGCCTCGGGCTCATCGGCGGCCCGACGCCCGCGCACCGCCGACCCGCGCTCACCTCCGCGTGGGAGATCGGCGTCACCGAGGGCCCGCACGCGGCGCCCGACTTCTTCACGCGCGCCGACATCGACGTGCTGTACGCCACCGACTACGGCGTGCACCACAACTCGGCGCGCACCGGGATCCGGCTCATCGGCCCGCGGCCCGGCTGGGCGCGCGAGGACGGCGGCGAGGCGGGGCTGCACCCGTCGAACATCCACGACACCCCCTACGCCGTGGGCGCGATCGACTTCACGGGCGACACCCCGATCATCCTCGGCCCCGACGGCCCGTCCCTCGGCGGCTTCGTCTGCCCGGCGGTCGTGGCGAGCGGCGAGCTGTGGAAGCTCGGCCAGCTGCGACCCGGCGACACCGTGCGGTTCGTGCCCGTCACGGAGGCGTCCGCGGCGTCCCTGGTCGACGCGCGCTCCTCGCTCCAGGTGATCCGGTCGGGCGGCGACGGCGACGACGGCGTGATCGGCCGGCTCGAGCCCACCGACGCGCGCCCCGGCGTCGCCTACCGCCGCGACGGCGACGACAACGTGCTCGTCGAGTACGGCGACATGACCCTCGACATCGCCCTGCGGATGCGCGTGCACGCGCTCATGACCCGGCTGCAGGAGCACCTGCCGCCGGGCGTGCTCGAGGTGACCCCGGGGATCCGCTCGCTCCAGGTCCGCACCGACGCGCGCGTGCTCAAGGCCACGGCCGTCACGCGGCTGCTGCAGGAGCTGGAGGACGAGATCCCGCCCACCGGGCAGCTCGTCGTGCCGTCGCGGAAGGTGCGGCTGCCGCTCTCCTGGGACGACCCGGCCACGCGCCTCGCCATCGAGCGCTACATGGCGGGCGTGCGCGACGACGCGCCCTGGACGCCGTGGAACATCGAGTTCATCCGCCGCGTCAACGGCTTCGAGTCGGTCGACGACGTGTTCCGCACGGTCTTCGACGCCAGCTACCTCGTGCTCGGCCTCGGCGACGTGTACCTCGGGGCGCCCGTGGCCACGCCGCTGGATCCGCGCCACCGCCTGGTGACCACGAAGTACAACCCCGCGCGCACCTGGACGGCGGAGAACTCCGTCGGGATCGGCGGCGCGTACCTCTGCATCTACGGGATGGAGGGGCCGGGCGGATACCAGTTCGTGGGACGCACCGTGCAGATCTGGAACCGGTTCCGCCGCGGCGGCCTCTTCCAGGAGGACCCGTGGGCGCTGCGCTTCTTCGACCGCATCGAGTGGTACCCGGTGGGCGCGGAGGAGCTGCTGGAGCTGCGCGCCGAGACGGACGCCGGCCGCGGGCGCTACGAGACCGAGGACGGCGAGTTCTCCATCGCCGACCACCACGCGTTCCTGGCCGCGAACGACGCGTCGATCCGCGACTTCCGCGACACGCAGACGCGCGCGTTCGAGGAGGAGAAGGCGCGCTGGCGCCTGTCGGGCGAGTTCGACGTGCGCGACGAGCCGCCCGTCGTCGAGGCCGCGACCGTGCCGATCCCGCCGGGCGCGACCGCCGTCACGGCGCCCTTCACCTCCACCGTCTGGCGCGTCGACGTGCGCCCGGGCGACCTCGTCGCCGTCGGCGACCCCGTGCTCGCGGTGGAGGCCATGAAGATGGAGTCCGTCGTCGGCGCGACCGCGGCCGGCCGCGTGCTCGACGTCCACATCCGGCCCGGCGAGCAGGTCGCGCCCGGGCAGGTCCTCGCCGTGATCGGAGCCGCATCGTGATCCCCGTCCCCGCCCTCTCGCCCGTCACCCGCGTGCGCGACGCCTACGCCCGCATCGCCGAGGTCGACCGGCCGGAGGTGTGGATCGCGCTGCGGCCCGAGGCCGAGGTGCTCGCGGAGGCCGAGGCGCTGGATCCGACGCTGCCGTTCGCCGGCGTGCTCGTGGCCGTGAAGGACAACATCGACGTCGCCGGGCTCGACACCACCGCCGGCGCGCGCTCCTTCGCGTACCGGCCGGAGCGCGACGCGCCCGCGGTGGCGCGGCTGCGCGCGGCCGGCGCGATCGTGATCGGCAAGGCGGCCCTCGACCAGTTCGCGACCGGGCTCGTCGGCACCCGCTCGCCGTTCGGCGCGGTGCGGAACGCGTGGGATCCGACGCGCATCTCCGGCGGCTCGTCGAGCGGATCCGCCACCGCGGTGGCCCTCGGCATCGTCGACCTCGCGCTCGGCACCGACACCGCGGGGTCCGGGCGCGTGCCCGCGGCGCTCAGCGGGATCGTCGGCGTGAAGCCGACGCGCGGCCTCGTGCCGGCCACGGGCGTCGTGCCCGCGTGCCGGTCGCTCGACTGCGTGACCGCGTTCGGCCGGTCGCTGGAGCTCGCGCGCGCGGCGGTGGAGACCATGTCGGGGCCGGACGGCGAGGATCCGCTCGCCCGCGACGACCTCGCCCTCGCGGCCCTGCCGACCCGCCCGCGCATCGCGGTGCCGCTGCCCGCGCAGCTCGCCGGGCTCGACGCGGGCTGGGACGCGGCGTTCGCCGCCGCCGCCGACCGGTTCCGCGCGCTCGGCTGCGAGGTCGTGGAGGTGGACATCGCGCCGCTGCTCGAGGCCGCGACCCTGCTGTACGACGGCGCGTTCGTGGCCGAGCGGTACGCCGCGGTGGGCGCGCACATCGAGGCGCACCCGGACCTCGTGGGCGACGACCTCGATCCCACGGTCGCGGGCATCGTGCTCGCGGGCGCCCGGCCGAGCGCCGCCGACCTCCTCGCCGACCGCGAGCGCCTCGACCACCTCGCCGCGGCGAGCCGGCGCGTGCTCGGCGACGCGGTCGCGCTGCTGACGCCCACGACCACCGGGCACCCGACGCTCGCGGAGGTGGCCGCGGATCCCGTCGGCGCCAACAGCCGGCTCGGCCGCTACACGAACTGCGCCAACCTGCTCGACATGGCGTCGCTCGCGTTCCCCGCGGGCGCCGTCGCCGGGCTGCCGTTCGGCGTGATGCTCACGGGCCCCGCCTTCACCGACCGCCGCCTGGCCGCGCTCGCGTCCGCGTTCCTCGCCCCGACGATCGACCTGCTCGTGGTGGGCGCGCACCTCCGCGGCGAGCCGCTGAACGGGCAGCTCGTCGCGGCGGGCGGATCCTTCCTCCGCGACGCGGCGACCGCGCCCGAGTACCGGCTGTTCGCGCTCGACACCGTGCCGCCGAAGCCGGGGCTCGTGCGCGCGCCGACGGGCGCCGTCGGGGGCGGGCCGGCCGGGAGCATCGCCGGCGAGCTCTGGCGCCTGCCGGCCGCGGGGTTCGCCACCTTCACGGCCGCGCTCCCCGCGCCCATGGCCATCGGCCGGGTGACGCTCGACGACGGATCCGAGGTCCGCGGCTTCCTGGTGGAGGGCTTCGCGGTGGAGGGCGCGACGGAGATCACCGGGCACGGCGGGTGGCGGGCCTACCGGAGGACCGCGTGACGCGGGCCGTCGCCTGCGAGGATGGCCGGATGCCGAAGGACGACAAGCCCGGCCGCGTCGGGCGCCCCCGGGTCGTGCCCGACGCCGGGTCGACGCTGAGCCCGCGCGAGCAGATCCTCGACGCCGCCGCCGCGCTCTTCGCCGAGCACGGCCTGAGCGGCACGTCGACGCGCGCGATCGCCGAGCGGGTCGGGATCCGCCAGGCCTCCCTCTACTACCACTTCGCCGGCAAGGACGACCTGCTCGTGGAGCTCCTCACGCGCTCCGTGCGCCCCAGCCTCGACGTCGTGCGCGGCATCGAGGACCTCGTGCCCGAGCGCGCCTCCGCGGCCGCCGCCCTGCACGCGCTCGTGATGGTCGACTTCCGCACGCTCGCCGACACCCCGCACAACATCGGCACGCTCTACCTGCTGCCCGAGGTGCAGGGCGAGCGCTACGAGGACTTCCGCACCCAGCGGCGCGAGCTGCAGGAGGCGTACGGCCGCATCGGCACGGCCGCGGCGAGCGCCGACGTGCGCCGGACGGTCGGGCCGGAGGCGCTGGGGGCCGTGCTGATCCAGCTGGCCGAGCTCGTGATCCAGCTCCGCCGCCGCGGCGAGCCCGACGACGCCGACCGCGACGCCATCGCGGCCACGTGCCTGCGCGCGTGCGGGCTCGGGACGGCGGAGATCGCCGAGGCGCGCCGCGAGGCCGAGCGGCTGCTCGCCGTCACGGCCTGAGGCCGGCGAGCGCGCCGTCGTGCCGTGGTGCTGTGCCGCCTCAGCCGATCCGCGCCAGCAGCTCCCGTGACCGCTCCACCACGAGCGCGGTGGCGACGGGATCCGACGACGGCAGGGACGCGTCGGTGAACAGGTGCGCGTCCCCGTCGTAGACGAACACCTCGGCGAGCTCCGGACCCACGAGGTCCACCAGCTCGCGCGCGCCCTCGAGGTCGCCCTCGCCCGCGAAGAACGGATCCCCCGCCATGCCGTGCACCTGCACCGGCACGCCGTGGGGCCACGGCCCGAACGCCCACGGGGCCGAGAGCGACACGAACGACTCGTACAGGAGGGCGCCGCGGGCGCCCGGCCGGGTCTGCGCCAGGCGCTGCGCGATGGATCCGCCCCACGAGATCCCGGCGTACACCAGCTCCGCGGGCAGCCCGTCGAGGGCCCGCTCGGTGCGCTCGGCGACGACGTCGTCGGCGAGGCCGGCCATCAGGGCGAGGCCCGCCTCCACGGTCGCGGGCAGCGCGCCGTCGAACAGGTCGGGCGCGTGCACGACGTGGCCGCCGTCCCGCAGCGCGTCGGCGAGGGCGAGGACCCCGGGCGTCCGGCCCTGCACGTGGTGGAACAGCACGATCTCGGCCATGGGGCGCCTCCCGTCCGCCGCGCGGACGCGGGCTCGCGGCCCGCGCGGGTCACGGGCCGTCGCGGCCCACGATAGGGATGCGCGTCAGCGCCGGGAAGGGCCGCCGTCGCACGGATCCGCCGCGAGGTGCGCGCCGAAGGAGGTGCGGCGCGCCTCGGCGAGCGCGTCGTCGAAGCGCAGCTCGGGGTCGCGGAGCATCGCGAGGGTGGCGAGCGCGTGGATCCGCACCCGCGCGTCCGCCGCCTGCCGCGACCGCTCGACCACCTGCACCGACGCCTGGCCGACCGCGACGAACGCGCGCGTGAGGCTGTGCTGCATCTCGGCGGATCCGCGCCCCAGCTGCGAGGCGAGCTCGCGCAGGAGCAGCCGGGCGCCCGCGGGATCGCGGTCGGCGTCGATCAGGCCCGACGCCGTCCGCCACGCGGTGCGCGCGACGTGCTCGTCCGGATCCCGCAGCAGCGCGCGCCCGATGGCCGGAAGCGCGCGCCGGTCGCCGATCTTGGAGAGCGTGTGCAGCGCCTGGCTGCGCGCCTGCGGGATGGGCGACGTCAGCTCGGCGACGAGCGGCGGGATCGTGGCCTCCGGGTCGTGCCGGACGAGCGCCCACGTGAGCATCTCGCGCACGTTGAGGTCGGGCTCGACGCGGCAGCGGTGGATGAGGCCGTCGACGAGCGCGGGATCCGGCCGGGTGCCCGCGGTGAGCGCGGCCTGCAGCCGGGCCGACGGCTCGGGTGCGCGGAGCGCGGCGGCGAGGCGGGCGGCGATCTCGGCGTCGGCCGGGCGGTCGGGGCGCGCGGGCCGGTCCGCCGCGTCGTCGCGGGCGGCGTCGCTCACAGCACGTCCTCGATCGCGGCGAGCACCCGGTCCGGGTCCTCGAGCTGCATGTCGTGGTGGATCCCCGGCAGCCGCCGCACGTCCCACCCCGCGGCCTCGAGCTCGGCCGCGTACGCGTCGGGCAGCACGGCGGGCGACTCGTCGGAGAGCACGATCGTCGACGGCACGGCGGGCGCGCTCACCGCGATCGGGTGGAAGGCGACGTCGCGGAAGACCGGGACGGCCATGCCGCGGTCGAAGCGCGCCGCGGCGGCGTCGAGGGAGGCGCGGACCGCGGCCGGGTACGCGGCGCGCACGCGGGCGGCGGCCCGGGCCCGCGGGAGCTGCGCCGCGGCGAGCCCCACGAGCGGCGCCGCCCAGAACAGGCGGCCGCGGATCCCCGTGGTCGGCAGCGCGAGCCGGAACCCGGGGTCGAGGTAGACGGCGCGCACCGGCTCGAGACGGGCGACGGCGCGCACCAGCACGGATCCCCCGAGCGAGTGCCCGACGACCGCGTCGAGCCCGCGCGGCAGCGACTCCGCGAGGTCGTCGGCGCTCTCCTCGACGCCGTACGAGCCGGCCCGGTCGCTCTCGCCGTGCCCGCGCAGGTCGACCGTCGTGACGGTGAAGCGGCCCGTCGCCACCAGCCGGTCGACGACGGGCGCCCAGGTCGCGCCGTCCGCGCCGAGCCCGTGCACCAGGCCGACGTGGCGCGCGCCGGAGCCGGCGGTGACGCGGTGCAGCTGCATGGATCCAGTCTCCTCCCCGTGCGGACGGCGGACGCGCGCCGGCCCCGCATCCGAAGGGGGTGCGGGGCCGGGCGTCGTGCGGTCGCGGCGCTACAGCGTCGCGGCCGCCGGGTCCCAGTCCTCGGCCAGCGGCGTCGGCTTGGCGACCGTCGACGCGACCTTGACGACCTCGCGGCTCTCGGCCGCGTCGGAGATCGCGAGCAGCACGTCGAGCACGTGGGCCGCGACCTCGCCGGACGCGCGCACCGGGTCGCCGCCGCGGATGCTGCGCGCGAGGTCCAGCACGCCGGAACCCCGGCCGTACGTGGATCCCGCAGCCGTCAGCGTCTCGGGCTCCTGCTGCCCGAAGCGCCACAGCTGGCTGTCGCCCTCGAAGGTGTTCGGGTCGGGGAGCACGATGGTGCCCTCGCTCCCCGAGATCTCGACGAAGCCCATGCGCGGCAGCGCGTTCTGGAAGCTGAAGGTCGACTGCGCCGACTGCCCGCCCGCGAACGAGATGAGCGCGGCGTGGTGCGTGGGCACCTCCACCGGGAAGTCGGTGCCGGCCCGGGGTCCGCTGCCGATGGTGCGCGTGGTGCGCGAGGTCGACGAGACCGCGCTCACCGTCTCGGCCGCGCCGAACGCGTGCACGAGCGTGGTGACGTAGTACGGGCCCATGTCGAACAGGGGTCCGGCGCCGCGCGCGAACAGGAACTCGGGGTTCGGGTGCCAGGCGTCCGGGCCGGGCACGTGGAAGAGCGTCGTCGCCGTGAGCGGCTCGCCGATGTCGCCGCGGGCGATGGCGCGCATGGCCGACTGGATCCCCGCGCCGAGCACGGTGTCGGGCGCGCACGCGACCTGCACGCCGGCGGCGCGTGCCGCCTCGAGCAGGTCCTGGCCGGACGCGTGGTCGAGCGCCAACGGCTTCTCGCTCCACACGTGCTTGCCGGCGGCGACGATGCGGCGACCGACCTCCGCGTGCGTGGCGGGCAGCGTGAGGTTGACGACGATCTCGATCTCGTCCATGGCGAGGAGCTCCTCGACCGTGCCGTGGTGCGGCACGCCGTGCTCCTCGGCGCGCGAACGCGCGCGGTCGAGGTCGATGTCGGCGACGAACAGGACCTCGAGGTCCGGCATCGCCGTCATGTTCTCCAGGTAGGTGCCCGAGATGACGCCCGCGCCGATGACGCCGACGCCGACGCGGCCGGTGCCGCCGGTCACTTGTCGTTCTCCTGCAGCCAGGCGAAGGACGCCGCGATGCCGTCGAACACGTCGCCGGCGTAGTCGTCGAACTCGACGACGCGGAGCGCGTGGGGTGCCGCTGCGAGCACGGCGGCGACGTCGACGTCGCCCTGGCCGGCGGGCTCCTGCATCTTGAAGGCCTGTGCGAGCTCCGGCGGCACGACGAGCGCGGACTCGGCGCTCGGCAGCACCTTGGCGATGGCGTCGGAGATCTTGCCGTCCTTCACGTGCAGGAACTGCACGCGGTCGCCGAGCTGGCCGAGGAGGGCGGGCGTGTCCATGCCGCCGACGGTCGACCAGAAGGTGTCGAGCTCGAGGACGACGTCGGCGTCGAGGCGCTCGACGAAGAGCTCGTAGATCGGGCGCCCGTCGACCTTGTTCGCGAACTCCCACTGGTGGTTGTGGTAGCCGAAGGCGAGCCCGCGCGCGGCGGCCTGGACCTGCAGCTCGTTGACGCGGTCGGCGATGCGGTGCGCGTCGTCGGCGGTCTGCCAGCGCTCCGAGGGGATGAACGGGTCGATGACGGTCCGGATCCCGAGCTTCGCGGCGGCGTCGAAGGTGCGGGCGGCCTGGTCGTCGTCGCCGTCGATGACGGGCGCGTGGCCGGAGGGCGCGGTCACGCCGGACGCGGCGAAGGCGGCGGCGAACTCGTCGGCGCGCTCGACGAACGCGTACGGCTCGACCTGCGTGTAGCCGATCTCGGCGACGCGGGCGACGGCGCCCTGCAGGTCGGCGGAGACGGCGTCGCGGACCGTGTAGAGCTGGACGGAGGGGGCGGACATGGTCGCTCCTTTCAGGAGGGGACTGGTGGCCCGACGGCCGCCGCACGCTCCTGCCGTCGCGTGCGACGGCTGAGCCACGATGCCCGCTGGGTGTTCCGGCGCGGAGAGGCGCCGTGCCGTCAAACCTACCGGTGGTAGGGCGTCGGATCCCAGAGGGAGGGCCGACGGATCCTGGTCGCGGCGTCGACCCGGTGCCAGGCTGGCACCACCCGATCGACCCCCGCCCGACGACGGGAGAAGGAGCAGCCCATGAGGATCCGCCGCACGATGGTGGTGCTCGACGCACCCGACCTGGCCGCCGAGAGCTCCTTCTGGGGCGCCCTCCTCGGCGGGGAGGTGGAGGCGGACGACGACGACTGGCACACGATCCGCGTCGACGGCGAGGCGCGCGTCGCGATCCAGCTCGCGCCCGGCCTCGAGCCGCCCGTGTGGCCGAGCGAGGGCCCGCGCCAGCAGCAGCAGATCCACCTCGACCTCTACGTCGACGACCTCGACGAGGGCCGCGAGCGCGTGCTCGCCCTCGGCGGCCGCCTGCTCCAGCCCGCGGAGGACCGGACCGCGCCGGGCGCCTTCGACGTGTACGCGGATCCGGCGGGGCACCCGTTCTGCCTGTGCGCGTGGGGCGGGGACGCGGGGTCGTAGGACGGGAGCCAGCCGAGCCGGCTGTCCGGCGGACGATGCGCGGCCGCCGACCCGACGGATCCGCAGCGACGGTGCCCTAGCGTGGACGCCTCGCGGATCGCGCCCGACGACCCGCCCGTCCGCCGAGGAGGCACCGCATGCCGACGCCCTCCCGGCCCGGGACCCGCGCCGATCCGCGCCCCGCCACCACCGTCCGCGTCACCCGCATCGTGCACCGCGGCCTCACCGTCCGGATCAGCACCCTCGGCAGCCCCGGCGGGCGCGCCTTCGTGCTCGTGCCCGGCATCGGCGTCTCCTCCGACTACTTCGAGCGCCTCGCGCCGCGTCTCGACGCGCACGGCACGGTGCACGCGCTCGACCTGCCGGGGTTCGCGGGCGTGCGCCACCCCGGGCGGTCGCTCGAGATCCGCGAGTACGCCGACCTCGTGGGCGCCGCCATCGACGCGCTCGGCCTCGACGACCCCGTGCTCGTCGGCCACTCGATGGGCACGCAGGTCGTGGCGGACCTCGCGGCCCGGCGCCCGGGGATCACCACGCTCGTGCTCATCGGCCCGGTCGTCGACCCGGCCGCGCGCTCCGTCCCGACCGCCGCGCTGCGGTTCCTGCGGTCGTCGCTGCGGGAGCCGAGCCGGATCAAGGTGCTCGCGATCCGCGCCTACCTCGTCTGCGGCGTCCGCTGGTTCCTCCGGGTGCTGCCGCGGATGATGTCGTTCCCGATCGAGGCGCGCCTGCCCGACATCCGCGCGAGCACGCTCGTGATCCGCGGCGAGCACGACGCCGTCGCCCCGCGCGCCTGGGTCGAGGAGATGGGCCGGCTGCTGCCGCGCGCGCGGCTGTGGGAGATCCCCGGCGCCGCGCACTCGGTGATGCACGACCACGCCGACGAGGTCGCCCGCCTCTGCCTCGCCCACCTCGAGCGGCGTCCGGGCGACGGCTCCTCCACCGAGGACGCGTCGGCCGAGCTGCGCCGCTACCCGGAGGGCGAGGAGCAGCCGGACGAGGAGCACGACGCGTTCGCGCCCACGCTCCGCGACTCGATCCGCGGCCTCCGCGCGCAGGTCGCCGAGGGCGTCGCGATCCTCCGCGGCGACGACGACGCGATCGGCCGCGCCAAGACCGCGCACGCGGAGGCGATGGCGCACGCGGCGGAGCGGGCCCGCCGCCGCTCCCGCTCCCGCCGCTAGCGCGGGGTCGCGTCGCGCCTCACCCGCGCCCGCCCGCGAACCCGAACGCGTGCAGCCCCAGGCCGTCCGCGATCCCCTGCGCGAGGACCGCGCCGCGGACGCTCGTGCCCCGGTCGTCGAGCGGCGGGCTGAAGACGGCGGCGCCGAGGCGGCCGGGCGCGGAGAGGACGATCGCGCCGGAGACGCTCGACTTCGCGGGCACGCCGACCCGCCGCATCCACCGGCCGGAGCCGTCGTAGACGCCGCACGTGGCCATCACCGAGACGACGTCGCGGGCGATCCGCTCGGACACGACGCGGGACCCCGTGAGCGGGTCGCGCCCGCCGCACGCGAGCGTCGCGCCCATGGCCGCGAGGACCTCCGCGCTCACGAGCACGGCGCACGCCCGGGCGTACGCGGCCACCGCGTCGTCCGCGGAGACGTGCAGCGTCCCCTCCGAGCGCATGAGGTGGGCGAGCGCGTGGTTGCGGTCGCCGAGGAGCCGCTCCGACTCGGCGACGTCCTCGTCGACCTCGAGCTCGCGGCCGGCGAAGGCGCTGAGCCCGGCGAGGATCCGCTCCATGCGCTCCTCGAGGGTGGATCCGCGCACGAGGCTCGCCGTGAGGATCGCGCCCGCGTTCACCATCGGGTTCGGCGGCCGGCCGGTGCCGCTCTCGAGCTTGATCGCGTCGAAGGACTCGCCCGTCGGCTCGATGCCGACGGCGTCGAGCGCGTCGCCGTCGGTGTCGGCGAGCGCCAGCGCGAAGAGGAACGGCTTCACCGCGGACTGGATGGAGAAGGGGGCCGTGCTGTCCCCCGCGGCGTGCGTGCGGCCGTCGGGCGTGACGAGCGCGATGCCCGCGAGCCGTGGATCCGCGTCCGCGAGCTGCGGGATGCTGTCGTCGACCCGGCCGCCGTCCTCGTCCGCGACGCCGGCGAGCAGCGCGTCGAGGTCGAGCCCGTGGGCCGGGTCGTGCGCGGGGTCGTGCGGGGCGGATCCGGGAGGCGTCATCCTCCGAGCCTGCCAGCGGCCGGGGCGGCTGGGGCGGCCGGCCGCCTCGTGCGCCTGCCGCGCTCCACGGCGGACGAGAGTGGCCCGGCCTCCGTGCACGGAGGACCGGGCGGTCGAGACGTCTCCCCGAGACGCCGACCCGAAGCGAGGACGGCCCACCCGAAGGGCTCATCCCGCTGTTGACAACGTAGGCCACGCCGAGATGCATGCATGCGCATCGACGTTTCCCGGCTAGGGCGTGCGGCTAGGCCGTGCGGCTGGGCAGTGCGGCCGGGCCGCGTGCTCAGCCGACGGTGTCGCGGGGATCCGTGCCGGCGTCGCGCGCCCGCCGCACGTCCCGGGAGACGAGCCGCTGGAAGAGCGCGACGAGCACGGCGATTGCGATCGGGATCCACCCCCGCGGGTTCCCCACCACGAGGCCGGCGAGACCCGCGAGGCCGACGGCCGCCGCGGTCCCGTAGGCGATCCAGCGGCTGCCGTGCAGGAAGGAGAGGTGCATGGACCCACCCTGGTCGAGGTCGCGGCGGAGCGCGAGGCGACGTGTCCCTGAGCGTCCCGGAGCTCGCCGGGCGACGGGGAGGCGTCAGGAGTATCGTCCCGAGCAGCGAGCTCGTTCTGCCCAGACCCCGTGGACGGTCCGCTGCTGCGCCGGGACGTCCCCGGCGCTCATGACGATCCCGGGGGTCCCATGCTGCACACGAGTCTCCGCGTCGACGGGCGCACGTTCCGCCTCGACGCCGACCAGGACGTCGCCGTCCTCAAGTCCGTGATCCTCGAGGCGGCCGGCGGCGCACCGTGCTTCCTGGACTTCACGGCCATCGGACGCGGCGACGTGTCGGTGCTGATCGGTCCGGGCACGACGGTCGAGTTCGCGGTCTCCGAGGCCGCCGAGGACGACGACGCGGAGCAGCTCCCCGGCTCGGCGGGCATCGACGTGGGCCTGGTCAGCTTCCTCTGACGGCGCGGCCTGCGCGTCAGAGGGCCGGCAGGTCCGCTGCGGGGTCGCCGGCGGGGACCTCGTGCGCGGTTCCCGCGGGGATGGCGGCGACGAGGATCCGCACGGCGTCGGCCGCGGGGACCGTCCAGGTGGTCGTGACCGAGATGCGCGCGACGTCCTCCGTGGACGTGCCCGCGGTCGTGAAGTCGACCTGCACGTCCCGGGTCTCCTCGCTGATGGCGGTGGTGGCGCGGACGCCCTCGAGGATGAGGTCGTCGTCGTAGGGGAGGTTGGTGATGGCCATGATCGGCTTCCTGTCGAGGCGTGGTGGAGCAGAGGCCACCGCGGCGACGGATGCGTCGCGGGAGTCGGGGCGGCTCGTCGTGCCCGCGGGGGCGGGCGACGGCCGGAGCGGAGCGCGATGGACGCGCGCGGGCGTCAGTGCACGCCGGGCTCCGGCTCCGCGATCAGGTGCAGTCCGGCGGACGTGTTGGCCACCTGCATCAGCGCCTCCACCCACGCGACGTTGATCGCGGGCGGGCGACCGCCGCTGAACGCGAACAGGATCGGGATCTCCGGGGAGATCCACGCGGTGCGGCGCCCGTCGCCCTCGGACGCGGGGTTCTTCCACGAGAACGCGAAGCCCTCCCGGCGACGGAGCTTGTTGATCATCACGATCTGCAGGTGAGCGAGGGCGCGGTCGTCGATCTCGGTGCGGATCGAGGTGTTGTACGTGAACTGGCCCATCGCTGGCTCCTTCGTGATGTCACTCACGGGGGGGGTCCCGTGAGACGGCCCGTGGAGCATGACCCGGGTCCGGGGCCTCGCACCCCGTGGTCCGCGTGCTCGATGTGGACGTGATCACGCGACCGGTGTCCATCAGGGCGTGATCACGACCTTACGGACGAATGAGCGTCTCGGCTCGCCTCGATCCGCGGGATCGGCGGATGCCGGTGCGGTGGATGCCGTCGGCCCAGCCGCGCTCCCGCGGAGCGGTGTGCCCGGGACGGCGCTGGGGGAAGGCGCCGTCCCGGGCGGGATCCCGCACCGCGTTCGGGTCCGGTGCATGGTGACGCGGTCCGGTGGCCTCTACGGGGGCTTCGGTCACGAGCCGGCGTCGTGGGATCGGACGGTCCGGGTAGGCCGTCCTGCGGGCAAGAGTAGGGAGCGTCGCGGCGGAGCGCGAGAAGCCCCCGGGGCCTTGACAATCCGCGCCCGCATCAGGACGCCGCCGTCCCGTCGTGCGGTCAGATGTCGGCGTACGCGTGCAGGTCGCCGTGGTCGTCGTCGTCGGCGCCCACCGGCTCCGGGTGCTGCATGCGCTGCAGATCCGCCCGGATGGCGTCGACCGTCGCGTCGTTGTCGGGCTCGGGGATGGTGCTCGTCGTGCTCTCGGCCATGAACGGGGCGCCGGCGCCGAGCAGGAACGTCGCGTCCACCTCGTCCCCGTCCGAGCTGATCGCGTGCACGGTGATGGCCTCCCCGCGTCCGCGGGAGGAGAGGGCGGCGGCGTACTCGAGCAGGGCGTCGGCCGTGGCGTCGCCCACGAGGAGGGACTTCTCGGCGTAGGTGATGTGCTTCATGCCGCCACGGTAGGAGCGTGCCGCCCCGGCGCCGAGGGCCTTGACATCGCCCGCGCCCGGCGCGGGCGACGACGCGCACGCGCGGGTCCGCGCGCGACGCGCACGCGCCTCAGCTCGGCCGCAGCAGCTCCCCCTCCTCCACCAGCTTCCGCGACAGCACGCGGTACCCCTCCTTCTCGAAGAAGACGGTGATCCGGTCGTCCTCCGTGCTCATCACGGTGCCGGGCCCCCACTCCGCGTGGGTGACCTGCGACTGCGCGGGGAACGCCTCGTCGGAGGCGCCCGCGTCGGCGGCGTCGGGAGCCGCGTCCGCCGTCCCCATCGCCTCCTCGTGCGCGTCGTCCTCGTCGAGCCGGTCGCACACGTCGCAGTTGCCGCAGCGCTCCGGGGAGTCCTCGCCGAAGTAGCCGAGCAGGTACTGGCGGCGGCAGTGCGGCGCCTCGGCGTAGCCGCGCATCATCTCCAGGCGCGAGACCTCGATGCGCTCGCGCTCCGCGGCCACCTCCTTGGCGCGGGCGGCGGCCTCGCGCGGATCCAGCTCCTCCGTCACGAACGCGCCGTCGCGATCGGATCCGAGCACGCCCGCGTCCACGAGCAGGTTGAGCACCCCGCCGACGGTCCGCGCCGACATGCCGGCCCGCTCGGCGACGGCGGCGGGCCGCACGGGTCCGTCGACGCCGGCCACCGCGACGGCCGCGTACACGTCGCGCAGGCTCGCGGGCCTCGGCGTGCGCGCCGCGAAGAAGCGGCGGAGGCCGAGGTCCTCCTGCCGGTAGTGCAGGATCCCCACGGCCGGCTCCCCGTCGCGGCCCGCGCGACCCACCTCCTGGTAGTACGCGTCGACCGACTCGGGCGGCGCCGCGTGGATGACGTACCGCACGGTCGGCTTGTCGATCCCCATGCCGAACGCGCTCGTCGCGACCACCACGTCCACGGCGTCCTCGTGGAACCCCTGCTGCACGCGCTCGCGCTCGGCGGCCGGGAGCCCCGCGTGGTACGCGTCGACCCGCAGGCCCGCGGCCCGGATCTCCTCGGCGTACACCTCGGCGTCCTTGCGCGTCGCGACGTAGACGAGGCCCGGCTGCGTCTGCTCCGCGACGTGGGCGACGATCGCGCGCCGCTTCTCCGCGTCCTCGGTGTGCCGGCGCACCTCGAGCCGGATGTTCGGCCGGTCGAAGCCGCTGGACAGCACGAACGGGTCGCGCAGCCCGAGCCGCTGCTCGATCTCGGTGCGGATGGGCGTGGATCCCGTCGCCGTCATCGCGACGGTCGGCGGGTGCCCGAGCGCGTCGACCACGCCGCCGAGCCCCAGGTAGTCGGGCCGGAAGTCGTGGCCCCACGACGCGACGCAGTGCGCCTCGTCGATCACCACGAGCGACACCCCGCGCGCCACGAGCCGCTCGACGACCTCGTCGCGGGCCAGCTGCTCGGGCGTGAGGAAGACGATCCGGGCGCCGGGCTCCTCGATCGTCGCCCACGCCTCCTCGAGGGCCTTCCCGCGGATCGTGCTGTTGATCACGCGCGCGGGCGGCGCCGCGGCCGCGTCCTCGAGGTTCTGCACCTGGTCGGCCTGCAGCGCGATGAGGGGCGAGACGACGACGGTCAGGCCCTCCATCAGCACGGTCGCGACCTGGTAGATGGCGGACTTGCCGTAGCCCGTGGGCATCACGACGAGCGCGTCGCGGCCGCGGACGAGCGAACCGATCGTGCGCACCTGGCCGTCGTGCAGCTCGTCCCAGCCGAAGGCCTCGCGGGCGACGCGCAGCGCGTCCTCGGGCTCGGGTCCCGGCGCGGGCTCGGGGACGACGGCCGGATCCTCGGCGGCTGGGCCCGGAGCGGGCGCGCGGTCCTCGGCGGGGCGGCGGGTGGCGGTGCGGGTCGAGCGGGTCGTGCCCTCGGTGCGGTTCTGCTTCACCTCCCCACTGAACGCCGCGCGCCGGGCGCTGCCCAGGTCGGCCGCCCCGCCTCTCGGCGGACCGTCACCCTCGCCGGCGTCCGGGCGCGCCGCCGCGGCTCCCGAGAGGCGCTACGCTATCGAGAACTGTTCTCAAGAAAGGATCGCCATGAAGGTGCGCAACTCGATCAAGGCCCTCAAGAAGCTGCCCGGTGCGCAGGTCGTGCGCCGCCGCGGCCGCGTCTTCGTCATCAACAAGCTGACCCCGCGGAACAAGGCGCGCCAGGGCTGACGCGTCGCGGACCCCGCATCCGCACGGCGGCCCGCCGCCCTCAGAGCGGGAAGCGCATCCGCAGCAGGTGGGATCCGTCGCCGCGCTGCTCCGCCGTGAGCGTCCCGCCGAGCAGCTGGGCGCGCTCGCGCAGGCCGGTGAGCCCGTGGCGGCCGCTCGGCAGCTCGAGCAGCGGCATCGTGGGCGCGCCCGCGTCGACCTCGAGCACCACGTGCCCGGCCTCGAGCCGCCCGTCGATGCGCACGTCCGCCCCCGTCGCGTGCTTGCGCGCGTTCGTGAGGCCCTCCTGCACCGTGCGGTAGACGGCCCGCTGCGCGGCGGCGGGGAGGTCGTCGGGGAGGCGGAGGTCGCACGCGACGCGGATCCCGCTGGCCGGCACGAGCGCCGGCACGTCCCGGAGCGTCGGCTGCGGCGCCAGCTCGCGCCGGTCGCCGCCCGCCGCGCGCAGCAGCTCGACCATGCCCCGCAGCTCCTCGAGCGTGACCGTGCTGAGGCCGCGGATCGTGCGCGCGGCCTCCCGCGAGCGCTCGTCGGCCGCACCCACCTGCATCGCCCCGGCCTGCACCGCGATGAGGCTGACCTGGTGCGAGACCACGTCGTGCATCTCGCGCGCGAGCACCGCACGCTCCCGCGCCAGCGCCACCTGGGCCGCCTGCCGCTGCCCGAGGCTCTGCGCCTCCCGCAGCTCGAGGAGCTGCGCCGCCGCCGTCCGCCGCTCGCGGAGGAACGCGCCGAGCAGCGCCGGCCCGACCGTGTAGAGGGTCGCCTCCACGAGCGGCTCGACGAACGACGGCAGGTCCCCCGGCGGCCAGACGGGCGCCAGGTACGCGACGGCGGCCGCGGCGCTGCCCCCCGCGACGCGCCAGCGCGCCGCGCGCGACAGGCCCAGGTCGAACAGGGCGACCATCAGGGGCACGTACGCGATGCCGACGTAGAACGCGGGGATCGCGGCGGCGAGCGCCAGCCAGGGCCAGCGCCTCCGGAGCAGCAGGCCGAGGCACCCGACGACGCCCGCGGTCGCGTCCCACGACGTGTCGGCCGCGGCGATGAACGGGTACGACGCGGTGACGGCGATGCCCGCGAGGAGCAGGTCGACGAGGGCCGCGCGGATCCGCGCGGCGGCGACCCCGCGGCCGGTGCGCTCGGCGGGACCCGTGGGACCGCCCGCGCGCCGGATCACGCGCACCGCCCGCTCACCGCCGCGGCACGAGCCCGGCGCGGTCCGCGACGACGGCCGCCTCCACGCGCGAGCCGACGCCGAGCGCCTGGACGATGGAGCTCACCGTCTCCTTCACCGTGCCGAGCGTGAGCCCGCACTCCGCGCCGATCTCGGCGTTCGACAGCCCGCGCGCGAGGGCCCGCAGCACGGTGACCTCGCGGTCGGTGAGGGCGGCCACGAGGTCGCGCTGGGCGTCGTCCTCCACGGAGCGGAAGAGGCGTCCCGGCCGCAGGCCCGGCGCGAGCACGATGCCGCCCGACGCGAGCGTGAGCACGTGCCGGGCGAGCTGCTCGGGATCCGTGTCCTTGAGCAGGAAGCCGGACGCGCCGCGGTGCAGCGCCTCGAGCACCTGGTCGTCGGTGTCGAACGTCGTCAGCATCGCCACCGCGGGCGGCTGCGGCTCGGCCATCAGCGCGGCGAGGATCGTGAGGCCGTCGGGCGCGGGCATCCGGATGTCGAGGAGCACCACGTCGGGCGCGAGCTCCCGCACGGTCGCGACGGCCGTGTCGCTGGAGACGGCCGCCTTCACGGCGATCCGCGGCGACGCCTCGAGCACCATCGCGATCCCCGAGCGCACGAGCGACTCGTCGTCGATCACGACGACGCTCACCACGGCGTCGGCCGCGAGCGGGCGGCGCGGGTCGGATGCGGTGCTCACGCCGGACGCCCCTCGCCGCGGGATCCGACGCCGGCGCCCGTCTGCGCCCTGCTGTCGTCCGCCGGGCTGAGGCTAGCGCGCCGGGCCGCGCGTCCGGCGGCGCGACGGGCCGCGCGCGCCTCCCGGCGGGCCCCCGCGCGCTGGGCGCCGGCCGCCCGGAGCGCGCCCACGAGCTGCCGCAGGCGGAGCGTGGGCACGTACGCCGTCGTCAGCGCGCGGCCGATGGGCGCGAGGTCGGCCGGGCTCGGGCAGGCGAGCCACAGCGTCTCGTACCGCGGGTCGAACTTGGCCTTGAAGCGCAGCAGCGAGGTGAAGCCGTACGAGGGCTCGAGCACGCGGCCGGTCGCGGCCAGCAGGCGCGCGATGACGCGGTCGACGGGTCCGTGCGCGGCGGTCGAGCCGATGCCGGCGAGCGGCGTGCCCGACAGGCTGAGCGACTCGAGCCCCTCCTCCTGGAAGGCGCGGGCGGCGGTCGCGATGAGGAACTCCATCACGCCGGGCATGGGGTCGGCGCCGCGGCGCATCACGTCGAGGGTGCGTCCCACGAGGCGGCCGTCGCGGTAGGCGGGCAGCCAGCTGGTGACGCCGTGCACGCCGCCGGCGGCGTCGACGGCGAGCAGCATCCGGACCTCGGGGTCGTCGAGCTCGCGCAGGCCGCCGAGCGTGAAGCCCATCTCGGGCAGCGCCTTGGCGTCGGCCCAGTCGCCGCTCAGCGCGTCGACCGCGCGGCGGAGCGGCTCGGGCAGGCCGCGGTACGTGGACCACACCGCGTCGACGCCGTCGCGCGACGCCCGGTTGGCGGCGGTGCGGAGGTCCTGTCGGCGCTTGCCGGAGGTCGAGAACCCGGCGAGGTCGATGACCGCCTCCTCCGCGACGGGCGTGACGCTCCAGCCGAGCTCCGCGAAGACCGGCAGGTCGCGCGAGTGGATGCTGTAGAAGGCGGGCACCAGGCCGCGCGCGGAGCAGTGCCGGGCGAAGCCGCGGATCGTCGCGGACGCGTCGGCCGCGGACGCGATCGGGTCGGAGACCGTGAGGGCCACGCCGTGCGCGGACCGGTACGCGACGGCGCCGCACGCGGAGGCGTCGCCCTCGTCCGACGCGAACCAGTGGCTGCTGCCCGACCAGGTGCCCATGAAGCCGAGCGATCCGGCGTCCGAGCGCATCAGCTGCGCCAGCACCCGCTCGCGGCCGGCCGAGCGCTCCTCGGCGACGGCCCGCTTCGTGAAGGAGCGGCGGCGGGCGAGGATCACGACGAGCGCGACCGCGGGGACGAGCCAGGTGCTGAGCATCAGCACGGGCCACTCGACCTCGGTCCAGGTCGTGGCGCTCCAGGTGAACCAGTCCTCGGTGAGCGGGATGACCGTGTAGTACCAGGCGAGCAGGCCGGTGATGAGGAGGAGGGCGGCGACGCCGATCACGAACCCGAGCCGGCGGCCGCGGAGCAGCAGCGCGACCGCGACGATGAGCGCGCCGAGCACGCCGACCGTGGCGCCGGGATCCAGCAGCGTGCCCATCATGCTGAGCACGCCGACCGCGTCGCCCGAGACGGCGGCGATCCACCAGCTGAGCGTGACCGTGCCGAGCACGGTGGCGGCGACGACGCGGGCGCTGGAGGCCTGGGCGTCCTGCCAGGCGGGGCGCGCGGAGAGCGGCACGAGGAGCCGCCCCAGCCCGAGCCCGATGACGAGGGCGACGCCGCGGGTGAGGTCGACGCCGTGGCCGCCGGCGAGCAGGCCCGCGAGCACCGCGGCGAGCACGGCCGCGCGGAGGCCGTCGCGGTGGGCGGGCGCGAGGCCGCGGCTGGCGGCGGCGGCGACCGCGACGATCACGACCGAGGGCGCCCAGAGCCGGTCGGCCGCGTCCATCTGCGAGTAGAAGTCGCCGAGCGCGAGGCCGACGCCGAGCAGCAGGGCGGCGACCGCGACGGGGGCGAGCGAGCCGAGGCAGGCGACGACGAGGGTGCGGAGGACGCCGATGCGGCTCTCCGACCACGCGAGCACCGTGACCGCCACGGCCACCGCGATGGCCGTCGCCGCCGGGTGCGCGAGCTCGCCCATCCCTGCGAGGACCGCCATCCACCCGCTGCCGGCCGGCACCGCGGCGACGGCCAGCGGGTGCCGGGCGAGCGCGCGGCCGATGGAGCGGGCGACGCTCGGCGGAGCGGCGGGAGCTCGCGCGGCGGTCGCGGCCGCGCCGGACGCGGCCGACGCCGCGGGTGCCGTCGGGGGGCGGTCGGCGGAGGCGTCGCGGAGCGGGCGGGCGGCGGGGGCGAGCGTCGGGTGGGGCACGGATCCAGTCTGCGGAGGCGCCCGCGGCGGGGCATCGGCCTGGGGATCCGATCCGTCCGCCCATCGGCTGAGCCCCGCCGCCGATCGGCTGGCGCCCGGTCCGCCGGGCGTCCGTGCGGCGGTCGGCGACGGATCCCGGTCAGCCCCTCCGGTCCGTGATGCGTGCGATGCCGCCCGGCGCGGGTCGCGCGGGCAGGAAGCGCGCCGCCGCGACGGCCGCCGCGACGATCGCGGCACCCCCGGCGAGCGCACGCCGGTGCTGCTGCACCGTGAGGTAGTAGGAGCGGCGGCGCACCCAGCCCTCGGGGGTGCCGCGCTCGGCGTGGTGCGGCGACGCGTGGTGCAGCGCGGTCGCGTCCCGCGGGAGGGCCGGGCGTCGGGACCGCTGCGACCAGAGCATGTACCGCTCCATCACGAGGTCGGTGATCCGCGGTGCGAGCGCCCCCGCGGCCGCGCCGATCCGCGCCTGCGCCCCGATGAAGAGGTCGCGCGTCGGGTGCTCGGCCGCCCACAGCGCCGCCTCGGCGACGGCCTCGGGCGGGTAGACCATCCCCCGGTGCGCGGGCTGCCGCTCGGCCTCGCTGGACGCATGCTCGTCGTAGGGGGTGTCGATGCGGCCCGGGTGCAGGAGCGTGACGGAGATGGGGAGCCCCTGCGCCTCGAGGTCCATGCGGAGCCCCTCGGTCCAGCCGTGCACGGCGTGCTTCGCGCTCGAGTAGGTGGACTGCAGCGGCGTCGCCCGGTCGCCGAACACGCTGCCGACGGTCACGATCGCCCCGCCGTAGCCCTTGCGCGAGCGCATGTGCGCGACGGCCGCGAGCGATCCGTGCACGACGCCCCAGAAGTCGGTGTCCATGAGCCGGCGCATGTCCTCGAGGGGCACGCGGTCGGCGAGGCCGAGGATCGAGATGCCGGCGTCGTTGATCCACGTGTCGAAGCGGTGGTGCTCGGCGAGCGCCGTGGCGGCGACCCGCTCCACGTCCGCCGCCACGCCCACGTCGGCGACGACCGCGGTCGCCTTCCCGCCGTCCGCGACGATCCCTTCCACGACCTCGGCGAGCGCCGCTCCGTCACGGGCCACGAGCACGACGGCCGCCCCGCGGGCCGCGGCCATGCGCGCGGTGACGCGCCCGATCCCGCTCGACGCGCCCGTGATCACCACCACCTGGTCCTCGAGCGGGAGCAGACGGGGCCGCTTCCCCCGTCGCCACAGGGGGGCGAGCGGGGCGCCGGCCGGTGACGACGCGCGGTCGCCGTCGGCGGAGGGGGCGGCGGATGCGGTCGGGTCGCTCTCGGTCATGGCGCCATCCAACGCGCGTCCCGTGCATCCGCCCCGGGGGTTGATCCCGCCCCCGGTCTGTGGCAGCGGGCCGCCCGGCCGTGTCAACCCCCGGGGCGGCACCGCGCCCCGGGAGTGGGATGGGACGACACGACACCCAGGAGAAGAGGAGCAGCCATGTCCCAGCCCGAGCAGCAGCAGGAGGTCCCCGGCACCGAGGGCGACCTGACCCCCCAGGCCGACCACGGCGAGGGGAGCTACCGCGGATCCGGCCGCCTCGAGGGCAAGGCCGCCGTCATCACCGGCGCCGACAGCGGCATCGGCAAGGCCGTCGCGCTCGCCTACGCGCGCGAGGGCGCCGACGTGCTGATCCACCACCTCTCCGAGCAGGAGGACGCCGACGCGGAGGACACCCGCCGTCTCGTCGAGGAGGCCGGCCGGAAGGCGGTCGTCGTCCGCGGCGACCTCGCCGACCCCGCCCACTGCCGCGACGTCATCGCGCAGGCGGTCGACGCGTTCGGCCGCGTGGACGTGCTCGTCAGCAACGCCGCCTTCCAGATGTCGCGCGAGTCCATCGTCGACACCCCCGACGAGGAGTGGGACCGCACCATCGCCACCAACCTCAGCGCGTTCTTCCACCTCGCGAAGGCGGCCGTGCCGCACATGGCGCCGGGCTCCTCGATCATCGGCACCACCTCGGTGAACTCCGACAACCCGCCGCCGTCGCTGCTGGCGTACAGCGCCACGAAGGCGGGCATCGCGAACATGGTCGGCGCGCTGTCGCAGATGCTCGCCGAGAAGGGCATCCGCGCCAACAGCGTCGCGCCCGGCCCGATCTGGACGCCGCTGATCCCGTCCACCATGCCGGCCGAGGACGTCGCGTCGTTCGGCGAGCAGGTGCCGCTCGGCCGCGCGGGCCAGCCCGCCGAGGTCGCGCCCGTGTTCGTGATGCTCGCGAGCGACGAGGCGAGCTACGTCTCGGGCGCGCGCGTCGCCGTCACGGGCGGCGTGCCGATCCTCTAGCGGCCCGCGTCCGCTCCGCCTCGCGCGGTCCGCGGCCCCCCTCCGCACGCGGCATACTCGGCGTAGTCGTGGACGGGGGAGGCGATGCGGCCGATGACGGCGGGGCGGGTCGGGGCGGGCGCCGACGCGCCGACGGGCTCGTCCCCGCGCCGCGCCGACATCCAGGGCCTCCGAGCCGTGGCCGTCCTCGCCGTCGTCCTGTTCCACGCGGGCCTGCCGCTGCCCGGCGGCTTCCTCGGCGTGGACGTCTTCTTCGTGATCTCCGGCTGCGTCATCACGCAGGTGCTCCTGCGCGAGTTCGCGGCGACGGGCGGCATCGAGCTGCGCCGCTTCTTCGGCAGGCGCTTCCGACGGCTCGCGCCCGCCCTCGTGACCGTCCTCCTCGTCACGCTCGTGGCGTCGGCCCTGATCCAGTCCCCGCTCGTCGGCGAGACGACGACCCGCACGGCCCTGGGCGGGCTCGCGGGGGTCGCGAACCTCGTCATCCACCGCACCACGGGCGGGTACTTCGAGCCCGCCGCCGCGTCGAACCCGCTGCTGCACATCTGGTCCCTGTCCGTGGAGGAGCAGTTCTACCTCGTCTTCCCCGTCCTCCTGCTCGCGGTCCTCCTCCTCGCGCGGCGGTCGAGCGCCCGCGCGCTCCCGGCCGCGGTGCTGCTGGGGATCACGGTCGCCTCGGCCCTCGTCGCCGTGGCCACCGCCGCCGGGGTCGACCTCCCCGGCCCGCAGTTCCCCACGAGCTACTACAGCCCCGTGACCCGCGCGTGGGAGTTCGGGGCGGGCGCGCTCGTCGCCCTGGTCCCCGCCGCCCTCATGCGACGGTCCCCCGGGGTCGCCACCGCGGTCCACGCGCTGGGGGCGGGGATCCTCGTGCTCTCGCTCGTCGTGATCGACGCGTCCGTCCCGGGCCCCGGCCCCGCGACCCTGCTCCCCGTCGCGGGCACGGCCCTGCTGCTGCTCGCCGGCGCGGACGCCTCGGGTCCCGTCGCCGCGCTCCTCCGCTCGACGCCGTCGGTCCGCCTCGGCGACATCTCCTACTCGTGGTACCTCTGGCACTGGCCGGCCGTCGTCCTCACGTCCGAGCTCATCCCGGACAGCACGCCGGCGAAGGCCCTCGCGGCCGTCGCGGCCCTCGTCCCCGCGGTCCTCTCGTACCGCTGGATCGAGCAGCCCCTCCGACGGCCGCGCGTCCGCACGAGGCGGAGCACCCTGCGGCTGGCGGCCGTGCTCCTCGTCCCCGCGGTCGTCGTCGTGGGGGCCGTGGGCGTCGCCTCCGACCACGGCTGGGGGATCGCGGAGGCGCGGGCCGTCGCCGCGCAGCACACGGGCTGGGACACGTGCATGTCCTTCGCGACGATGCCGGCCGGGCCCGCGACGAACCCCGACTACGCGGACTGCACGTGGAACGCGGAGGCGCCGGGACGGCCCGTCTACCTCGTGGGCGACTCGAACGCCAGCCAGTTCAGCGAGCCGGTCGTCGCCGCGTCCCTCTCCCTCGGCCGGTCCACGACCATGCGCACCGCCGCCGCGTGCCCGTTCGTCGACGTGCACCGGCGGGCCGGCACGACGTCCGACGCGTCGGACCGCGCCTGCCGGCAGTACTACGAGGACACGCTCGCCTGGCTGGCGGATGCCCCGCCCGGCACCGTCGTCGTCGCGAGCACCGAGGCGTACTGGTCGGGCGGCGAGGCCGCGATCGGGTCGACGCCCGAGGGCGTGAGCACGGACGTGGCGGCGAGGTCCGCCGCCCTGACCGTCGGCCTCGCGAGGACGACGGCGGCGCTGCGGGACGCGGGCCACGACGTGGTGCTCGTCCAGTCCGTGCCGCATCCCGTCCTCAGCGGCCACACGGGCGTCCCGGAGAGCTGCTCCGTGCTCGCGCTGGCCACGAGGTCGTGCGTGCTGTCGATCCCGCGGGCGGAGGTCGAGGCCGTGCAGGCGCCGAGCAGGGCGACGCTCGAGCAGGTCGCGGAGGCGCCGGGCATCAGCGTGCTCGACCTGCGCGCGTCCTTCTGCGACGCGTCCACGTGCTCCATGGACCGGGACGGCGCGCTGCTGTACCAGGACGCCATGCACCTCTCGGTGGAGGGGAGCCGGGCGTCGACGCGGCGCTTCGCCGAGGCGCTGGCTTCCTCGAGCCCCTGACGCCAGATGATGTCTGACGCGAGGAGGCCCCTGACGCGAGGAGGCCCCTGACGCGAGGAGGCCCCTGACGCGAGAAGGCCCCCGGTCTCCCGGGGGCCTCCTGCTCAGCTGGTGCGCGAGGGGGGACTTGAACCCCCACGTCCTCACGGACACACGGACCTGAACCGTGCGCGTCTACCAATTCCGCCACTCGCGCCAACCGGACGACATTATCACGTCGCGGAGCCGATCCCGCGCCGCGCGGGCCGCGCACCCCCGCCGCGGGACGTGCGCCGGGCGCCGTCCTCCCACCCCCCGGAGCCGGTGTCCAGGGCGACGCCTCCCGAGTTGGCTACGATCTCCCTATTCATCCGCGGAGGGACCGCGCGAGGACGGATCACACGTGGGAATCCTGGACAACTTCGAGAAGGGCCTCGAGCGCGCCGTCAACGGCGCCTTCGTGAAGACCTTCAAGTCCGGCCTGCAGCCCGTGGAGATCGTCGCGCAGCTGCGACGCGAGCTCGACACGCACGCCGCCATCGTCGACCGCGACCTCATCCTGGTGCCCAACTCCTTCTCCCTCCGCGTCTCCCGCCCCGACCACGAGCGCCTCGAGTCCATCGGCTCCACGCTCACCGACGAGCTGCGCCAGGCGGTCGAGCGCCACGCGTCCACGCAGGGCTACCAGTTCGCGGGCGTCGTGCAGGTGGCCTTCCGCCGCGACGACCAGCTGTCGGAGGGCGTGCTCGAGATCGACAGCCGCACGGTCGAGGGCAGCGTCACGTGGATCCCCGTCGTCGACGTCGCCGGCACCCGCCACCCGCTCGCGGTCGGCCGCACGGTCATCGGCCGCGGCAGCGACGCGGACATCACGGTCGACGACCCCGGCACCTCCCGCCGCCACGTCGAGATCGCGTGGGACGGCACCCGGGCCCAGGTCCGCGACCTCGGCTCCACCAACGGCTCGGAGCTGAACGGCGCGCCCGTCTCGAAGGCCCCGCTCCCGCCGGAGTCCGTCATCCGCATCGGCCGCACCGCCATCACCTTCCGCGTCGTCCCGCAGGCCACCGAGGAGCGCGGCGGCCGCGAGCCCCAGCGCCAGCGCCGCGATGACGGGTTCTGGGGAGCGTCGTGACCGAGCTGACCCTCCTCGTCCTCCGGCTCGCGTTCCTCGCGGTGCTGTGGCTGTTCGTCTTCGGCATCGTCTACGCGCTGCGGTCCGACCTGTTCGGGCAACGCGTCCGCAAGCTCCGCGAGGAGTCGGGCTCGGCCGGGGGAGCCCCGTTCCCGTCCTCCCCGTACGCCGGCTCCGCCGCCGCTCCCCGGGCCGCCGCCCCGGCCGTGCAGCCGCCGCCCATCTCGACCATGCCGTCGGGCGCGAACTCGGGCGCCGTGCCCTCCCGCGCGAAGGCCACCACGGCCACGGCCCGCCACCTCGTCATCACCTCGGGCGCGAAGGCCGGCACGGAGATCCCGCTCGGCACCGAGCCGCTCACCATCGGCCGCTCGAGCGAGTCGGGCCTCGTCATCCGCGACGACTACACGTCCACCCACCACGCGCGCCTGCTCCTCTGGAACGACGAGTGGATGATCCAGGACCTCGACTCGACCAACGGCACCTTCCTCGACGGCAAGCGCGTGAGCGTGCCGACGCAGGTGCCGCTCGACACGCCGATCCGCATCGGCGCGACCAGCTTCGAGCTCCGGCGGTAGCGGCATGGCGACAGTGACGCAGGCCGCTGCCGTCTCCCACGTGGGCAAGGTCCGGTCGAACAACCAGGACTCGGGCTACGCGGGGCGGCACCTCTTCGTCGTCGCCGACGGCATGGGCGGGCACGCGGGAGGCGACGTCGCCTCCGCGGTCGCCACGAAGCGCATCATCGAGACCGACAAGGCGTACTCCTCCGCGCACGACGCCGAGTTCGCGCTCCAGGCCGGCCTCGTCGCCGCCAACCAGCTCCTCGCCGAGACCGTGTTCGAGCACTCCGAGCTCACCGGGATGGGCACCACGGTCAGCGCCCTCGCCCGCGTCGACCGCCACGTCGCCATCGCCCACATCGGCGACTCGCGCATCTACCTCTTCCGCCGCGGCGAGCTCAGCCAGGTGTCCAACGACCACACCTTCGTGCAGCGCCTCGTCGACAGCGGCCGCATCACGCCGGAGGAGGCGCTCGTCCACCCGCGCCGCTCCGTGCTGATGCGCGTCCTCGGCGACGTCGACGCGGCCCCCGAGGTCGACACCCAGGTCCTCGACACGCACACGGGCGACCGCTGGCTGCTCTGCTCGGACGGGCTCAGCAGCTACGTGGCCGAGGAGCGGATCACCGAGATCCTCGCCACCGCCGGCACCCCGGAGGCCATCGCCGACGCGCTCGTCAAGGAGTCGCTCGACCACGGCGCCCCCGACAACGTCACGGTCGTGGTCGTCGACGTGCTCGACGAGGACGACGCCACCGCCGCCTCCCGCCCCGAGCCCGAGCCGGTGCTCGTCGGATCCGCCGCGCAGCCCCTCGCGTTCGGCGACGAGCCCGCGAAGCGCGCGGTCCGCATCCCGTCGCTCCTCCTGCACCCGCTGCGCGCCACCACGGCCGCGCGCGACGCGCAGTTCGAGCCCGAGTCGGACGAGTACCTGGAGGCGCTGATCGCCGAGGACCGGCGTCGCGCCCTCCGCCGCCGCATCACGTGGCTGGTCGGGGTCACGCTGATCGTCGCGGGCCTCGTGCTCGCGTGCGTCCTCGGCTACCGCTGGACCCAGTCGCGGTACTACGTGGGCGAGTCCGAGGGCACCGTCGCCGTCTACAACGGGGTGCAGCAGACCATCGGCCCGATCGAGCTCTCCCACGTCTACGCGCGCACCGAGGTGCGCGTCGACGACCTGCAGCCCTTCTACCGCCAGCAGGTCGAGCAGACCATCAACGCCGACTCGCTCGCGGGCGCGCAGGACATCGTCAACCGGCTGCAGGAGACCGCGCGTGGCTAGCGCCGGCGTGACGGCCGCCCCCGCGCGCGGCCGCGAGCGCGCGCCCAAGGTGCCGCGCATCCGCGTGCCCCGGCGCCTGCGGAACCTCGAGCTCGCGCTGGTCGTGCTGGCGTCCGTCATCAACGGCGGCGCGCTCTACCTCGTGCAGCTCGGCGCGCTCGGCGCCTTCGACCAGAGCTTCTTCCTGCCCGCCACGGGCCTCGCCGTGCTGGTCCTCGGCATGCACGTGGCCCTCCGCTGGCTCGCGCCCGACGCGGATCCGTTCATCCTCCCCATCGCCACGGTCCTCAACGGCCTGGGGCTCGCGGCCATCTACCGGCTCGACCTCGCGGGCGGGTACTCCGGCTGGGACAGCGTTGCGGTGCGGCAGATCGTGTGGTCGGGCCTCGCCATCGTGTGCGCCCTCGCGGTCATCGTGCTGCTGAAGAACCACCGCGTCCTGCAGCGCTACCGCTACATCGCCATGTTCACGGGCCTCGTGCTGCTGCTCCTGCCGATGCTCCCGTTCATCGGCCAGAACATCAACGGCGCCCGCGTCTGGATCCACATCGGCAGCTTCTCGTTCCAGCCCGGCGAGATCGCGAAGATCTGCCTCGCCGTCTTCTTCGCCGGCTACCTCGTCACCGCGCGCGACAGCCTCTCGATGGTGGGCGTCAAGGTCCTCGGGATGCGCTTCCCGCGGGTCCGCGACCTCGGCCCGATCCTCCTGGTCTGGGCCGTGTCGATGAGCGTCCTCGTGTTCCAGCGCGACCTCGGCACGTCGCTGCTCTACTTCGGCCTCTTCATCGTCATGACCTACGTGAGCACCGGCCGCATCGGCTGGGTGGTCCTCGGCGCCGTCCTGTTCCTCGGCGGCGCGTACGGCGCGAGCACGCTCGGCTACGTCGGCGGCCGCGTCGACGCCTGGCTGAGCCCCTTCGACCCGGCCGTGTACGACGCGCAGGGCGGCAGCTACCAGCTCGTCACGGGCCTGTTCGGCATGGCGTCGGGCGGCCTGTTCGGGCAGGGGCTCGGCAGCGGCATGCCCAACCTCACGCCGCTCGCCAACAGCGACTTCATCCTCGCGAGCCTCGGCGAGGAGCTCGGCCTCACGGGCGTCTTCGCGATCCTCGCCCTCTACCTCCTGCTCGTCTCCCGCGGCTTCCGCATCGGCTTCGCGGGCCAGGACGACTTCGGCAAGCTGCTCGGCATCGGCCTCTCGTTCGTCATCGCCCTGCAGGTGTTCATCGTCATCGGCGGCGTCACGCGCGTCATCCCGCTCACGGGCCTCACGACGCCGTTCATGGCGGCCGGCGGATCCTCGCTCCTCGCGAACTGGATCATCGCCGCCCTGCTGCTGCGCCTGTCCGACACCGTCCGGAACCAGCCCCGATTGGTGGTCGAGTCGTGAACCGCGAGCTGAAGCGCGTCTCCGTGTTCGTCCTGGCCATGTTCGTGGCCCTGTTCGTCGCGGCGTCGATCATCCAGGTGGTCGCGGCGCCCACGCTCCAGGCGGATCCGCGCAACAGCCGCACCATCATCGCCAGCTACTCCGCGGAGCGCGGCTCGATCCTCGTCGACGGCACGCCCATCGCCTCCTCCGTGCCGGTGGACGACCGCTACAAGTTCCTCCGCACGTACGCCCAGCCCGACCTCTACAGCGCGGTCACCGGCTACTACACGCTCGGCCAGGGATCCACGGGTCTCGAGTCCTCCATGAACGACGTGCTGAGCGGCACGAGCGGCACGCAGTTCTTCGACAGCCTCACCCGCACCTTCACCGGACAGGACCCGAAGGGCGCGTCGGTCGAGCTCACGATCGACCCGGAGGTGCAGCAGGCCGCGTACGACGCGCTCGGGTCGCTGCAGGGCTCCGTCGTGGCGATCCAGCCGAAGACGGGCCGGATCCTCGCCATGGTGTCCAAGCCTGGCTACGACCCCAACGTGCTCGCCTCGCACGACCGCGCCGCCGTGAAGCAGAGCTACGCCTCGCTCCTCGCCGACCCGTCGGACCCGCTCATCGACCGGGCGGTCGACAGCCTCAACCCGCCCGGATCCACCTTCAAGCTCATCACCGCCGCCGCGGCCATCGAGTCCGGCCAGTACACGCCCGACTCCCTCCTCCCCAACCCGGCGACCTTCACGCTCCCGGGCACGGGCACCGTCATCACGAACGCGGGCGAGGGCGCGTGCGGCTCCGAGCCCGAGGTCAGCATCGCGACGGCCCTCCGTCTCAGCTGCAACATCCCGTTCGCGCAGCTCGGCATCGCGCTGGGCTCCGAGCGGATCGCAGAGATGGCGGAGGCGTTCGGCTACGGCAAGTCCATCGACGTCCCCATGGCCAGCGCGAAGAGCGTCTTCTCCCCCGACCTCGACGACGCGCAGACCGCGCAGTCCGCCTTCGGTCAGCTGGACGTCCGCGCCACGCCGCTGCAGACCGCCATGGTCACGGCCGGGATCGCGAACGGAGGCGAGGTGATGAAGCCCAGCGTCGTCGACAGCGTCCTCAACCCCGACCTCAGCGAGCTCTCCGGCTTCACCCCCACCCGCTTCGCCGACCCGATCTCGAAGGAGACCGCCGACACCATGACCCGGATGATGATCGACGACGTCCAGACCGGCGTCGCCTCGAATGCGAGAATCAGTGGCGTCGACGTGGCGGGGAAGACCGGCACCGCCCAGAACGGCGCCGACGACCCGTACACGCTCTGGTTCACCGGCTTCGCGCCGGCGTCATCACCGGAGGTGGCGGTCGCGGTCCTGGTCGAGGACGGCGGCGGACGAGGACGATCGGGCTCGGGGAACACCCTCGCCGCCCCCGTGGCGAAGAAAGTGATTGAGGCGGTGCTGGACAGATGAGACCCACGAGCGGACTGACCTTCGGAGGGCGTTACCAGCTGGGCGATCGCATCGCCATCGGCGGCATGGGCGAGGTGTGGGAGGCGACCGACCTCGTCATCGGACGCAAGGTCGCCATCAAGATCCTCAAGGACGAGTACCTCGGCGACCCCGGGTTCCTCGAGCGCTTCCGCGCCGAGGCTCGGCACGCCGCGCTCGTCAACCACGAGGGCATCGCCAACGTCTTCGACTACGGCGAGGAGGACGGCAGCGCCTTCCTCGTGATGGAGCTGGTGCCGGGCGAGGCGCTCTCCACCATCCTCGAGCGGGAGCGCGTGCTCTCCACCGACAAGGTGCTCGACATCATCGCCCAGACCGCGCTGGCGCTCCACGCCGCGCACCAGGCGGGTCTCGTCCACCGCGACATCAAGCCGGGCAACCTGCTCATCACGCCCGACGGCCGGGTGAAGATCACCGACTTCGGCATCGCCCGGATCGCCGACCAGGTGCCGCTCACCGCCACCGGCCAGGTCATGGGCACGGTCCAGTACCTGTCGCCCGAGCAGGCCAGCGGCCACCCCGCGTCGCCCTCCACCGACGTCTACTCGATGGGCATCGTCGCGTACGAGTGCCTGGCCGGCCGCCGCCCCTTCACGGGCGAGTCGCAGGTCGCCATCGCGATGGCTCAGATCAACGAGCAGCCGCCCGAGCTCCCGGTCACGGTCGCCGAGCCGGTGCGCAACCTCGTCATGTCGTGCATCGCCAAGAAGCCGGCCGACCGCCCGCAGAGCGCCGCGCACCTCGCGCGCGCCGCGCAGGCGCTCCGTCGCGGCGACGTCGCCACCGCGACCATCGCCGTCGCGGCCGTCGCGGGCGCCGCGGCGCTGGCCGACCCGGCCGCCACCCAGGCCACGCAGCTCATGCCCTCCGGCCGTCGCGCCGCGGACACGGGGGCCACGACGGTCCTGGCCTCCGCACCCCGCGCGGGCGCGCCCGTCCCCCTCGTCTTCGACGACGACGAGGACGACGAGGAGCCCGAGCAGCCGCGCGCCCGCAAGCGCGCCATCTGGATCTTCGTCGTCGTCGCCGTCCTCGTCATCGCGGCCATCGTCGCCGGTGTGCTCGCCGCCACCCAGAGGCGGGACGATGCGGACCCGGCTCCGGCTCCGACCGAGACCACCGCGTCCCCCACGCCCACCTCCACGCCGACGCCGACGCCCACCCCGACCCCCACGGCCAGCACCGTCGAGGTCAACCGCGACGACTACCTCGGCCGCGACCAGAAGACCGTCTCGTCCGAGCTCACCGCGCTCGGCCTCAAGGTCACCGTGGTCACCGGCGGCGCCGCGCCGTCCGGCGAGGAGGAGGGCCGCGTCACCGCGATCACGCCCACCGGCAGCGTCGCCAAGGGCGCCACCATCCAGATCACCGCGTTCGGCGCGCCCACGCTCCCCACCGCCGCTCCCGGCACGCCCACGGTCACCCCGTCCTCCGTGCGCGCCGGCCAGGCCGTGGACATCTCCTGGCCCGCCTACTCGTGCCCGGCCGGGCAGACCCTCAACGGGTACCAGATCCAGACGGACTCGGTCTCCAGCGGCGCGACGGGCACGTGGGGCGGCAGCACCAACCCCACCAACGCGCAGACGACCTCGGGTGAGATCACCGCGGGCTCGAGCCCCGGCAAGTTCACGGTGAAGTACCTCGCCATCTGCGGCACCAACGAGTCGCCGTACAGCAGCACGGTGACCGTCACGGTCGAGGCCGCGCCCGGTGGATCCGGCACCGGAGGAGGCACGGGCGGCGGCACCGGAGGAGGCACGGGCGGCGGGAACGGCGGCGGCACGGGCGGCGGCGGCGAGGGCGGCACGACCGGCATGGCGCCGTCCCCCGCACCCGGTCGCGCGGACGAGCGCTCGCTCGTCTCCAGCACGCACCGCACGCCCTGACGACGCTCCCGGACGCGGGTGGCGGCGGCTCGTCACCCGCCTCGCGGGCGCGGTCGGACGGCCGCCCGGATCCACAGCGCCGCCCCGGTAAGCTCGTCCCCGTCCGAATCCCGATCCCGACGAGAGGCTGTCCGTGACCGACGCGCGTGTGCTGGGCGGCCGCTACGAGGTCGGGGCGCTGCTGGGTCGCGGGGGCATGGCGGACGTGTTCGAGGGCGTCGACTCCCGCCTCGGCCGCCGGGTCGCCGTCAAGGTTCTCCGCCGCGGCCTCGCCGAGGATCCGGCCTTCCGCAGCCGCTTCCGCCAGGAGGCCCAGGCCGCCGCGCGCATGTCGCACCCCACCATCGTCCGCGTCTTCGACGCCGGCGAGGACGTCGTCACCGACCAGGACGGCGCGACCCACACGGTGCCGTTCATCGTCATGGAGCGCGTCGAGGGCCGCCTGCTGAAGGACGTCATCGTCGACGGCCCGCTCGATCCCGACGAGGCGGTCCGCATCATGCGCGGCGTGCTCACCGCGCTCGAGTACTCGCACCGCGCCGGCGTCGTGCACCGCGACATCAAGCCCGGCAACATCATGGTCACGCCCACCGGCCAGGTGAAGGTCATGGACTTCGGCATCGCGCGCGCGGTCTCCGACACCTCGGCCACCATCGCGCAGACCACGGCCATCCTCGGCACCGCCCGCTACTTCTCCCCCGAGCAGGCCAAGGGCGAGTCGGTGGACGCCCGCACCGACCTCTACTCCGCCGGCGTCGTGCTCTTCGAGATGCTCACCGGCCAGGCGCCGTTCCGCGCCGACACCGCCGTCGCCGTCGCTTACCAGCACGTCAGCGAGACCCCGGTCGCGCCGAGCTCTGTGCAGGAGCACGTGTCCCCGCAGCTCGACCAGGTCGTCCTCCACGCCATGGCGAAGGACCGCTACGCCCGCTTCCAGACCGCGGGCGACTTCCGCGGCGACCTCGACAGCGCCGCCGCCGGCACCCTCGCCGTGCGCGAGGCGCCGACGAACGACGTCGGCGCCACGCTCTTCGGCGCCCCGGCCGGCCCGTCCTCCTCCCAGCAGGCGCTCCGCCAGCTCGGCGTCGACGACGACCGCACCGTCCGCACGCAGAGCCGCCCGCCGGTCCCCTGGATCTGGGCGGGCGTCACCGTCGTCGTCGTCATCCTCATCGCCGTGGTCATCTGGGTCACGAACCTCAGCAGCATCGGCCCGCCGGACATCAGCCCCACGGTCCCCGAGGTCGCCGGCAGCACGTACGAGAGCGCCGCGGCGGCCCTCGAGGAGGCGGACCTCGTCCCCCTCGAGCGCATGGAGCCGAGCACCGCCGTCGAGGAGGGCCTCGTGCTCCGCACCGATCCGGACGCCGGCGAGAACGTCGCCTCGAAGACCGAGATCGACGTATTCGTCTCCTCGGGTCCGCCGGAGGTGCAGGTCCCCAACATCGCCAACATGGACGAGGGCACCGCCACGGCGAGCCTGGAGGCCGCGGGTCTCGCGGTGGGCGAGGTCGTCCGCCAGTCGTCCCCGACGGTGCCGGACGGCGTCGTCATGCAGTCCGAGCCCGCCGCCGCCACGTCCGTCGACGAGGGATCCGCGGTGAAGCTCGTCCTCAGCAACGGCAAGGTCACCCTCCCCGACGTGCTCGGCCAGCCGCTGGCCGATGCGCAGACCCTCCTCGAGTCGTCCGAGCTCGTCGTCACCACGCGTCGCGATCCGTCCTGCACGCGCGCCGACGGATCCCCGGTGAGCCAGCAGTCCGTGCCCCCGGGCGACGTCGCGCAGCGCTCCACCGTCGCGCTGACCTACTGCACGGGCGCCGTGCGCAGCACGCCCACCGCCCCGACCCCCGCGCCGTCTCCCACCGCCGGCTGATCCCTCGGGGCATCTCCGCTCCCTCCGCGACGAGGGCTCGTGCCCGCGGCCCGCGCCGACGTCATGGGCCGCTGCACCGCATCCAGCGCAGGCCTCGGCATCTCGGTGCGCCCGGTCCGGCTTCCGCCCAGGACGCGTTGAGCGCCCGGGGACGGCGAGGCCGGACGCGGCGTCCAGATGCGCCGGCGTGTGACGGATCGTGATCCGCAGCCCTGCCCTCGACGTCGGGCTCGCTCGTGCTCGAGGCCGACGATGCGACCCGCGGTCGCCCGCGTCACCGGCCGGAAGGCTCGGGCGTACCGACTCAGGCGACGCGGACGAGCGGCGACAGCCGTGAGGACGTCTCGCGAGCCCCCGTGAGCCCCGCACCCTCGAGCCAGTTGCCCAGCATGCGGTAGCCACCCTCGGTGAGCACCGACTCCGGGTGGAACTGCACGCCGACGATCGGGGCGGCCTCGTGGCGCAGCCCCATGATGACCCCGCCCTCTGTCCGCGACGTGACCACGAGGTCCGAGGGGACGGTACCGTCCACGACGGCGAGCGAGTGGTAGCGCGTGGCCGTGAAGGGCTGCGGGACGCCGAGGTAGAACTCCCCGTCGTCGTGGGTGACCAGCGACGTCTTGCCGTGCATCAGCTCCTCGGCGTTCGTCACCGTGGCGCCGAAGGCCTCGGCGATCGCCTGATGCCCCAGGCAGACGCCGAGCAGCGGCGTGCCGGACGAGAGCGCCGCCGTGACGGTGGGTATGGAGACCCCGGCCTCCGAGGGCTTGCCCGGCCCGGGGGACACGAGGACGGCGTCGTACTCCGAGATCACTCCGGCCATGTCGGCATCCGCGTGGTCGTCGTTGCGCATCACGGTCGTCTCTGCGCCGAGCTGCTGGAGATACCCGTTGAGCGTGTAGACGAAGCTGTCGTAGTTGTCGATGACGAGGACGCGGGTCACTGGTGCACCGTGACTTCCTGGGTGTTGACGATGGAGTCGACCCAGGGGAAGACCCAGGTGACGAGGGAGTAGAGGATCACCGCGACGAGGACGAGGACGATGAGCAGGCGGATCCATGCCGGTCCGGGCAGGATGCGCCAGAGCGCCGCGTACACGGTCAGCCCGCCTTCGCGAACGACGTGCCCGCGAGGGCGGCGGGAGTGGACGCGTCCGACCGCGGCTGCCACGACTCGAAGACGCTGTAGGCGACCACGCGCTCGGCGGCCGAGAACAGCGGGTTGCAGCTCGTCATCGTGAGGATCCGATCCCCGGCCTGCGCATCGGGCGCCTGCGGCACCTCGTTGAGCACGTCGACTCCGGTGGGCTTCACGTACTCGAGTGTACGGAAGCGGTACGTGTACCAGCCGTCCTGCGTCTCGACGACGATGGCGTCCCCGACGCGCAGATCGGTGATCTGGTTGAACGGCTTCCCGTACGTCGTGCGGTGCGCCGCGACCGCGAAGTTCCCCACCTCGCCGGGCATCTGCGTCTCCCGGTAGTGGCCGATCTTGCCCAGGTTGAGCACGTCGCCCAAGCCGACACCCGTGGCGACGGGCACCACGTAGTCGGGGCCGAACCGCGGGATGTAGATGTTGCCGAAGTCGGTGGCGTTCGAGGCGGGGGCGGCGGTGACGACGGGCTCGCCCGCCGCCGCCGGAGCCGCCGGCGAGGCCGCCGGGTCGGGCGAGGCCTCGACCTGGGGTGCCGCCGTGGCCCAGCTGCGGCTGTTCTCCAGCGCCTGGTCGCGCTGGCCGCTGCTGACAACGATGTCGTTGAACCAGAGCTGCCAGCCCAGGAACAGCATGATGAGGACGCCCGCCGTGAGGAGCAGCTCGCCCAGCACCCCGACCGCGCCGAGCAGGAGTCCGTCGCGCCTGCCGCGGCGCCGCAGGGCGCGGCGTGAGGGGGCGGGATCCTGTGGGGTCATGTGCCGATTGTAGGTGGCGCGAATGCACGCTCCACCCCGCGCGAGGGCCCGTGGATGCGGGCAGTCTCCCGGGACCGGTGGAGGAGGCTCCCGCTAGAATCACCGCATGGCCCGCGACAAGACGACGAGACCCTCCCGCCAGGAACGCGTGCGCGACGAGGACGCCCCGAACCCCGTGTGGTTCAAGCCCATCATGTTCGGCTTCATGCTCGTGGGCCTCGCCTGGCTCATCGTGTACTACGTCAGCCTCAACGCGTTCCCCATCCCCGACCTCGGCGTCGGCAACATCCTCATCGGCTTCGGCCTCATCCTGGTCGGCTTCCTCATGACCACCAGGTGGCGCTGACCCCAGTGTCGACCACGAGAGCCCGTCACCGTCACCGGTGGCGGGCTCTTCTGCATCCCCGACCACTCCCCCGCGCGAGCCGTTGTCCACAGACGGCCTGTGGAGAAGCATCCCCACATGTGGAGAACACAGACGCCGCGATCGTCTTCCGGCAGGCGCTGCGTGGGTTACACGCCGATGGGCATCAGCACGGGCGTCCGGTCGTCACTCACGCGACATGGGCCGGATCCTCCGGGCGACGGTCGCCGCCGTAATCACACGCGTGTAACTATCCCCACTGTGGAGGGGCCTGTGGATAACCCCGCGCCCCACGGGGGAGCCGCAGCAGGACGGGCGAGCGGGCACGACGACGACGTCCCGGACGGGACGATCGCGCTGGGAGCCCCGAGGGCCTAGAGGGTGACGGGGACGAACGCCGCCACGGCGAGGATCCCGACCGCGAGCCCGACGAGCGCGCCGATCTGCGCGCCGCGCTGCCGTTCGGCGCGCGTGCGCAGGAGCACGAGGGCGACGACGGCGCCCGTCACCAGACCGCCGACGTGCGCCTGCCAGGAGACGCCCTGGATGACGAAGCCGAGGAGGAGGTTGAGCACGATGACGCCGAGCAGCGGTCCGACGTTCCCGCCGAGCTTCCGCGCGAGCACGAAGTAGCCGCCCATCAGCCCGAAGATCGCGCCGGAGGCGCCCACGACGGCCTGCAGCGGCTCGCCCATGGCGGCGCCGATGAGCTCCACGCCGAGCGAGCCGCCGAGCGCGGAGACCAGGAAGAGGGCGAGGAAGCGGGCGCGTCCGAGCATGGGCTCGAGGACGCGGCCGAAGACGAAGACGGAGAGCATGTTGAGCACGATGTGGAGGATGCTCGACGGCGAGTGCGTGAAGGCGCTCGTGAGCATCCGCCACGGCTCGTAGTCACCCGACGCGAGGCTGCCGTAGACCGGCGCGAACCACAGCGACGTGGTGACGAGGTCCCCTACAAGGGGCAAGACCTGCAGGATCCAGACCACGGCGCAGACGGCCATGATCGCGTAGGTCACGACGGGCGCGGAGCTCCGCGTCATCCGCGTGACGAACGGGGCCCGGGTGCGAGGAGCGGTGCGGCGCTGCTCCTTCATGTCCTCCGGGCAGATCACCCCGACGGCGGCCGGCGTCTGGCACTCGGGGCAGATGGTCCGCCCGCATCGCTGGCACAGCACGAAGCTCTGCCGGTCGGGGTGCCGGTAGCAGCGGTCGGCCGCCGTACGGGGTGAATCGGTCATCAGACCTTCTCGACGGTGACGCTCTCGATCACGACGTCCTCGCGGGGACGGTCGCGGCCGTCGGTCGGGACGGCGTTGAGCGCGTCGACGACCTTCTTGGACGCGTCGTCGGCCACCTCGCCGAAGATCGTGTGCTTGCCCTGGAGCCAGGTGGTGGGCGCCGTGGTGATGAAGAACTGCGAGCCGTTCGTGCCGCGGCCGCCCTGGGTGCCGGCGTTCGCCATGGCCAGGATGTAGGGCTTCGAGAAGTCGAGGTCGCGGCTGATCTCGTCGTCGAACTGGAAGCCGGGGCCGCCGGTGCCCTGGCCGAGCGGGTCGCCGCCCTGGAGCATGAAGTCCTTGATGATGCGGTGGAAGACGACGCCGTCGTACAGCGGGTCGTTCGACTTCTTGCCGGTCTGGGGGTGGGTCCACTCCTTCTCGCCGGTGGCGAGGCCGACGAAGTTCTCGACGGTCTGGGGCGCGTGCGACCCGAAGAGGTTGAGGACGATGGTGCCGTGGTTGGTCGTCATGGTGGCGACGTGAGTGTGCGCAGACATGGAGCAATGGTCTCACGGCGGAGCTGGGACTCGGCGGACGCACAGGGTTCGTCGTGTTTGCCCGCAGTGGCACCCGTGCCAGACTGAAGATCCTGGCGATATCACACCGATGGAGGTCCCCCTTGGGTCTGTCACGCAAGAACAAGAAGGAGTTGGCGAAGCTCCGCACCCACGCGGCCGCCGTCCTCAAGGAGCAGCGCGAGGTCCTCGACCGGGCCAACGTCGTCGTGGCCGAGGCCGCGCACACCGCCCGCAAGCTCTCCGACCAGCACGTCGTCCCCGCCGTCAAGCGCGGCGTCGACGACCACATCCGTCCCGGCTACGAGGCGGGCGCGGAGCGCGTGCGCACCGCCGCGGACTCCGCCTACAAGGGCCTCACCCACACGGTCCTCCCGGCCGTCGCCGGCGCCGCGGGTTCCGCCGTCGCCGCGACCGAGGGCATCCGCAACAGCAAGCAGGTCAAGGACGCCGTCAAGAAGGCCGGCCAGGTCTCCTCGAAGGCGCAGGAGTTCGGCAAGCACTACGTCGACAACGGCCGCTCCTACGTGGGGCGCTACGTCCCCCAGGCCGCGCCGGCGAAGAAGGGGCTCGGCTTCGGCGGAGTCGCCCTCATCGCCCTCGGCGTCGTGGTCGTCGGCGGCGTCGGCTACGCGCTGTACCAGACGTTCCGCGCCGACGACGACCTCTGGATCGCCGATGACGAGCCCGAGGCCGTCGACGGGACCGCGAAGGACCAGCCCGCGAGCTGATCACCGCACCTCGATCGACCGCGATCGCAGGAAGGCCCGGACACCGAGAGGTGTCCGGGCCTTCGTCGTCGCCGGGCACCATGACGGCTGTCCGCCATCCTGCATCGACGACGTCCGCCGGTTGTGACGGCGCAGGGAGGAGAGGCTGGATGCAGCGGCGAGGAGCGCCGGCTCGGAGAGGACCCGGCGAGATGTGGAGTCACGGGGAATCGAACCCCGGACCTCCTGCTTGCAAAGCAGGCGCTCTACCAATTGAGCTATGACCCCGAACGGCGAGACCCGCGACGCGGTGCGATCGGCCGACTCGATTCCCGCCAGGCCCCCGGATCACGCGGATCCGGGGGTGTTGGTGGGGATACCAGGATTTGAACCTGGGACCTCTTCATTATCAGTGAAGCGCTCTAACCAACTGAGCTATATCCCCATCGGGCAGGACTACGTTACCGTACGCCTGCCCGTTTCTCCCAATCGGCTACGCGTTGGTGAAGCCGACGAGGACACCGCCCGTGATGCGCACGCTGAGGTTGTACAGCAGCGCGGCGACGGCACCGAGGACGGTGCCGACGACGATGTTGAGCACGGCCACCACGATGGCGAAGCCGAGCACCTGGCCGAGACCGAACACGTCCTGCAGGGAGAAGTCCGCGGATCCGGAGACCTCCTGGAACAGCTGGTCCACCGTGCCGAACACGTTCGTGGTCTGCAGCACGACGTAGATGAGGAACGTGGCCACGACCGTGATGACGCCGAGCACGACGGAGAAGAGGAAGGCGAGCTTGAGCGCCGACCAGAAGTCGACGTACACGAGCTTGAGACGCACCTGCTTGGTGGTTGTCGCTCGCGACGACTTCTTCGCGAGCTTCTCGGCGACACTACTCATCGGGTGTTCCCTTCCCAGCAGCGGTACCGTCGGACGCGTCGGGCGCAGCTTCGGGGACCACCAGGTTGCGTTCGGAGTTCTTGGCCAGTGAGATGATCCTGTCGTCGTCCGCGAAACGGGCGAACACGACACCCATGGTGTCTCTGCCCTTCGCCGGGACCTCGGCCACCGCAGAGCGTACCACCTTGCCGCTGGCGAGCACGACGAGGATCTCGTCGTCCTCGCCCACGATCAGCGCGCCGGCGAGGTCGCCGCGGGCATCCTGCAGCTTGGCCACCTTGATGCCCATGCCGCCGCGGTTCTGCACGCGGTACTGGTCCGCCGCGGTGCGCTTGGCGAAGCCGCCCTCGGTGACCACGAAGACGAAGCCCTGCTCGCCGACGACGGAGGCGCTGAGCAGCGTGTCGTCCCCGCGGAACGTCATGCCCTTCACGCCCGAGGTCGAGCGACCCATGGGCCGGAGGGCGGAGTTGTCGGCGGAGAACCGCAGCGACATGCCCTTGCGCGACACGAGCAGCAGGTCGTCGTCCTCGTCCACGAGCAGCGCCGACACGAGCGCATCGCCGTCGCGGAGGTTGATCGCGATGATGCCGCCCGTGCGGTTCGTGTCGTACTCCGTGAGGGCCGTCTTCTTCATCAGACCGTCGCGGGTCGCGAGCACGAGGTACTGCGCCACCTGGTAGTCGCGGATGTCGAGGACCTGCTGGATCTCCTCGTCGGGCTGCATGGCGAGCAGGTTGGCGACGTGCTGGCCCTTGGCGTCGCGGCCGGCCTCCTGCAGCTCGTACGCCTTGGCGCGGTAGACGCGGCCCTTGTCCGTGAGGAAGAGGAGCCAGTGGTGCGTCGTGGTGACGAAGAAGTGCTCGACCACGTCGTCGGCCCGGAGCTGCGCGCCGCGGACGCCCTTGCCGCCGCGGTGCTGGCTGCGGTAGTTGTCGATGCGCGTGCGCTTGATGTACCCGCCGCGCGTGACCGTGACCACCATCTCCTCCTCGGGGATGAGGTCCTCCATGCTCATGTCGCCGTCGAAGCCGAGCATGATCTCCGTGCGCCGGTCGTCGCCGTACTTGTCGGTGATCTCCTGCAGCTCGGTGCTGATGATCTCGCGCTGCACGGACGGCGTCGCCAGGATGTGCTTGTACTCGGCGATGCGCTCCTCGAGCTCGGCCGCCTGGTCCTGGATCTTCTGGCGCTCGAGCGCCGCGAGGCGGCGCAGCTGCATCTCGAGGATGGCGTTGGCCTGGAGCTCGTCGATGTCGAGCAGCTTCATCAGCCCGCTGCGCGCGACCTCGACCGTCTCAGACCGGCGGATGAGGGCGATGACCTCGTCGAGGGCGTCGAGCGCCTTGAGGTAGCCGCGCAGGATGTGGGCGCGCGCCTCGGCCTCGTTGAGCCGGTACTGCGTGCGGCGCACGATGACGTCGATCTGGTGGTCGACCCACGCGGAGATGAAGCCGTCGAGCGCGAGCGTGCGCGGGATCCCGTCGACGATCGCGAGCATGTTCGCGCCGAAGTTCTCCTGCAGCTGCGTGTGCTTGTAGAGGTTGTTCAGCACGACCTTCGCGACCGCGTCGCGCTTCAGCACGATGACGAGGCGCTGGCCGGTGCGGCCCGAGGTCTCGTCGCGGATGTCGGCGACGCCGCCGAGCTTGCCGTCCTTCACGAGCTCGGCGATCTTGATGGCCAGGTTGTCGGGGTTGACCTGGTACGGCAGCTCGGTGACCACGAGGCACACGCGCCCCTGGATCTCCTCGACCGCGACCACGGCGCGCATCGTGATGGACCCGCGGCCCGTCCGGTACGCGTCGATGATGCCCTTGGTGCCGAGCACCTGCGCGCCCGTGGGGAAGTCGGGGCCCTTGATCCGCTCGAGGAGCGCCTCGAGCAGCTCCTCCCGGTTCGCGTCCGGGTGCGCGAGCAGCCACTGGGCGCCGGCGGCGACCTCGCGGAGGTTGTGCGGCGGGATGTTGGTGGCCATGCCGACCGCGATGCCGACGGATCCGTTGACCAGCAGGTTCGGGAAGCGCGACGGCAGGATCTTCGGCTCGAGCGTGCGACCGTCGTAGTTGTCCTGGAAGTCGACGGTGTCCTCGGTGATGTCCCGGACCATCTCCATGGCGAGCGGGGCCATCTTGGTCTCGGTGTACCGGGGGGCGGCCGCGCCGTCGTTGCCGGCGGAGCCGAAGTTGCCCTGGCCGAGCGCGAGCGGGTAGCGCAGGCTCCACGGCTGCACGAGGCGCACCAGCGCGTCGTAGATGGAGGAGTCGCCGTGCGGGTGGAACTGGCCCATGACCTCGCCGACCACGCGGGCCGACTTGAAGAACGAGCGGTCGGGGCGGTACCCGCCGTCGTACATGGCGTAGATCACGCGGCGGTGGACGGGCTTCAAGCCGTCCCGCACCTCGGGGAGTGCGCGCTGCACGATGACGCTCATGGCGTAGTCGAGGAACGAGCGCTGCATCTCGAGCTGGAGGTCGACCTGCTCGATGCGGTCGTGCGTGACCACGACCGTGGCGTCGGGGTCGATGATGGCGCCCGGCAGGGAGTCGGAAGCCGCGGCGGCGGAGGACGCCGGCGTCACGCCCTCCTGGGGGAGCGCGTCGTCGGTGGACGATGCCTGCTCGTCGTCCGGGGTCGCCCCCGTGCCCTGCTCGTCGTCCGGAGTGTTGTCGTCGGCCATGGAGGTCCCGTTCAGATGTCGATGGAGCGTGGAGTCGATGCGGGGCGGCGGCCGGGATCGGGCCGGGCCGCCGCGCGGCCGATCAGATGTCGAGGAACCGGACGTCCTTGGCGTTGCGCTGGATGAAGCTGCGTCGCGACTCGACGTCCTCGCCCATCAGCGTCGAGAAGACCTCGTCCGCCCCGGCCGCGTCGTCGAGGGTGACCTGCATGAGCGTGCGCGTGGCGGGATCCATGGTGGTCTCCCACAGCTCCTTGTAGTCCATCTCGCCGAGGCCCTTGTAGCGCTGGATGCCGTTGTCCTTCGGGATCCGCTTGCCGTTCGCCTGCCCGTGCGCCAGCAGCGCGTCGCGCTCGGCGTCCGTGTAGACGTACTGGTGGTCGGCGTTCGACCACTTGAGCCGGTACAGCGGCGGCTGCGCGAGGTACACGTAGCCGAGCTCGATGAGCGGCCGCATGTAGCGGAACAGCAGGGTGAGCAGCAGGGTCGTGATGTGCTGGCCGTCGACGTCCGCGTCGGCCATCAGCACGATCTTGTGGTACCTGACCTTCTCGGCGTTGAAGTCCTCGCCGATGCCCGCGCCGAACGCGGTGATCATGGACTGCACCTCGTTGTTCTGCAGCGCGCGGTCGAGGCGGGCCTTCTCCACGTTGAGGATCTTGCCCCGCAGCGGCAGGATCGCCTGCGTCGTGGGGTTCCGGCCCTGCACCGCGGATCCGCCGGCCGAGTCGCCCTCGACCAGGAAGACCTCGGAGAGCGCCGGGTCCTTGCTCTGGCAGTCCTTGAGCTTGCCGGGCATGCCGCCCGACTCGAGCAGGCCCTTGCGTCGGGTCTGCTCGCGCGCCTTGCGCGCGGCGAGCCGCGCCTGGGACGCCTGCATGCCCTTGCGGATGATGTCCTTCGCCTGCGACGGGTTCTTCTCGAGCCAGTCGCCGAGCTGCTGGCCGACGATGCGCTGGACGTAGGCCTTCGCCTCCGTGTTGCCGAGCTTCGTCTTCGTCTGGCCCTCGAACTGCGGCTCGCCGAGCTTCACGGAGATGACGGCGGTGAGGCCCTCGCGGACGTCGTCGCCCGTGAGGTTCTCGTCCTTCTCGCGGAGCAGCTTGTTCTCCCGCGCGTAGCGGTTCACCAGCGTGGTGAGCGCCGCGCGGAACCCCTCCTCGTGCGTGCCGCCCTCGTGCGTGTTGATGGTGTTCGCGTAGGTGTGGACGCTCTCCGTGTAGGAGGTGGTCCACTGCATCGCGACCTCGAGGCTGATCTTCTTGACCGTGTCCTCGGACTCGAAGGCGATGACGTCGGCGTTGACGACCTCGGTCTTCTTCGCCTTCACGAGGTGCTCGACGTAGTCGACGAGGCCCCGCTCGTAGAGGAACTTCTCGGTGCGGTGCTCCGCGGGGTCGCCCGAGCGCTCGTCGTGGAGCGTGAGCGCGAGGCCCTTGTTGAGGAACGCCATCTGCTGGAAGCGCGCGCGGAGCGTGTCGTAGTCGAACTCGACGGTCTCGAAGATCTCGCGGCTCGGCCAGAAGGTGATGGTGGTGCCGGTCTCGGTGGATCCCTCGCCCTTCTCCAGCGGCGCGTCCGGCACGCCGATGGTGAAGCTCTGGCGCCAGACGGCGCCCTGGCGACGCACCTCGACGTCGAGGCGCTCCGACAGCGCGTTGACCACGGAGCTGCCGACGCCGTGCAGTCCGCCCGACACCGCGTACCCGCCGCCGCCGAACTTGCCGCCGGCGTGCAGCTTCGTGAGCACGAGCTCGACGGTGGAGATGCCCTCGACGGGGTGGATGTCGACCGGGATCCCGCGGCCGTCGTCGACGACGCGGATGCCGCCGTCACGGCGCATGGTGACCTGGATGTCGCTGGCGTAGCCGGCGAGGGCCTCGTCGACCGAGTTGTCGACGATCTCGCTCACCAGGTGGTGCAGGCCGCGGGGTCCGGTGGACCCGATGTACATGCCGGGCCGCTTGCGCACGGCCTCCAGGCCCTCGAGCACCTGGATCTCGTTGGCGCCGTAGTCGTTGCTCACCTGCTGGCGCGTGATGTGGTCGGAGTCGTTGTGCGTCTCCTCGACCTCCACCTCGTCAGGGGTGGAGTCGTCGGGGAGGTCCTGAGAGGCATCCGATGTCATGGGGTGGTGGCTCCTGCCGCGTCGACGCGCCCCTGCCCGACGGCGGTCGCGCGCCGATCACGAGGTGATCCGCCGACCGTCGTCCCTTGGCTGCGGGCGACCCCTCATTCTATCGCAGGAGTAGGCTCCGCACCGCCTATCCGGCCCGCTGACGCGTTTTCGCGCCGGGGGTGAGGTGATTCGCCTCCCTAGCCGTAGGTATCGCGCGGACCCCGCCCTGGGATCGACCTGGGACCCTTTTTCCAGGACGGGGCGTTGGGCCCCTGGAAGCGGATCGACCGGATGCCCGCGTCGGGGAAGCGCTCGGCGATGCGCGTCGTGATCTCCACGCGCATCAACCGGAGCTGCGTCGCCCACGCCGTGGACTCGCACTCGACGGTGAGCAGGCCGTCCTCGATGCCGACGGGAGAGGAGTGCACGGCGGTCTCCTCGCCGGCGATGGTGGTCCACGCGGCCATGAGCTCGGCCTGCGAGAGGGACGAGGTCCACCCCATCCGCGATGTGAGCGAATCCATGACGTTCCCGAGGGAGTCCGGATCCCGCCCGGGCTGGAAGGGCGAGCTGCCGGCCTTCTGCTCGCGGCGCTTCCGTGCGGAGGGCGAGCGCACCGACGCGTCGCCGAACACCCGGCGGAATCGTCGGTAGACGGCGACCGCCTCGGACTCCGGCATCGGGCCGCCGTCGGGAGCACGGGGGATCACGCCCCTCCCCCGTCCTCGTCGGCTGACGTCACCGGGTTCGGCGCCTCCACGATCTCGCCTGCCCGGATGTGCACCGCGTTCGCCGCCAGGTGCGCGGGCACGTCCTCGAACACGGCGGCGGTGATGAGCACCTGCTCGAACCCGGTGACGGCCTCCGCGAGGCGGCCGCGCCGGGCCTGGTCGAGCTCGGCGAACACGTCGTCGAGGATGAGGACCGGGTCCCCCGTCTGCGAGTCGCGTCGCAGCAGCTCCGCCGAGGCGAGCTTGATGGCGAGGGCGAACGACCACGACTCCCCGTGGCTGGCGTAGCCCTTCGCGGGTAACCCGTTGAGGCGGAACAGCACGTCGTCGCGGTGGGGGCCCACCAGGGTGAGGCCGCGCTCCAGCTCGCGGGGGCGCATCCGCGCGATGGCGGCGGCGAACACCGGGACCACGTCCTCGGTCCGCGTGAACCGCGCGCCGTCGCGAGCGCCGGACTCGTCTGCCCCGTCGTCCTCCCCCGGGTCGTCGGCGAGGATGCTGAGCTCCGGTCGCGCCGACGGGCCGTGGTCGGATCCCGCCACCGCCAGGTAGGCGCGCGCCAGCTCCGGCTGCAAGGCTTCCACGAGTGCTCCGCGCGCCGCGATGATCTGCGAGCCGATGGACACCAGCCGCTCATCCCAGATGTCGAGGGTCCCGAGCAAGTCGGCCTTCATCCCCCGCGCGCGAGCGGACTTCAGCAGGGTGTTGCGCTGTTTGAGCGCCCGCTCGTAGTCCGAGAGGACGCCCGCCAGGCGCGGGGTGCGGAGCACGAGCAGCTGGTCGAGCAGCCGGCGCCGACCGGACGGATCGCCGCGCACGAGCGCGAGGTCCTCCGGCGCGAACAGCACGCTCGAGAAGTACCGCGGGAGCTCGCGCGGCTTCGTCGGCGTGCTGTTGACCTGCGCGCGGTTCGCCGCCGAGCGGTTGATCTGCACCTCGACCCGGAGCTCGCGACCCGCGTGCTGCAGCAGCGCCCGGATCACGGCGGACTCCGCCCCCTGGCGGATCAGCGCCTGGTCGGTGGAGACGCGGTGCGACCCGAGCGTGCTCAGGAAGCCCAGCGCCTCCACCAGGTTCGTCTTGCCCTGCCCGTTGCTCCCCACGAAGAGGGTCGCCCCGGGCAGGAGCTCGACGTCCGCGCGGGTGTAGTTGCGGAAGTCACCCAGGGAGAGGTGACGGACGATCATCCGGTGGTCAGGACTTCTTCTGCACCGAGTGGCCGCCGAACTGGTTGCGCAGCGCCGCGACGGCCTTCATGGCCGGCGAGTCCTCCTGGCGGGAGGAGAAGCGCGCGAAGATCGACGCGCTGATGGCGGGCATCGGGACGGCGTTGTCGAGCGCCTCCTCGATCGTCCAGCGGCCCTCGCCCGAGTCCTGCACGAAGCCCTCGATGTCGGCGAAGCCCGGGTCCTCCTTGAGCGCCTTGACCAGCAGCTCGAGCAGCCAGGAGCGCACGACCGTGCCGCGCTGCCACGCCTCGAACGTGCCGGTGACGTCCTTGATGATGTCCGTGCGAGCAGCGAGGAGCTCGTAGCCCTCCGCGAACGACTGCATCATCGCGTACTCGATGCCGTTGTGGACCATCTTCGCGTAGTGCCCGGCGCCGGAGTCGCCGACGTGGACGAAGCCCTCCTCGCGAGGACCCTCGGGACGCAGCGCGTCGAAGACGGGCATCGCGCGCTGGACCTGCTCGGCGGGGCCGCCGACCATGAGGCCGTAGCCGTTCTCGAGGCCCCAGACGCCGCCCGAGACGCCGGCGTCGACGAAATCGATGCCCTTGTCCTTGAGCAGGCCCGCGTGGGCGAAGTCGTCGGTGAACTTGGAGTTGCCGCCGTCGATGACGAGGTCGCCCGGCTCGAGGATGCGAGCGAGGTCGCCCACGACGTTCTGCGTCACCTTGCCCGCGGGCACCATGACCCAGACCAGGCGCGGGGTGGGCAGCGCCGCCGCCAGGTCCTCGAGCGTGGCCACGTCGGAGACATCCGGGTTGGTGTCGTAGCCGGTCACCTCGATGCCGTTCTTCTCGAGGCGCGCGCGCATGCGAGCGCCCATCTTGCCGAGTCCGACGAGTCCGATGTGCATGTTCTCTCCTTGATCGCGGTCTAGCGCAGCAGCAGGTTCGGCTGCAGCAGGTACCGGTAGTTGTCTGCTCCAGCCTGGTCCTTCGACGACTGACTGGTGATCAGCACGGGACCGGGCTTGTTGGGGTTGTCCGTCTTCGTGAACGACAGGCGGACGAACTCGGAGTGGACGGCGCCGAGGCCGTCCAGCAGGAACTGCGGCTTGAGCGAGACCACGGTGTCCACGCCGGTGAGGAGGGCGTCGATGCTCTCCGATGCCTGCGCGTGCTCGGAGCCGATGGCCTCCAGGGTGAGGCCGTCGATGGTGAAGGTGAAGCGCAGGGCCGCCTCGCGCTCGAGGACGAGCTGCACGCGCCGCGTGGCCTCGATGAGGTCGGCGGTGTTGATGACCGCGTAGTTGTCGACCGTCTCGGGGAAGAGGCGCTTGACGGGCGGGAAGTTGCCGCGGATGAGCAGCGACGTGACCGTCTTCCGGTCGGCGCTGAAGGCGATGAGCTGGCGGTCGTCGGTATCGGTGATGGCCACCGAGATCGTGCCGCTGTGGCCGAACGTCTTGCCGATCTCCTGCAGCGTGCGCGCGGGCACGAGGGCGGTCCGGCTGGCGCCGTCCGTCGTGGAGTCGCCGCCGTCCCAGTCGATCTCCCGCACCGCGACGCGGTAGCGGTCGGTCGCGATGAGGCCGAGGCTGGTCTCCCCCACCTCGAGCTGCACGCCGGTGATGACGGGGGTCACGTCGTCGCGCGAGGCGGCGACGGCGACCTGCGACACGGCCGCCGCGAAATGCTCGGCCGGCAGGAGGCCGGACTGCTCGGAGATCTGCGGCAGGGTCGGGTACTCCTCGACGGGCATGCTCAGCAGCGTGAAGTGGGCGGATCCGCACGAGACGGAGATCTTCGAGTCCTCGGTCGTGAAGCGCACCGGCGCGTTCGGCAGCCGGTTGGCGATGTCGGCCAGCAGGCGACCGGAGACGAGCACGCGACCGGCCTCCTCGATGTCCGCCTGGATCTGCGTGCGCGCCGAGACCTCGTAGTCGAACGACGACAGCATCAGCCCGTCCTCGGTCGCCTCGATGAGCACACCGCTGAGGATCGGGAGGGTCGTGCGCTGGGGCAGCAGCTTGACGGCGAAGGACACCGCCTCGCTGAAGACGTCCCTGTTGACTTGGAACTTCACGTTGTGGACCCCTCGATGAGCGGAAGATTTGTCGGTCAATGCTAGCCGTGCCGACGGGGGCCTCCACGACCGTCGATCCCTCCACACCCTGAGGTTCTTGGGCGACATCCAATGAAGGGTTTAAGGATCAATAGTCTTAACCGCTGTGGAATCTGTGGACAACTCCCGGAGTCCCGGTCATCGAGGGGGAACTACACGTCTGGAAGTTGTGGGACGCGTGTGGAGCGGCCTGGGGACTCGGCGGAACGACCTCCTGGCGACGGAGCCCGTTCCACAGGCGACCTCCGCGAACCCACATCGCGTCCGGCGGTTCTCCACAGTTATCCACACTCTGTGCACACTGTGGGGAACGACCTCTCTGACCCGCATCGGAGACCCTCGGGCGTCCGGCCAGCGCGTCCGAGCGTCGGGATCGTCCTCGTCGAGGCTTCCTCGGCGGCACGGTGGACGCCCATCGCACCGACTTGGGGCACCGGAGACAGCAGAAGGGGCCGGACCCCTGGTCCGACCCCTTCTCCCCCGTCGTGCTCCGCTCACAGCCCCGGGGCGCGAGCGCACGGCGTCACATCTTGCCGTAGCGGTGGTTCTGCTTGATCCGGCTCGTGAGCTCCGTGACCTGGTTGTAGATGGACCGACGCTCCTTCATGAGCTCGGTGATCTTCTTGTTCGCGTACATGACCGTGGTGTGGTCGCGGTTGCCGAACAGCTGGCCGATCTTCGGCAGCGAGAGGTTCGTCAGCTCCCGGCACAGGTACATGGCGATCTGCCGGGCCGTGGCGACCGCCTGCGAGCGCGACGAGCCGTACAGGTCGTCGACGGTCAGCTTGAAGTAGGCAGCGGTGTGGTTGATGATGTCGACCGGCGCGATGACGTTGTCCTCGTCGAGCGTGATGAGGTCCTTGAGCACCGTCTGCACGAGCGCGAGGTCGACCGGCGTCTTGTTGAGGCTCGCGAAGGCCGTGACGCGGATGAGCGTGCCCTCGAGCTCGCGGATGTTCGAGGTGACCTTCGTGGCCATGTACTCGAGGATGTCGTCCGGCACCTGCAGCTTCTCGCTCTGGGCCTTCTTCCGCAGGATCGCGATGCGGGTCTCGAGGTCCGGCGCCTGCACGTCGGTGATCAGGCCCCACTCGAAGCGCGAGCGCATCCGGTCCTCGAAGCCCGTGAGGTGCTTCGGGGGCAGGTCGCTCGTGATGACCACCTGCTTGTTGTGGTCGTGCAGCGTGTTGAAGGTGTGGAAGAAGGCCTCCTGGGTGGAGTCCTTGCCCTGGAGGAACTGGATGTCGTCGATCAGGAGGATGTCGTTGTCGCGGTAGCGCGACTGGAACAGCGATGAGCGGTTGTTCGCGATCGAGTTGATGAAGTCGTTCGTGAACTCCTCGGAGCTCACGTACCGCACGCGGATGCCCGGGTAGAGGCTGATGGCGTAGTGCCCGATCGCGTGGAGCAGGTGGGTCTTGCCCAACCCGGAGTCCCCGTAGATGAAGAGGGGGTTGTAGGCCTTGGCGGGCGCCTCGGCGACCGCGACCGCTGCTGCGTGGGCGAAGCGGTTGGATCCGCCGATGACGAAGGTGTCGAAGCCGTACTTCGGGTTGAGGCGGGAGTCGCCGCGGGACGGCGACGCGGGCAGCCCGGGGTTGTCCGTGGGCGCGGTGATGGTCGGCGTCTCGATGTAGGGCTGCTCGGCGGCCGGCTCGGGGTGCTGGGCGAAGGCGTCCTGCGCGATCTCGGGGTTGACCACGATGGCGAAGTTGCTCACGCCGGCCGCCTCGTCGAGCGAGCCGATGGCGTTGAGGAGGGGGACGCGGATGCGCTGCTCGAGCATCCCGCGGGTCAGGTCGTTGGGCACCTCGAGGTAGAGGGTGCCGGTCATCACGCCCTTCGGCTCGACCAGGCTGATGAAGCCGTGCAGCTGCGGCGTGATGCGGTCGTCCGCGGTGAGGGCGGACAGCACCTTCTGCCAGATCGCGTGCGTCGGGTCGGAGCGGTCGGACAT